>CAYXYB010000001.1:0-625098 GCA_964469215.1 uncultured Lentimicrobiaceae bacterium
TGGCTAAAATCGGCGAAAAGATCCAGTTTGGCCTAAACTATAATACCGAAGCCCAGTTCGATTTCGACAACAAGACAAAGCTGGCTTACGAAGGTAAGGAGGATGAAATACTCAAGCTTATTGAATTCGGTGATGTAACCCTTCCTCTCAACGGAACTCTTATCACAGGAAGCCAGAGGCTTTTCGGGATAAAAACAAAGATGCAGTTTGGGCGTGCCATGGTTACCACAGTTTTCTCGAAGCAGGAGAGCAAATCGCAGAGTGTTACAGTGTCGGGTGGGGCCACGACCAATGAGTTTTATTTCAAAGCTGACCAATACGAAGAAAACCGCCACTTCCTCCTGGGGCAGTATTTCCGAAACAACTACAACAAAGCCTTGTCAAGCCTTCCGATTGTCAACAGCCCTGTGAACATCACCAATATAGAGGTGTGGGTCACGAATATCGGAGCGGCAACAACTGAAAACCGCAATATCATAGCCCTTATCGACCTGGGAGAGCAGACGCCGTATGCACCGGGTTACCTGTCTGGTACCTCACCCTATCCCGATAACTTTGTCTCCAACAACGTTCTCACAGAACTTATGCCGGGCGGGCCAACCGACTCACTGTCCCCCATGAGGAATATCAACATGGTAAGCTCATATCTCACAGGCAAAGGCCTCACCCAGGGGATACACTTCGAGAAAGTTGAAAATGCAAGGAAGCTGAGTCCTAATGAATATACCTTCAACCCTAAACTTGGATTCATCTCCCTTAACATGCGCCTTAACCCCGACCAGGTGCTGGCAGTTTCATACCAGTATCAGGTTATTGGAAAGGAAGATATTTATCAGGTGGGTGAATTCTCAACCGGTGGTGTCACCGGCCAGAATGCCCTTATCACAAAACTTATACGCAGTACCTCCATCAACGTGGATGTCCCCACATGGGACCTGATGATGAAAAATGTCTATTCCCTGCAGGCATTCCAGGTCAGCCCCGAGGACTTCAGGCTCAACATCGTTTATACACAGGATGAAAACGGTGTGCCAATGGGCTATTTCACCGAAGGTGCCATCAACGGCATCCCCCTTATCAGGGTGCTTAACATGGATAACCTGAACGTGAACATGGAGCCAACCCACGACGGAATCTTCGACTTCCTCGACGGTGCAGCTACCGGAGCAGGTACAATCCAGTCGAACAACGGCCGCGTATTTATACCTCTGCTCGAACCATTCGGAAAAGACCTGCGTGCTGCCTTTGGTGATGATAAAATTGCAGATAAGTACGTGTTTGAAGAGCTCTACAGGAAAACAAAAACCGATGCACAGCAGTTGCCCCAGAAAAACAAGTTCTATCTCGAAGGTCGCTACAAGTCGGCAGGAGGAGCCGACATCGCAATAGGGGGGTTTAACATACCAAAAGGATCTGTTAAAGTTAGTGCCGGTGGTGTGCTGCTCACAGAAAACGTACATTACACCGTTGACTATATGATGGGTAGGGTAAGGATCATTGACGAAGGTTATCTCAATTCCGGGGTTCCCATAACCATCAGCACCGAAAGTGAAGACCTGTTCAATTTCCAGACTAAAAGGATGATGGGAGCGCATGTCGACTATATGGTAAACAGAAACTTCAACGTCGGCGCTACCGTTCTTAACCTGCATGAAGGACCTATTACCCACAAGGTGAACTACGGTGATGAACCTATCTCCAACACCATCTGGGGGCTCGATATGCAGTACCGGGCACCCGCACCTTTCATCACCAAAATGATCGATAAACTCCCGTTTATCAACACCAAGGCACCTTCAACGATATCATTTGAAGGTGAATTTGCCCATCTCATTCCCGGCCATCCGCGTGTGATTGGAAAAAATGGTGTAGCATATATCGATGATTTTGAAGGAAGTTCATCAGGATTAGACATCAAGAATATCGGTCTCTGGAAGCTTGCCGGCACACCCCAGGGGCAGCCCAACATATTCTCTGAAGGCAATTTCCATATTAACGATTCGAACATCCTTGGATATGGTTTCAACAGGGCTAAATTTGCCTGGTTTGTTGTTGACCCCATCTTCTTCGAGAAGTCAAACCCTATACCTGTGAGTGTAGATGAAAAGAACAACCACTACACCCGTCAGATACGTGAACAGGAGGTGTTCCCTAACCGTGAAAAGGACAACAATGTCGAAGTTCCCCTTGCAGTCCTGAATATGGTCTTAAATCCAAACCTGCGGGGGCCTTACAACTACGAAACATTACCCACAGCATGGTCATCAGGGCTCAACCCTGACGGCACATTGCGTGACCCTGCCACTCGTTGGGGAGGTATAATGAGAAGGATCGAAACACCCGATTTTGAAGCCACCAACATTGAATATGTCGAATTCTGGCTTATGGATCCCTTCATCGATCCAGATTCGACCTATAAGGCAAACGGTCCGTTGAATGCAATTAAAAATGGAGGCTATCTGTATATCAACCTTGGCGACATATCGGAAGATGCCCTTAAGGATGGTAGAAAAGCCTGGGAAAACGGCCTTCCCACCACTGCCAATGCCACCAACGTTGACACCACGGCATGGGGTCGTGTGCCCGTGGGAAATCAGATAGTGAAAGCTTTCGATAACAACGCACAATCCAGAAAATTCCAGGATGTTGGCCTCGACGGCCTTCGTAATGACGATGAAAGCACCTTCTTCAGCAACTACCTTGCCGAAGTGGCATCCATCGTGAATGCCGCTGCCTACGGACAGTTCGAAGCCGACCCTTCGGCCGATAATTACAGCTACTTCAGAGGGCCTCTCCACGATAATGCCAATGCCACCATCCTCGAAAGGTATATGAATTACAACGGCATGGAGGGTAACTCAAACACCTCTGAACAGGATCAGGAGATGGGGATCACCAGCTATGCAACCCTGGCAAGTACCCTCCCCGACGGCGAGGATATAAATAACGACAACACCCTCAGCGAAGGTGAAAAATATTACCAGTACCGTATCGACCTGAAACCTGAAAAAATGGTGATCGGTGAAAACTATATTACCGACATCTATAAAGCCATAAAAGTCCCCCTGCGCGACAACACCTTTGCGGATGTAACATGGTACCAGTTCAAAATACCTATAAGGCAGTACGAAAAGGTTGTAGGCGACATCCGCGATTTCAAATCCATACGCTTCATGCGTATGTTTATGCGTGGCTTCAACGAACAGACAGTCCTACGCTTTGCTACCCTGGAGCTCGTTCGTGGTGATTGGCGCAAATACGGATTCAAACTCCTGCAATCGGGTGAATATATCCCAATCGACGATCAGGCAGGTACAACATTCGATGTGTCAACAGTAAATATCGAAGAAAATGCATTCAGGCAGCCTGTGAACTATATCCTTCCCCCCAACATCGAAAGGGAAAAGAACGTTCTCTCAACAACCATCGCACAGATGAATGAGCAGTCACTCTCATTCAAGGTGTGCAACCTACAGGATGGTGACGCAAGAGCCGTATACAAAGTCACTGAATTCGATCTTCGCAGGTATAAGAGAATGCAAATGTATGTACACGCAGAAAGTGCCTGTGCCGGTATCGACGAATCACAAAACGGCGACCTCAACCCTGGCGAACTTACCGTCTTCATCCGCCTGGGTACCGATTTCAGCAATAACTACTACGAATATGAAATACCTGTCCGGTTTACAAAATGGGGGGTTAACGCCTCACAAACCGACGCACGCAACCTTATCTGGCCTGATTCAAACAATTTTAATATCGAGCTTGATGCACTGGCACGCCTTAAACAGGAACGAAATGCACTGATGCGAAGTGGCGACCCGTCGGTTTCACTTATCGCTCCCTTTGTGCAGTTTCTGGATGTTACCCTTGATGGGGGTGGAACGCGCACAGATAAGTTAACCGTTATCGGAACACCCACCCTCAGTGAGATCAAGACAATAATGATAGGTGTCAGAAATCCAAAACAGATGGGTTTCTACGATAAGACCGATGACGGCCTTCCCAAGTCGGCCGAAGTATGGGTAAATGAGTTGCGCCTTACCGACTTCAACGATCATGGCGGCTGGGCAGCCATCAGCCGCATGAACGTTACTCTGGCTGACCTTGGAACCCTGCAGATTGCAGGAAACATCAGCACCCCCGGGTTCGGCTCTATAGACCAGAAAATCCTCGACAGACAGCATGAAACAGTCTATGGCTACGATATCGCTACCAACCTTGAACTGGGACGGTTCTTCCCTGAAAAAGCCTCAATAAAAATACCCATGCACTTCGCATACTCCGAAAACTTCAGCGACCCCGAATATAATCCTCTTAATCCCGATATCAAATTCAGAGACGACCTCGAAACCTACCCGTCAAAACAGGATAGGGACTCTATCCGACATCTATCCCAGGACTACATTATGCGTAAAAGCCTTAACTTCGTGAATGTATCCAAGATGAGTACAGGCCGCACAAAGGCCCCCCGCTTCTACGATATCTCCAACTTCAACGTATCATATGCATATAATGAAACTTATCTGCGCAATATCGATATTGAATACGACCGCAAACAGAAATACATGGGTATGTTTGCCTATAACTTCGTTAATAACCCCCAACCGGTCAGGCTTTTCTCAAAATCGAAATTCCTCAATAAATATAAATCCTTTGCCATTATCCGTGATATCAACTTCTACTATTCACCCAAACTGATATCATTCCGTACAATGTTGAACCGTGAATATCAGGAACAGAAAGTGCGCAACAAGTCAAGGGCCATTATCATCATCGATCCTACATACATGAAGAAATATGAGTGGAACAGGATCTACGATTTCAAATATGATCTGAGCCAGGGGATACGGTTCGAATATAATGCCAATGCCATGGCGTTGTTCAGGGAACCGGACGGTAAGCGCGACAGGAGTGATCAGACTTACCGGGATACTATCCTTAACCAGTTCCTGAACCTTGGCGACCTTAACAATTTCACCCAGCAGGTTGTCGTTAACTGGAACGTTCCTATAAATAAACTGCCCTTGCTTGACTGGTTGTCGGCCAATGCACGCTATTCAGGTAACTACCAGTACACCGGGCCTACGATGGCAGCCGAGCAACTTGGAGGGGTGATCCAGAACTCCAATAATATTATGCTTACCGGCTCGGCAAACATGACCACCCTTTACAACAAGATACCCTATCTTAAAAAGCTTAATCAGTCGATGTTACCATCACGTCAGGCACAAACCCAACGCTTTACCAAAGAGATAAAAGAGCTGGAAGCTGAAGGGAAAAGCCCTACTGATACCATTGTTAAGACCAATTACCTGGTAAAGGTGTTCGATCACCTGCTAATGATCATAACAGGTGTGAAGAATATCTCTTTGAACTATAGCGAAACCAACGGTTTTGTGCTTCCCGGTTTTGCGCACAAACCAAAATACCTTGGTAACGTATGGGAAATTGATGCCCCGGGATTACCTTTCATTGCCGGATGGCAGGAAGAAAACTTCCTTGAGAAGGCTTTCAGGGAAGACTGGATTGTACGTAACGATACCCTCATCACAGCATCCTATCTGCAGAACCTTTCTCAAAACCTCTCTTTCAGAACTACAATAGAACCGCTCCCCGGATTTCGTGTTGAACTCAATGCCAACCGCACACTTCAGAATACCCAGAGTGCCGTTCTGAGACGTGTGGATACTGTTCCTTATTATGTGCAATATACACCATCAGTGATGGGTAACTTCAGCTCCTCTTTCCTCTCAATCAGAACCGCCTTCGTGAAGATGGACTCGACCTATTCAAACAACACATATCTGGATATGCTCAAAAACAGGCAGGTCATTGCCGGCAGGCTCGCAGACGGAAACCCGAACTGGGATGGCTCCTATGTGTACGATACCGAGTCAGGGTCATACTTCCCCGATGGCTACGGATCTACACAACAGGATGTCCTCCTCGCTGCATTTATAGCTGCCTACTCTGGAACCGACCCCAAAAAGGTTACCCTCAACCCGTTCACTGCCCTCCCTATACCCAACTGGATTATTACATATAACGGACTCACACAGATCCCACTGATTGCAAAATACTTCAGAAACCTCACAATAAATCACGCCTACAGATCAAATTTTAATATTGGCGGATATACCCAGAATATAAGGTATACAGAAGATGAGGATGGCTTCCAGATAATCAGGGATGAACTCGGCAAAAATTATCTGCCTAAATATGAGATAGGCCAGGTTACCATCTCTGAACAGTTTTCTCCACTTCTGAAGTTCGATATGACTTTGAACAACAGCCTGATGGCAAATATCGAATTCAAACGTTCAAGGAACCTCACCCTCAGCTTCGCCAACTATCAGCTTACAGAAGTCTTCAGCAAGGAGTTCATCATTGGCAGCGGATACCGCTTCGCCGATGTGAAAGTAAATATCAGGTCGGGAGGGCGTACCAGAACCATTCAGAGTGACCTCACCGTTCGCCTCGATATCTCTTTCAGGAACAACATGACAATTCTGAGACGCATCGTAGAGGATTTGGATCAACCGGCACAAGGCCAGAAAAACACATCCATCAATTTCTCGGCCGATTACATGATAAGCCAGTATGTAAATCTGAGGCTCTTCTACGACCAGATCATCACCAAACCCCATGTGAGTAACCAGTTCGACATCAGCAACACCAACGCCGGGATAAGTGTAAGATTTTCACTGGCGCCTTAAACTATTTGAATGCTTTTTCCGGCATTCCGTCCCCTGAAAGGCTTAACCTTTTAAAATAGTCAGGAACCTCTTTTCCACAAATTGAATCAACATACATCCTGGCAAGGTACTGTCCGAGCATGAAGCCCTGTCCGCGCAAACCGGCAAACAACCCCAGCCCCGGATCAATTATCATACGGGGTTCAACGTAATATCCGGACCAAACCGCCTGGAAACCTACCGTAGAGAGCTCAGGCAGCCAGTTTACAAACACCTCCGATACAATCTCGATGAAATCCCTGCTGTTGACCTTAAGGTTTTTATCGGTTTCTGCCGGCTCAATGGCAGGAGAAGCGCAACCAATGACCTGCCCGGTCTCTGCAAGCTGCTGGCCGTAAACCGCTGTAAACCCTTTGTACCGCCTGCGATCGATAAGCATTGGCAACGGATTGTCACCTATCCCGAGCCATGGTAAACGCCGGGTGATAAATGCCTGATGCCTCACCGGATATAAACCTGTCTCTATTCCAAGTTGCCTGGCAAAAATATCACTCTCCGGCCCCAGGGCATTGATGAAATACGGTGTTATATACCTGATGTATGCGCGGTCGTGATTTCGCACAAGTACCTCATACCTGTCTCCTGCACGGGTTACATGTATCACCCTGCAATCCTCCTCTATCCTGCCACCATGCCTTTTACCAATCTGCCTTATAAGATCCGTAACTCTTCCGGGTGTAGCCTGCCAGCAATCGTTGGTTACAAGTGCTGCTTTATAGGTGCTCATCTTCCGGTTGATAAATGGCGATATATTTTCATGAAAATCACCCGGTTTTACCATCACAGAATCAGACCATGCCATCGAAGCTGCCAGGGCATTGTAAGTGTCTTCATCATGGGCAAATGATACATACTTAATAGGCCTGTAATCTATATTCTTTATCTGCTGAAGAGATTTGAAGATCTCGAGGTTCTGCCTGGCTATCTCCGACAACTCAGGTACGCTGAAGGTAGGCCTGCCGCCTGCTATATTCCGCCATGATGCACCCCTGCCGTAATTAACCAGCACAGGGTTAAATCCTGCCTCTGAAAGATATCTGAACAGTGCACTACCACCAATTCCGCCTCCCGCCACAAGTGCCTTAACCTCCACCCTCTTCTCATTAAAACCTTTTGTGTTTGTGATGATATTGTCAGCAACGGTTTTCGGATAGAGCTCTCCCATAGCAAGCTGATTCGATAAGGGGCCGCGTGGCGTTGCATCCCCAACCATAGTTACACCGTAAGGCCTGATTACCTGGTTAAGCCGTTTTATGCAACGCTTGCCCCTGCATGCACCCATGCCAAGGCGCGTGGTGTGCTTAACCTCATCAACACTTATGAACTGCCGCTCACCAACAACCTCAAGTATCTCATCAAGCCTTACATCATCACAATGACAGATATAACTCTTCGATTCCACCTCAGGAGCCTCTTTCATCTCCACAGGATCAGGATATTCGCTCTTTACAATAAAACCTCGGGCATCAGTGAAGTTGCTGTCCAACTTTCCCGTCGACCGGACACGTGCAATATGTGTTTTATTGGGTTTGCGCAAAACCCTCTCCACTACCCCTTCTCCTAAACTCCTGCCGTTATTGTCTACAAGCCAAACTTCCGATTTCTCTTCAACATCATATTCAACAGGAAGATAAAACCAGTCCTTCTTCGGGGCATATCCGAAGATTGCGAGGCCGGGACACTGATATACACAATCCATGCAACCGATGCACTTGTCGAAATCTATCTGAGGTACAGTGCTGGTAGAACTCTTGGTGATAGCCCCGTGCGGACAGGCAAAAGCACACGGGTTGCATGCAAAACCATAAAGACAATCAATAAGCACAAAAGGTTTGGCCTCCTTTCGCACTTCATCAGGCATATAAGGCTCTTCAATTATTCTTACCGGATGCTGCTGCGAATCAATATAATCCTTTGAAACCTCCAGATAGCTGTCGTAATTAAAATTCACACCCATCTCCTGGATTATCTCAAAAGCAACCTGCTTTCCACGCAAAACGGCACTGGTTCCCTCTCCAATTCTTATGGAATCACCCGCCCCGAAGCAGTTGCGCCCAAAAATTTCATGTCCTTTTATCAGCAACTGGTCATCAGGCACAAGTCCGGTGCAGATGTTAATTGTATCGATACCGTCAATCATCTTCTCAGTACCTGGTACCGGCTTAAAGTTTTCACACTCAGCAACCACTGCTCCAATGATGCCCGTATGGTCGGCATTAGGTATTGCCTTAACCAGGATATGCGACAACATGATCGGAATGCCAAGGCGCCTCACACGGTTTGCCTGCACAGGAAAGCCACCCTCACGAGGCTGCGCTTCAATGATAGCCTTTACCCTGGCTCCTGCCTGCATTAACTGATAAGAGGTAAGGTATCCGATATTGCCTGCACCTACAGTAAGTATATTCTTCCCCAACAGAGTGAATTCGTTGTTCATCATCTTCTGTACAACCGCTGCAGTGTAAACACCGGGGAGGTCATCATTCTCAAATGCAGGCATGAAGGGGACAGCACCCGTCGCCACAACCATATATTCCGCCTCAACATAATATATCTCTCCTGTTACAATGTCCTTAACCGCAATCCGTCTGCCCTCAAGAATATCCCATACCGTTGCGTTAAGAAATATTCCCGTATGATCGTCTCCGGCCAGGGTGGTGGCAATGTCGAAACCGCGCATCCCACCAAACTTCTGCTCCTTCTCGAAGAAGAAAAACTGATGTGTCTGCATCAGAAACTGACCACCTATCTTATCGTTGTTGTCGATAACGATATTATCAACACCGTGTTCGTTGAGGATCTCACGGGCGGCGAGGCCGGCAGGGCCGGCACCTATAATGGCCACACGGGTAAGAAATATGCGGGTGGGCATATCATTCCTAACAGGCTTCGCTTCAGGTGTATATGTTTTGGGGATCTCCAATACCTCATTCACATCATCGACTCTGGTTATGCAGATACGCTTTATCTGCCCGTCAACGAGCATCTCGCAGGCTCCGCACTTGCCAATGCCGCACTCAAGGCTACGCTCACGATTGTCGAGACTGTGGCTGTGAACCGGAAAACCGGCCTGGTGCAATGCCGCAGCAATGGTGAAACCTTTGTCTCCTGATATCAACTGCCCGTTAAATGTGAACTGTACCTGCTCCGGCTGAGGAACTTCAAGTATGGGGTGTCTGGTGATCTTTTGCATCCTTAATGATGAATATATCGGGTAAAACTTAAAACCGCTCTGCCCGCAAAATTACTCTTTTAGGATATATGGTACAAAGGATAAACCCTAAACCTCTAAACTTCTAAACCTCTAAACTTTTAAATAACGATACACTACTATATCAAGACTTCGCTTTAATAGCTTTCTATCTTATAAACTTTCTCGCTTTTAAACTTTCTCGCTAATCACTCAATACTTAATACAACGAACAGACATCCCTCCTGCCCGTTGTAGGCTGTACGTGGCGGCACTGGTATAATCAATATACAGATAGTTGGATAATGTACCACTAAACGTGCTGCTCCAATAATGGCCGGCAATGGCGTTAGTAAGAAGTAAACCACTATCACAATAACGTAATCCGGCTATGGTCAATTTCAATGGTGACGAAAACGCACCATTGTTTTTGCTTGCATACCAGCTCAATCGTTCAGCATCCCACTCTGCTTCTGTAGGCAGCCTGTAGCCCGTTGGGCAAGGATTGTTAATTCCGTTTACCCCCTGCCATAAATTTGTGTTTTGCGGACTTCGCCAATCGTTGGGAAAATTTGGTGCAATAATAAAGTTAACATGTCCGGGTTGATCAGATGTGCTTATTAAGGAGGTTACAGACGAATTACGGCACTGGTGACCGTCAGCAAATCTTCCCCACTGGTATAGGTCACCGTATGCCTGGTTATCGATGTAACTGTTAGCCACCTGAAAGGCTCCCAGGTTCCGGTCCATCCAGGTTCGGCCGGTGATGGGGTTGGTAACATCAACAACCGCAGTGGGATTTGCACTGTCGCAATGTACGTAGACGGGAGGATAAACACCTGTCGAGCATATCTGTGTGTTGACGGTAAATGTCTGGAATGAGCCGCTTCCGGCAATGTTGGAAGGAGTTACCTCAATGATGCCGGGAGTTATACCCGAAGTTACCGTGATCTCATGGGTCCCCTGCCCCGATGTGATGATCCACCCGGTGGGAACACTCCATAGATAGGTTACACCTGGATGATAAACAACACTGTAAATCAATGATGTGTCGTTTTCACAGGGAATGGTGTCGCCCTGTATGGGCGAAGGTTGAGGAGGCAGTAAGCTGAAATTAAAAGTATACAATGAAGATGAAACCGGATTATCTGCAATAGTGTCAACTGCCGGAACACTTCCCGGAAGTGTGGCATATCCGGTAAACTGAAGCTGGTCGCCCGGCGTCCATAAGAAAACCGACTTACCTCCCAACCGGAACCCGGAAATACCCTGATCAGATCCTGAATATTCTATCCTGAGGGTGCTTCCGCCTCCAAGGTTTATGAGCTTTTGCACTCTTCTGTAACGGGGCGTTTCAACAACCAGCAGGTAATACCTCTCACTGCCAGGATAAAGGGTTAATGTGTGCTCCCCCTCCTGAAGAGTTTGTTGATAAATACCCACCTCCCTGCCCAAAAAATCAAGAACATGAATCGTCACTACATCTCTTTCTGGCATAAAGAACCGCGCTGTTGTATGGCCTGTAAAGGGATTGGGAAACGAAGGGTAAAGGATCAGACCCCCGGTCTGATTTCCCTGAAGATCACGAACCCCTATACCATGCTCCAGCAGCAATAAGGTGTCCGGATAAATCAACACGGTATCCCCACCCTGCGTAAGGTTCTCAATAACAACACTGTCCAATGGCTGATGCAAACTATCCGTTTCAGCCGTGAAGGTTAACGTGATGCTTGTCTGCGACATCAGACCGGACGCAAATAACAACTGGATCAGTATGATGAAGGGGATGTTTTTTATTTTCATGGGGAAAAGTGATGAGTTAGGAGTTATGAGTTATGAGTAAATATATCCTTTGACTCGATAAATGGGCAAAGGTTTAATCTATAATTGAACCGAATAACCAATTCACTTTCCCACTTGATAAACTTTCAAACTCCCCCAACATCCCGTGAATCATTGCCGGTTAATCAGCCATTTCCACAAGGGAATAACATGAATTGTAAAATCTTCAATGGTTACATCTCTCTCATGGTATTCTGTAATTAATATGCTTTCTATCAGGTTCAGCTTCTTCATGGCTTTAACCAGGCCGTCTATCTCCCTGTTCCGGGTTTCAGCATTATCAATATCGTGTGATACATTTATGATATTCGGATTCCCATTCTTCAGGTAAATAAAGTCAACTTCCTGTTCATCCTTGTAATAGAATATATTATCATGATGCCTCTTTAGCTCAATAAATACAATGTTTTCGAAAATCTTTCCGAGGTCATTTTCAAATGAAACCGCTTTCTTTAAACCTATGTCGGCCACGTACATTTTCTTTGGATTTCTTTGCTGAACAGACACAGAATCTGAGTATACGGGTATCTGGTAGAGTATCATCGCATCCTCAAGATAACTAAAGTAATCGTACAAGGTATTCTTCGACACGCTTTTTCCAAGTGATGAAAGAATATTATAAACCCTGTTGATACTAAGTAATGTGGAAATATTCGTAAAGCAATATTTTACCAGATACTTTATCAGAAATAAATTGCTCACATGATACCTTTCAATCAAATCCTTGTAAATGATCATATCAATATACTCTTTCAATATCTTCTCCTTCAAATCATTTTCAAGCATAAGCTCAGGGAAGCCTCCCGTTTCAAGAAAATTACCGAGCTCATTTTTTATGATAGCTGTCTTGGCTGAACTATAAAGTTCCGGCTTAATGCCTTTAAAAGCAAGAAACTCTGTAAAACTTAATGGGAAAAGGGTGTATACAACGGTTCTACCTCTTAACCCTGTTGCAATTTCTTTACTTAATAATCTTGATGAGGAGCCGGTAAGAAAAATCCTGCACTTTTCAGTATCATAAATTCTTCTGATAAAAAGTTCCCAGTTTGGAATATTCTGGATTTCATCAAAGAAGAAGTAAACAGTTTCATTTTTATTCAACGGATACAATTCATAATAGGCATCAATTAAAATCTGAAAATCCGCAAGTTCAAAGTCATACATCCGGTCGTCATCAAAACTTATATATACCACATTTTCTGCCGGATGGTTCATTCTCAGTTTGTGAATCGTGTGATAAAACAGACTTGTTTTCCCACATCTTCTGGTACCTGTAAGTGAGATGATTTTTGATGAATCCACCGGCAACACAAGTTCTCTCGGGTTACGTTCCGGTATGTATTCCTGATTATCACGGATTATTTTTTTAAACAGTTCCTTTTTCATTATTTCCTTTTGAATTAATACATATAATCAATTATGTGTCTTTATGCAAAGATACATAATTATTACACACATTGCCCTAAAAAATTAAAAGATGACCAAGTTACTGCTTCTCACTTTCACACTTTCTCACAAAAGTCAGTCCTTGATGAAACGGACCGAAAAACCATTCCCCCGCATCCAGCTGGGTGTACAGTTAAGTCCAAATGAAATATTATGGGATCCATTGGTGTTGCCAACCTGAATCGAACTGCTCCAGTAATGACCGGCAAACCCAACAGCTTCCACCATTCCTGTCCAGCTTACTCGATAGCCTCCGGCAATAATTCTCAAAGGTGAGCTAATTGCTCCTATAGCATCGTTGCTGATCCAGCTTTGCTTTTCAGCATTCAATTCAGCTTCGGTAGGTAGCCTGTAACCATTAGGATAGGGGTTATTCACTCCATTGACACCCTGCCATAAGAAATGGTTGGGGGGATTGCGCCAATTATCTCCGTAAACAATAAAAAAACCGTGCCCCGGCTGGTCTGTTGAGCTTAATGTATTAGTTGTGTCTGAATTACGGCACTGGTGCCCGTCGGCGAAACGCCCCCACAGTAAAGATCACCGTAAGCCAAAGCATCGATAGTGGTTACTGCCACCTGAGAGGCTCCAAGATTTCTATCCATCCAGATCTTACCGGTGATGGGATTGAATACATCAACCACTGCAGTAGGGTTGGATGGGTCGCAATGAACGTAACCCTGTGGGTAAGGACTTACGCAAACCTTTGTGGCAACAGCAAGAGACTGTGAGGGGCCCTGGCCGGTGCTATTGGATGGAATCACAGATATTATTCCTGATGACGTTCCTGCCGTTACCGTGATCTCATGGGTTCCCTGCCCCGATGTGATACTCCAGCCTGTGGGCACATTCCATGTGTAAGTTATGCCTGGCTGAAAAACAACACTGTAAATCAACGTCGTGTCGTTTTCACAGGGAAGAGTGTCACCCAATATGGGCGAAGGTTGAGGAGGCAGGCCGGTATATTGAAATGTGTATGATGAAGATGAAACCGGATTATCTGCAATAGTGTCAACTGCCGGAACACTTCCCGGAAGTGTGGCATATCCGGTAAACTGAAGCTGGTCGCCCGGCGTCTATAAGAAAACCGACTTCCCTCCCAACCGGAACCCGGAAATACCCTGATCAGATCCGGAATATTCTATCCTGAGGGTGCTTCCACCTGCAAGGTTTATGAGCTTTTGCACTCTCTTGTAGCGGGGCGTTTCTACAACCAGCAGGTAATACCTTTCACTGCCCGGATAAAGGGTGAATGTGTGCTCCCCCTGAGGAAGGGATTGCTGATCAACACCAACCTCCCTGCCCAGAAGGTCAAAAACACGAATAGACACTACATCTCTTTCCGGCAGAAAGAACCGCGCTGTTGTCCGGCCTGTAAAGGGATTGGGAAACGAAGGGTAAAGGATCAGACCCCCGGTCTGATTTCCCTGAAGATCACGAACCCCTATACCATGCTCCAGCAGCAATAAGGTGTCCGGATAAATCAACACGGTATCCCCACCCTGCGTAAGGTTCTCAATAACAACACTGTCCAATGGCTGATGCAAACTATCCGTTTCAGCAGTGAAGGTTAACGTGATGCTCGTCTGCGACATCAGACCGGACGCAAATACCAACTGGATGAGTATGGCAAAAAAAAGATTTTTGTTT
Organism: uncultured Lentimicrobiaceae bacterium; assembly: GCA_964469215.1. GTDB lineage: Bacteria > Bacteroidota > Bacteroidia > Bacteroidales > SKPS01 > SKPS01. Next base: position 14,887 of record CAYXYB010000001.1, read on the forward strand.
TTCACGGTGATCCGTTATGAATTATGAGTGATGAGTTTCGGAAAATTCGGGGTTATGAACATACCCTTTGACTCGATATATGGGTAAAGGTTTAATCTATAATTGAAACGGCTAACCTATCCCACTTTCACACTTTCACACTTTCATACTTTCACCTGCATGCATAAAGAAACCTCAACAGCGCTGCATCGTCGCTAACCGGCCTACCGGCTGAAGATACCCTTGTGGCTGAGCCTGAAGCCACCCTCCCCGGTGCCCCCTGCCTGGTTACCCTGACACCGGATACCACCTCCATCAAGGCACCAGGCTCCGAAGTGGCCTCAATTGTGATTTTTTTTGATGATAACTCAATTGTTTTTGCCTCTTTTCCGCCAATATCTGTTTCCTTTTCCGAAGCAGAAAAGACATCAGCGATTATCTTAGGATCATTGTAAGCAATGTTGAAGCTGTCGGCAATCTGAGCGATAGTTGCCGGAGGATCTTTTTCAGCTCTTCCGGGACCATCAAATCCGGCTGTAGCTTCACCCTCCCCTGTCTGCTGCCCGCCGGGTGCTCTGAACGGACTTTCTGACGGGGAAATAATATCATCCCTTGTGGTACCTTCCGGCTGTTCTGTTTTATACTCAGCAATTTCTGTTACGGGAATCAAAGGCTCAGTGCCATCATCCCTTAATGTGAGCCACCATACCGAAGCAACCAGAATCACGGCTGCGGCAGCAGCAACACCAATATAAAGCCTTCTTAAATTTCTTATCCTGATGATCCGGGGATCAGTCTCCTCTTCTGCAACCCGGTTTTCGGCATCGAACATTTCCATAAGCCTGGCACGTGCCTCCGGCCGCATTGTGATACCCTCATCAAGATCAGACAACCCACCGAAGCCCTTAAGGGTGTTACGGATCAACTCGTACTCCTCACGACCGATGCCGGCAGACCCCAGCTCCGCAAGCTCCGCCTCTGTAAGGCTTTCCCACGTCTTCGACTCTATCAGAGCATCATATTTTGACTTGTCATGCGTCATATCGTTTTATCTAACCGTCTATCAGTATTCTGTACTCATTAAGTTTAAGAGCAAGGGTTTTCACAGCATAAAAAAGCCTCGACTTAACCGTTCCCTCGGGACATTCCATAATCTCTCCCACCTCCCTGACTGACAACCCCTGCCTGTACCTCAGAACAAAGGTGTCGCGGTGATGAGGTTCCATCAACGATAGCTGCTGATCAAGAGCATTATGAAAGTCAGAGTACTCTAACTTGTCCGTAACAACACCACCACCCGTTTTCACCTCAGCATTCTGCTTTATCTCTTCAGCTGCAATCTTCCGCACCTCTGCATGCTTATACTGGTTTTTGATCATGTTATGAGCCACACTGAACATCCAGGTTTTAAATGGCCGGGCTGGGTCGTATGAGTCTGGCTTTTTTATTATTTTGATGAATAAATCCTGAACCATGTCTTCTGCCAGCTCGGTATTGTTCCATAACATCCTGAAGAAATAGCGCAGCAGCCTGTCTGAATAACGGTCGTATATCAGACCGAAAGCCGCACGGTCACCCTGAAGCACCTGCTTCATGAGCTCCTCGTCAGAAAGATCATGGTATGCGTTACGTTGCCCTGCCAATCGTTTTGATTATCTGATGAAATTCCGAAACCACTCTTTTCAGCCATCAAATGTAGCGCTCTTTTCCGCAATGATCATTCCATATATCAACATTATAAAGAACATTTTTTTTGAATCAATCATTCAAATCCGTAAGATTTGCATGTTTATAGAAACGACATGGTACCTTAACACCCCCCCCCGACCCCGGAGGGGTCGAATGGTTATGCATCAATCCATTCAAATAAATATTCATCACTAAACGGTTTTATATAAACATGCGACTCCTACGGAGTCGTTTTCAGATACTCCTCCATTTCCTTCAGCATCCCGGCCTGGCGGGCAATGTTGAGCATCTTTTGCCTCAGATCCTCAGCTTCGGCCGTCCTCTTGTTTACCACAGCTCTTTTGTATAAAATACCTATCGGCATAATGTAATTTCCGTTCATCCTGTTTAAATCGCTGTTTTTTACCTGGCTGCCGGTAAGGGTAAGGTCAAATCTTTTCCAGTTATCCTCAAGTATGGAAATGTTGTCGAAAGGGTTGCTGGTGAGTTTCATTGCCAGGCCTGTGTTGTAAAGAATATCGGAAACATCCTGAAGGATATGCCTGTCAATGGTTAGCGACAGATATACCTTGTTATTTCTGCCTGAACCTGCGGCCAGTTCACGGAAAAACCCGGACTTGTCTGTAAGAAACAACCGGTATGCATTTTTCTTCAGCCTGAAAGGCTCCATCATGCGATTGAAATAGTATTGCTTGTGCAGCAGTTCAAGTTGTAAAACAGTAACATCCGGACGTTCCTTATGAATATTTTGCAACACCCATAACGGATAGGTATCCCACTCTCCCTGTGTAAAGATATATCCTCCCTGCTCAACCGACTTAAGGAGGTTTTTGGCATAATGATAAAGAACCGGGTCATACATCTTTTTTCTGTCAATCTTTGCACACCAGTCGCGCTTCCCGGTGATGTCGGATTTAAGTTCATAATATGCTACAAGATCGGTGTAAATTTCGGTTTTTTCAGGAGCTAAGCGCGCTGCCTTAAGCAGATGGTGCGCCATGGCCGTATCCATACTGCTGTTTAGCCAGGCAGCATAATGGTATTCGTAACTGTCCGGAAACGCTGATTCAAGCTTCTCCAAAACCAGGTTAAGCTCTTTCCGGTTCTGTTCAGGAATATTGTAACGATTGTTTCTGGTAGAGTTATTATGAATTGATTTATACAACTCAAGAAAATCGGATGCATCAAGTTTCCTGAAAACCTCATCAGCCTGAGGAGATAAAACAGGAATTTCTCTTTCACCCATTTTCACGGTATTTGTTGAAGTTGGAATATAGTTACTCCGGGTGTTGTAACTCTCGCTTTTCTCCGGTGAAGTTACCTGTGACTCCATCCTTATGCATTTCAGGAGGAACACTATCAACATTGCATAAGCTAAGTATCCGCTGATTATTCTCATGTGATCGTTCCTTAATATTTCCGTAAAGATAGCCAATCTAATCCATTTCCGGTACAATCCCGGATGAAGAAAGTTCATGTTAATGGTTATTTATACCTTTGCATCGCATAATAAATCCGACAATATATTATTCTTACCATATAAATCACAGGATGAATCTGAACAGTATCCTGAAGAACATCTTCAATTCACGCCTTTACTACCTGATGGTATACGACAGGCTTGCACCGGCGGTAGGAATACAGCAGCGAATGTTGTTCCATCACTATCGTGATTGTGCTGTAGCAGGGGTTCTGCCCGGTATCGAAAACACCGGTTACAGGGTTTTCTCGCAGTTTGAAGAGGATGGCAAGCTATTGTATATACTTTCTGTTATCGGCATGAAAACGCGATGTTTTGTTGAAATTGGCTCCGACGACGGGATCAACAGCAACAGTGCAAATCTGTATTTCCATTTCGGATATCACGGATTATTCGCTGACGGAAACAAGAGAGCTATCAATCGCGGGAAGCGCTTTTTCTCCCGCTATCCGAACAGATGGTTTTACATACCCGATTTCATTTGCACCCACATAACCCGTGAGAACATAAATTCTCTCCTTAAGGAAAACGGCTATGAAGGTGAGATCGACCTCCTTTCAATTGACATCGATGGCAATGATTACTGGATCTGGGATGCCCTGGAGATCTGCACCCCACGGGTGGTAATTATAGAAACCAATGTTGAATTTGGATTTCGTAACATTGTTGTCCCCTACGATTCCAACTATATATATCCAGGCAGGCATCCCATTTATCACGGTGCTTCCGCTAAGGCGATGATTGCTCTTGGCAAACGTAAAGGTTACAGGTTGACAGGTTCAAACGACTATGGCAGCAACCTGATTTTTGTCAGGGAAGAGCTCTGTGGTGACCTGCTTCCTGAAAAGAGCTGCGATGATGTGCTGAACCACCCTTCCGCTGCTGCTTCATTCCACCGATTCGACAAAATAAGCCATTTTGACTTCCTGGAGGGTTAAACATTAGAAATCAAATGGGAAGCAATCAGAACCTGAAAGCATGGGGTACATTGGCACTGTTATCGGTGATATGGGGCAGCTCTTTCATCCTGATAAAATACGGGCTCATCTGGTTTTCCGCAGCTCAGGTCGGATCAATGAGGGTGACAATAGCTTTTTTATTTCTCCTCCCTTTTGCACTTTCTAAGATAAAACATCTGAAGAAGAAAGACCTTGGGTGGTTGTTTGTAGTTGGTTTCATAGGCAATTTTCTGCCCTCTCTCCTTTTTTCACATGCGGAACAGGTTGTCAGCAGTTCGGTTGCAGGTATTCTGAACTCCCTTACACCGATCTTCACACTTATTGTCGCTACAACGATTTTTAGAAAAAGCTATTCTTTCCTAAACATTTCAGGAGTAATTCTCGGCCTGACAGGTGCAGTGGGTTTGCTGGTCGCCACAAACGGAGGTGCTGTAGACTTCAAAATAGGATATTCATTGCTGATAGTACTTGCAACGATCTTTTATGCATTAAATCTGAACATTGTAAAAAACAAACTCCCCCATCTGCACCCCGTCGATATAACATCATTTGCCTTCCTGCTTGTCGGGCCTATTGCTATCGTTCACCTTACACTGTTTACCCCATTGCAGCAGAACCTCTCCATGCCCGGTGCAGGATGGGGCATATTGTATGTGTCAATTCTGGCAATTGCCGGTTCTGCACTCGCCCTGATGATGTTTAACCGGCTGATAATTCAGACAAATGTTATTTTCGCCTCTTCTGTAACCTACATTATGCCGGTTGTGGCAATAATTGCAGGAGTATTGGACAGAGAGGAATTCAAAACGGGCTACTTGTTCTGGATCGTTATTATCCTAACAGGAGTCTTTATGGTGAACAGGGTTACCGGAAACAAACAAAAATAAATGCCTGCTGGATATTATTTTATCCGGCAAGGTACTTAAAGGCTTCGTAGACGAGAAGTGCCGGCCAGACAATAGCCTTCAGAAAACCAAGCACGCCAATCCAGAACGTGGTTGCCTGAGATATGAACCATATCGCTGCACCAATAAATCCAAGCCCGTAAACAGCTCCGGCAGGGCCTGACTCATGATACCTCTTTGTCATGTTGTTGTTTTTGTGTTAATTTTAAATAAGATCAGATTTCTGCAATGAAAACCATATAGTTCTTCCCATACTTCTTTGCACATTTCGGGCAGTAAGTGTACCAGATATAACTCTTTTTGAGGGTGTGTCCCTTGTGTTTAACCCAGGAATCAAACTTCTTGCACCACTTACCAACATTCTTATATGGTCCCTCGTAAACCTTGCTTATGAAGTTCCCGGTGATGGTAACATTCTTTATCCCCGGAACTGCCTTGTTTACACAAATATATAAATTCATTTTCCAGGCAGAGGTCTGTTCGCTTAACACCATCCCGTCAGGCATTTCAACACCTGCTGCCTCAATTTTCGGTACTAGCTTACGCATCTTTGCTCCGAAATTCAAAGGCATGTACATCAAGCAGGATACCTTTGTGAAAAGAAAAATTTTGTCGTCCCATCTGAACTCCTTTTCATCCCACTGGGAAGGTTCCATAGGTGGACAACAAATTTCCGTTTGTTGTTCTGTGTTCATAGTTATTTTATTTTGTTGAAGCTAAAGGAGTGTAAAGTTAAGCTATTTTGTTTAATACAAATTACATATAATATAAATCAAAATAAATAATGATTTAATATATTGACAATGTAAGTGTTAACGATTCAGAATAATAGAGTGTACTTCATTTGCATCATTACAACCGATTTCTATCAGATAAAAACCGTCAGGCAGAAACGAAAAGTCAAGCCTGTAATCCTCCTCTCCTTCGATGCTTATTATTTGAGGATCTGACATTAAACTTCCATTCAATGATGTGATCTTTACCGAACAAGATCCTTTAACTTTATCACCAAACCTTATCACAACAACCCCTGAAGAGGGATTTGGAAAGATTGTAAAATGCCTTCGGTGAATCTCTTCCAATCCTATATTCACACTAACAGGATCAGAAGGTACAGAGGTGCAATGGTTGGTATCAGTCACAGAAACGTAATACAAACCGTTTTGCTGTGGGACAAAAATCTGGTTTACTGCACCGTAAATCGCTCCATTGTGATCGTACCACTGGTTTCCATCGGCATAAGATGAAACAAGCTGACTTCCTGTAACCGATATCACAGGCTTCGCCGGCAGAGTATTGACGATTAAAATAACTTCGTTACTGGTATCAGCATCACAAACATCGTTTTTAACCACCACACGGTAGTAAGTTGTTGACGGAACCTGACCCGGGAAAAGGGTATCAATGCTCACTGCAGCCTGATACCAGACCTGCCCGTCAGGGGAATATTGCCACTCCAGCATTGTGCCGGTATAACCTGAAAGCATCAACCCTCCTGCTGTATCCCCAAGGCAGATACTTTCTCCACCGCTCAGGGTTCCGCTGTCCGATAACGGAAAAATGGTGAAGTTCAGGTATACTGTATCACTGACGCCATGCAGGTTGGCCTTGCACAAAGAAACCTGGCCTGACTGGGTAACACCAGAGAAATCAACAATTATCTGATTTGTACCACCTCCTGAAATTATTACCGCTCCCTGTGGTAATTGCCACTGATAGAATTCGGCCAGCTCATCATAATCGGCCTGAAATTCCACACTATCCATCCCTTCGCATATTTCACAAGGCCCGTAAATGGTGTCAGCTTTTGAAGGAGGTATTGTGTCGAAACCGAAAGGTTGTGTATATGTAATTCCACTGATACCGATAAGAACAGCCCTCACGTATGGTTCGCAGAAATTGTTGTAAAAGAAGACGTTTCCGGTATTAATTATATTGCTGATTCGTGAACCACCTTGCCCTGCAACCCCACTGATCCATTCAATCTGTGAATAATTATTTGCATAGATACTTATGCTGCGGTTAGATTTGTCAACCACGATACTGTCAATTTCCGGCGCCAGGCCGGAGCCTGTACCTGAGGGTTCATAAGATAAAAAATGTGTTCCCTGTTTCATGCAGGTTTTAAGGTCATTGGTGGTGAGACTTTGCATCAGCATCACATTGTAGTTCCTGAACAGATGAGAAACCCCATGCATATCATCGTTCGAATAACCCCACACCGGCCGGGCAGGCATCATCCGCGTGAGCAACTCATCCCACAGCACCCTGTCGTATGGGCAGCGGTCACCCTGGTTATGAACCTCCATCCCAACAAGCACAGGATAGTTAAGAAATACATCTTCGTACCATTCCACAGAATGAATGTCCCACGAATTATAAATGGAGTCAATATCCCAATATATTCCCGGGTGGTAAAAGATTGCCAGCCCACCATTAGCACTTAGGCTGTCCATAGCATCCTTGAAGTTGGCACCGTTACCCTGAACCGCACCTATCAGGCTGCCCGTATGATGAGATGCCGACAATTCACTGCCCGCAACATCAAGCATCCCGAAAAGTACCGGATCCCTGTCCTGGTAGCTGGTGTCAAGTAGCGAAAAAGCTGTCCAGGGATATGTGACCTGGTTGTGATCAGTGATTGCCAGAATTTTATATCCCGCTGAATGGTAAAAATCAACAACTTCATGTGGTAAAAAAGTGCCGTCACTCTGGGTGGTGTGTGTGTGATAATTCGCCCTGAAATGATTTATTGCCTTCCAGTCGAGATTTCCGTATGGATTTACCGAAAGCACCCCCGGAACCGTTGATTGTGAAAATAATAATGATGGCATTGCTAAAACAATCATCAGAATCCGTGTAATGGTTATGTAAAATCTACAAACAACCAAAGTCTTTGTTTTTAAACTATCAAGCTCTTTAGTTGCTGAAATCATTGATTCATAAGATTTTTTCAAGGTCATGCATATTGATAATGCAAAACAAGGCCATCTCCACATCAGGAAGATGACCTTATATTAATATTGCAGGAAACCGTAAACTAACGTACAATCACCTTTTCAGTAAATGATTTTCCATCAACAGTGGTTCCTTTAACAAAATAGATACCTGAATTCAGGGTTGAAACATTCAGTGTGGTTTCATTAGCATTTACAACCTCTTCAATAACAACCTGTCCCACAGAATTCATAACCTTAATGGTCTGGATCATATCAGATGCAAACACTTTCATATAATCTGATGCAGGATTCGGAGTAAGCTGTACCTTAACATCTGCTGATGAATTCTCTTCAATACCGGTGAGAACACCCACTTTAATGTCATCAACGAGAATATAAAACATATCAGTTGTATTCTGGATAAAAGCGATATAAATAGTTTGTCCATCATAAGCAGATAAATCGAACATACGATTTGTCCAGTAAGATGAATCTGCCGGAATATCAATCACAGGTATAGTAAAATCAGTTTTGGCAAAACCTGTAGTAGAGATTTTCACAGAATAACCATCCGGAAAAGCGGGGTCCTGGGATTTTCCCCGCCAGGTAAGTGCATTATTTGCACCTACGGTAATCGATGGCGTTATCATCCAACGGTCAGCCTGCACTGCAGCCGTAAACCAGGATGGGCTTGCAGCAGCGAGATTTGTTGTATCAGCTGGTTCCATAATTACTGCCCAGGCGTCCGGAAACAAAGCTGCAATATTTGGGGCAACAGTGTTAGAATCGTTGTACAAAGTGAAACCTGCCGGTATGCCTCCGCTTGTGAAATCTTCCAGAAAAACAACCTGGGAAATTGCTGTGTTACAAAGAACCATCGCAACAAGAATAACGTAAATCTTTTTCATAAACATTTAATTTTTTGGTTAATAAATAAGGATTTGATGAATTTTAACTCCTGCAAATATACACGATTTTTTCTGTACTTAATATTTTCTTGATTTAAATCTGAAAAATCATGTTTTCTTTACATTTTCAGAAATCCTACAGTTAAACCCTTTCATTTCGTATTCACGATTAGTCCCCCAGGGTGTCACCACCCAACATCAAAATGAATAATTTTCAATTTATAATACAGTTTGTTGTGTTAGGCCCAAACTCCGAAATTAACACGTATTAGTTCATGAGTTTTTATAAAAATATGTTTATCAATGGTTTATATAATACTTTGTAATACGGATAAAAGTATAGTAGCTAAAGACCTTCTGGATTTTCATTTGCAGGCAATAATATATTTTCTGATTCCGTTACAATGCTTTCCATCAGCATACACATCTTTACAACACCTTAAAAGCCTTAATTATGAGCAACAATTTCAAGAGCTGGATACGCGAAAGCGTATCTGTAAAGTTTGTAGTAATATGTATTCTCACCCTCCTCTTGCTTATCCCTGCTTCAATGATCAGGAGCCTTGTCAGGGAACGTAAGCAAACCCGTAATGAGGTAATAAATGAAATCAGCTCCAAATGGGGCAACGAGCAGACCATCACAGGGCCGGTTATCACAGTGCCGTATAAGGAATACCAGTATGCCGAAGGAAAGGCACCCACCTATGTTGTAAGGTATGCCCATTTTCTGCCCGATAATGTTGAAATCAACGGGGAACTGGTGCCCGAAATACGTTACAGGTCAATATATAAGGTTGCTCTGTATAAGTCTGATCTGAAATTTTCCGGCTCTTTTTCCAGACCCGATTTCACCCTGTGGAAGACCGACCCTGAAAGGATAATGTGGGATGAAGCTTTTATCTCTGTAGGTATTCCCGACATGCGGGGTATCAAACAGGGTGTAACCATTAACTTCAATGGCGAGACCCTGGAGGTCCGCCCCGGGGTGCCTTCGCGGGATATTATCTATTCCGGGATATCAGCCCTCATACCTTCCATCTGCGATTCGGGTTTGACAAAACTGGATTTCAGCTTTGACCTACACATCAACGGCAGCGAAGCAATAGGTTTCATACCTCTTGGCAAAACCACAACTGTGAAGATAAATTCAACCTGGCAGGCCCCGAGTTTTGATGGTGCTTTTCTGCCTGATGAACGTAAAATTGATGCAAACGGTTTCAACGCCGAATGGAAGATACTGCATCTTAACAGAAACTTCCCTCAGCAGTGGCTCGGCAAGGAGTATGAAATGGACGGATGGTCTTTTGGAGTAGACCTTATGTTTCCTGTTGACCATTACCAGAAAAGCGAAAGATCAGCAAAGTATGCTGTGATGTTTATAGCCCTCACCTTCCTTACATTCTTCTTTTCCGAGGTGCTGAGCAAAAAGCGTATCCATCCCATCCAGTACCTGCTCATCGGCCTATCCCTTTGCATCTTCTATATCCTGCTTATCTCCCTGTCTGAACAGATCGGGTTCACATGGGCATACATCATTGCTGCCATTGCAAACATCATCCTTATAACTGCATATTCAGCCTCCATAATGAAGAAGCGGAAACTTATTGCTATGGTAGCCTTCATCCTGGTGGTACTTTATACATTCCTCTTCACCATCCTCCAGCTTGAAGATTACTCTCTGCTGATGGGCAGCATCGGTTTGTTCATCGTCATGGTTCTTATCATGTACCTCTCACGGAAAGTTAACTGGCATAACCCTGCGGAAGAGGTTAACGAATAGTGATTGCCGGAAAACTTCGATCTCAACCTTTTCTTCAGATATGTCGCATTTCATTTTATCTTTGTTCATCGAAGAGTCGCCACTTTTTTAGTAAATATTTTAGAATGATTAATGTAACGAAACAAATGGCTTAATGGATGGCTGGTGCTGATGATGATCTGGCGACTGCAGAATTGTTAATCCTGGAACAACGAATTATGCATGGATTGTTTTTTTGTCATCTGGTTATTGAAAAAGCTCTCAAGGCTCATGCTGTAAAAACATCCGGAGATTTTGCTCCAAGGTCTCACAATCTGATCTATCTTGCAGAACTGACTGAATTAAATATTAATGATGAAACTCAAATGTTTTTTGGCATTTTAATGAAATACCAGTTGGAAGGACGATATCCGGACTACCACCCGGTTCAGCCGGATGTTCTGATGGTGAACCAAAATTTTGAAAAAAATAAAACCTTATCGCAATGGCTAAAAGAGAGGTTATAGAGATATTGAAAAAATACCTGTAACTGTTGCGTTCAGAAGGGATAACTGTTGAAAAAGCTTTTTTGTTTGGCAGCTATCTGTCAAACACCGCCAATGATGATAGCGATATTGATGTTATGATAGTTACTGAAAATGAAGATGACTATTTGGTTGGTAAAGTCTGGAGCCTCACTAAAAAAGTAAATTCGAAAATTGAACCTTATCTGATCGGGAAAGGTAGATTTTATGGCAACCTGCATTCTCCATTGATCGATTTTGTGAAAAAAACCGGATTGGAAATAGCCTGAGATCGTTTAAAGTGTTGAGGATGTTTAATATTGAGGCTGTTTATGGCTTTGCCGGGCTTTTAATTGCTTTCTGCACCGCTTCGTCGGTCTGGTTTATTACCCTGTAATATGGCTCCTCTCCGTAAATATTACGGGCGATGTATGCTTTAATCAGCATTGCTATACGTGCATCAGAAACTGCTGATCTCTCCCTGCTGGTGATCCCCCTGTCTGCCACCATACTCCAGAATGTCTTCATGGCGCTGAGATCCGGGGTGTAATTTTTAATGAAGCCAAGTGTATCATATCTGCCTGTAATTTCTGTCCTCATACGGTCAGCATAATCCGAAGCAAACTCAAAAATGAGTCCTTCACGGTTAAGCCTTCTTAAAAGTTCCGTGTCATCCTTATGGTGAAACGGTATGAAATGATCGGGCATGATACCACCTCCGCCATAGACCGTTCTCCCTTTCTTAAGAGTCTGATATTTGAGAGAATCTGCCATTACATTGTTTTCCGGAGCCTGCATCGAGCCGTTCATATATCTCTCCATAAGTTCGTTGTAATACTCAGCCTGGTCATGTGTATAGGGTTTTTGTATCGACCGGCCCGAAGGGGTGTAATACCTTTCGGTTGTGACCCTTAATGCTGAACCATCTGCCAGAATTATCTGCTGCTGCACCAAACCCTTACCGAATGATCTTCGCCCCACAACAACCCCTCTGTCCTGGTCCTGAATTGCTCCTGCAATGATTTCACTTGCTGAGGCTGAGAAATCATCAATAAGCACCACCAACTTCGTATTCATGAAGTTGCCTCTGCCATTAGCCTTGTTAATTTTCTTTTTGCCGCTCTTGCCCATGGTATAAACTATAAGCTCACCCTGTGACAGGAACTCATTGGCAATAAGTATTGCCTGATCGAAGAGCCCTCCACCGTTGCCGCGAAGGTCCAGTACCACTTTTTTCATACCCTCTTCAGACAGCCGCTCCATTGCCTCCATAAATTCACGGTATGTCTTCTCAGAAAATGAGTTAATCCTTATGAAAGCATCTGTTTTGTTAAGCATGTAAGCCGCAGCAATGCTGTTTGTCCTGATCACATCACGTACAAGGCTGACTCTGATTTTATCACTTCTTTCGGGCCTTAACACCTCTACCTCCACAGTTGACCCCCTGGGCCCTTTCAACCGCTTCATAACCTCTTCGTTGGTTATACCGGTTCCGGCAATGTTCTCACCATCAACTGCTATTATCCTGTCGCCCCCAGTCAGCCCACCCTGTTCGGCAGGCCCGCCCCTTATCACATTCAGCACCATTACCGTGTCGTGATGTAGGTTGAACTGTACACCGATACCTTCGAAATTACCGGTTATCTCTTCATTTACTGAAGCCATCTGCTCTGCCGTTATGTACACAGAATGTGGGTCGAGCTGTTGCAACATCCCCTGTATGGCCATGTCCACAAGCCCATTCTGGTCAACAGGGTCAACATATTCCTTCTCCAGAAGATAAATGATATCCTGTATCTTGTTGTAATTGTAAATACTCGCCGACATTGACCCGCTGAACATGCGGTTCACAGGGGTGAGCTTGGCCCCGATAAACATCCCGGCTATTATCAAAATAGAAAATAGCAGGGGCATCATCAGTTTTTTTCGTTCGTGCATAGCATGGAAGAATTAAATTGCTGTATAAAAAAAGCCCATGTACCCATGAGCATTTTGTCTTTTTGTACCCGGAGCCGGGATCGAACCGGCACGAGTGTTACCTCACTGGTTTTTGAGACCAGCGCGTCTACCTATTCCGCCATCCGGGCAAACCTGAACCAGACCGCAAAATTAATTCTTTTTATCAATACTTTTAAAACTGGTTCTGTTCAATGTTGTTTTTTCGTAAATTGCCGGGCAAAATACTATCATCTTTTCACCAAATAATTACTTTAATGGCATCGGTAGTCAATATTTTCGCAGGTCAGGCCAGTATTTACCTGGCTGAAAAGATCGCTGCATCCTATGGTAAGAAGCTCGGCAACGTAAAAGTGACACATTTCAGCGACGGTGAATTCCAACCTTCGTTTGAAGAGACGGTAAGAGGCAACGAACTGTTTATTATACAGTCGACATTTGCCCCTTCGGATAATCTGTTCGAACTGCTTCTGATGATTGATGCTGCCAAACGGGCATCAGCAAAGAACATAGTTGCAGTATTACCTTATTACGGTTTTGCCCGTCAGGACAGAAAAGACAAGCCCAGAGTATCTATTGGAGCCAAGCTGGTGGCAAACCTCCTCACTGCTGCCGGTGTAAACCGGATCATCACTATGGACCTGCATTCAGATCAGATACAAGGCTTTTTTGATCTGCCTGTTGACCACATGTATGCCTCCTCTATCATCATACCTTACCTTCTCAAACAGAAGCTTCCCAACCTTACCATAGCCTCTCCCGATACCGGAGGAACGAAACGTGCAGCTGCCTACGCAAAATTTCTTAACTCTGACCTCGTGATCTGCTTCAAACAGCGCGAAAAAGCCAATGTGGTCGATAAAATGACCCTTATCGGAGAGGTAAAAGGCAGAGATATTGTTCTTGTTGATGATATTATCGATACTGCCGGAACCATCACCAAAGCTGCGGAAATGATGATGGCAGAGGGTGCTACCAGTGTACGGTGCGCCTGTACCCACCCCATACTTTCAGGCAGAGCATACGAACTTCTCGAAAAGTCACCACTCTGTGAAGTGATAGTTACTGATACCATCCCCCTTAAAGGCCATCTAGAAAAGATCACTGTTCTGTCAACAGCCAGTCTCTTCGCAGATGTAATTGGCAGGGTACATAACTACGAATCTATAAGTACACATTTTGAGTTTTCAACACTGCTGTGATGGAAAAAAAACTACCTTTGCACCCCCGTTAAGAAAACGGGGGTTTTTTAATCTTCAAAAAATATTAATTTATGAAAACAGTCAGATTGAGCGGTTCTCCAAGAGAGAACGTAGGGAAAAAAGACGCAAAAGCCCAACGCAGGGAGGGGCGTGTACCTTGTGTGTTGTATGGTGGAGGTGAACAAATCCATTTCTCTGCAGATGAGAAACAGTTTATTCCTATATTATTCACCCCGGAAGTAATGTTCGTGGAAATTGACCTGAACGGCACCTTTCATCTTGCTATTCTTCAGGACATCCAGTATCATCCCGTTTCAGACAAGATCATTCATGCAGATTTTCTGGAACTGCAGGAAGACAAGGAGATCAAACTTAACATCCCTGTCCTTACTACCGGTGTCTCCAAAGGTGTTCTCAGAGGCGGTAAACTAACTCTCCGTCTCAGGAGGCTTCCCGTGAAAGCATTGCCGGGCAAAATGCCGGAGAATATCACCATTGACATCACAAAACTTGATATTGGAAACGCAATCAAGGTAAAAGATATCAAAATCCCTGATGTAACTATTCTCAGTAATCCTTTCAACACTATTGTGAGTGTCAAGACCGCACGTGGTGTGGCTGCAACGGCAGAGACTGACACGACAGAACAAGTTAAAGGGGGGGGGGCAGAAGCAGCTGCTGAGTAACGGCAAACAGGGCTGATAATCCATGAAATTTCTGATTGCAGGTTTGGGTAATATCGGAGAGCGGTATGCAGGCACCCGCCATAATGCCGGCTTCGATATTGCTGATCTTGTTGCAGCCCGAAAAGAAGCTGTCTGGGAAAGTAGCAGGTATGCTTTAAGATGTTTGGTACGCTTCAAAGGGCGTGAACTTGTGATCATTAAACCTACCACCTTTATGAATCTGAGCGGAAAAGCAGTACGTTACTGGCTCAATCAGGAAAATATACCCTTTGAAAACCTACTTGTTATTGTTGATGACATTGCACTGCCACCCGGTGACCTGCGTCTGAAGAAAAAGGGCGGCTCGGGAAGCCATAACGGGTTGGAGGATATCATCTCAGTTCTGGGAACAGACGAATTTGCAAGACTTCGTTTTGGCATCGGAGATCAGTTTCTTAAAGGTTACCAGTCAGAGTATGTCCTTGGGCGATGGGATGAATCTGAACTGCCGATGATTAAAGAGAAAATGAAAATGGCTGCTGAAATGGTGATAAGTTACGTCACCGTTGGGGCTGACCGTACAATGAATCTGTTCAATAAAAAATAGCGAATCGGGGAATCCGGGAAAAAAATATTAAGCCAATTTATTGATTATTATACCGGGAAAAAAGAGTTATTTTTGTATGTTTGGAATGCCATCAGAAACCCAACACATATACAACCATGACAAAGAAAATTTCAGACGAGATCAGGCCCGGAGTAGTCACCGGTAACGATATTAAGAAGCTTTTCGCCATCGCCAAATCGGAGGGCTTTGCCCTTCCTGCGGTAAATGTGGTAAGCACCGGATCTGTAAATGCCATTATGGAGGCTGCTAAAGTTGTCAATTCCCCTGTCATAATCCAGTTCTCAAACGGAGGAGCCCTTTTCTATGCCGGCAAAGGTATTCCCAACGATGGAGAGAGAGGTGCAATAGCCGGGGCGGTGAGTGGAGCACTGCATATACACTTGCTGGCTGAAGAATACGGCATACCGGTGATACTCCACACCGACCACGCCGCCCGTAAACTCCTCCCCTGGATCGACGGACTGCTCGAAAGAGGTGAAAAACACTTTGCCAAAACAGGCAAACCCCTGTTCAGCTCCCATATGCTCGACCTGTCGGAAGAACCTATCAAAGAAAATATTGAAACCTGTAAAAAATACCTCGAAAGGATGAGCCGCATAGGAATGACCCTGGAAATTGAACTCGGCGTTACCGGAGGCGAAGAGGATGGCGTTGATAATACAGGCATAGAAAGCTCCAGGCTCTATACCCAACCCGAAGAGGTGGCCTACGCCTATGAAGAGCTCAGTAAAATATCTGACAGTTTCACCATTGCTGCCTCATTCGGAAATGTCCATGGTGTTTACAAACCGGGTAACGTTAAGCTAACCCCTGTGATCCTCCATAACTCACAGGAGTTCATAATCAAAAAATTCAACACCGACCCGAATCCCGTTAATTTCGTGTTTCACGGTGGCTCGGGATCTTCACGTGAAGAAATTCGTGAAGCAATATCCTATGGTGTTATCAAAATGAATATCGACACAGACACCCAGTGGGCTTTCTGGGATGGAGTTCATAAATTCTACCTCAAATATAAAGATTACCTGCAGGGTCAGATCGGAAATCCCGAAGGGGATGATAAGCCAAATAAAAAGTATTATGACCCCAGAAGGTTCCTCCGCGAAGGGGAAATTGCCATGATTGAAAGGCTCAGGGAAGCATTTGAAGACCTCAACTGCATCAACAGGTTCTGATAAAATCAATATTTCTTTTGAACTATTTGAATTGTTTATCAAACACTTGATGATAAATACTATTCGCTGTATGCATACTGTGAAATACTTCGATCTTTAATGCCTTATATATACAGAGTCCGGTGAAAAGGAGCTAAGGTTCTCTATTTGGGAATTTATGATATCAGATGCATCTGACCTGATAACTATTTTTTCTTCGGTTCAAGAGCACTAAATGGATTTGCCAGGTTTTGAAATGAAATTAATTCCATTTTTACGTTTCCAACAATCACACCTGTCTTCATAAGTATCGGAACCCTGTTTCTGTCGTCACTGATATAAAGCTCCATTGCATAGCTGTCCTTGAATACATCCCCTGTTATGAGCCTGGGCTTTATCTTTATGCATTTCACACGCCCCATCGATGTTTTTATCGTCTCGCGGCCAAGAATCTCCATTGAAGAGGTGTAAATCGTGTCGTCAATAATAAAGTTGAAACTGAAAATCTCTCCCTTTTTTGCATTGTTGATGTCGAGAGTTCTGGCAAAATATATCATCGAAAGCACATCGTGAATGTTTTCGGGAGTCTCAATTATTGTAGTACGGTTGTTCTTCAGATCCTGATAAGTTGCTCTGCCTCTTTCCTGATGAAAGGTTACATTCTGCTTCTTGATATAACCCCCTTCATCAACCCGCCTGATAAAGAACCTGGGTAAAAGATTTTCTTCATCAAGAAAGGTTTCATAACGGTCGTCGACCTTGTAGAAAAGGTTGAATGCCCCTTTTGTTTTGCCCAATACCTGGATATGATGTGTGTTGCGGTTGTTGATTATCCTTGAACCCTCCTTTATGCTGAAAGTGACCTCCCCGGCGGTCACCTTCCCGGTAAGTATTGCATCATAGTAAACCCTGTAAACAAGGTGTTCACCCTTGATAAAAGCTTTGTTAATACGTTTCGGAGGCGAATTGAATCCTGAACCTGTAAACAGTAAAAGTGCCGTGATCATTAACGGCAACATAAAAAGAAACTTCCCGGTTAAAGTATACCCGGAAAGTTTAGCTCTTTTATCCAACCCGGACAGTTTCGACATGATAATTTCAGTTTATTCAGTTTATCTGGCCTGTGTGCAAAAAGTGTTCCAACGCTAAATCATCGCTCCGGTTGTATATTAACTTCAACAAAATGAATTAAAAAACCACATTGATGATTCTTCCGGGAACCACAATTACTTTTTTGACCGGCTTGCCTGAAAGATATTTTTCGGTCTGAATGTTTGCACGCACACCAGCTTCAACCTCCTCCCTGGTTGCATTTGAAGGAAATTCTATTTTGAACCTTGTTTTGCCATTGAATGAGACAGGATATTCGATCGTTTCTTCAATAAGAAAACCGGGATTTAAGGTCGGGAAACCGGCTTTGGCAACGGACCCGGAATGCCCCATCATGCTCCACAGCTCTTCGGCTATATGCGGAGCATAAGGCGACAATATTACGGTAAGTGGTTCGAGGATAGCCCTCTTGTTGCATTTGAGATCACCCAAGTCATTCACACAGATCATAAAAGTGCTTACTGCTGTATTGAATGAAAATCGTTCTATATCATCCTGAACCTTTTTAATGGTCTTGTGCAGAACCTTGAGTTCTGCCTGTGAAGGCTCCTCGTCTGACAGTGAAAACTGCCTGTTGTTATCGAAGAACAGCTTCCAGAACTTCCTGATGAACCTGAATACACCTTCTATGCCGTTGGTATCCCACGGCTTGTGTTGCTCTATTGGGCCGAGGAACATTTCGTACATTCTGAGTGTGTCGGCTCCGTACCTGTCGGCCAGATCATCGGGATTGACAACGTTGTGGAACCTCTTCGACATCTTCTCTATTTCGAATCCGCAATTATACACACCATTTTCGAGGATAAAATCCGCAGAAGCAAATTCAGGTCTCCAGGCTTTGAATTGGTCGATGTCCAGATGATCGTTATCAACCATACTTACATCCACATGTATCGGAGTAACTTCATAGTTTTCTCTGAGGCCGGATGTAACGAAGGTGTTGGTGCCGTTGATACGGTACACGAGGCTTGACCGGCCCTGGATCATACCCTGGTTGATCAGCTTTTTGAAAGGTTCATCTTTGCACACATAATCCAGGTCGAAGAGGAACTTATTCCAGAACCTGGCATATATCAGATGGCCTGTTGCATGTTCCATTCCACCGATGTAGAGGTCTACATTCTGCCAATATCTGTTTGCTTCCTTGCCAACTAGTTGATTATTATTGCCGGGGTCCATATATCTAAGGTAGTAGGCGCTGCTGCCTGCAAAGCCGGGCATGGTGCTAAGCTCAAGAGGAAATCCCTCTTTTGTGTGCCATCCTGCAGCACGTCCCAGTGGTGGGTCACCCTGCTCTGTGGGGAGATAAGCATCCACCTCAGGTAATTCGAGAGGTAGGTCGTTTTCATCCAACGGGTAAGGCATGCCCTCCCTGTAATACATGGGGAAGGGTTCACCCCAGTATCTCTGGCGGCTGAAGATTGCGTCGCGGAGACGGTAGTTCACCATACCATAACCAATATTCATTTCCTCCAGCCTGTGGTTCATAACCTTTATTGCCTCCTTAATGTGGAGACCGGTGATGAAGTCTGAGTTTATGACCTTTGAGTCTTTGGAGTCGAATGCAGCTTCTGAGATATCACCTTCGATGACCTGTCTTATTTCCAGGTTAAAATGCATAGCAAATGCATAATCACGTGCATCATGTGCAGGCACAGCCATTATTGCCCCGGTGCCGTAGCCGGAAAGCACATAATCGGCAATCCATATTGGCAAAGGGTCTCCTGTGAAAGGGTGCCTTGCATAGTTACCAGTAAACACTCCGGTAATCTTCTTCACTTCAGCCATCCTCTCCCTGTCGGTTCTGTTAACGGCCTCCAGTATATATTCTTCAACGGCGCTGCGTTGCCTTTCGGTAGCAAGAGTATTCGCCAGATCACTTTCAGGGGCAATCACCATAAATGTGCATCCAAAGATGGTATCGGGTCTGGTGGTGAACACATTGAAGCTGATGTCGCTGTTCAAAACATCGAATCGCATCACCGCCCCTTCGGAACGGCCTATCCAGTTGCGCTGTATCTCTTTGGCAGACTCTGACCAGTCGAGGTCATCCAGTCCCATGAGCAGGCGGTGGGCGTATGCCGAGATCCGCAACGACCATTGCTTCATGCTTTTTCTGATAACCGGATGCCCTCCCCTTTCCGAGATGCCATCCTTAACCTCATCGTTAGCCAGCACTGTTCCAAGTGCAGGGCACCAGTTTACCATGGTGTCGGCAAGGTATGCAAGGCGGTAATGCATGAGCATCTCCTGCTGTTCCCGCTCCGGCATCCTGCTCCACTGATCAGCAGTAAAATCATAAGCTTCGTTTGACCTGGAAGCTTTTACACCCCCGGTACCTGTATGTCTGAATATTGCAATAAGTTCTTCTATCGGCCTTGCCTTATCTGCCTCGTTGTCGTACCACGCATTGAACATCTTCAGGAAGGCCCATTGCGTCCATTTGTAATAGAAGGGGTCGGAAGTGCGCACCTCGCGATCCCAGTCGTATGCAAAACCCAGCCTGAAAAGCTGCTGTTTGTACCTTGTGATGTTTTCCGCTGTTGTCAATGCCGGATGCTGCCCTGTCTGTATTGCATACTGCTCGGCAGGAAGCCCGAACGCATCGAAACCCATCGGGTGAAGTACGTTGTACCCTTTCAGCCATTTGTACCTTGAATAGATGTCGCTTGCTATATAACCCAGGGGGTGGCCTACATGAAGACCCGCCCCCGAAGGATATGGAAACATATCGAGAACATAATATTTGGGCTTTTCCGATATGTTATCGGCACTGAATGTCTTTTCGTGCATCCACCTTGCCTGCCAACGTTGCTCTATTTCCCTGAAATTGTAGTCCATGGTTCTTCTGAACAGAAATGTTTTTCTTTCCAAAAACGCCTGCGAAGATAGTAAATAATTATCAACACTATCCCTGTAACAGCATTGCCATGAATACACCCAGGTAATTGCCTATTGCATATCCGATAATTCCAACTGCAAGACCTGAAATAATAATCTGTCTGTTTCCAAGAGCACCGGCCATCATTGGCACAAATGGGGGAGAAAAGACCAATGCGATAGATGTTATCATCGTTGTGTCGGCATCAATCCTGAAAATACGTGCCAGGATCACATGCAGAAGAAGTGTGCCAAAAACAGCGAGGGCCACAAAGTAGAACAGATAAAGCGAGGAGATCTTAAGGTTGCTTATATTGGCCATTGAAGCAACTACAAGGCTGAATACCAGGATGAAATACATTCCCAGTTCAAAAGTTTTCTTAATACGGTTAATTCTGGGTATAAAAGATGCTGCAATGCCAAAGGTTGTAATGGAAAGGATTGCTGTAACCATCGAAACCGATTCATCAACAATCATTGAGAGGCCTCCCCCAACAGCAAAGATCAGGATCGTGATTCCAAGAGCGCCCATCAGAGGAATAAATGTTTTTCTCTTGAACATACCGCTGTAATCATCGGTTGATAAATGACTATCAACCGGTTCTTCCCCGGAATCTCTGTTTATGAACCTTGGTAAAAATCTCCTGAGCAGCACCTTCCCGAATGTTATCAGAATAAAAAGGTATATGGCACAAAGCACAATATCATAGGTATGTGTGAGTATATATGTGGTTTCATCAACGCTGAGAGCAGTTTTTATTGATGCCAGATTGGGTGTTCCTCCGGAATATACACCAAACAGCATCCCTGCCACCTTTGCTGAATCCTCAATGTTATCTTTCCATAAAAAGTGGCCTAAACTAACAACAATTATCAACGATGATAACGCGACCACCAGTGATAACCCTGTCCTGCCTGCAAGTTTTGTCCATTTGCTTATCTGAAGGGAAAATAAAAGGAGTGGAAGTGCTATCGGTATTGTTATGGTGATCATCAGATCCTGCAATTCACGGGCTTCATTACCGATAATCCCAATGTTTCCTATTATCAGGCCAATTAAATAGGCAATTACTATTGATCCTGCCTTATTCAGCAAAGGCACTTTTCCTGTGATCCAGATGATAAAAACAGGGGTTATCAGATAAAAACAGATCAGCAAAACAAAACCTGTTGTTGTCATAATGGTTCATGATTTGAATTGTTGACATGCAATTCGATAATGTTCAGGATCTTATCCAGGCCTGCAATTTTTGTATGATCAATTTTTTGAATCATGATCACCTCCTTTATTGATCTTATCTTTCTGATCATTCCGTCGAGATCGTATCTTTGGGTGAGATTTAAAATGACAAGAATATAATCGACATTTTTCAGAATAGAGAACAGGGTTGGGTTTTCTTTCGGATAATGTTTTATGAGGCTTGCGTGAAATCCATATTCTTTCTGGTAACTGGTAAAAAAGGGATAAAGGCCTGCAGGGCTATTTCCCTCCTCCGAAACAGACAGGTCGGCCACTTTTACAAGTTTCAGATCGGTGTTTTTATTTATGAAATGCACCAGCCGGTAATCCGGCAGTTGTGATGCCACTCCAATGAGTGCTGCATCTGAATATGGCAGGTTAACCAACTGATGTTTCTTTGCCATGGTATGGATTATTTGTTCTACAGATGATCCTGCATATACTGCACTATTTTCATGTTAAGGTGCAATCTGTCGGGGCCCCGGACATTATGTTCATGCCCCGGATATATGAAATAATCGACAGGAATTTTATTGTCTACACAAGCTTTAAGGTAATTGAGGCTATGCTGCTTCACAACAACATCATCCATATCGCCATGAATAACCAGCAAACGCCCTTTCAGATTTTTGACGCTGGTCAGCAGGCTCGCCTTGTAGTAACCGTCGGGGTTGTTTTCGGGTGTACCCATATACCTTTCGCCATACATCACTTCATAATATTTCCAGTCGACAACTGGGCCTCCTGCCACACCTGCTTTAAACACTCCGGGATATCGCTGCATCATGGTGATGGTCATAAACCCTCCATAACTCCAACCCTGGATACCCATACGATCTTTGTCAACATAAGGAAGTGACAACAGGTATTCAACACCCTTCATCTGGTCTGCCGACTCGATGGTGCCGAGGCGCCCGTGGATCATGCTTTCGAACTCAAAACCCCGGTTTGACGTGCCACGGTTGTCGAGCGAGAAAACAATGTAACCCTGGTGTGCCATGTAGGTGAGGAACAGTCCCGCTCCCCCCAGCCAGGTATCGGTGATAAGCTGAAGATGCGGGCCGCCATAGAGATAGAAAAACACCGGATATTTCTTTGTCCTGTCGAATCCGGGAGGCAACAACATCCTGTAATACAACGGAGTGCCATCATCGGCCTTAAGAGTTCCGATAATGATCTCCACCTTATCAAAATCTTTCAGCGGATCTTCATCAGGCAGAAGAGTCTTCACCACCTTACCCTTCTGATCGATAATGTTTATCTGGTTTGATACTCCATCTGCATTGCTGTACTGGTCGATAAAAAATTTGCCTTCAGCACCGGGCTGCACACGATGGGTGCCTTTCACTGTTGTGATACGGGATATCCCTCCACGTTTGAGGTCGAGCTGATATAGATGCCTTTCGAGGGGGGATACCTCTGTGGATGTATAAAAGAGGTTCGAGCCCGACCTGTCAAACCCATGAACATTGGTCACTACCCAGTTGCCCGAGGTGTATCTTTTGAGAATGGTGCCTTTGGTGTCATAAAGATAAAGATGGTTCCATCCATTCCTCTGGCTCTGCCAGATAAACTGCCCCGGGTTGTTGGGAAGGAAAAGCATCCCGTTGAGGGGTTCCACATAAAAGGGGTTCTTCTCCTCAAAAAGTGTCACCTCAAACTGGCCGGTAGCTGCATTGTACCTGTTCAACTTCATGTGGTTCTGCTCCCTGTTGAGCACTGCAATGTAGACAGACTTCTCGTCAGGGCTCCATGTGATATTGGTAAGATACTGGTCTGCAGGTTCACCTGTGGCAAGATAGATCGTGTTGTCTGTTTTGATATCATAAATGCCAACGGTTACCTGCTCGCTTGTCATGCCCGCCATCGGATAACGTATCTCCTTTAATTCCGCTACCCTTTTGGTAATATCCACCAGTGGATAGGTTGTCACCATGCTTTCATCCTTCCGGTAAAAGGCAATGTGGTTGCCTTTGGGTGACCAGAAGATGCCGCCGGATATTCCGAACTCCCTGCGGTGAACATCCTTCCCGTAAACAATACCGCCACCACCGTCATGTGTTATCTTTCTGTGTTCATCATCCAGCACAACATACAGGTCATCTTCAACAGTATATGCCGTGGCAAGTGAGGCTGGTTCAACAGAAGCGTTTTCTGCCCCTTCGGGAAGGGTGTAAACCTGCTTAACCTCCCTTGTCCTGATATTGTAAGTAACCAGAGTTTTTCCGTAATTGAACCTGAAGGTGTTTTCATCCAGCCATGTTATTGCCGGAAAACGTTTCATCCTGCCCGGCCCCTTGGCCTCTATATCTTCATTGAACTGTGAGAAATCAAGCAATATTACATCATCCTTCCGTGATGCCTCTCCCATCATCAGGTTGTTCTCTTCGTTGTATGAATATTTGTTTGTCGCTCCTATCCACTGAAGATCGCGCATCTGGGCAGGCATATATGTGGGTGTTGAGATATCCTCGAGAGAGAGGAGTTTCTGGGCATTCAGAGGAATGGAAAGGGTGATAATAAACAGCAAAAGAAGAATGTTGATTCCCGTTTTTTTCATATTGATGATTATTGGTTGAACGTGTTTTTGTTTTATCAGGATCAGAATCAGATATCAAAGTGTATGGACAGCCTGGCTGAGTTGCGCGATGATTGCCGGATTTTTTTCTGCAGCGTTTCCGACCACTATGATATCAGCTCCCGCTTTACAGGAGATGATTGCGTCTTCGGGAGTTCTTATTCCTCCCCCAACTATCAGGGGTATGTCAATATTCTGTTTAACGGCCGAGATCATCTCGGGGCTCACAGGGCTTTCGGCACCAGATCCGGCATCGAGATAAATGGTTCTGAGACCCAGCATCTGGCCGGCAAGTGCGGTACATGCTGCTACATCTGGTTTGTTTCGCGGAACAGGGAGGGAGTTCGACATATATACAGCGGTGGTAAGTCTCGAGCTTTCCACAAGCATGTAACCTGTAGGTATTATCTCGAGTCCGCTCTTTTTCAGTACCGGTGCTGCCTCAACCTGGCGCCCGATGAGCATCTCAGCATTACGACCCGATATCAGAGACAATAAAAGGATGGCATCGGCCTTACTGCAAATCTGAAGTGCATTGCCCGGAAAAATCACCACCGGGATGTCCGTTTCGGTTTTAAGCCGCGAAATCATCTCATCCATTCGTGGGTTCACCACCAGGCTGCCACCGGCAAAAATGAAATCAACCCCGGCACTGTTGCACAACTTTGCCACCCTGCCGCAACCATTGCCATCAAGCTTGTCAGGGTCAACAAGTACTGCAAACTGCCTGCCCGATCCTGTGGCCATCCTCTCATATACCCTCATTACAGGTTGCTTCATCTGATGAATTGATATTGTTCTGCAATATTACTAAAAAGTTTATTGCATAGAAGAGAATAATCCATCACATTCACTCTGCCTTTATCACCTTGAAGGCCACAGGAACATCATTGATCATCATCTGCCCGATGTAAAGTCCGCTTCTCAAACTGCAGATATCCAAACTTATCTGATTGCCGGAAGCCCGATGTGCCTCCTTTAATACCGCCTGTCCGCGAAGATCTGTTAAGCCCTATATCCAAAATTAACTCGTATTAGTTCATGAGTTTTCACAAAAAAGTTTGGATTATCAATGGTTTGTGTGTTTTTTTGTAATAAGGATAAACGTATTTTATCGCTTTTTCGGATGAAGATTTTCTCAAGCACTAATTTTCTGAATGTTTTACAGCATCCATGAATATCGCCAATTATGAAAACCCTTGGTATTAAAGCAATTTGCTTTTGTCATTGGTAAACTCATACTCAGCTTTGCCAAGACGAATCGTGTTTCTTCCAATCAACGGTGCTTTAGGACTTATTCTTTTATCATTCACAAAAGTTCCGGTGCTGTTCAGGTCGTAAATCCAGATGTCGTCCTTGAAATTTACAATAACACAATGTCTGCGGCTAATTGCAGTTCCACCGGGAACTTTTACATCATTAACCTGATAATTTTCTCTTCCAAATTTTATGATGGGTTTGGTGATTTCTGCCTCTACAAAATTTTCATTGTTTCCTTTGGTGCAATACAATGTTGATGGAATATACTTGTTAAAGCGGTAATCCATAAAAAGCAATTTTGATTTAAGCGTTGGTTTTTCTTTGTAACTGTGTGAAAGGTCGGTTTCTAGTAAAACACCGTAGTTGTAATTAAGAAAATGATTATCTGATTGATCTGCTTTTAAAACGGTATAAGGAAAATCCATTTGCTCCATGTCTTGCATCACATAACAGATGTAGTAATTATTTGCAAAGCACTGGTTGTTGGGTTCAACATCTAATAATATCCTTGCTAAATCCATTGCTGGTTCATAGCGGTTGGTTTCATAATAGCATTGCAACAATAAATTATAAGCTTTATAGTCTGATGGATTGCGATGCAAATGGTCGGATAGCAGGGATATTGCCGTTGGGTAATTTTGTAGTTCAAGGTTTATCCAACCTAATTCTTTTTGCACATCTAACCGTGGATTCCATTTCAGTGCTTTTTCATAGTATGATTTTGCTAACTCAATTTGTTGAGCCATCAGGTGGTATTTGCCTTTTTGCAACAAAACATTTACATTGGGTTTTAATGTTCTCTCGGCATGCTCTAATAATGATAAAGCACTAGCCCATTTTTTGCGTTGCAAAAATCTCTCAGCCTTTTCAGCCATATCTCCTGCCTGAATTACTTCTTTATCAAAAATGATAGGAACTGACTGTGCCTGTAATGCCTCATGAAAATCTTTCATGCTCTGAAACCTTTGCTCCGGTATTTTAGCAATGGCTTTTAAAATAATTTCCTGTTGCCAGCTGGGTAACGATGTAATACCGAATTCTTTCCGGTCGTGCAGTTCAATAATTTCTTCGGCAGATTTTCCGAAAAACGGATTCTGGTTGGTGAGCAATTCCAATAGCGTTACGCCTAAAGCATACACGTCCACTCTTACGTCTTTTACTGCTTTGGTTTCCCAACTCAATGCTTCAGGGCTCATGTAAGGCCTTGTGCCGCCTCCGGTGTTGGCAATACCAAAGTCGGTTATTTTGATGGTGCTGTCTTCGGTAAATAATATATTATCGGGTTTTATGTCATGATGAATGATGCCTTTTTCGTGAACCAATTGCAGAGTTTCGGTTAACTCACTCATCCATTCCCAAATGAAAGTGGAAGTGTTTATTTCATTTCTCATCAATTGACGCAAACTTCCCTTTGAGCAATACTCCATTACAATGTAGAGCAAGTCATTTTGAATAAAATTATGCTTGTACAGCACAATATGCGGATGGTTAAACTTTGATACCATCTGCATTTCGTAAATGATATCATCCTGCCTCGCCTTGTCTTCGTTGTTGAGCTGTTTAATGGCAACAAAATTATGTGAGCGTTCTTCTTTGGCTAAAAACACTTTGCCAAAACCTCCATTGCCAAGGTCTTGTACATAGCGGTATCTATTATCATACAACTCAGGCATATTGCTTACCCCATTTTTACTTTTTCATACTCCTCCTCACTCAGCCAAAAATCTTTATCAATTATTTTTACTTCATCATAGGTGAGTTCATAGAGCTTGTAAACCAACACATCTATGTCACGCTCTAAAGTGGTGGTGTCTTGCTTGGCTTTTTTGCGTTTTAGGATTTCATCTACTATGCTTTCAATTTTCTTTTGCTCTTTATCTGTTGGATAATAAACAAGCAATGGTTCAAGTGCCTGAACACTAATGATTAAATCTCCCATGCCTGTTCGTGGAGCGGTTTCAAACAACTGATAATTGCATAATTTAGAATTGAGCAATGCTGTTAAATACTTCACTTTTTCACCGGTTAAAATGCAGGTGCTATCCAAGCAGTATATTTCGCTATCTGAATATGAAAAACGCAATTGTGAACCTATACGTTTCCAAATAATTTTTTCTTTTGAAAGTTCTTTGTGGTAGCCAATTTGGTCTTGTGTTTCGAACCATTTATTCCCAGTTTTCTTTCTAGTTTTATCTATATCCCCATTTGAATTTATGAAGGTTTCACCGACTTGATTAATCTTTGGCATATAAGATTCAAGATGTTTTTTTACTCCTTTGTATTTTTCAATTTCAATATTCAACGCAGGAAAGGTTGATACAATAAATCCACCATCCCATTCAGTAAAATATTTTTCAATTTCTCTGCCTCGTAAAATCGGTTTTATAATGTCTGAGCTTTTAGAATCCAACTTTATCAACTTATTTCTTTTAATCTCATCAATGAGAAAAGCTTCATTCAGACCAGTTTTTATACCGAAATTTATTTTTATGTCCCAATTTTTGAGTGCCTTACCCTTGGATTTTATTTTTTCATTTATGGACTGTTGGCCATCATTGATAATTGCCCATTTTTCGACAGAAACATAAGGCATTGGGTGGTATTTAAGGGCATTCAACTGAGCCAACTGTTCGGGCTTATCTACTGTGGTTCCGAGTAGTTTATTTTGGTTTTTTTCATTACTGGCTATTAAAATATTGGTGTCAACTACAGCCGTTTCAAAAATACCCGGGCCTAATGCTATTAGTTTGATAGGGTTTTTTGAGATAAATAGTTTTCGCAATGATTTTCCATAAGCTGCTTTCAACCATTGACTGGAAGTAATGAAAGTGTGAACTCCTTTGTTTGCCAATACTTTAAAACCAAGTTCGTAAAACAGAGCATACACATCCCCTGTTCTTTCATAGGTGCTGTAACCTACATTCTTCAACTGTTCTGCTAAATAACCGTTGTTTTTCTGCATTTGAACATAAGGCGGATTTCCAATCACCACATCAAAACCTTTGTCAATGCCAAACATCCATGTGGGAGAAAAGAAGGGGCTGGGTTGGCTGTCGTCAAAGGGGTTCCAGTGTTTTATTTTTTGAGCTATGGCTTTCAGCACCGGGTCGCTGTCTGCTTCTATGGCTGTTACTACTTTATCTCTTTCGGCAAAGTAATCGGCTTTCAGTTGTTCTTTTTCGGTGCTGCCCAAGGCGGGGATAAATAACTGCTTACGCAGACCTTCTAATTCTTTCAGTTGGCTTACCAATTTTTGGGTAAAGCCCTCGTGCAGGGTGCCTTTGCTCTCTTGTATAAAAGCATCCAGCCCCAAATCAATCAAACTGTTGGCACACACAAATTTAAAATCCAAATTGGGCAGGGGCTTTACACCAAAATTATGAACAGGGTCTTTGGGGTTGTAGTTTTCTTCCAAAACCAAACTCATCCATGCCCGCAGGCGGGCTATCTCTATGGCCATGGGCATAATGTCCACCCCGTAAATGTTTTGGCTCAATATGTCCTTTTTCAGTTCATACGGGCTTTTTACCGTTCCCAGGGTTTCGTGTAGTTCTACCAACTTATGCAAAATGCCCATGGGGAAAGCACCCGAACCACAGGCAGGGTCTAAAATTTTTATCTGCTCCAAAAATTGCAGCAGCAAGTTTTTTTCGTCCTTCTTCAAGTTTGCTGCATCGGGGTTGGCGGCAAACAGCGGCTCAATCTTTTTCTCAATGTCTGAACTATGATTTTTTTGATTGGGTGATTTAATGATTTCTTTTTTTGAATCATGAAAATCATCTAATCGTTTTAATCCCAGTTTAGAAAATGTATGCTGCTCCCACTGAGTTTGCAAATAGGCTTTAATGCTTTCGTTTACCATGTAGTCCACAATCTCCCGTGGGGTATAAAAAGCACCAAATGCCTTGCGTTGGTTGGCTAATTTCTCGGTTTCTTCGTTTTGACTTGCCAGCAGGTTTTCAAAAATGCGTCCCAACATTTCGGGGTCAACTGCCACCTGCTGATATTGGCTGCTGCTTTCGTCCACCGTAAAATCATAGCTTTCCAGTATTTCAACAAAAGGCAATAGCCATGCATCTAAATCTAAATTGGCAAACAGTTTGTCTTCTTCGCTTTCGTCAAACAAGCCACCGTTCAGGTAGGGAATATTGTCTGAATTCTGATTTTTCTGATTAACTGATTTCAGGATTTCTCTGTCCTGAACTTTGGTGTTAAGTGTTTTGAAGAATAAGGGTAAAAGTACCGTTTGATAAAAGTTAGAAGTGTTTTTGATATTGCCTGTATTGATAAGATCAAAAGGAATAATGCCTTTCTCTTTCAGGAACCAACAGAAAATATACCTGCCTATTAAACGGACGGTAAATTGTTTAACCTGATTTTCGGTAGCTGTGGTACCTGTTCTGAGTGCAATCGGAGCATGTTGCGTTTTTACAATCCCCAACAAGGCATCAAAGCGTTCTTTAACTTGTCTGTAGAACTCTTTGTTTACCTCTTTTATGTCGAGCGATTTCCAAAGCAAGTCGGCAATTTCGGGTTTCGGTTTTGAGCCAACGCCCTGCCATTGCTGAATAATTTTATTGTATTGGGTGGTGGTTAATCTTCTGCGGAACGAAACAATTCTTTTCTGCTCTCCCTGATTGAAAATGAGCACCAGTTTGTCATAATCGGGTGTGGTTACAAAGTGAATGAAATAGGGTTGTTTGGGTATGTATTGCGGCTTGCCCGGTATGTGAACTATGCCTTTAATGGAAGCCTGATAGCTCGTAAGCCCCGGGTCATTATCTACCAATTGACTGATGTAATCTTTTTTCAACTTTTTCAGCACTGCAAACCTCACTCGGACATTTTGGTTATCGGCACTCAGTCGATACAACTGTGGTTGGACGGTTTGCGGAGCAGGAGCTAAAAAGTCTTTCAGTTTCTGTGTTTGTGGTGAAAGCAGTTGCTGATTGTTCTGTGCATTGGGTTCAATGTTCATCCATTGCAGCAAGGCAAAAGCAAAGTCCAACACGTTTTCCCGTGATGGGTTTTCTGCCAGTTGTGCTAATTTTTTATTGATTTCGTTGATTGTCATTTCTTATTTCTGCTTCAGCTTTTTGGGTTCGCTTGATTTCCCTATTTTTTTGATACTGTCAGCCACCGGCAGGTTCTCCGGCATTGTTCCACCGATTTCCTGAATGGTCTTGCGAACTTTTTTGCCAACTTCGTAATGTGTTTTATTTGCTTTTTGCTTGCCCTTGATGATTTCCCGTTTCAGTTTATCTTCTGTTTGCGTAGCACGGAAAAGATTTGCAGCTAACTCGGTGCTTCCCATGTGGTCAAGTATATTCTCACTTTTCTTCAAACCCTTTCGTTTGTGAATTCCTTTTGCGTCAAGACCGCCATACAAACCCATGTAACCATGATTTTGAAATATGGCATAGTCAATAGGGTCAATTACTCCTGCATTTTTTGCAGCAGCAGCCAGTTGTTTATTGTGTTCAAACATTTCTTTGCGAAGGAATAGCCGCTTTTCTTCTTCGGTTTTTAATTGCTGATACGCCTCCATTTGCTGAATCTCTTGCAAACGGGTTTGTGTTGCGAAGTAGGTTTGCCCCAATGCCACAATTTCTTTTGATGGGTCGGCATTCTGAACAATGAGGTAGCAGGCATATCGGGAGAGTTTTACATCATCTACTTCTCTCTCAGCTCCCGAACCGATTGGCACCATACCGAGGAAATCCTCGAAATGGTCGGCAATATTGTAACCACTGTTTTTGCAAGCATCTTTTGCCCTGTCAATAACTGGTTTGAAGTGTCGGTATTCCGAATACTCCATTACTTTGCTCAAATCTCTTGCAGTCCAGTATTCATTTTTGTTTTCATCCAATCTTTTGATTTGTTCAAAAACAGTTTGATGGGGAATTGTAAGCTTATTTTCCATGTCATGCGAAAATTTGAATGATTTCACTTAGTGGAGCTTTCTCCGTTTTTTCTTCAGGTTTGTATTGATTCGCCAACGATATGAACTGTTGAATAATATTATCCTTTATATGCTCTCCTCTACGATTCATTCGGTTTACCAATCGTACCAATTTAATATTCTCTTTATTGATGTAAGCGTTTTGAGAATGTAAAATAGAATTGCTCACTTTGTCAATTTCGGGAACAGGATAACCATATTCCATCATTTTGTTAATTAGAAAAGCAATAGCAGCTTGTTGTGGTTGATTGTATCGCACCTGATGTTCTTCTTCCGAAAACTGGTAGCGTTGAATAAAATCCAATATGTACGCCTCGGTTACAGGCTTATGTTTGAATTTATCGGCAAAGCGTTCATTTTGCTCGCTGGTTGCTTTGATGTGCAACAAACCTTCGGTAGTGGTGAGCATCTCGCCAATTTTATCTTTGGTGAACGCCACAAAATAACCTGCTTCCAATGTTTCTTCATCACCTGCTGCCAAGTGAGCCAAGTGTAGAAAATCATCTTCTTCTTTTCGCATTTGCACTTTGCCCCATTTCCCTTTGGGCATATTCTTAATTTGCTCTTTGTAGGTCAACGCAAATTCTTCGTTGCGGTCAAATGCCCTCAGGTCGTCCATAAATAAATCTTCGGCTGCCAACAATTCCGATGTTTCAAATATTTTCTGGAATGCAGCTAAACGTTTCTTTTCGTCACGACTGTATAGGTCTTCGGTATAGTCTTGTGGTTCGGGGTCTTCATCCAAAATTGATTGGTCGGTTCCGATGGTGTAGCGAATCAGGTTGATTTTATCTTCCAGTTTACGGACTAATTTCAAGTAGCTTTCCAATTGTTCTTCGGGACGAAAATTGTAAATGAAAATTTCTTCGTGTTTACTTCCTAAGCGATTGATACGACCGTTTCGCTGAATCATTCGCACAGGATTCCAGTGCAAATCGTAATTGATAATCATGCCGCAATCTTGCAGATTCTGTCCTTCTGATAGTTTATCGGTTGCAATCAGGAAATCAATTTCTTTTTCTCCGTTTTTTAATTGATACTTTTTTGAAACGGGAGCAAAGCGTTTGGCATAGTTCTCAATTTCGCTTTTTGAACCTAAGGCAAATTCTATGTTTTTGCCTTTCAACAAATATTTCGGAAGGTTGTCAGATAGGTATTTTAATGTGTCGGCAAAGTAGGTGAACACCAACACCTTTCGGTCTTCATTTTGATTTAAGTGTTTGGCTAATTCCTGAATCTTATCGTCCTTGTCTAACAGATACCTGATTTGCTCTTTCAGAATTTTCAGCACTGCAAGGTCTTTGCTAATGTCTGCTTTCAGTTGAGATACATTAAAAACACCTTCATCAGCAACAACCGTTACAAAGTCCTGCTCCGAATCTTCAAAACTTTCAATGTCGAAATCCAATTCATCTTCCTCTGCATTCTGCTCGTTGTAAGCGTCAATCGCTTTGTTCAAAGCCGAAAGATTTTTTACTGAAATGATTTTGTTGTATTGCTCTAATTTGGTTTGAAAGTCAATCAGCTTTTTCTCATAACTGCCAATGGATTTGTTGATAGAGAAAAGAGAAGATTCCAAACGCTTTAAAAACACGGTTCTGAAAATTCCGTAAATACCAATTTGTCTGCTCAGTTCCCGGTTTTCATCTGCATTCAATTCCAATTCGCCCCGTTTTTTTCCATAGTAAGCATGACGATAAATGTTGTAGCGGTAGCACGGAAAACCCAAACTCAGCAATGCCGTGTAGATAATTTCAAGCGATGAGTGAATGGGTTTTTCTCTTTTGGTGTAATGGTCAAACAAGTCAAGTGGATGTGCCAAATACTCCAATTCTGCCAAGCTGCCAATTTCGTACTTGAAAGCCCTTGTTAGTTCAGAGTATGGCTCCGCATATTTCAGCAATTGCGATTTAGCCTGATTAGGCACTTTATATTCCAAATTGTCGGGATAGGATTTCGGGAACTTTTTAAGTTTACCATTTATCTCCAATCCATCAGGATATTCTTTTTCAATTCCTTGCCTTGTTCGCCTTATAATAAAGCGATTCAATAATGGAGTAAGCTGTTCTTTAATTTGCTGATAATTGATAAATCCGCTCTCTCTGATTTGCCTTCTCATGTCTGTTTGAAGGAGTTCAAGTCGTTCTTTCAGTGTAAAGTATTTTTGTCTGCTTCGGTCGTAAAATTTACCTAACTTAAATATTTCACCGCCAGAACCTAACATGATTTGATTGGTAAGGTCAGCTAACTGGTTGTTGATAGGAGTTGCAGTAAGCAATAAGGTTTTAGCGTTTTCATTTTCCTGCCGCCACTTAATAAATACATCAAACCGTTGACCACCTGATGCTCTCAGGTTGTGACTTTCATCAAATACAAATAAACCAACGGGTATAGATTGTAGGTTTTCACGAACATCTTTGATTTTCTCAGTGTCCTGCAAACTGTATATTTCAGGAATATGAATCACTTTGAAATCATCAAATGATATTCTCCATTGTTGAATTAGTCCGGCAGGTGCAATGACCACAACACGTTGATTCAAATTCTGCTTGTAGTATTCAATTACTTTTATGGCTGTGTAAGTCTTACCTAAGCCAACAGAATCAGAAAGCATGGCAACACCTTGTCGCTCCAATTTTTTGATTAGCGAATTGGCATTTTGGATTTGAAACTTCAATAACTGCGGTTTGCCTGAACTTGGGTCGTCTATGTCAACTTTACTTTCTTTTTCATCCAATAAATCCTGTCCGTAAATACGATACAAAGCATGGATATACATTTCGTAAGCACTAAAACAAGTGCTACCATGTTTGCTCAATGCAAGAATTTCTTCTTTGAACATTTTGCTCCAATCTTCACTATCGTTCCATAATTCTTCAAACCATGTGCGATGGGAAGGATGCTGTAAAAGATTTTTGCGAACAAAATTTACCGTTGCATTGTTGTCTTCAAACTGATTTAACTCAAGATTACCTAACAAACCCTGCTTAGTGAAATTGGAACTGCCGATAATGCCTACGGCATTTTCTTCATCAGTTCCAAAAATGTAGCACTTGGCATGAAGAAAGTTTTTACGGTAAACTTTGATTTGAATTTTACCACTATTTGTTTCATTCATGTGCTTGCCTAACAAGTCGGCTACCTGTTGAAATTCCTCTTTCAGTTGTATGTCCTCTAAGTCTTTCTTCAAATATTTTTCAGGAAAGTCGGGATCTTGTTGTTTTGGGTTTTTAACCTGATAAGCCCTTATAGATGGTTCTTCGCCTAATAACAATCTGAATGTAATATTGTCCCGTTCTAAAAACAGATTCAATTCTTTAAGGATTGTAACCATTCCTGGCAAATCCCAGTAACCTGTCGCAATTGAAATTTGAGAAAAAGCATTGTCTTGTATCAGTTCTTTTAATACGTTTCCGAGCTGATATTCGTTTGAAGAATTATCTATGAGTTTAATACCTTTTTTCATTTCTTCAATTTCTTTTTAAGGATGTTCAAAGCATCAGGTGCTAAATCTTTTTCGTCACCCGTAACATTTTCCAACTTGTCAGCCAGCTAAAGCGTAATCAGCTCATCTTCGTTGGCTTTTAAGAATTTGGCAATCTCAATTACCTGTTGCTTTGAAGCATTTCTGTCACCTCTCTTAATCTTACTCATTAAAGCAGTGTCAACCACCTGTCTTAAAAGAAGGTTTTGCTTCTCTCTGAGTTCTCTAATTTTTTGTCCTAATTGCTTCAGGTTACTTGTATTATTGTTGGCTTGTCATAATTTGTCAGATTTGGTAATTACTTCTCTTACTTCCGGATTACTTTGAAGGTTTTTGTGCTTATGTTATCATCATAAATCCGGATAAAATAAAGTCCACTGCAGAAACCGGACATATCAACGCTAAATGACTGCCCGTTTGTCTGATAGGTTCTAATGACCCGGCCGGATAAACTCATTACCTCAATCATTTTATTTCTGCTTAAATGATTTTCGAAGTTTATGTGCAGAATGTCTTCAACAGGGTTTGGATAAAGCTTCACCGACATATCACCTTGAATATCATTTATATCTGATGCGTCAATATCCAAGGTAAGATATATTATTGTATCATTATTACCTATTGTTATATTTCCTGTGTCGGAAATATACCCCGGAGCACTTAAAATGTAAGGATAGCTCCAGCCCGTCACCAATTGTGTAACAGCATAGCCGTTTGTATCGGGTGTCAGAGTGTTGTTGTCAATTATCAATGTTGCATTTTTAACCGGATTATTTGAATCGTCTATAACATAAATCTCAACATTCTGATATGTGAGTTCCAACATAAGAACATTTTCTATATCGTATCCATTATTTATCAGGACGTTGCCTGTTGCATCGAAATATCCCTGTTTTTTAACCTGGTATGGGTAGGTTCCATTACTGAGACCTGCAACTATTGC
Source organism: uncultured Lentimicrobiaceae bacterium (assembly GCA_964469215.1). Classification (GTDB taxonomy): domain Bacteria; phylum Bacteroidota; class Bacteroidia; order Bacteroidales; family SKPS01; genus SKPS01. The sequence goes on from CAYXYB010000001.1 coordinate 51,070, forward strand.
TTGTCCGTCGTAGCCGGTAAAATGGCTGTTACCATTAACAATAACCTCTGCATTTGGCAGTTCACCATTGCTGTCAGAGATATTGAAAACCGCAGTACCGGTATCAACAGTGAAAAAGGCAGAATAATAAATGTCAAAATTATTCACGCTGGAATAAGCATTGAGGGTTACACTGTTTTCGTCAACCCAGTTGTGAAAAGTATGACCGGTTTTAGTTGAAGCCGGCAGGGTAAATGAGGTAAGGTTATTACTCTTAAAAGCAGATTTGCCGATATAGACAACACTGTTTGGAATGATGAGATTTGAAATGTTGTTCACATTAAATGCAGCCTGAAGAATATATTTTACAGAATTTCCAATGGTGAGGCTGGAAATTGCATTGAGTTCAAAAGCATATTTCCCGATGTGTGTAACGGAATTAGGGATAGTAAGATTTGTAATACCCCCTCTCACAAATGCATAATCTCCGATATATTCAACTGAATTTCCAAGAACAAGTGTCTGGAGGTTTGGATTCCAACCAAACGCCAACTCGTCAATAAATTTTACGGAATTGGGGATTACGACACTTTTTATGTTGCTCCAGTAAAAAGCAAAATACCCGATGTGTTCAAGTGTATTCGGAAAGGTCATATCAGAAAAATAAAAGGAGTTGTCGCAGAAAGAGTATTTACCCAGAAATTTGAAACCATTGGGCAGGTTTACATCCAGGATGCCCATAAAAGAGAACACACCTGCCTCCTGCTCGTCTCTGTCTGCAACGCCAACAACTGTCTGGCCCTGCAATTGGGAAGGAATGGTAAGAACAGTACCAATACCATATCGGCAGTAGGTGATATACCCGTTTTTCATAATAACATCGGTGTCGCTCAGGGTGTGGATTATTGATGCAGTGTATGACAGATTCAGATTATTAACTGTTGTTAAAGGGTTCAGGGTGTCACCGTTGCTGTTTCTCCAATATTGAAAGCCCGGCCTTGTGTTATTCGGAAGAACAAAGCTCGTAATCGAATTATTGATAAATGCCTGCACTCCTATATAATTTATTGATGGAGGTAAAGTGATTGATGACAATAAGTTCTGAACAAAAGCCTGATATCCCAGATATACAAGTGAGGTGCTTAAGGTAACGCTGGTTATACTGTTGTTTTTAAAAGTTTCATTTCCGATAAACTCGACAGAATTTGGTACCACCACGCTTGTTAAAGCGTTATCCCTGAATGAATGCCTTCCGATATATTTAAGGCCGGCAGGGAAGTTAATGCTTGTAAGTGCGTTTGTCCTGAAAGCGGTACCTTCTATTTTTTCAAGGATTGATGGCAGAACCACGCTTGTAATCCCCTTGCCCTCAAAAGCAGCTATCCCAATCCCTTTTATAGGTACCCCCTGAAGAGTATCGGGTATGATAATGTTGGTATTGGCAAAACTGTATGAGCACGCTGTTATGAAATTGCGGCTGTCGATGGTTACATCCTGATTCTGCAGTGTATATTGCGCATTAACAGCATTTGATGTGAAGAGACCATAAGCAATTACCATTACAACCTGGAAAAAGTAAACAAATCTTTTCATGATTTAGGTGATTTTTATTATTAATAATTAGGTATATAGATAAATCCTTTCAGGAATTATCCCGAATAATTCAAAATAGACATCAAAGATAAGAAATAGCACAAAATGTTTGAAACATTTTGTTTGAAACATTTTGTACGAAATTCAATGTTTAATTACTCAGGTGCTTCAATAAGATCAGGCCAACAAAACTCATGATAAAATATACTAAATAAGTGAAATTAGCCGGGGTTGATTGAATATCAACCGTATTTCGCTTCTCACCCCCCCCTCCATCTAACGCAATAAAGCACACTGTGGAGGGCATAAACGGGATTTATCTTATTGTCAGTAAAACCTCCGTTAACTTCTCCCAGCATTTTCACCTAAACCACTTGCATTTACGTTGTAAATGATGATCTGATCTCCGGGCATGCTGTTTTCCATCAATTTTATCATTTCAGAATGAAACCGGTTTCCGGTAATATTCTCATCAATATAAAGCACCGAATCATTACAGGTGAACCTGGCAACATAACACTCTACCTTATACGGTGGGTATACATGAGAACTGTTAATGCCGGTAAATCTTTCTCTTCCTCACTGTTTTAACCTATCCTGCCATTGCTGCAGTATAATCCCTGAAATTATCAGTACCAGGCCTATTATCGTGGCCGGCAGTATGGGCTCTTTGAGTATCAGCCATATCCACATGAGGCTCAACGGAGGGGAGATAAAAATGAACTGGCTTACAAGGTATGTTTTCTTCGACAACTTCAATGCCGACAGCCAGAGCATGAAGGTCAATCCCATTTCAAAAAAGCCTAAATACACCCCTCCTGTCCATGCTTTGAGGCCTTCGGCTCTGAATGTAGAGAATATCATTACCGCAATCATTGAATAAACCGTTCCGAAGAAAAAATTCAACATCAGCTTTCCTGAAACGGTTCGCCCGTCTTTGAGGTTAAAGATCCAGTAAAGCGCCCAGATGACAGAGCTACCTGCAGCAAGAGCACATCCGGTAAGGTTTGTAGGTGATAGTGTAGCAAAATCCCCTTTGGTGGCTATTACGATAATTCCGCCGAAACTTATCACCATTGCAAGAAACGATATCCATCGGAGTTTTTGTCCAAGCAACGGAACTGCAAGAAGGGCAAGCATTATCGGCCAGATATAATTCAGAGTCATAGCCTCCTGAGCGGTTATCTTGCTATAGGCATGAATGAGGATGATGTAGTAAAGAAAAGGGTTAAGGAGACCGAGAAATGCGGATTTAATTATAGCACCTTTGGTAAGTTGACCTGCAACTGCGGAGAAAGCCTCCTGCAACACGTTGATAACAAAAAATATAATAAACGAAACCAGCGAGGCCATAAACACTATCTGAAAAGGGTCGAGCGATCTGAGGCTTACTTTGAATGCCACAGCAATTGTTGACCAGAAAATAACCGATAGGGAGGCGAGGAGATATGCTTTGGGTTGGTTGTGCATGAGGGTTCTGTGTTCAGGGTTCTGTGTTCAGGGTTCTGTGTTCAGGGTTCTGTGTTCAGGGTTCCGTGTTTAGAGTTCCGTGTTCAGGGTTCAAAGCTACAAAATTCAGGCAGATCATGTTTATTGAAAAGAGAGTGGCAAATGGATTCGGGAGGTTGATTTTTTTTTTTAATTTTGGCTCATGATTATTGAAAACGGGTTGAAGATAGCTGTTGACTTCGACGGCACCATTGTAGAGAATGCATATCCGCGCATTGGCAGGGAAATGCTATTTGCTTTTGCCACCATGAAGGAGTTGCAGAAGAGAGGACACAATCTTATTCTCTGGACTTTCAGAACTGGTGATCTGCTGAATGAGGCTGTTGAATTTTGCCGCGAGAAAGGGGTTGAGTTTTATGCCGTTAATGAAAATTATCCGGGTGAAACCAATTCAGAAGGTTACAGCCGTAAGCTTAATGTTGATATGTTTATTGACGACAGAAACGTTGGTGGTTTCATTGGCTGGAGCAGGATATGGCTGCTTCTGAGCCCGGGTGACCCCTCCATTGCGCTCCTCTATCCTGAGGAACACCGCAATTTCCAGAAAACAAAACGTTCGCTTTTTGGTTTTAAAAGGTAAATATTTTTTGTCATCATGGGTGATCTGAATACAATACTCTTTGCCTTCGGACTAACAATTTTTGCAGGTCTTGCCACCGGCATCGGGAGCGCTCTTGCCTTTTTTGCCAACCGGACAAATACCCGTTTTTTGTCTATCGCTCTGGGTTTTTCTGCAGGGGTGATGATTTATGTTTCACTTGTTGAGATCTTTGCCAAAGCAAGGGGATCTCTTGCAGAGGTATATCCGGCCCAGATTGCCCATCTTCAGACTGTCTTGTTCTTTTTTATTGGGATGGGTATAATAGCTCTTATTGACCGGCTGATACCATCAGCAGAAAATCCGCATGAGATAAGGATGGTTGAGTCTATGCAAGACACCGGAAAAGACAACGGCAATCCAAAGCTTATGCGTATGGGCCTGTTCACTGCTCTTGCCATTGCCATACATAATTTCCCTGAGGGGTTGGCAACATTCACAGCAGCTATTTCCGATCCCGGCCTGGGGGTGGCTATTGCCGTGGCTGTGGCTATACACAACATCCCCGAAGGCATTGCCGTATCGATACCTATCTATTATGCTACCGGTAGCAGGAAGAAAGCTTTCTGGCACTCGTTTGCATCAGGGCTCGCTGAGCCTGTTGGCGCTCTTGCCGGGTTTCTGATACTTATGCCATTCATGGGGCCGCAGGTGATGGGGTACCTGTTTGCAGCGGTTGCAGGCATCATGGTATTCATCAGCATCGACGAACTGCTCCCCTCTGCCAGGGAGTATGGAAAACATCACCTTTCAATTTACGGCCTTATCGCAGGAATGCTGATAATGGCATTAAGCCTCGTTTTGCTCGGGTGATTTATCTGAAAGTTGAAAAAATAGTATCGTTGAATCTTCTCATAAAGTAACCTAAAAAATTCCATTACGCTACCTCTGTGCACTCTGCGGTTTAAAGAGTAATTAGAGTGGCTTTAAAAATCAATTGTTTTGTGGAAATCTGTTAATTACATGTTATAAACCTTGTTTTTAAAGGTTTCGGTTGATTTTATGCTTAACTTTACACCCCATTTTTTTATTATATAGGTTGATATGAGAAAAACCATTCTGTTTTTAATCATTTTTGTCTTCTCCGGTGCCGGGATTTTAACAAGCCAGACATCAGAATTCTATTCTGAAACTGAAGCCGTTGAGGTTGGACTTTCAGCAAACAGCACCTCCGGATTTTCATTCGACATACGTTTTCCTGCTCCAAAATTCAGTATTAGCAAAGCAGGACAATCAGGTTTTTACAACCTGGCTATTCCGGGATGCTATTCAACTGTCGAAATTGGCAAGCCAAACCTCCCGTCTTGGAATAGGATGATCGAACTTCCGGTTGGTGCCGGCTATGAAATATCCATAAGTAATATTGTGATTCAGGATATCATCATTTCGGAACAGTATAAAGGGCTAAAAATCACACCTGTTCAGCCGATGCCGGCAAAGAGTGTTAACGGCCCTTTGCCCTGGAGGCAGGATACCATGCTGTATCAGACCAACGACTGGTTCGGGTATGATTTCGTCAGGGCAGGTGACGACGGAATATTGCGAAATGCCCGTATTGCCAGGCTGAGCCTTAGTCCTGTTGAATACAACCCCGTGACAGGACAACTTCGTTACATCTCATCGGCAACCGTAACAATTGCATTTAACCCCGGTGCCGAAACATCAACGTTAAACCTGAAAGAGAATACCTCCTCACCCTTTCTCGATGCTTCATCCTATACACTAAATGGCAGTGCATTCTCCTCCTCCGCGGGGCAAGGGCCTGTTAAATACATCATCCTCTCCGATTCAATGTTCCAGTCAACCCTCCAACCATTAATTCAGTGGAAGAAAAGAAAGGGGTTTGAAGTGATTGAAGTTTACAAAGGCTCGCCCGGCGTTGGTACCACAACCACCTCCATGAAGAGTTACCTGCAAAGCATTTACAATTCGGCAACCACTTCCGGTCCGGCACCATCATTTTTACTCATAGTTGGAGACATCCAACAGATACCAGCCTTCTCCGGAACAACAGGCAGCCATCCTACAGACCTTTATTATGCGGAATTCACCGGTGATATTTACCCTGAGATGCTTTACGGAAGGTTCAGCGCCACATCGGCAGCTCATCTTGAGGCTCAGATAAACAAAACATTACATGTTGAAAAGTACCTGATGGCAGATCCATCATACCTTCAGAACATGCTTCTAGTGGCAGGCAATGACCAGAATTTTTCTCCTGTATGGGCAAACGGGCAGATGAACTATGCTCAGAATGAATATGTGAACAGCAGCAACAATCTCAATCCTCTTACGTGGTTATATCCGGCATCCACCGGGCAATCGGCTCCTATCATACAGCAATTCAACCAGGGGGTATCTTTTGTTAACTACAGCGCTCATGCTAATTCCAGCGGATGGAGTGATCCTTCATTTACAAACAGTGCGGTAAACAATCTTACCAATACTGGTAAATATCCTTTGGTTGTAAGTAATGCCTGTGAAACCAACACCTTTAATATCAACTCCTGTTTCGGAGAGACGATGCTGAGGGCTTCAAACAAAGGGGCCGTCGGCCATATTGGTGGTGCCAACCTCACATACTGGGATGATGACTATCACTTTGCCGTAGGTATCGGCTCCATTGTGCTGTATCCTACATATTCCCAGACGGGACCGGGTTTTTACGACAGGCTTTTCCATACTCATGGTGAGAATTATTCTGAATGGGCAGTTACACAGGGTGCTATAATCAATGCCGGTAACATTGCGGTAACACAATCGGGATCGAATCTTATCAATTATTACTGGGAGATTTACTGCCTGATGGGTGACCCTTCACTTATGCCTTATCTTGGAATACCCTCTCCCATAACAGCAACCATTCCACCCACTCTGCCAACCGGACTTACGACGGTGGTAATGCAGGCTCCCCCCTTTAGTTATGTCGCGATAACTTCAAACGGCAACGTGCATGGAGCTGGTATTGCTGACCATTTCGGAAATGCCGTGATCCAGATCGCCCCTTTCACCTCTCCTGCTGCTGCAGAGGTGGTTATAACAGGGCAAAATCTCATACCTTTCTTTGACACAATAAACTTTGTTGCACCCACAGGTCCATTTATTCTTGCCGACAGTACAGCATTCAACGACCTATTGGGAAACAACAACCAGAAGGTAGATGCTGACGAAACAATACAGCTTGACGTCAGGCTCAGAAACTATACTTCTTTCAATTCCGGCCCTCTCACCATAAAACTGGTATGCAACAGCCCTTATATTTCAATGATTGACTCGGTGTATAACCTCCCTTCAGGGCTTGCCGGATTATCAACCCTCTTCAGCACTGCACCCTTCTCTTTTAAAGTGGCAGAATTTGTCCCCGATCAGCAGAAGATATCCCTGTCAATCAGGGTTGAAGATGGCAGTAATGTATGGCTTTCACCTCTCTCAACTATTGTGAACAGTGCTGTTATCAGGATTAAAAGCATCATCATCAGTGACCAGCCGGGCAACAGCAATGGGAAGATAGAACCCGGTGAGCATTTTGAGTTTCTTGTTAAGGTTGAAAACCGTGGTAGTGCAGACCTTCTGTCGCTCCAGCTAAATCTTGAACACAACAGCGGTTACCTGCAGCTTACAGCCTCTGGTAAAACTCTTCCTCTTTTCCAGGGTGGTAATATCTACACTGTAACATTTCCCGGTATTGCTTTAAACAATCCAATCCCAGCAGGAAGTATCGTTAGGATTACTGCTCATGCTTTCAAAAATAACTATTCCGACAGCCTTACAACCTATAAAATGCTTGCCCCACTTGTTGAAAATTTCGAGACAAATGATTTCACTGCCTTCCAATGGATTCTAAACGGTTCCCAGTCCTGGTTCACCACTACTGACAACCCTTATGAAGGTGCCACCTGCGCCAGGTCAGGTGCAATACCCGATCAGTCAATAACAAGTATGAGCCTTACACTGCCCATTATAAGCAGCGATTCCATCAGTTTTTTCTATAAGGTTTCTTCAGAACTTGATTATGACTTTCTGAAATTTTTCATTGACCAGAACGAGATGGGCAGATGGTCAGGTGAAGAGCTTACATGGAAAAGAGCTGTTTTCCCGGTTGACTCTGGATTACTGACCTTCAAGTGGTCATATCTCAAAGATAATTATCAAAAGGAGGGGCAGGATTGTGCATGGATCGACTATATCGTCTTTCCACCAACCTCACTCTATTCATCCATCAGACAACAAGAAAAAAATAATATTGGCCTGGAAATTTTTCCCAACCCCTCCAACGGACATTTTAATGTGAAGATCTCATCTGAAATACCAGAACAGGTGACCATTATCCTTTTTTGCTCCGATGGCAGGATAACCTACCATGAAACATTCAATTCCGTTGATCAGCTAATCAGAATAGAGAATGGAATGCCTTCAGCCGGTGTTTATATTTTATATGTTGAAACACCCTCAGGTGTGCAGACAAGAAAAATATTGCGTTATTGATGTATATTTATAATTACTTTTGACAATTAATTCTAAAAAAGAAACTTCTAAAAACCATACCATGAGAATAATAAATCTTTTGGTTATATTTCTGATACTAAACAGTCTCTCATTCTCACAGGTTACTATCAAATATGAACCGGGGCCAGGGATAAAAGCTGAGGTTACAGATGCCCGGCCTGACGAGACAACTCTGAGATATCATTTTACATCGTTCGGGCTAAAAGAGATAACAGTAAACGGTGAAACATATCATAAGATTTCCCTGGAACAGGGATACCCTCAAATGGAGGTTGGCGAGCCTGAAGTGCTTCTGACTGCTAATTCTCTTATAATACCGGATAACGGACAGATGATTGTAGAGATACTGGGAGCTGAATACCAGGATTTCCCCAATATTAATCTGATCCCTTCAAGAGGTGTGCTTTACAGGAACATTAATCCATCGGATGTTCCATACCAGAAAGGTGTTGTATATAATACCGACAAGTTTTATCCCGGGCAGCTTGCATGGTTACGCGATCCATACATAATTAGAGATTTTCGTGGCCAGGCCGTTGTCGTTCAGCCTTTTCAGTACAATCCTGTAACAAAGGTACTCAGGGTTTATTATGATATCACGGTAAAAGTGAGTAAAGCCGGCCCCGGCGGGTTAAACTGTTTCAACCGTACCTCGGCACCGATGCAACTGGCAGATGAATTTTTCCACATATACCAGCGCCACTTCTTAAACTTCGGATTACTGGGAATCAACTACACCCCTGTTGGGGAAGCAGGTAAGATGCTGGTAATAAGCTATGGTGCTTTCATGCCTGAAATGCTTGATTTTGTACGCTGGAAGAATCAGAAAGGAATATCTACAGAAATGGTGGATGTTTCAACGGCAGGAACTACATCAGCAGCAATAAAAACCTATGTTACCAATTATTACAACACAAACGGGTTAACGTACCTGCTGCTGGTGGGGGATGCTGCACAGATTCCAACAAATACTCTTTCCTCCGGCCATTCAGATAATGCTTATGCATACATTCTTGGTAACGACAGCTATCCTGAATTTTTTGTGGGTCGTTTTTCTGCCGAAACCAACGGGCATGTTGAGACACAGGTGATCAGAACCCTGAGTTATGAAATTTCTCCTGACACTACCGGGGGTTGGCTTGAGAAGTCTATTGGCATAGCCTCTCTTGAAGGTCCCGGACATTTCAACGAGCTTGATTATCAACACGTAAGGTTGATGCAAACCGATCTTCTTGCATTCACCTACAATGGAAACCTTGAATACTTCGAAGGGAATCAGGGTGGTAATGATGCTCCCGGTAATCCTTCTGCAGCATCGGTAGAGACTGCCGTTAACGACGGAGCAGGTATTATTCTTTACACAGGGCACGGGAGCACAACAAGCTGGGGTACATCAGGATTCAGCAATACAAACGTCAACAGTTTAATCAACACCACTAAATGGCCCTTTATCTGGGCGGTTGCATGCGTTAACGGAAACTTTGTTAACAACACCTGTTTTGGAGAAGCCTGGCTAAGGGCAGCAAAGAATGACCAGCCCACTGGTGCCATCGCCATCCTTGCCTCCACAATAAACCAAAGCTGGGACCCTCCTATGGACGGACAGGATGAAATGGTCGACATCCTTGTTGAAAGCTACCAGAACAATATCAAACGTACTTTTGGCGGCCTTTCTATGAACGGTTGCATGAAAATGAACGATATTAACGGTAGTGCAGGTGCTTCAATGACCGATACCTGGACAGTGTTCGGAGATCCCTCGATAAATGTGTTCACTAAAACACCTTTGCCAATAAATGCAACACATCCTCCAATTGCCTTGCTTGGAGCCAGTCAGTTTTCTGTTTTTACACCTGTAAACGGAGCTAAAGCAACACTGAGCAAAAACGGTCAAATACTCGGTTCCGGGATCGTATCAGGGTCATATGTTACCATCAACTACACATCTCCTTTGACTCCGGATACAATGTTGCTGGTTATTACAGCATTTAACCATATCCCATATATCACCGAAATACCTGTCCTGGCTTCAAACGCACCATTCCTGGTTTACAAGAGCCACATTGTAAACGACCAAAATTCAAACAACAACCAGAGAGCCGAATTCGGCGAAATAATCTCTTTGGATCTCTCCCTCGAAAATATTGGTGCTCTTGACGCAGGTAATGTCAATGTTATTCTCAGAAGCCTTGATACCCATGTAAACGTAATCGATAGTGTTGCCGTCTTTGGTACAATTGCAAACGGAACAACACAACAAATCCTTAATGCCTTTTCTATTGAACTGAGCGATTCAGTTCCTGACGGCCATCTTGCATCTATGCAACTTATGATCACCGACAGTGCTTCCAATCAATGGGCAGTAGGTTTCAACCTGCTATGCCATGCCCCAAATCTTGTAATCGATACTCTGTTCATAAATGATCTAACCGGCGGAAACGGCAACGGCAAACTGGAACCCGGTGAAGTTGTCATTGTCAACGCTGTGGTAAGGAATAGCGGAGGAGCAGAAGCCAAACAATACTCCTGCACTATCTCATCAAGTATTCCCGAAGCAAAACTGTTTGGAAACCTGAACCATGTATTTGGAAACCTGCCTTTGAACACCCCGACAAACCTACACTTTTATGCGAGGCTTGACACCGGTATTGCATTTGGTACACATTTTCGCTTTGATGTTGATTTTGTTACCGGAGGATATAAAGCTAACGCTTTTATCGGTGACCTGGTTTTAGGTGGCCATGAAGATTTCGAAACGGCTAATTTCCAGAAGTTCAACTGGCAGCATTCGGGAAATAACACATGGACAATATCAACCTACCAGCCTAAAGATGGATTATACTGTGCCCGTTCGGGTATAATAGGCAATAATGCCTTCTCCGTGCTCTCGATTGACTGGTATTCAGCAATTTCTGATACCATAAGTTTCTGGTATAAGGTAAGCTGCGAGAACGGCTCGCTAACAGGACAAAAGTGGGATAACCTCGAGTTTTTCATCGATGGTGTTTCGCAAGGATGGTGGGATGGCAACAAACCATGGATGAAAGCTGCTTTTCCGGTGCCTGCAGGCCAGCATACTTTCACCTGGCGCTATCAGAAAGATGGGTATGCTGCAGCAGGCAGTGATGCAGCATGGATTGACCTGATTACATTCCCGGCAGCAGGCGGAACAATAGAACCAAAGCCATTCATGTTTATGGACTGGTCTCATTTCAGTGATACCAAAGGCAACAACAACGGAATAATAAATGCAGGTGAAACGATCGACATATCATACAAGATTTCCAACCTTGGATATGCCTCAGGCACAAACATCACAGGCCAGCTAAGTGTAAATGATCCGCTGGTATCACTTACCAATCCGATTTCAGCACTTGGTAATTTCCAGCCGGTTTCTTCCCTTTTTACCGGAGAAATTATGGAGGTGAAAATCAGCAACTCTGCCACCGCCGGCCAGATGTTTACCTTCAACTTTACTCTTACAGATGACAAAGCCCGTATCTGGGAATATCCTTTTACCATGATTGTTGATGGTGTGACTGCTGTTGATAAGGTAACCCGGGAGCCTTCGCTTCTGATTTATCCTAACCCGTTCCGTAATATTCTGAATCTCAGAATTCCGGGACAGGACTTACAAGGGGGTGCAAAAATATATATTTTTGCTGCTGATGGTCGCCTTATACTAGACGAGCAATTTAACTTCAGTAGCGGAAACGATGAGATAATCACACTTAAGACCCAGGAGATACCTCCAGGAGCAATGATGCTGAAAGTTGTCCTGAAAGATAAAGTGTTGACGCAGAAAATATTAAAGAGGTAGAAAATTTCTGATTTTTTCCGGGACATGCAAAATAAATCTGTTGCCGGATTTTTAACTGCGGACAAAGATTTATATCTTTGCATGCTCAAATTCTCTCCGTAGCTCAGTTGGTAGAGCAGCTGACTCTTAATCAGCGGGTCCCAGGTTCGAATCCTGGCGGGGAGACGTCGATTTCGGGTTTTTGTATTGACCTTCATCCCCGCCAGGATCATGAGCACCAAAATATAAAAATTATTATGCGAACTAATCCTGGCGGGGAGACGTCGTTTTCGGGTTTTTGTACTGACCTTCATCCTCACCAGGATCATGAGCACCAAAATATAAAAATTATTATGCGAACTAATCCTTGCGGGGAGACGTCGATTTCGGGTTTTGTACTGACCTTTCTCCCCGCCAGGATCATGAGCACCAAAATATAAAAATTATTATGCGAACTAATCCTGGCGGGGAGACGTCGATTTCGGGTTTTTATACTGCCCTTTCTTTTTCACACTTTCACGCTTTTAAACTAAACCCATTCCCTTGAATAATCCTGGAGGAGATTCCCATAAAAACATTAGGTTTGCATAACCAAATATTTATGGACAATGGAAGAGAAGCCATACAAAAGTGCACTGAAGGTAAATGAAGGTGTTGATCAGCCCCCCCAGATGAATGAGGAGGCAAGGAACAGGTTCATGCACCGGAAAAAACCTCTTTTATCGGCAGCGAAATATTTTGAGGGTATCAGGTCGGGAGACACTGCCCTGTTCAGTCAGGCCATTACCATGATTGAGAGTGCTTTGCCCAAACATCAGGAAATAGCACAACAGATTGTGGAGCTTGCTCTTCCATTTTCAGGTAATGCCATAAGGGTTGGCATAACAGGGGTTCCGGGAGCAGGTAAAAGCACCTTCATAGATGCTTTCGGGTTACAGCTCATCTCACTCGGGCACAAGGTCGCCGTTCTTGCAGTCGATCCCAGCAGCGAACGTTCAAAAGGGAGTATCCTTGGTGACAAAACGCGTATGGAGGAGCTTTCGCGCAATAAGAATGCTTTCATCCGCCCCTCACCTTCTGCCGGCAACCTGGGTGGTGTGGCAAGGAAGACCCGGGAAAGCATAATAGTCTGCGAAGCGGCAGGCTTCAATGTTATCCTTGTTGAAACTGTGGGTGTTGGCCAGTCAGAAACCGCAGTACATGGCATGGTGGATTTTTTCCTCCTGTTGATGCTTTCCGGTGCAGGCGATGAACTGCAGGGAATTAAGAGAGGTATAATGGAGATGTGTGATGCCATCTTTATCAACAAAGCCGATGGCGACAACCTGAAGAAGGCCGAAAAAGCCAGGGTAGAATACAGCAACGCCATCCATATGTTCCCACCAACACCATCAGGCTGGACCCCTCACACAGGAATCTGCTCGGCAATCACCGGGACAGGCATGCCGGAAGTATGGGAAACAATTATCAAATACAGAAATTTCACAACAGAAAACGGATTCCTCCAGAGAAAACGGGATCAGCAGAACCTCATTACAATAAAAGAAACCATCCTCGAACAGATACAAACACATTTCTATCAGAATGAAGAAATAAGAAAGCTCCTCCCGAAACTCGAAACATCAGTAATAAAACGAAACCTCAGTTCATACAACGCTGCCAAACAACTGCTTAAACTGTATTTCAAGCAGGAAGAATGAGGAATCGGGGAAATCGGCAATTAAATATCCAGTGAAAGCTGCCCGTGATCCTTTTTCGGAAAGACAAGCGACAGGACAATGCTGGCTGTGATTATACCCAATACAATCAACAGGGAATGCAGGGTCGTGAACCCCAGATCCTTAAGCCAGTCGTGAAGCAACATCTTCACTCCGATAAAGACCAGTAATACAGAAAGCCCTGCCTTCAGATAATGGAACTTATTGATTACATGCACGATCATAAAGAACAGTGCCCTCAACCCGATTATCGCAAAAATATTCGAGAAGAAAACGATATACGGGTCTTTGGTTATTGAGAAAATTGCCGGTATTGAGTCGACAGCAAATATTACATCCATAAATTCAATAACCAGCAGAACAATAAACAGGGGGGTAATAAATGTCTTATGGTCAATCCTCAGAAAAAAACGGGAGCCTACATATCTTGGAAAAACCCTGAAGAAGCGGGAAGATAATCTTACTACAGGGTGGTGCTGAACATCAATTTTCTGGTGCTTGTTTCGTGAGAGGTACATCTTTACTCCTGTGAAAATCAGGAACAGTCCGAAAAGATAGAGGATCCATTCAAAACGCTGTATCAGGGCAGCGCTCAGGAAGATAAAGATAAAACGCATGACAACAGCTCCAAGGATACCCCAGAAAAGTACCCGCTTGTAATATTTTTCCTGCACATTGAAAGCTGCAAAAATCATTATCATCACAAAGATATTATCAACGCTCAGTGCTTTCTCAATAAGATAACCGGTAAGATACTCCAGTGAAAGATTATTACGGTAAACCACAATGGCTTCCTCAAAAGAAAGGCCGTCGATCCTTATCGGGTGCCTGAACCGGGTGATCTTATCCTGAATATCCTCCAGAGTCCTCAAATCGTGCAGCCAGTCGCCCCACTGCCTGAGCAGAAAGTAAAACAGCAGTGACAGCCCTATCCAGATCATCGACCAGATAACAGCCTCTTTAAAGCTAATTATGTGGCTTTTCCTTCCAACAAACAGCAGGTCAAACAGCAGTATTCCTGTTATAATAATCAGGAAAACTGCAAAAAAGATTATCTCGTGAGCATTCACATTCATGCTGCAAAGGTAAAAATGATTGTTGGTTATATTACAACGTATGAAATGATATTATTTTTTCTTCTTTTTTTTTTTTATTATAAGTTCTACATTTACATGTTTTTTCTCCATTCAAAACTTGTGTTTTAATAAAGCTACATAACCAAATTTCTGTATCATGAAAAATCTCTCATTTATCATTGTTACATCATTTTTACTGTGTTGTTTGACCATTAGTACACTTAATGCACAGCAACCCTGCGGTGCCAACATTGCGCCCGGCATCTGGAAAGAGTTCATGTGCCGGAACCTTGGAGCAGACCAGACTGCCAATCCATTCATTCCCGGTTGGCAATTGATAGGTAACTATTACCAGTGGGGCAGAAATGGTATTTCTGCATACGGTCCTACAGGCTCTGACGGC
This sequence comes from uncultured Lentimicrobiaceae bacterium, assembly GCA_964469215.1. Taxonomy (GTDB): domain Bacteria; phylum Bacteroidota; class Bacteroidia; order Bacteroidales; family SKPS01; genus SKPS01. The sequence goes on from CAYXYB010000001.1 coordinate 66,251, forward strand.
TTTCAGGCCGACTCAGGCAATGTAGCCGGCTGGAACACTTTTTTTGCTGATGGTTACTCGTGGCAGGATGGATTCAAAACATCTCTTGATCCCTGTCCTCAGGGTTTTCGCATCCCTACAAAAGCTGAATGGGATGGCGTGATTGCAAATAATCCGGTGTCAAATGTTGGTACCTGGACTATTTCTGCAACCAATTACACAGCAGGCAAACAATTTGGTCCTGACCTTTTTCTGCCTGCTGCGGGTTATCGCGGTTTTCACAACGGTGCCCTTTATGGCCGCGGATACAGCGGTTATTACTGGAGCAGCACCTCCAATGCAGGTTTCATGGCGTGGAGCCTTAGGTTTTACAGCAACATTGAGTATACAGGCCTGAACCTAGGCCGAATAGGTGGTTTTTCGCTTCGGTGTATTATTGATGATGTCCTTACACCCGGGATTCCTTCTCAGATTACCGGACATTCCGAGGTGTGTGAGAATGAAACAGGTTTGATTTACAGCGTAATAGATGTAATTGGGGTTTCATATACCTGGACTGTTCCCGGTGACTGGTCTATAGTTACCGGACATGGAAGCAATACTATTACGGTAAATGCAGGTACACAAGCCGGTAATATTGTTGTAACTCCGTCAAATATCCACGGCAACGGGCCATCACAAACCCTGGCTGTGACAACCCGGACAGTACCGGCACAACCCTCTGCAATAACGGGAAACAACAATCCATGTGTCGGGGCAACAGAAAACTACAGCGTTACAAACATTCCCGGTGTTGACTACAACTGGACGGTACCTGCAGGATGGCCAATCACTTCAGGGCTGAATACAAACCAGATCACAGTCACCGTTGGAGCAACGGGAGGAAACATCGGTGTTACTCCTTCGAATACCTGTGGAAACGGGCCATCACAAACCCTGGCTGTGACAACCCAGACAGTACCGGCACAACCCTCTGCAATAACGGGAAACAACAATCCATGTGTCGGAGCAACAGAAAACTACAGCGTTACGAACGTTCCGGGTGTTTCCTACAATTGGACTATTCCTGCCGGATGGTCAATCACTTCAGGGCTGAATACAAACCAGATCACAGTCACTGTTGGAGCAACGGGAGGAAACATCGGTATTACTCCTTCGAATACCTGTGGAAACGGGATATCACAAACCCTGGCTGTAACAACCCGGACAGTACCGGCACAACTCTCTGCAATAACAGGAAACAACAATCCATGTATCGGAGCAACAGAAAACTACACCGTTACAAACGTTCCCGGAGTTGACTACAACTGGACGGTACCTGCAGGATGGCCAATCACTTCAGGGCTGAATACAAACCAGATCACAGTCACCGTTGGAGCAACGGGAGGAAACATCGGTATTACTCCTTCGAATACCTGTGGAAACGGGATATCACAAACCCTGGCTGTAACAACCCGGACAGTACCGGCACAACTCTCTGCAATAACAGGAAACAACAATCCATGTAACGGGGCAACAGAAAACTACAGCGTTACGAACGTTCCGGGTGTTTCCTACAATTGGACTATTCCGGCCGGATGGTCAATTACCACCGGACAGACCACAAACCAGATTACGGTAACCGTGGGATCTATAGCCGGGAATGTTGAAGTGATGCCTTCAAATGCATGTGGTAACGGATCCTCCCAAATGCTTTCAATAACACCACAGAGTGTACCTCCTCAGCCAGATTTCATCACCGGAAATGCAAATCCTTGCGAAAACACAACAGGACTGATTTATAACATTCCATCCGGTGGAGACACCTACAACTGGACTGTGCCTGCCGGCTGGATTATCACCTCAGGTGATGGTACATATCAGATCACTGTTACTGCCGGAACTTCTTCCGGAAACATAACGGTTACACCTTCAAACATTTGCGGCAATGGAACACCGCGCAGCATGGCGGTTACAACAATGACTGTTCCTCCTCAACCATCGGTTATCACCGGAAACAACAATCCCTGTGAAAACGAAACAAATCTGGCTTATGAAGTAACCAATCAGGGTTATAACTGCACATGGACAGTACCCACAGGCTGGTCCATCACGTTTGGCCATGGAACACCATCAATACTTGTAAATGCAGGAACCACAGCCGGAATAATAGAGGTAACCCCTTATAATGTCTGCGGTAACGGAACACCGCGTAGCCTTGCCGTGACAACTCATCCTGTCCCGGCAGTACCAACAGCAGGAACCCATATTCCTGATGTTGATGAGATAGAATGGAAATGGAACACCGTTGCCGGGGCTACAGGGTATAAATGGAACACCATCAACGACTATGCAAGTGCTATCGACAAAGGCTCTTCAACATCACACACAGAAGCAGGTTTATTGTGTTCCCCCTGTGGTATTACATATACACGTTATTTATGGGCTTACAATGCCTGTGGAGTGTCAACAGCCCTAACTTTAACCGCAAGCACCACCACATGCCCCACTGCCGTAGTTGATGTAACCAACCCGGCAACAGGCAGGACATGGATGGACAGGAATCTCGGTGCAACCCAGGTAGCAACAAGCAGTACAGATGCTCTGGCTTACGGAGACCTCTACCAATGGGGCCGCCTGACAGACGGACATCAGTGCAGGAACTCTGCCACCACCAATACCCTTAGTACCTCAGATGTACCGGGACATGGTAATTTCATTTTAGCACCGAACAATCCATATGATTGGCGTAGTGGTCAAAACGACAACCTGTGGCAGGGAGTAAACGGCGTTAACAATCCTTGTCCATCAGGTTACAAGTTACCTACTGAAGCAGAATTGAACGCAGAGCTAGCAAGCTGGATCAGCCAAAACAAGGCCGGGGCAATAGCTTCACCACTAAAGTTTCCCACAGGGGGCTTCCGCGGTTACAGTAATAATTTTTTCTACGATGTCGGTTCTAATGGAGTTTATTGGTCAAGTAATGTTTCCGGTATATTCTCTAAAAATCTATGGATAGGAAGTACAAGTGCAAACATACAGCCCAGCATAAGGGCTCTGGGTTTCTCTGTACGTTGTATCAAAGATGTATCCACACCCGCCCAGCCATCCCCCATAAACGGCCCGACAAACCCATGCGATCATGAAACAGGATTGATATATAATGTAACCAATGAACCAGGTGTGATATACACCTGGACAGTTCCTTCAGGTTGGAATATCACAGGTGGACAAGGAACTAACCAAATTACCGTGACTGCAGGTACCGCAGCAGGAATCGTGGAGGTTACACCATCCAATGTAGGTGGAAACGGGCCTTCACAAACACTGGCTGTGGCTACCAAAACCATTGGCTGTTACCCACCCGGCTACGTGCATTGCGACCCTGCTAATCCCACAGCAGTGGTGGATGTAACTAACCCCACAACTGGCAGGATCTGGATGGACAGAAACCTCGGCGCAGCGCAAGTAGCTGCAAGCGGCACAGATGTTTTGGCTTACGGCGACCTTTACCAATGGGGACGCCTGGCCGATGGCCATCAGTGCAGGACATCAACCACTAACCCTACACCTAGCAGTACTGATGTGCCGGGGCATGGAAATTTTATAACCTCTACCACTCCTCCATATGATTGGCGTAGTCCCCAAAACGATAATCTATGGCAGGGGGTAAGCGGAGTTAACAACCCATGTCCTACAGGTTACCGTTTGCCAACCGAGGCTGAATTGAATACCGAACGGCTGAGTTGGTCAAGCAACAACGCTGCAGGAGCTTTTGCCTCACCGCTTAGATTGACCGTGGCGGGCGGTCGCGGCCGCGTCGGTGGTTCGCTCTTTAATCTTGGCTCCTACGGTTATTTTTGGTCGAGTACGGTCAATAGTTACGACTCCAGGTTCCTGAACTTCCTCAATACCAGTGCCTCCATGGCCAACAGCACCCGAGCGGACGGACGTTCTGTTCGTTGCATAAAGAATTATTGATGTCATGCACCTCACCCTCCTGCATTACAATCCACCTCATCCCCCTGCCCCTTCTCCTCAAGGAGAATGGGAGCTGTATTTATATATATAGCAACGCATTAGCCCTCCCTCTCCGCAAAGAGAAGGAGGGTTGGGCGATGCCCTGAGTTTGTTTACTCTGAGCCTGTTTACCCTGAGCTTGAATAATCTGAACTTATATACTTTGAGTATTCTAAGGACCTAAGAGGTGTGAGGTGTGCCTTATCTTAATAATGACTCAAGCGATCGATCATGTAGCTGTATCAATTATCAGAACCGAAAAAAATGTAGATTTGTGCTGTTTATTGATTCGGGACAAAAATCAACCTGAACTCAATATACAATCGGTTCTTATTTAATATGCTGATATTCATTTTTAAACAGATGATGTAAGATGAAACATTTAATGTTTGCCTTCGGTATTATTACAGGGATAGTGTTCAACCTTAATGGACAAACCATCGAACTCAAATTCCCATATTTTGCAGGCACAACATATGCCTGGTACTTGATTCAGGGAGACAAACAGGATACTATTGTGAAAGATATAATACCCCGGGATGGGTTTGTTAAACTCACTGTTCCGGAACGCCATAAAGGATATGTTGGCATTTCCCGCTGGATACTTACCTCGAAGGAGGGCGGAGGTATGGATCTGATATTGAACGGTAAAGATTACCAGGTTATATGCCTTGAACCGGCTCCTTCACGCGAAAACATTCAGTTCATTGGAACACGAGAAAACCCGTTTCTGAACGAACAATACTACATTCAAAAGCAAATACTCATGAAGGCTGAAGCCATTCAGATGGCCCTGAACAGCTATTCAGAATCAGACACCCTTTTCCCGGTTTTCATAAAGGAGAAGGAAAACCTGAATAAGACGTTTGCAGAAAACCAGGCAGCAGTTGCACAAAGCCCCCTTTACGCAGCCCGGTTCCGGCAGATTGTGGATTTTACCCAAGGTGTCGCAGATAAGTTTTATGACTCAGACAATGAAAGAGCATTGGCTCTTGACCGTTTCGTAACCGAACAAATGGATTGGGGAGCACTTTACACAAGCGGCCACTGGAACGGCGTGATCAGTAACTGGATAGACATGCATATCTATGCCATTCAGGACGATGAAATTCTTCTAAAAGGCACAAGAAAAATACTCGGCCGGTTAGATGATAAAATGAGGTATACCGACTTTGCAATTCAGCTTGTTCGTGGGTTTACTAAATATAGTAAGGATGATCTGATTCTTGAACTAACCCCTGAAATAAGCCAGTCAGGAAAGCTGCTGCACATGAACGGTGCCCTGATGGTTTTTGCAGGACTGCACAAAGGAGATAAAGCCGCAATGCCCTCAGGATTGACCAACACAAAAAATTTCTATAAAAATGGTGCAGTGATCTTCTTCTATGAATCAGACTGTGGCAATTGTACGCAGGTTAAAAAACATCTTATTATGGATTATCCCGTGCTATCAAAATATGGGATACGGGTTATCAGCATTTCAGCCGATACTGATTCCACAAAGAACAGTTCAACACTTCAGGAACTCCCCTGGCCCGATAAAATCAGTGATTATCTGAATGGAGCAAATGGTGAGAATTATTTAACCTGGGGAGTTCTGGGCACACCCACCCTCTTCCTTGTTGACAAAACAGGGACTGTAATTGGAAGGTATGTTTCTCTGACACTTGAAGATATCCTTAAAGAACTAGGTATTAAAAATTAATCTGTTTCACAAATAAAATTTTAGAATGAAAAAAATCTGCTTAGTTTTAATATCAATCACATTATTTACAGGGTTTGCAAACTCCCAGACACTGCCTGTGATTACCCTTGACACTGTGGACTACTCACAGGGAAGTTCGGTGATGGAGGCTTTAAAAGTTCGGGCATCTGCCACCGGTTTTGATACAACCATGATAACTTCACAGGAACTCTCAGCACTTCTCTGGGCAGCCAACGGTGTCAACAGACCTGAGTCAGGTAAACGTACGGCACCATCAGCAACCAATTCACAGGATATAGACATCTATGTCTGCACCTCTGATGGGATCTGGTTTTACGATCACAAACTACACATATTGGTTCCCGTTGTGCCGGGTGATTATCATAAAGAAGTTGCAGGCAGACAAGCCTGGACGGCTGATGCACCGCTATTTCTGTTGCTAGTATCTGATATCTCAAGGTTTTCGCATGGCAACGACTCAACCAAACTTATAAGGGCAGCCATGGATGCCGGAATCGTTGCCCAGAATATTTCGTTGTACTGCGCTGCCGTCGGTCTTGAAACACGCATCAGAGCCAGTATGGAACGTGACCTCCTACATAAATTGTTAAAGCTTTCTCCTTCACAATACCTTCTTCTGAATAATCCCGTTGGTTACAAAAAAAAAGATTAAGAGATTAACTTTACCAAATTATGATTAATCGCACTACTATTGAAGCCATTGAAAAACGAAGAAGCATCAGGAAATATGATAGTTCCAGGCCTGTTGAAAGGGTCAAACTCAATGGCTTGATCAGAGCCGCCATGTATGCTCCCTCCGCCCGCAACCTCCAGCCATGGCATTTTGTGGTTGTAACTTCACGAGATATCCTTGACAGGATCCCCGGTATCCACCCTTACTCTGCCATGTTGAGTGAAGCTACCGCTGCTATCCTTGTTTGCGGCGACAGAGAAAAAGAGCCAAACGATTTTTACCTGGTGCAGAACGGCTCTGCAGCCACACAAAACATACTCCTGGAAGCTTATGCCATGGGTCTGGGCACTGTCTGGCTGGGAGTTTTCGGCCGTAAGGAACGGATGCACGTGCTGTCAGAGCTTTTAAATCTGCCCTATACTGTTGTGCCAATATCCCTGATAGCAGTGGGATACCCTGCAGAAGAAAAACCTGTCCCCGAAAGGTTTCAACCCTCACTTATCCATGATGACCGGTTCGGTAAACCCTGGGTAGAATGATCATGATTCATTTATTCTACAGTGAATTTGCTAAACTCTGCGACTTTGCGGCTTTGCGAGAAAAAAATATCTCGCCAAGTCGCGAATACGCAAAGAAATTGAAGTTGAACTCTGCGACTTGAAATCTTTCAAATTAATTAATAAAGTAAACTACTTTCCTATTACAAATTTCCGTACTGCTGTACCTGCTGTTGTTTTAACCGAGATCAGATAGATCCCTGCCGGTAAAGCCCGAATATCAAGTGTGTGCTGTGGTGAATCATTAAAACATTCCTTCTGTATAAGCATTTCGCTGCCGGATATATTGTGTATAACTACCTCTATAGGCTTACCAACCCCTGAGGATTCAATGTTAATGAAGTCGAACGCAGGATTTGGATACAACCTGAAATCATTGCTTTTCAGTGAATTATTTTCTATGAAAATTGTCTTTGATAAATAAATATTCATCCCGGACATGGTTGTGTTCTGAAGAGATAATTCTATTATCGTTTCTGAACTCTCCAGTCCTGGTACCTCAGCAACCAGCCTGTATTTCCCGTAAGGGATCCCTTGCATGAAATAATCTCCGGCTAAGCCGGAATATGTAAAAGCAACCGGCTTTGAGGTAACATAATCAAGCAGAAGAATCAGAGCATCAGCATCAGGTTTGTCAATGCTATACCATACATTGCCGTTCACAACGCAGGTGCCTGATCCGGCATCATCCTTTTTTACTAATGATATATCAAGATTGGTAATATCATTATGCAGTGATACCAAAGCGGCTTTCTTCCAGAATATTGTGTTTCCTGTATATGTCGGAATTATCGTTGAGGCATTGGTAGTATCAGGAAAAGCTCTGAGAAGATAATTATGTTCAATTCGCTGTGCGAAAAAGTAAAACCCGGGAGAAATAACCTCTACATCATCCAGAATTGCATAACCGGAGTCTTTACCAACCGGATTGATTAGTTGTACCTTGCCACCATCCAAAGGTATTCCGTCATAAAATAACTGCCCCCACATATCGTAATAGTCCGGAATTGTGATTGTTTTACATAAGGTATCATATAACCCGCCTGCATATCCGGTTTTTAAGCAGGTCAAAAACTGACCTGATTGTGAGTATTGGTGTACAGGGTTGATTACCTGGGATATATTGCCATCCCCGAATGACCATAAATATTGGTTCAGCCATACATTTGAATTAGACTCGTCTGTGAAACGTACTATCCTGGGCGAAACTGCAAAAGAGTCTATCACTGCTGAAAAGTCAGCATTAACAGAAGCCCCTTGAATAATAGAAACAACATCGTAACTTGTATTGGTACAGCTGGAAGCGGTATCTGTTACAGTAAGGCACACCAGGTAGGCTCCAGGCCCCATGTAATGCTTTACCGGATTCTGCAATCCCGAAACTGTGCCATCTCCAAATGACCACAAATAGGTAAGTCCATTTCCTGTTGATGAATCCTGAAAATGTATAATTAAAGGATTAGCTGTGTCTGAAAACCATTTGAAACCCGATTTACATTGACCCAGTGCCACGGTATGACAAATACCGAGGAATAGAAAAACAGTATCATTTCCTGCTGCTGTAAAAGTATCCGGGAATTCAACTGTATTTGAGTTGCAATCGTTGATCCTGAAAGTGTAAACATTAACAGTTGAATCAGCGATAATATAGTTCTGTGTTATGACCTCCCCACTAGCTGAGGTTGTAAACTGCTGTTGATGAATTGACTGATTGAAAGTAAGGCTGAAAAGTTCAAATTCCACTGCCTTGCCTGTAACAGGCTGAAATGTTACCTGATCATATACAATTGCAATAAACCTTATTACAGCGCCATCCATCGAAAGGCTGCATAAAATCAGAAATAAAACAAGAATTGTTTGTTTCATTCCCTTCTTATTGATGTTAGTATTCATTTTTATTGATTTTTATTGATTTTTATAGATATAAACCAATTGCTGCCCCTATAACCCATAATGAAGGTTTCACATTTGAATCGGTTTTGTAATACCATCTGTCAATCGGTTTACGGAACGATGCTGATCCCTCTGCATACCAGTTTAGGTTTGGCTCGTAACGAACATTGATACCGGCCTGGTACTGCCAGAAACGCTTGTTGGTTACGACTGCCTCTTTCGATATTTCCAATAGCTCTCCCTTATCAGGTATCACAGGGGGTGATTCCCTGTCATAGATCATTCTGTTATAAATTATGCCGGATTGAGCTGTAAAAGAAACTTTTCTATAATGTAATATTTCGTAACCGGCAAGTAACGGAACAGATAAGTAAGTTATCCTGTAATCATTATTCCCGCTTGTAATCACCAGAGTAGTATCTATAACAGGCTTTGTGGCGGTAATCATACCTGATGCTGTATAACCCGCAATTGTTGAATCAATAGGATTATAAACCGGCATAAAGTCTACCCCGGTTACATAAGGGTAAAGTCCTGTTGTGTCTGTTTTTAATAATAATGCATTCCATGGATTCTTATGGGTAAAAGAGATCATTCCAACACCGGTTGTAATGCTGTAACGTTGATAATGCGATCTCAAAATCAAGGTACCCTCAGGACTGTATTGCATTTTGGCAGGTAAAGGTCTGGCTGCATTATAATATTGTAACCCGGCTTGTAACCCAATACTATACCTGATACCATGAATGAAATCTATCTTTCTCCTTTGTTCAGTGACAGAAGACTTGCTATAATCCGGTTCTGTTGCATCCGGTTCTTTCTGCCTGTTTTCTTCCTTATTTTCCTCTTCTGTTACTTCACCTTTAGTTTCACGTTTTTCAGGTATCTGAATTTCCGGAGCATTTACATGTAATTCATTTGATTGCTCTGTGACTTTGATCACCTCTTTTTCTTCTGTTGATATTTGTTTGCTGTGATCAGGTATGTATTCAGGTTCCAATGGTTTTTCTGTAGCCACTGATTCGACTTCGGGTTTGTATTCTATTTGATATACAGTATTCTGATTATTCTTAACTGCCAAAGGTTTACTGATAACCTGGTTGCCTCCTGAAGCTTTTTTAAAAGTCTTTATCCTGTTATCTCCATCGTTACTGTTAATTAAAAGTTCTTTTGGTTCATCATTAAATATGATCTCCTCACCGGCTTCTGCAATTACCGGTTCCGTGGAATATTCTGAAATCGTGTTTTTTACAGGAGCCGAGGCTATTTCCGGCTTTGTGGTGACAGGTAATTCCTTCAGCAGATACAACCAGATGAATAATAATCCGATGAAAAACAATAATGATGATATCAGCCAAAGCATAATCTTACCTGTTCTTCGGCTCTTTTTAACCAATGGTTTAGCAGATGGAATCACCTTTGCTGCAATCTCGTTCCATAGGTGTGCCGGTGGAGCTTTTCGGTACTCCCCCAACCCTTTTTTAAACAGAATGTCAGTTTCGTTTTCCATATTCATTGCAGATATCTCTTGTTATTTATATTTTTTTTCGAAAAGCTCCTGATGAGGTTCCATCTCTACTACCAATCTTTGTAAAGCTGTTCTTGCACGGTTCAGTTGCGACCTTGAATTGCTTTCGGTACAACCAAGCAATTTCGAAATCTCTTTATGGCTATATCCTTCAATTGCATAAAGGTTAAAAACCGTTCTGAAACCGGGCGGAAGTTTTTTAAGCAATTCCAGCAGATGATCGGAATGGATATTGTTTAGAACGTCTGCTGCATTTGTGTTTACAAGATTATTTGCTACCTCAATGCCATCTTCCAGTTTATCGAACCGGTAATACTTCTTCAGATGATTCAGGGCGGTAGTTACAAAAACCCTCTTCAGCCAACCCTCGAAAGCTCCTTTCCCTTCATAGCTGCCAATAGCCTCAAATGCTCTTATGAAACCCTCCTGCATCAGGTCTTCTGCCATCATTTTATTATGGGCATACCTCAGACAAATAACCCACATCTCCGGAGCAAATCTGTGATAGAATTGCTCCATAAGATGTGGATCCCGGTCTGTACAACCCTTTATCAACTCTGGCAGGGAAGGCATTAGCCGGTGTTTAATCAGATCATCTTTTTACCAGTCTTCTTATTGCTCTGTCACCCCCGGGGGTGGTAATGACCAAAATATGGGTTCCGCTGACCATTCTGCCGGTATCTATTGCTATTACTGATGAACCGGCATCTGTAGATTTATACTCTGAGATAATGGCTTTCCCTACCAAATCAAAAATTTCAATATGAATTGTGGTGCTCTTCTCAACCTTTACAGGAATAAAACATGCTTCTGAAACAGGGTTTGGATAAATTTCTCCGACAATTCCATTCAATGAATTGTCTGTTTCAGAAATGAAAGATATTATGTTGATTCCTACAACAATTTTTATTGCATCAGTGCTTGGGTTGTTGGCATCAATGGTAACAATAACCGGATTGGTGGTTTTGTTAAGAACCTCAGCATAAACTTTATATGTTCCATACGGTATGTTGTTGAAACCAAATATTCCGTTTGCATCTGACCAGGTGACTGCCATAGGTTCATCTCCGTTATTGACATCAAGCAATAAAACCTGTACCCCTTCAATCGGATCTCCGGGCCCTTTGTTTGCACCTTGTGATATCAAACCTCCCACAAATCCCGGCCCTCCGGGGTTTACCCCCTGAATATAGTCTATGGACGCCTGGGTAAATGCATTTGGAAGGACATTGATAAATGTTGCCTGATTCCAGAACAACGAAGAGAGGTGATAAGTGGGCATATTGGAAGCATATAAAGGATTGGCCGGTAACATTGCAGCCTTTACCAGATAAGCACCGGGAGTGATGTTGGGGAAATAATAGGTTGTAATTCCTGATGAATCAATACTGATAGTAGTGTCAACTGCTGTTAAAACACCAAGTAACGGATTGGCATCAATAAGATAAACAACAGAAGAGCCTGCAGGAGCATTGTTGGATGTTAACATGCCATACAGGAAACCTGTGTTTGGTGGCGCAGAACCTACTGTGACAGTTGCACACCATGTATTCTGACATTCGAGCATATTGGTTACAGTGTTGGTAACAACTATTGTCAGGCATACGTTATAGGTTCCCTGTTGTGGATACTGATGGGTTATTGCTGACATGTTTGTTGTTGTCAGAGTGGTGCTGTCACCAAAATCCCATACATAACTTACAGTATAAATAGCAGGCAAATAAGTGCTGACAGAAGTATTTACAAAAGAAGCATTTACTGTTCCAGGGGATGTATAAGCGCTAAATCCTGCCGTACAATTACCCTGGGCTGAACCAGTAACAACAATCTGCTGGCAATAAGAATTTGCACAATTTGCACCATCTGTTATGGTAAGGCATACATTATAAGAACCGCTTTGCGTGTAGGTGTGTGTGGGATTCTGAATATTACTTACTGCGCTGTCGCCAAAAGTCCAGAACCAGGAACTAATTGTATTTCCCGTTGAAGGGGATGAAAGGTCAGTAAACGAAACATTTAGTGAATTTGGCGATGCCAGTGAAGTAAAAAAAGCATTGCAGGATGGTGGGAGTTGATTGCTGTCACAGATGTTGAAATTTAATGATGGCAGACCTGCCGGTGAATTGTACAATGTGGACTGGTAATGCGGCGTATTTATACAGTCAAACACCCAAACAGTTACCATTGCAGAAACAGCCCCGGCTGGCAACATAACACTATCAACATAGTACCCATTTGGCATTGTTGTTACTACACTTGTATAGTTAAATGGCAATAAAACCCCGAAAACGCTATCAACAATGATGTTAACCGTTTTTCCTGCCATGGGTTGATTGTTAAGGTTATTAACATACCCGTGAATATTAAGAGGAATCTGTGCATTAAGTGCTGAAATAGAACATAGTACAGCTAATAAAATAAAGACCCTGCGTAATTTTGTTTTCATGCTGAAATGTTTTTTTGATTAAAGGATTTTTAATATAACCGGTTTAATACTAAGACAAGGGCTTAGCTTCATTCGTTGCACCATCAACAAAATTATAATATTTTTATTAATATCATCTTTGAGGTGCTTTGTGTTCGATCTGTTCAAAATTGATTTGCTATTGAAGGACTTAGTTCATTAATAATCACTTATATATCTATAACTTAATACTTCTAAGTGATCTGAGTGTTTCAGTGGTTTAATGAAACCTGGCCATTGCTCCAATATACCTACCTTTGTACCCTAAAAAAAACCACAACAGATAATATTTGTTTTTTGGTAAAACTATAATCATAATTATTATAAATTGAAATATTATCCTATTGAAATCACCAAAGATATCAAACAAACAACATGACACGAAAAACCAATAATCCCAGACGGGGTAAAGAGAAAATAAAAAGCAACAAAACGAAGACAAGAGTTGACGTACAATACCAGCGACAAAACACTTTTGTGAAGTCAGTCCTCGATATCTTCATTCAGAACCCCTTGTATTATTACACATGCCAGCAGGTATCAACATCTTTGGGAATTAAAGACACATCGGGCAAAGAGCTGGTGCAACGCATTCTGAATGATCTTTCATCATCAGGTTCTTTGATACAAAAAGGGAAAGGGCGTTTTATCCTCAACCCTGAGGCAGACACATATCAGGATTCAACCGCAAAACTCACCGGTATTTTGGATATGAAGCGCACAGGCAAAGGATACCTTATACCGGACGATAAAACTGAAGATGTTTATATTTCAGCATCCAACACAAACCATGCACTTGACGGCGACAAAGTTGAAGTTCATCTGTTCCCTCAGCGGCCCGGAAGAAAACGTGAAGGACAAATAGTTAAAATCATAAAAAGAAGCAGGGAAGCCATTGTAGGAGTATTACAGCTAAGCAAAAAGTTTGCTTTTGTTGTACCCGACGACACTTCTGTTCCTGTTGATATTTTTATCCCACTGTCAGGAATAAACAACGCAAAGGACGGTGAAAAGGTCATTGCAAAAATCACCGACTGGCCAGAAAGAAGCAACAACCCGTTTGGTGAAGTGATAGATATTCTGGGTTTGCCCGGCAAAAATGAGGTTGAGATGAACTCCATACTGGCTTCATTTGATTTTCCTTTGCGGTTCACCCCTGAAGCTGAAAAAGAGGCTGAAAAAATACCGGAACTGTTGCCTGAGCGGGAGATAAAAAAGCGTCGAGATTTCCGGGGAGAAACAACAATTACTATAGACCCTGCCGATGCAAAAGATTTTGATGATGCCCTTTCTGTAAGCAAACTAAAAAACGGTAACCTTGAGGTGGGAGTACATATTGCTGATGTATCATGGTATGTAAAACCCGGCAGCCCCATTGACCAGGAGGGATACAGACGTGCCACCTCAGTTTATCTTGTTGACCGTACAATACCTATGTTGCCTGAAAAACTTTCAAACATGGTGTGTTCACTCCGCCCCGACGAAGATAAATTTTGCTTCTCGGCAGTCTTCGAGATCACCCCCGCGGCAGAGGTAAAAGAGAGCTGGTTCGGCAAAACTGTTATCCGGTCGAACCGCCGATATGCATACGAAGAGGCACAACAGATAATAGAAAATGGTGAAGGGGACTTTGCAGATGAGATTCTCACTCTTCATAAACTTGCAACGATACTAAGGAAGCAAAGATTCGACAAAGGAGCAATAGCATTTCACTCCCAGGAGGTTAAATTCAATCTTGATGAAACCGGGAAACCTATTGACACCTACGTTAAAGAGTCGAAAGAAGCGAACTGGCTGATAGAGGAGTTTATGCTTCTGGCCAACAGACAGGTTGCCGAACGGATAGGAGTCGCCCGGCGAAAAAACAAGCCACCGGTATTTGTTTACCGTATCCATGATGAACCTAACAGGGAGAAACTAGAGACTTTTGCAGAATTCGTCGGCAAGCTTGGTTACAAAATGAGTATCGGATCCAGAAAAGGACTCGCCAACTCGTTCAACCACCTCTTTCAGCAGATAGCAGGAAAAGGGGAGCAAAACATGATAGAGACAATAGCTATCCGTACCATGGCCAAAGCTATTTATTCAACACACAACATTGGACATTACGGACTTTCGTTCAGGTTCTACACCCATTTCACCTCCCCCATCCGCCGTTACCCGGATCTTATGGTACACAGGCTTCTTGAACGGTATCTCGAAGGTGGCAACACTGTAAATGGAAGTGAATACGAAGATTATTGCGACCATTGTTCCGAGATGGAAAAAAAAGCCGCAGAAGCTGAAAGAGCATCGGTGAAGTACAAACAGGCCGAATACCTCATTGATAAAATAGGTGAACAGTTCGAAGGTGTGATCAGTGGTGTCAGCAAATGGGGTATCTATGTTGAACTCGATAAAAACAAATGTGAAGGAATGATCCCCATAACCCGCCTCGATGACGACTTCTACACCCTCGATGAAGACAACTACCAGATTATCGGCCGCCGGTTTAAGAAAGTCTTTCGCCTCGGAGATAGAATAAGCATAATTGTTAAGAGCATAGACCTGCAGAAGAAACAGATGACGTTTGATCTTGACAGGTAAGGAGGAAAGATTAGTTGCACTTGCAGATTATCTTACTAATTATAGATTTTTATGAAAGTTACTTCAGTTTTTGATTCGGGGAATATCTCAGTGGTCTCTATTGATAAAAGGGGCGATATCCGCCTAAAAATCAACAACGATACCGGAGGTGAGTTTTTTCAATGGTTTTATTTTAGGGTGGCAGATGTGAGAGGACGAAAATGTACGGTTTCCATTGTCAATGCCGGCGATGCCAGTTATCCTGAGGCATGGGACGGATATGATGTGTGCTATTCATACGACAAAATCAACTGGCAACGGCTCCCGGCAAAATATGATTCCGGTGTGCTGTCGTTTGAAATGGTATGCGAATACGACACCATATTTTTCGCATATTTTGAACCTTACGATTATGAGCAGCATCTGAGGCTTATTTCTGCAGCTCAGATGTCGCCCTTATGCAGGCTTGAACAACCCGGTACAACCGTTCAGGGTCGCAGCATAGACCTGCTGGTTATCGGCACACCCGGTGATGGTAAAAAAAGTATCTGGATTACCGGAAGGCAACATGCCGGTGAGCCTCAGGCATCATGGTTTATGGAGGGTCTGGTCAACAGACTATTAGATGAAAGTGATTCTGTGTCAAGAACCCTTCTGAAAAAAAGTGTCTTCTATATCGTTCCGATGGTAAACCCTGACGGTGCAGTCGCCGGCAATCTGAGAACCAACGCGTCCGGCCTCGACCTTAATCGTCAGTGGGCAAATCCCGACACCAAAAAAGCTCCCGAAGTTTTCCATATCCTTCAAAAAATGTCTGAAACAGGTGTGGATCTCAACTTCGACATTCACGGAGATGAAACTTTGCCCTACGTCTTCATATCAGGAATTGAAGGTATTCCTTCCTGGAACGATAAACTTGAAGATGAAGACCGGCTTCTCAAAAAAGCATGGATGGCCGTAAACCCTGATATGCAGATTGAGCACGGCTATCCCCGTAATGAGCCCGGCAAAGCCAATCTTGCAATTTGCTCAAAACAGGTGGGTGAAAGATTCAAATGCCTTTCCTGGACCGTTGAGATGCCATTTAAAGACAACGCCAACCTGCCCGATCCCGTCTACGGCTGGACAGCAGAAAGATGCGCCCTTCTCGGTGAATCACTGCTCACCGCTTTATTGACCATGTAGGGGCAAAAGCATGCTTTTGCCCCTACATGCTTTTGCCATTGCATTCTTTTGCCATTGCATTCTTTTGCCATTGCATTCTTTTGCCATTGCTATCCCTTCCTCCTCTGCTGATTGAACGATGGCTCCATAAACCTTGGCAACTCCCTGCGGCTGCCCCAGCTACTTTTAAAAAACAACCTCAGGCCAATATTCTTTATGCCGGGTGAAAACATGTTCAAAATCTTCCTTTTTCCCATAATCACTTTATATCCCTTCATGACCCTTTTCTCAGCTCCCGACCTGTACCCTTCATTTACCGCATCTCCCCTGTTAAAGAGAAGTAACTTATGAATTGGTATCTTGACCGGACATACCTCAGTACACTTTCCGCATAATGTGGAGGCAAAACTAAGGTGCTTGTATTCCATTCCACGAAGATGAGGTGTGATTATTGATCCTATAGGTCCGCTATAGGTTGTACCGTAAGTATGACCCCCAATGTTCTTGTAAACCGGGCAAACATTCAGGCAGGCACCACATTTTATGCAGCGCAATGCTATACGTTGTTCTACCTTTTTAAGCAGATTTGTCCTCCCGTTATCAAGCAACACAACAAACATTTCCTGAGGTCCGTCTGTTTCTGATCCTCTTCGAGGACCCGATATAATTGAATTATAAACCGTGATCTTCTGTCCTGTCCCCATAGTTGCAAGCAACGGAAGAAAAAAGTGCAGATCCTTGATTGAAGGTATCATCTTCTCTATCCCGGCTATCGCAATATGAATCTTCGGCCAGCTTACCGACAGGGCTCCGTTACCTTCATTTTCCGTAAGAACAATTGATCCGGTATCGGCTATAAGAAAGTTAGCACCTGTAATACCTGCATCTGCATGTACAAACTTTTCTCTCAAAGTCTTCCTCACAAATGCCGTTATCTCCTCAGCACTGCTATCCTCGTTGAGACCGAATTTTTTGTTGAAAATGGCTGCAATATCACTCTTCGACTTATGCATCACTGGTGTGATAATATGATAGGGCTTGTCATTATCAAGTTGTACGATGTATTCCCCTAGATCTGTTTCGAGAACATTTATCCCATTAGCCTGCAACATCTGATTCAGCTCCAACTCCTCGGTAATCATCGATTTCGATTTGACCACATTTCTCACACCTCTTGTTGTAAGCACATTAACAATCTCGCTAACCGCAACCTTAGCATCATCAGCCCAGATTACCTTACCTCCACGTGCTGTAAACCGACTCTCAAATTCTATGAGCTGTTGCTCAAGATTGTTCAGGCTTTGCTCTTTCTGCCTGGCTGCACGCTTCCTCGAATGTTCAATATTACTGTATTGAAGTTCACCCCTTTTTACAGCCGCATCATAACGGCTTATATTGTAGCGGAGTATTCTTAGATGCTCCGGATCAAATGCCTTCTTTTCGGCATCAGCAAGAAAACGCTTCTCTTTCTGATTCATCACTTCCTGATGTCA
The DNA here is from genome assembly GCA_964469215.1 of uncultured Lentimicrobiaceae bacterium. Classification (GTDB taxonomy): domain Bacteria; phylum Bacteroidota; class Bacteroidia; order Bacteroidales; family SKPS01; genus SKPS01. The sequence goes on from CAYXYB010000001.1 coordinate 84,292, forward strand.
ATTTTATCTACTCGTACCTTATGCCTTCCCCCTTCAAATGAGGTCGTAAGAAATATCTTTACCAGTTCCCTGGCCAGTTCTGATGAAATATACCTTGCCGGTAATGCCAGTATGTTGGCATCGTTATGAAGCCTCGCCATCTCAGTAATCTCCCTGTTCCAACAAACTGCCGCCCGAACTCCGGGATACTTGTTGGCCGTCATACTTACTCCATTACCACTTCCACAAATAATAACACCTGTTGTGTGATCTCCCCTGCTCACAGACTCTGCCAAAGGATGTATAAAATCAGGATAGTCAACAGACAAGCCGCTGAAGGTGCCAAAATCATCAACAATATAGCCCGTTTCTGTCAATAATCCCTTTACCTCCTCCTTCAACCTGTATCCTGCATGATCACATCCTATGCATACCCGATTGTTTTCCATCATAGTTGTGTTTGTTCAACAAAAATACTGTTTTACATTTTAAATGCATCATTCAAAAAGCATGTATTTGGTGATGCTTGAGTTTTGTGTTGATTATCAATTATATATAGGTGATGTTTTTAACCAATCTTTTCATCAATTTCATCTCTATTCATTATTCACTATTCTCAAGCCTCCCGGGTAGTATTAATAACCCCGCTCTAACTGTTCAAAAGATCTTAATAACTGTTAGCTTCTTCTGATAAAATTCTCTTGCTTTTTAATAACCTTTTCTGCTTATCTGTTTTTTCATAACAAGCAAATTTTTGTTTTAGAATTTTTTAAACATCCATTAACAAGTAAACCCCGGTTATGAGCTGTGTTGATATCCGGTTTCTTTTACCAAAAGCCGTTTTCAACCATTTGTTAATAATAACCTAATTTTTTCTTTTTCAGGGTTACATATCGGAAACAGATGTTAATTTTGTGTTATTAAAAACAGGGTTACGTTTTATTGATGTTGACATGTTTTTTTTACCAACTTTATCAACACACTGACGACGACGATTGTTTTTTATTAATTATATATTATTATTATTATAGCATCATGAATATTGTTGATAAGATAAAAAAGCTGAAAAATGAAAAGCGTGCTGTAATTCTTGCTCATTATTATCAAAATTCAGATATTCAGGATATTGCAGATTATGTTGGTGATAGTCTGGGCTTAGCTCAACAGGCAGAAGCTACCGATGCAGAGATGATTGTTTTTGCCGGAGTTCATTTTATGGCTGAAACAGCAAAGATACTTAATCCGGGAAAGAAGGTTCTTATGCCCGATATCGAAGCCGGATGTTCTCTGGCCTATTCATGTCCACCGGATCTTTTCAGGATGTTTCTTAACAAATATCCTGACCATACTGTGATTTCATACATAAACTGTTCTGCAGTAATAAAAACTTTATCCGACGTGATTTGTACTTCAGGTAATGCTGTTACAATAGTACGGTCATTTCCTGAAAACGAAAAGATAATATTTGCCCCTGATAAAAACCTGGGTGCATATATCAACAGCGTTACTGGAAGATCTATGTTATTGTGGGATGGTACCTGTGAAGTTCATGATATTCTTACTACTGACAGGATAATAAATCTTATTAATGAATATCCCGATGCAAAATTTATTGCTCACCCGGAATGTAAAGCACCGGTTCTGGAGCTTGCCGATTTTGTTGGTTCTACAACCGCAATGATAAAATATACAAGGGAAGACTCTTCTCATAAATATATCGTTGCAACAGAAACAGGTATTCTTCATCAGATGAAAAAGGAATCACCGGGTAAGGAATTCATTATTGTCCCTTCTGATGGAACATGTAGCTGTAATGATTGTCCCTATATGAAATTGAATACTATACAGAAGCTTTATCAATGTATGGTGGATGAAAAGCCTGAGATCATTCTCGATGATGAAGTAATAATGAAAGCAAAAAAGCCTATAGTAAGGATGCTTGAAATATCCAGGAAAAATAATCTCATAAAATAATCATTCATAATGGAAGTTATTATTTACCTGTATCTTTAGGGCATGAAACTGATTAACCTTTTTATACTTATTCTTATTTTTTTTCTTCCGGTGGCTATTAGTGCCCAGGAAAATAACGACAGTGTACCTGAAGGTTTTAAACAGTTCTTTTACCCTAATGGAAAATTAAGTAGTGAAGGTGTACTTATCAATGGTAAACCGGATGGGTACTGGAAGAATTATCATGAGAACGGTAAACTGAAATCTGAAGGTAAAAGAGTTGATTTTTTACTTGATGGTGAATGGAAGTTCTATGATGAAAACGGGATTTTAAGGCTTCTGATAAACTATCAACAAGGACTAAAACAAGGAAAAAGAATAACCTGGACAGATAACGAGCGTATTGAGGAAAATTTTAAGGATGATATTAAGGATGGTCTTACTTTGTATTTTGATAATGATGGTTTTATAACTCGCAGTGTTCCTTATGAAGAGGGCAGGGAAAACGGTTTTGCTAAGATTTTCGATAAGGACAGCACCGTCATTATTCTTATGGAATACAGACGTGGAGTTGCTATTAGCAGAGAATTTATAAACAGGTATGATAAGGATGGATTGCCTCATGGGGTATGGAAAACATTTTACCCATCAGGTGTTATTAAGGCGGATTTCAGCTATAAAAACGGAAAACTGGACGGGTATTCCAGAAAGTACGATTGGGATGGAAATATGGTAAGTATCACCAGATATATTGACGGGGAAATGGTTGTTGACAGTGATGAGGTTTATGATCTGCAGATAAGAAGGGATTATTTTCCGGATATGCGGGTAAGGATTGAAGGAACATATCGTGATGGATTGCCTCATGGAGTGAGAAAAGAGTTTAATCCTGACGGAAGCCTTAAGGTAGCCTATCTGATGGACATGGGGCGTTTGTTGGGTTATGGTTTCCTTGACCAGAACGGAAATAAACAGGGATACTGGAAAGAGTTTTATTCTGAAGGTGGTATGAGAGCTGAAGGTACTTATGTTGATGGAATAAGAACAGGTGAATGGACTTTCTATTTTAACAACGGTGTTGTTGAACAAAAAGGAGTTTATAACCAGAATGGGAAAGAGCAGGGTAAATGGGTATGGTACTATTCTGACGGCAAAATCAGAAGAGAAGAATCCCATACAAATGGACGCAGAAATGGTGAAATGACAGAGTTTGGAGATGATGGTGAAATAATTGCCAAAGGTGTTTTTATTGATGACGAAGAGGATGGATCATGGTATTACCAGGAAAATGGTTACCGTCAGGAGGGTAATTATATACAGGGAGAAAAAGATGGGGAATGGAAACATTTTTTTTCCGATGGAAAAATCAGCTTCACAGGAAAATTTATGGATGGATATCCTGATGGTAAACATTCAGAGTTTAATCCCGATGGAACTTTTAAATCAGAAGGCATTTATATCATGGGTATCAAACATGGTATCTGGAGATATTTCGATGAAACAGGCAATCTGATTATTACCATTGAATACCGCAATGGTATAGAAATAAAATACGACTATCAGCTTATAAAACCTGAAATAAAGGGATCTGAATTGTAGAAAATCAACCATTGACTTGTTTGAACAATAAAAGAAACCTTCTTGTGTTAAATAAGCTCAATAATTATGTAATGTGGGTATGAAATTTACGGTGTATTTAAATAACCTGCCAAAGTTAATATTTCTGATAATTATCTCTTTTCTGATACAAAATATAATTGTAGCTCAGGATATTCCGACCGGCAGCTGGCGTGATCACCTTCCATATAACCGGGGCATTTCTGTGGCCGCTACCGGTGAAGATGTTTACTGCGCAACTCTGAACAGCTTGTTTCAACACAATGTCCCATTGAATACAATTACTCCCATATCTAAAATTAATGGACTGTCTGATGTGGTTTTCAGTAAGCTTGCATACCATGCAGCCACAGGTACACTGATCATTGCTTACAATAATGCCAATGTTGACCTTATCAGAAACGGCAAGGTTCATAATCTGGCTGATATTAAAAGGCAAAATCTTCCAATAAACAAAACTATCAACGACATAACACTTCATGGCAATGATGCCTGGCTTTCATGCGGATTTGGTATTGTGGTGGTCAATCTCCTTAAGATGGAATTCAAGGATACATATATCATAGGAGATGAGGGCTCATACATCAACATTAATGATATTAAATTCAGTAAGGATACCGTATTTGCTGCAACTGACTCAGGTATTTACCGTGCTGCAATGAATGATTACCTGCCCGATTTTACCAACTGGGTTAAGTGGACGGATATCCCCTATCCCTCCCATAAATATAATACAATAGCCTTTTTCAACGATATTCCATTTCTGAATATGTCAGTGGAAGGTTTTAATAAGGATACACTTTTCTATTTAGAAGGAGGACTCTGGAAACATTATAACAAATACGATTATGCTACCTGCTACCAGCTGGACGTTTTCTTCGATAAGCTTGTGATGACAAAATGGGATCATGTGACCGTTCTTGATAAAAACCTGGAAACCTACAGACATATTTTTAATTATACTCTGGGATCTGAAAAATATCCGACAGTGATTCCTAAAGAAGCTGTTCTTGACGAAAAAGGATTTTTATGGATTGCTGACCAAAAGCAGGGATTGGTATTTATTTATGACCAATGGAACTACCGTTTTGTTACCCCAAATGGCCCGGAAGGCACTGATGTGTTTCATATGGATATTGTAGATGACCAACTTTGGGTAGCAACAGGAGCCTATTCAAGCACATGGAGTATGACATTTAAAAGAGACGGGCTTTATCAATTTGATGGATTTACATGGAAATCAATAAATTATTCCTATTTTCCAATCCTTGACACCTTCTTTGATTATGTTTGTGTTACTGTTGATCCTTCTGATCCCTCGAAAGTTTATGCTGGAACCTGGGATAAAGGGATAATTTTCCTCAAGGACGGAAAGCCGGTTAAATTCTTCGACAATACCAATACCTCCTTAAGTATATTGGAAAACAGCACTTTGGGAATATACAAGGTAGCAATTGGGGGAATTACTTTCGATAATAACGGAAACATGTGGGTAACAAATGCAGGAGTTACCAAGTCTTTGTCAGTAATGCGGCCGGATGGATCCTGGAAATCTTTCAACATAAGTAGTCCCACTGTGAAAATGTCTGACAAAGTTTCTGGAAAGGTCGTAATTGACCGATTAGGCCAGAAATGGATTTTACTTGGCAGAGGTGATGGTATTCAGGTTTTTAATGATAATAACACAATTGATAATATTGCTGATGATAAAGCAACAAATATTAGTGGTGTAATTGGCAGGGGTGGGTTACCCAGTACCCTAGTAACTGATATAGCAATAGACCTTGAAGGCAGATTATGGATAGGTTCCGACAAAGGGATTGCGGTAATATACTCTCCCGAAAATGTATTCTCGGGATATAATTATGACGCACAGCAAATTCTGGTTAACCAGGATGGTTTCAACCAGTATTTGCTCGAGAATGAAACCGTTACAGCAATTGCTGTTGATGGTGGTAACCGGAAATGGATAGGAACAGAAAAGTCTGGTGTTTTCCTGCTGTCTGCTGATGGCACAAAAGAACTGGCCAGATTCCACACGGGTAACAGCCCCTTGTTAAGCGATGGCATAATGGATATTGTGATAAACCATAACAACGGGGAGGTGTTTTTTGCCACCGACAAAGGAATAATTTCTTATCGTGGCGATGCCACAATTGCGGGTGAATCTCATACTGATGTTAAGGTTTTTCCAAACCCTGTAAAACCTGACCATACCGGTGTTATTACAATTCAGGGGCTGGTAAGGGATGCTGATGTAAAAATAACAACCGTTAGTGGTGATGTGGTTTATTCAACCAGGGCAAACGGTGGAACTGCTGTCTGGAACGGTAAAGACCTGACAGGAAAGAGGGTGGGTACCGGGGTATATCTTATTTTCTCATCCGATACCGAAGGGCGTGAGACAGCGGTATCGAAAGTATTGTTCATCCGCTGATCAAAACAGGTTATGGTTACAAATACCGAAGGTATTGTCCTCAGAAACACCCGTTATGGTGACTCAGTAAATATTGTAACCCTTTATACTCAATCAGAAGGAATTTTAACATTCTCTGTGAGAAACAAAAATGCCAATACAGGCAACAAAGCTTTACTTTCACCTTTATCGGTTGTTAATATTGTTTCCGATATCAGAAAAAATCGTTCGATACATAACCCCAAAGAGATATCACTTTCAGTTCCGTATTGTACAATTCCGTACAATCCTTCAAAAGGGTGTGTGGTTATGTTCCTTAACGAGCTGCTTGTGAAGGTTCTAAAAGAAGAGGAACCTAATAATTTTTTGTACCGGTTTCTAAAAAATATGTTAATGGAACTTGATGTACAGGACCCGCTTCACCCTTCATTTCATCTCTCTGTAATGCTGAAGCTCACATCCTATCTTGGTTTTTTTCCCGGAAATGCTACATGGGCACCCGGTTTTTGTTTCGACCTCAGGGAGGGTACATTTGTGAATTCCGTTAAAAACCATAACGATTATGCAGACCCGGAAATGAGCAGGGTAATCAACGATTTCATCTGCATTCCGTTTGATGAATATCAACAATACAGGTCAGACCGGATCCAGAGAGTGATGCTGCTTGATTTGCTGATAAAGTACTACCAGCTGCATGTTCCCGGTTTTGGCCACATGAAATCTGTTGATGTTCTGAGAGCTATTTATGAGTAATAGTGTAGTTGTTCTATAAATGGGTTGAATGTGTAAATACCATAAATTTCGTAGTTTAGCCGGCTAATCAATTTAAATAAGATCAGATATGAATGATAATCTGTTATTGACACCTAATCCATTGGTTCAGTTTCTCGGAAAACCCCAGAGTGATTTTACCCAGAGCGATTTAATAAAATACATTGAAGAGGAGGGTATTGAAATGATCAATCTACGGTATGTGGGAGGTGACGGACGGCTGAAAACCCTCAATTTTGTCATCAACAACCGTAGGCACCTCGAGGGAATTCTAAGCAACGGAGAACGGGTTGACGGATCAAGCCTTTTCAAACACATAAACACCGGAGCCAGCGATTTATACGTCGTTCCCCGTTACAGAACAGCCTTCCGTAACCCTTTTTCAGATATTCCGGCTCTGGATATCCTTTGCTCTTATTATGACAAGGATGGCAAACCCATGGAAAATTCACCTGAGTATATTTTGCACAAGGCTGCCAATGTTTTGAGGGAAAAAACAGGTTATGACTTTCATTGTATGGGTGAGTTGGAATATTATGTTATCAGCGGTAGGGATAATAGTTTTGAAGCGACTGATCAACGGGGATACCATGAGTCGTTCCCTTTTAACAAATTCGAGGAGTTTCGTACTGAAGCTTTATATACAATAGCAAGTTGCGGAGGAAATATAAAATATGCCCATTCAGAAGTGGGTAACTTTTCTCTGGGCGATAAACTCTATGAACAGAATGAAATAGAATTTTTACCGGTTACTGTCGAAGATGCTGCAGATCAGTTGATTATAGCAAAATGGATCTTGCGTACGATGGCCTATTATTATGATGTTGATCTTACTTTTGCACCAAAAATCACAGTCGGAAAAGCCGGCAGCGGTTTGCATATCCATACAAAACTTGTCAAAGATGGAAAAAATGCCATGGTTGAAAACGGTGTTCTGAGCAATGCTGCAAAAAAAGCAATTGCAGGATATATAGACCTGGCTCCAAGCCTTACCGCCTTTGGAAATACAAACCCCACATCCTACTTCAGGTTGGTACCGCATCAGGAGGCTCCTACCAATATTTGTTGGGGCGACCGTAACCGCTCGGTTCTGATCAGGGTACCACTGGGATGGCAGACAAAAATTAACATGGCCGCGCATGCGAATCCACAGGATCCTGATATAACACTCGATTTTTCTGAAAGGCAAACAGTTGAGTTCCGATGCCCGGATGGAAGTGCTGATTTGTACCTGCTTCTTGCAGGCCTTACGGTGGCAGCAAGACATGGCCTCGAAATGGAAAATGCGCTTGAACTGGCTTCGAAAACATACGTTGATGTGAATATCTTCCATGAGGAAAATAAGGAGTTGACTAAAAACCTTAAACAATTACCGGTTTCCTGCTTCGAAAGTGCCGAACAACTAAAAAAACATGCTGATATTTATACCCGTTACGGTATTTTCTCGGAAACAATGATAAATGGTATTTGCAATATGCTTAGAGGTTATGGCGACTGTAAACTGAGAGATGAGGTACGTAATAATGAAGCTATGCTCATGGAACTGGTGAACCGCTTTTATCACTGCGGTTAACTCAGTATGGTCTGTACTGCTGCCATTTCTATAAAAGCAATATTATACCGTTTAGAAATACAATAAGAAAAATCTACACTTTATCACTGTAAGATATACGCTTTGGCCTGAAAACAGTGCGCTTTAACCAGAAGGGCAGTATCAGAGACCCCGCTATCAGATAGGGATAATAACTCATAAGGCGCCATAAAAGGGCTACCATATCAGGAGATCCCTGGTGGATGAACTCACCTAGAAACTGCGGAAAAAAGTACTCTGCAGAGCCACTACTACCGGGTGTGGGACTGATGAGAAGAATTACCCACATCACCATCTGGCGGGCATATAGAAGAAACTGGTCGCTAACCGGATTAAATCCCGTTATTAGGGCGTTGACAACAAAAAACCTGGAACTCCATGACCAGAATGTTATTAACCACGCTTTAACCCAGAAGTGCCATGGTTTGTTTCGCATCTCTGCTGAAGTGAGGATAATATCATCACCGGTTTTTACCGCTGCCGGATGCCATCTTCTTAAAAGCCTGATGCTGAAAATCCCGGCTATGACCCTCTTGAAGCCTTTTGGTGAAATAAAAATCCCCGTAAGTATTGCAAGGGTTAAAAACGTTAGAAATCCGTAACCAATATAAAAGATACCACGGGTGCCAATGTTCCAGGGAAAATCTTCCAGTTGAATAAAGTGGTTTGAATACCTGGTTATGAGCAGGATTATAGGTACCGTGATTATGTAAAACAACTCATCAAGCATCGCAGTTACCATAACTATCGAAGAGCTTCTTCCAAGCGAAAACCCTTCACGGTGCATGATGAAAAAGGCTATTGCGGTTCCCCCCACAACCGAAGGAGTAACTGAAGATGCAAATTCCCATAGCATGATAACCTCGAAACTTTCACGCCATGTGAGCTCATAGTTGGTAAGAAGACGTATCCTGAAAATGTAGGCAAGATCACGCATTGCCTGAAGAAACACTGCCAGAGAAAACCAGAACACAGCTTCCGACGTCAGGTTGAAAATATCCATCCCCGACCTGACATCCCTGATGATTAGATAAACCGAAACAATCAGCCCGATAATCACCGGAAGAAGAATTCGTTTCAAAGTGAACCACTTAAGCACCTTCTGCCGGTCCGGAATATCTCCTGTATTACCTGTTTGAGTCATCACGGTTAAATATCGGCAGCAAGTTAATGCTTTTCTGCGGATACCTGATGACGCCTGTAGTTATGTTGATCTTTTCTTTGAGATAAAAAGAGCCATTTAGGTTAAAAATTCAAGTTGAATGTATCAGTCATTATGAGCAATGAGAAAAACTGATCTTAAGTAATTTGTTAGATGGAAAGTGCGCCGAAAATATGATGGAGCAGATCGGGGGGAGCACCCCCCCCGATCTGCTCTGCCGGGAGAAAGAAAATTTTTCAAAATATATACACCTCCCGGCTTTTCAAAATTGTAGTTTTTATATTTCAATCACTTTAAAAATGGTACTTTTAACCTGAATTTTATAACCATGAAGAAGCATCATATTCTCGCTCTCATCATCATCACACAGGCAGCTACAGGATGCTCCCTGCTGAAACTGCACCCTGATCCTCCACCAGAAGATGAGATAACCATTTCATGGGAAGAGAGTAAAGATGAGCAGCTTGTTATTAAATATTCAACCACAAGGAAAAAAAAGGGCGATACACCCCCGGATAAGACCAATACAACTTCTTCCGGGATGCTTTTCGATACTGTAAGTTCAAAACATATTGCTCTATTCCTGGAAATTGATTCATGGCTGGGAACACCTTATGGTTATGGGCGAAGCGATAAAAATGGCGGTACCGACTGCAGCGGCCTCACCCTGGAGATATATAAAACCGTTTATGGCATTAATCTCAACAGAAGTTCTGAAGGACAGGTTGCAAACACTGTAGAGATAAAAAAAGAACAGCTTGAAATTGGTGATCTGGTGTTTTTTGTAACCAAAGGTTCACGAATCAGCCACGTGGGAATTTATATCGGAAACAATAAATTTGTTCACTCTTCAACACAGAGAGGTGTTGTTATAAATGATCTTGATGAGAGATATTACAAGGAAAGGTATGTTCGAAGCGGAAGAATAATAAAATGACCTTAAAGCGAATATTATGATATTATCAATGACGGGATACGGAAGGGCTGCAGGTGTTTTTAAAGAGCGGCAGATCTCTGTAGAGATTAAAACACTGAACTCAAAACAGCTCGACTTCTCATTCAGACAACCTGCTGTTTATGCAGAATTTGAACCAGAAATACGTAACCTTGTGAGCCAGTTTCTGGAAAGGGGAAAAGTTTATTGCAACATCCAGATTGACGAATGCGGACAGGAAACAGCTCCGGAAATAAATGCTGAGCTTGCCCATACCTGGCTCAGACAGTTCAAAATCCTCGAAGAGAAACTAACACTGAATCCACAGGATGATTATCTTCCTTTACTTCTGAAAATGCCTGATGTTTTAAAACCAATGCCTCAGAATACAGGTAGTGATGAGCACAGGGTTCTTCAGGAAACAGTTATTGCTGCTCTAGAACAGGTAATGATTTTCCGGCGTAAGGAGGGAGCTGAACTGGCAAAGGATATCTCCATGAGAATTTCTAAAATAGCATCAATGCTCGAAAAAATCATACCCCTGGAAGAGAGCAGGATTAGCCGGATAAGAGAAAGGATGATGAAGACATTATCAGAAACTTCAGATTTCGATACAAAAACAGATATAAACAGATTTGAGCAGGAATTGATTTACTATATCGAGAAAATAGATATCACTGAAGAGAGGATCAGACTGGGAAACCATCTGAACTATTTCTTCAGCGTGATGGAAGAGCAACTGAATAATGGCAGAAAGCTTGGATTCATCGCCCAGGAGATAGGCAGGGAAATCAATACCCTTGGATCAAAAGCTTACGATTCAGATATCCAGAAAATAGTTGTTGATATGAAGGATGAATTGGAAAAAGTTAAGGAGCAGTTATTTAACGTTTTGTAATTACTAAGAATGAATAACAGTGGAAGGTTGATAATATTGTCTGCACCCAGTGGTTCAGGTAAAACTACCCTGGCAAAGTCCCTTCTGAACAGGGGATGGCCATTTAGCTTTTCGGTGTCTGCAACAACAAGGCAACCACGGGAAGGAGAAAAATATGGCAGGGAGTATTTTTTTATTTCAGAAGAGGAATTTAAGAAACACATTGAATCGGGAGATTTTCTCGAATATGAGGAGGTATATCCGGGTATGTTTTACGGAACATTGAAAAAAGAGGTTGACAGGAGTCTGGATGCTGGCCGGAATGTGATTTTTGATATAGATGTGATTGGTGGCCTGAATATTAAAAGGATTTATGGTAACCGGGCATTGGCAATCTTCGTTATGCCCCCTGATTTGAATATGCTTGAACAACGACTCAGAGGAAGGAATTCCGAAACCCCTGAATCAATTGAAAAACGGCTTCAGAAAGCCCGATGGGAAATGTCATTTGCCGAAAAATTTGACATCATACTGGTTAACGATAAATTGGAAAAAGCGATAATGGAATTAACCGGACACGTTAAAACATTCATTGGGAAATGAAAGAGCAGTTGAAAAAGGCAGGTTTATTTTTTGGTTCATTTAACCCGGTGCATGTAGGGCATTTGGCCATAGCAAATTACATGCTTTCATTTACGGAACTGGATGAGGTGTGGTTTGTCCTTTCTCCACAAAGCCCGCACAAGCGAAAAAAAGGTTTGCTTGATCCCTGGCTCAGGCTCGAAATGCTTCATCTTGCTGTTAACGATTATCCCGGATTCAGGGTTACTGATATTGAACTGTTTCTGCCTCAACCTTCATACACTGTCGTTACCCTTGAACATTTAAGAGAGAAGCATCCTTGTCATTCCTTTTCATTGATAATGGGAAGCGATAATCTGGTTTCAATTGTAAAGTGGTTTAATTACAGAGTCATCGTTGATAATTATCCGATTTACGTGTATCCCAGGCCAGGTTACGAAGCGGTATCCACTCCCATGGGAGCAAAGGTTGTATACACCACAGCTCCTCTTATGGAGATATCCTCAAGTTTCATAAGAAAAGGTATTAAAGAGGGTAAGGAATTGAAGTTTTTTCTCCCCGAAAAAGTGTATGAATACATTGTCCGTGAGCAGATTTACCACTGACAGGTACAACCAATTGCTATAACTTCCTTTTTACCTCAACTTCTTCGTAACTTTCTACGATATCACCAACTTTGATGTCGTTGAAGTTTTCGATGTTAAGGCCACATTCGTAACCTGAAGCCACCTCCTTTGCATCCTCTTTGAATCGCTTGAGAGATCCAAGGACACCGGTATATACCACAATGCCATCACGAATAACCCTGATCCTGGAATTCTTTGTTATTTTACCGTCTAAAACCATACAACCTGCAACGGCACCCACTTTGGTTATCTTGAAGACCTCTCTTACCTCAACATTACTGGTTATTTTCTCCTCAATTACAGGTGAAAGCATGCCCTCAAGAGCTGACTTGATCTCATCTATTGCCTGGTAGATAATAGAATATATCCTGATATCTATCTGTTCCTGTTCTGCAAGTTTGCGGGCTGCCATTGAAGGACGCACCTGGAATGCAACAATAATTGCATCGGAGGCAGATGCAAGCATGACATCAGTTTCAGACACTGCTCCAACAGACTTGTGTATCACATTAACCTGAGCCTGGTTTGTTGAAAGCTTGAGCAATGAATCTGATAAAGCCTCTACAGAACCATCTACATCACCTTTTACTATGATATTCAGTTCTTTAAAGTCGCCTATAGCAATCCTGCGGCCAATTTCGTCAAGTGTGATATGTTTCTGAGTCCTTATTCCCTGTTCGCGCAGAAGTTGTAACCGCTTTGTTGCAATTGCCTTTGCCTCTTTTTCATCACTCATCACATTGAAACTGTCTCCGGCCTGTGGTGCACCATGCAGGCCAAGAAGCAGAACAGGAGTACCGGGGCCTGCCTTGGAGATCTTCTGGTTACGTTCGTTGTACATGGCTTTTACCCGTCCATGATAAGACCCTGCCAATACCACATCTCCGATTTTGAGGTTGCCGTTCTGTACCAGCAACTTGGCTATATAACCCCTACCCTTATCAAGAGAAGACTCTATAACTGTACCCATGGCAGGTCGCGAAAGGTTGCATTTGAGTTCCTGAAGCTCAGCTTCAAGCAATACTTTTTCAAGTAACTCATCAACGTGAAGGCCCATCTTGGCTGATATATCCTGGCTCTGGTATTTACCTCCCCAGTCTTCAACCAACAAATTCATTGCAGCAAGTTGCTCCTTAACCTTTTCGGGATTGGCACCAGGCTTGTCGATCTTGTTGATAGCAAATATCAATGGAACACCGGCAGCCTGGGCATGGTTGATAGCCTCTTTGGTCTGTGGCATCACCTGGTCATCAGCAGCAACAACAATTATGGCAATATCAGTAACCTTTGCCCCACGGGCACGCATTGCAGTAAAGGCTTCATGCCCGGGAGTGTCAAGAAATGTTATCTTCTTCCCATTTTCCAGGGTCACCTCATAAGCCCCTATATGCTGGGTTATCCCTCCGGCCTCCCCTGCTATCACATTGGTCTTCCTTATATAATCAAGAAGTGAGGTCTTCCCATGGTCAACATGTCCCATCACTGTTACAATGGGATGCCGTGGCAGGAGATCTTCAGGATTGTCGACATAATTATCCAAAGAATCCTGAACCTCTATTGTCACAAATTCTACCTCGTAACCAAATTCACCAGCAACAACAGATATAGTCTCAGCATCAAGCCGTTGGTTTATTGATACAAATAACCCCAACTCCATGCAAGTTGAAATGATGCTGTTTACATCCACATACATCAGGTTTGCCAACTCATTCGCAGTTAAAAATTCGGTTACCTTAAGAGTCTTCTGTGCCTCCTCTTCCATCTGCCTCTGAATCTCAATATTCTGATGTATCATCTCCCTTTTATGCCGGCGTAACTTCGACTGTTTCGACTTACCCGTTGGTGTCAGCCTTGCAAGAGTCTCTTTGATCTGTTTCTGAATATCCTCCTCACTGGCAACAAACCTAGGGTCCTGACGGCGCTTTGTTATCAGTTTAGGTTTTTTCTCCGATGACTTGGGTTCACGTAGATCTGCAACTTTTCCTGAACCGGATTGCGGCTTTATCCGCTTCCTCTTCTTTTTGGCTGCTTCAATAGGCGTATCATCGTCACTCGAGGCAACAGGTTTTTGCTTCTTTTCTGCTTTCTTTATTTTCCTTATAGGTAAGGGAAGATCCATCTTTCCAAGTATAGTCGGACCTGTCAGTTTTTCAACACGGGTTTCCAGAAAATCAATTTCAGGCTCTGCTTTTTCGAATACCTTAATATCTATCGCATCAGTTTGTTCTTCAATAGTTTCTGCCTTAACGGTTGCTAAGTCTTCCTCTTCGGAATCTTTTAACTCATCTTCATCTTTGAACTTCTTCTTCGACTTAGCAGCAGCTTTTAGATCCTCTCTCTTCTTGCGCTCAGTTTCCTTCTTCTGTTTTAATTCCTCTTCCTTTTCCTCTTTGGTCTTCTTAGGAGGTTTGGTGCGCATATTCATGCTGTCAAGGTCGATGGTGCCATGAACCTTCAAACCGGCTTTTTCAGCACCCCTCTCATCCTGAATGACTTTTTCTTCGGTCTTTTTCTCAACAGATTCGGTTACAAGCTCACCAGCAGACATGGGTATACCAGCATCAGCCTCCTTTTTCTCTTCCGGTGAGACCCTGGTGGGTTCCTCCTGCTCTTTTACAGGCTTCTTCTCAACCTTCTTTTCTGGTTTCCTGGTAACAGGTTTTGAAAAATCCCCTGTCGATTTAATAAGTAAATCCTCAATCGAAATGTCGAATGAGTCATCATGACTTGTTACCTTTTTGTCCTCGATGGATATGGTTTCAAGTTTTGCATGTTCGAGCCCTACCTTAATAGACTCTTCCTTTGCGCTCTTTTCGTGAGAATACTCTTTCTGTATCAAAGCGTAAAGATCAGTATTCAGCTTTGTGTTGGGAGAACTGTCAATGGTAAATCCCTTCTTTGAAAGAAAATCAATGATGGTTGTAATCCCAACATTGAACTCTTTGGCCGCTTTACTTAACCTTACACTTGTGTTTGTTTCAGACATATAAAAATTTATGTTTCAGCCGATAATTCATCTTGTCTGAGCTATGCTGTTTCATTAAGTTGAAAATCAGCATAAAAGTAGAAAAGATTATTCAAACTCAGCTTTCAGAATTTTAATTACTTCCTTTACAGTTTCCTCTTCAAGATCAGTACGCTTAATGAGTTCATCTACAGGAATTTCCAACACGCTCTTTGCAGTATCGCATCCTATATTCCTGAACTGCTCGATGATCCATTCGTCAATCTCATCAGTAAATTCTGAAAGATCCACATCATCAGAATCACCATCATTATCACGATAAACATCAACTTCATAACCGGTAAGCCTGCCTGCAAGCTTAATGTTATGGCCACCCTTACCAATGGCAAGCGATACCTGGTCAGGTTTCATATAAACACTTGCCCTTTTGGTCTCTTCGTTGAGAACTATTGAACTGATTTTAGCGGGGCTTAATGCCCTGGTGATGTATAGAGTTGAATTGGTGGTGAAATTTATTACATCGATATTTTCATTCCGAAGCTCCCTTACAATACCATGAATTCTTGAACCCTTCATACCAACACAGGCACCTACAGGATCTATCCTGTCATCATAGGATTCCACAGCTACCTTTGCCCTTTCACCAGGCTCCCTCACTATCGATTTTATGGTAATCAATCCGTCATAAACCTCTGGTACCTCCTGCTCAAAAAGCCTCTCAAGAAATACAGGGGATGTGCGTGATAAAATGATGTTAGGATTACTGTTCCTGATCTCTACCTTAAGTACTATTGCCCTTATGGTATCACCTTTGCGGAAAAAATCGCTCGGGATCTGCTCCAGCTTGGGAAGAATGAGCTCTATGCCTTCATCGTCAAGAACCAGTATCTCCTTTTTCCAGATCTGATAAACTTCACCAGTTACAACTTCCCCTATCTTTTCTTTGTACTTCCTGTAAACATTGTCCTTTTCATACTCCTGTACCTTCGAAACCAGATTCTGCCTTATGGTAAGAATCTCCCTGCGCCCGAAATCATTGATGCGAACCTCCTCAGATACCTCTTCACCTATCTCAAAGTCAGGCTCAATCTTGATCGCGTCAGAGTAAGCTATCTCCATGTTTTCGTCTTCAACAGCTCCATCTTCAACCACAACCCTGTTCCGCCAGATCTCCAGGTCGCCTTTATCTATGTTGACTATGATATCGAAGTTATCATCCGAACCATATTTCTTGATGAGCATGTGCCTGAAAACCTCTTCCAGAATACGCATCATCGTAGCACGATCGATGTTTTTGAACTCTTTGAATTCCGAAAACGATTCTACTAGTTTTAAATTTTCCATGGTTTTACCAATCTCTGTTGTTCTTTCTCTGGTTTTAATTACTAAAATTCCACTTGTATCAAAGACCTCTGTATAGTATTGTATTTAATATTAATAAGCTCAGATTCAGTCTTTTTCTCTTTCCCTTTTTTTTCGCTGGCAACGGTCTCGATATCAACACCCTCATCATCTGCCGATCTGATCCGTCCGGTGTGTACCGATCCGTCTGACAGATGTACCTCAAGTAACCTTCCAGTGTTCTTTAAATATTGTCTGGGCATTAACAGAGGGTTTCCTACTCCGTAGGAGCTCACCTCAACAGAATAATCCTCTGTGTCCCTGTCCAGTTGCTGTTCAACATACCTGTTCAGAATAATGCAGTCTGCAACCGTAACACCTCTGTCACCATCAACCATTATGGTAATGTCGTTCTTTTCTGTTACCGTAATGATTACAACAAACAGATCAGTGCCATCAAGATGCTGATTTACAATCCTTTCTATTGTCTCTTTTTTTATCATTTTTTTCCAAAAACAAAGGGGACTGTAAGTCCCCACCATTCCTGCTCCTTACCTGAAAGCTTCCGGTTTTTACAACCATGGCTTTCTCTTTGTTGTCCGACCAGGATTCGAACCTAGACAGGCAGAACCAAAATCTGCAGTGCTACCTTTACACCATCGGACAGTGCCTTTGAGAAAGACGGTGCAAAAGTAATCTTTTTTTGCAACAAACAAAACAACATTACATGTGAAGTTTTTATAGGTATTCAGCTAAAAGAGGCTTATGGGATGTTTGGGTTATATGTCTGGATGTAAGGTTTTCTTAATTGAATAACAGAAAAAAACGAACTAAAAATGAATGTAAACAACCCTCTGATATTATCTCTGTTAATTTTATATCTTCGTACCCGATTTTCAATCAGGTGCAGGTATAGGTCTTATTCATGCACACGACCTGATGAATCACCTTCTGATAATGGATTTTCTGTTTGCCAGAACAATAGAAAACTACCTTATCGGCAGGAAATAAGCAAGAGAATAACTTAAATATGGCACCATGAACTACAAAAAGCTGAACATCATTTTAGGATGGTTTGTTTTCCTTGTATCTGCTGTTGTTTATATGATGACAGCCGAGCGCACTACCAGTTTCTGGGATTGTGGAGAATACATTGCCACTGCGTATAAACTTCAGGTAGGGCACCCCCCGGGAGCACCATTCTTTCAACTCATTGGAAGATTCTTCAGCCTCTTTGCCATGGGCGATTCCTCACTGGTTGCACTGATGGTAAACTATATGTCGGCTCTGGCAAGTGCTTTCACAATCCTGTTCCTCTTCTGGTCAATAACCTATCTGGCTAAAAAGATGATCATTAAAGGAAATGAAACCATTACGAATGCAAAAATGTATGCAATACTTGGCAGTGGCCTGGTAGGGGCACTCGCATATACATTTTCCGATTCATTCTGGTTCTCAGCTGTTGAAGGTGAGGTCTATGCAATGTCTTCGTTTTTTACTGCTATAGTATTTTGGGCTATGCTGCGATGGGATGCGGTTGCTGATGAAAAACACTCGCTTAAATGGTTGATACTGATTTCATTTCTTGTCGGGCTCTCAATAGGTGTTCACCTCCTGAACCTCCTTGCGATTCCCGCTATCACCCTGATCTACTACTTCAGAAAATATGAAACCACCTGGAAAGGTATTGTTGCCGCACTATTGATAGGTATAGGTGTTCTTGCAGTAATACTCATGGGACTTGTTCCGCTTATACCCAGCCTGGCAGGCCTGTTCGAAAGAATTTTTGTTAACGGATTCGGCCTTCCATTTAATACAGGTACCATTATCTATTTCATACTGATTATAGGAGGTATTGTCCTGGGCGTAAGATATACACACCGTAAAGGGAAAGTTATTCTTAATACCGTTATCCTGTCGGTGGCTGTACTTATGATCGGATATTCAGCTTTTTTTATCCTTGTTATCAGATCTAATGCCAATACCCCTATTGATGAAAATAATCCCGAAAATGCGATAAGCCTTCTCGCATATCTCAACCGTGAACAATACGGTACCTGGCCAATACTTTCAGGCCATTACTATAACGCTCCTGTTGTGGATATGAAGGATGGACGTCCGGTCTATACAAAAAAATATATAGTTTATGAGGATCGCAAAGAGGAGGCTTCGTTCTTTGAAAAAGAGGATGCCAGAAAGTATGTTGAAGAAAACGGTGGAAAAATAAAAGGAAGGTATGTTATCACAGATGCCCGTATTGGTAACATCCCTGTTTATGACGACAGATTTAAAACAATATTTCCAAGGATGTGGAGCCAGCAGCGCTCGCATCACGCGACTGCCTATCAGGAATGGTCACATAAAAACAAGGGTGAAAGGGTACAGGTAGGAGGCTCCCAGGAAAAACCTGAATTTACCTATGTTCCAACAATGGGCGAAAATGTGCACTTTTTTATAAAATATCAGCTTGGCCATATGTATTTCCGCTACTTCATGTGGAACTTTGCAGGCCGTCAAAACGATATTCAGGGACATGGCGGACCAATCAATGGAAACTGGATATCCGGCATAAAAGCTATTGACAAAGCATTACTCGGACCACAGGATAACCTTCCCGATAACCTCACCAACAATAAAGCTACCAACAAGTTCTATCTGCTGCCTCTGATCCTCGGTATTATTGGCCTTGTCTTTCATACATCTGGAAATTACAAAGACAGCATTGTCGTTATGGCACTGTTCCTCTTTACAGGTATTGCAATTGTGGTGTATCTGAATCAGTATCCATATCAACCCCGTGAGAGAGATTATTCCTATGCCGCATCATTCTATGCTTTTGCTATTTGGATAGGGCTGGGTATAATAGGTGTCCTGCAATGGATTGATAAACATTTCAAACAAAAATACCTCCCAATTATTGTTTCTGTTGTCATGTTGTTGCTCGTTCCGGGTATTATGGCTAAAGAGGGTTGGGATGACCACGATAGATCTAATAAAACCCTTGCCCTTGATGTTGCCAAAAATTACCTTAATGCCTGCAAGAAATATGGTGTAGTATTTACCAATGGTGACAATGACACTTTCCCATTGTGGTATGCACAGGAGGTTGAAGGGGTGCGTACCGATGTGAAAGTGGTGAATCTCAGCCTTTTCAATACTGATTGGTATGTTGAACAGTCGGCACGAAAAACCTATGAAGCACCTGGTATTCCAATATCCTTCACAAAAGAACAATATCTGCAGGGTAGCCGCGACTACGTTGCCATTGCTGATATTACAGAACAAGGAAATATGATTAGTGAATCTACCATAATTCAGTATTTCCTCGATACTATCCTTGAAAGGGATAAGGATGTTTATGGCGAGACTGTTCTGGAATTCAGAAACACCCTTACTGGATTACTTCAGGCTTCTTCGTTGAAAGAAGCTCATCCCGCAGATTTTCAGAAACTTATTGACCCCAACTTCCCCTTTTCTGGTTTGCTTAGTTATCTGAGCTTCCTCTCTGCTGATCAAAACCGTGAATCAAATGCCAAACTGGGAATCAGTACCGATCAGATGAAAGAGTTGTCAAAACGTGCAAAACAGATTACTGACAGGGTCGTTTACGGGTATATTGATCTCGACCTCCTTATCGAATGGATAAAAAGAGATGACCCGGCAACCAAAAGACCTGTGGGTGCTGGAAGAGTAATTGAATGGTTCCCTACAAACAGGATTCGTCTCAAAGTCGACTCTGCTAAAGTTGTTGATTCCGGTGTCGTGCCACCGGAAGATGCCCACAGATTTGAAAAATATATCGAGTGGGAAATCAAAGACAGAGGTATTCAGAAAAACCATGTTATGATGCTCGATTTTCTGGCTGCAAACAAATGGGAAAGGCCTGTTCACTTCGCAATAACAACCGGCGACGATATGTACCTTAACCTCATGCAGTGGTTCAGGCACGATGGTATGGTCTATACCCTTGTCCCCATAAGAAATACCGAAGAGGCTCCTTCCCTGTATGTTATGCTTCCACACGGGACGGTTAATACAACTGTTCTTTGGGATATCATTATGAATCCGAAAAATGCTGACTACACCTCCCTGAAACGTAAGAATGTTTATTATGATGAAACCGCCAGAAGACCACTCGTAAGTTATCGTGCAAACTTCTCAAGACTGGCATTTGCGCTTATCAATGAAGGGAAAAAGGATTCTGCTATTACGGTACTTAACCAAAGCCTTAAGCTTCTTCCCGATTCTGTCCTTAGTTTCGATGCTGCACTGATTGCTGTGAGCAGAGCCTATTTCATGGCAGGTGACTCCATCCAGGGAAAAAGAATTGCTGAAACTCTTATCGACAAAACTGAACGCGAGTTCAACTACTATATCTCATTCGATAGCAGTAGAAGAGGTGCTCTGAAAAATGAGATCTATAACACTGCCCGTATTACATATTATATAAACGAAATGCTGAAACAGTACGAACAAACTGCCCTCGCTGAACGCACACAATCAATATTCAATATCATCAATACCTATTTACAATAATATTTAGTAAACTTTCGTGCGGCTGCTCTCATATCCCTACAATTAAAGGGATTGAGGGCAGCCGTTTCAGCATACAAAACAATGTACCGTATTCCGGATATTTTTACCTGGCTCCCAGCACCGCTTCTGATATTCAGGATGAAACACTGTGACAACAACAGTGTTTTTATTACTTTTGATGATGGCCCTGACCCCGGTAGCACCTTTGAAATACTCAAAACTCTGGATATGTTAGATGTCAAGGCATCTTTCTTTCTATCCGGAAAAAATGCAGAGGCATACCCTGAAATTGTTGAACAGATAAGAATAAAACAACATGCAGTTCATTTGCATGGCTATGATCATTCTAAGTTCAGAAATTACACAAGAGACAGCCTCTTCAGGAGCCTCGATAAATGTTATGATTTGTTGAAAAGCAGATACATAAGACCTCCCTATGGAAGAATCCCTTTGAAATATGTTCTTTCACTAAAAAGAAATGGGTTCAGAATAATTATGTGGAATGTTGACCCGCAGGACTATAATAAGGATGAGATCAACCCTGGTAAATTGTTATCATTAATCAGAAAGATCCGTAAAGGAGATATAATCCTGCTGCATGACAAACCACAAAATTTAGACAAAACACATACGCTTATATCCCATATAACCACCTGCTTAAAAGACAAGGGCTTCACTTTTTCAACAATTGTCTGATTTTTTTTTCCTTTTTTCAGAGCTCAGTCATATATACCTGAAAATAAAATCAGGAGGACAATGTTATGGGAAATGTGAACAAAGTGGTTTTAATCGGCAGGCTGGGAAAGGATCCTGAGCCCTTTAATCTTGAATCGGCAAAAAAGATTGCTTTTTCTCTGGCTACTACCGAGGTTTATTACGACAAGGAGAACCAGAAAAGGGAGATTACGGAATGGCACAATATTGTGATGTGGAGAGGGCTTGCAGAAACTGCTGAGAAGTATCTTAAGAAGGGGGATCTTATCTATGTGGAGGGGAGAATTCGTACCCGTTCGTGGGAGGATAAAGAAACCCAACAGAAGAGATACATTGTTGAAATCCAGGCCGACAATATGCAGATGCTGAGCACAAGCCGTGGGAAACAGACCAACGGGTTAGCTCAGGAAATCACAGCTGAGAATGAAGAAGTTGCCGTTGACGATGATGGGCTGCCTTTCTGATATGCAATAGCATTAACGGCTAAAACGGGCATACCGGTAGGAGAGCTTAGTATTTCCTGCACGGGTATGTCCGTTCTGTTTTTGTACATATTAGTGAATTTTGTCTTTTTATGTATCTTTGCAGTAAATACAACCCATGTCTAAATGGACGATCTGCCCGGAGAGAGTATTCAGATAGTGCTGGCCTCCGCTTTACACCAACAGGGGTCTGCTACTATGATCATTGTTGCCTCAGCATTAATTATTCTGCTTGTAATTATCTCAGGCCTGATCTCAGGTTCTGAAATTGCTTTCTTCTCGCTCAATGCTGCCAGCGTTAACGCTCTTAAAGGAAAAAATGCCGAAGTTGTAAGATGGCTCTGGAATAAACCTGAAAAACTGCTTGCTACAATTCTTATCTATAACAACCTTGTAAATATCTCAATAATTGTTCTGGCAGCCTGGCTTTCAGGTTTTATTTTCAGCTTTGAACATTACTGGCTTAAATTTCTGGTTGATGTTGTGCTTATAACCTGCATTATCGTCTTCTTTGGTGAGCTTTTTCCTAAAATCATGGCAAACCTCAGGCCCCAGGTGTTCTTTTTTCTTACTGCTAAACCTTTGAGATTGGCAATGGTTATGATTTATCCTTTAGTCCTGATGCTCGTGAAGTCTACAATTTTTATCGACAGGCGTATAAAACGCAAAGGAATTGATATTTCACGCGAAGATCTCAACGAAGCAATCAACTATTCAGCTAAAATCGCCAGTGCCGATGTTGAAGAAGCCAGATTGCTCAAGGGAATAATAAACTTTGGCGATAAAGAGGTAACGGAGATAATGACCTCAAGGCTTGATGTTACAGGAATAGAAGAGAAGGAGAATTTTAAAGGTGTTCTTAATATAATCAGAGAAACAGGTTACTCACGGTATCCAGTCTATTCCGATAATATCGACCAGGTTATCGGTGTGCTTCATATTAAAGACGTTTTGCCATTTCTTGATAGCGATGAGGAGGTGAAATGGCAGGAAAAGATCAGACCTGTATACGTAATTCCTGAAAACAAAAAAATCGGAGATCTCCTTAAAGAATTCCAGAAAAAGAAAATGCATATGGCTGTGGTTGTTGATGAATTTGGCGGTGCCAACGGCATCATAACCCTTGAGGATGTGATTGAGGAAATTGTAGGTGATATCAGCGATGAATTTGATGAGGAGGATGATACAATTGACTATAGAAAAATAGCAGATAATATTTACGAGTTTGAAGGGAGAGTTTTAATTAACGACTTCCTCAAATTACTTGATATTGCTGATAAATATGGTTCGATGGCTAAAGGTGAAGCAGATACACTTGCCGGATTCATCCTGGAAATAAAAGGTGACATACCTAAAAAGAATGAAAAGATCTCCTTTAATGAACTTCATTTTACAATCAGAGATGTTGACCATCGACGTATCAAACGAATTATGATAGAGTATAGACCGGGAAGATGAATAAATTAAAAAATCGATTCCTGAAAAAGGCAATTGTACTTTCGGTATTGCTAACAACTTTATCTTTGTTAATACTGCAATGCGACCAGGGCTACTCCCCAAAACCAAGGGGTTTTATACGTATCGATCTACCCGGTAAGGATTACCGGGTGTTCGATTCAGTGATGCCATACAGCTTTGAGTATCCTGTGTATGCTGCGGTTGTAAAAGATCCCCTTGAGGATGGAAAAATCATGTATAAAAGATTCAATATAGAATTTCCACTTCTGAAAGGTACTCTGCATCTTACATATGAACCTCTTGTGAAAAGCAATCTTGATACTCTTATTGGCGATGCCGTTGATTTTGTTTATAAACACGTACCAAAAGCAACTACAATCACAAAATCAGTAATATCCTACAATGACAGAAAAGTGTTCGGAACCCTTTTTAATATAAGAGGAAAAGGCACTGCTTCAACATACCAGTTTTACGTAACTGACAGTATTTCACATTTTATGAGGGGTGCCCTCTACCTTAATACCGAACCAAACAACGATTCGCTTAAAACTGTAATCGACTTTTTAAAACTGGATGTAGATCACTTCTTAAACACTTTGGATTGGAAATAAAAAAGTGCTATTTTTGATGTTATAAAAAATGAAACCATCTTGAAAAACGATCTTGTTATAATTCCAACATACAATGAAAAGGATAATATCCAAAATATTATCCATGCTGTCATGTCCCTTCAAACACAGTTTCATATACTTATTGTTGAAGACAATTCACCTGATGGGACCGCTGATATTGTCAGGATGCTGATGCAGGAATACCCGGGCAGGTTGTTTATGGAAGAGAGGAAGGGGAAGCTTGGCCTGGGCACGGCATACATACATGGATTCAGGTGGGGGCTTGAGAGAGATTACCAGCTTATCTATGAAATGGATGCCGATTTCTCACATAACCCCCGGGATCTTGAAAGACTTAGAAATGCCTGCCTCGAAGGAGCTGACCTGGCTATTGGATCGAGATATATAAAAGGGGTCAATGTAGTAAACTGGCCAATGGGTAGAGTGCTTATGTCATATTATGCCTCTGCTTATGTCAGACTTATAACAAGAATGAAGGTGCGCGATACTACTGCCGGATTCAAATGCTATAAAAGAAGAGTGCTCGAAGCTATAAATTTTGATAAAATACAGTTTACAGGTTATGCTTTCCAGATAGAAATGAAATATACAGCCTGGAAGCTTGGATTTACTATTGTTGAAGTTCCTATTATCTTTACTGATAGAACCCTCGGTGAATCAAAAATGAACAAGAAAATCTTTAAAGAAGCAATTTTTGGAGTCATAAGCCTGAGAATTAGAAGTATAAAAGGCGTATACAAAAGAATGGCAAAAAAGCTTGAATAATAAACCAGCAAACAGGATGTTATTTGTCAAAGGTTAATGTTTGTTGTATGTGAATTCTCTCTAATGGATTAATTTTTAGCACATAATGGGGTCATTACTGATTAAAGGCGGAACCATAGTGAATGAAGGTTCTCTTTATAGAGGCGATATCCTGATCAAGGATGGTTTGTTTACTTCTGTAAACGAAATATTTATCCATGATATTCATGTTGATGAGATTATGGATGCAAGTGGCCTCCTAATCCTACCTGGTATCATCGATGATCAGGTTCATTTCAGGCAACCTGGTCTGGAAAATAAGGGTACTATTGAATCTGAAAGCAGAGCAGCAGTGGCGGGTGGTATAACCTCATTCATGGAAATGCCCAATACTATCCCACCAACTATTACTATCGACAAAATCAAAGA
Source organism: uncultured Lentimicrobiaceae bacterium (assembly GCA_964469215.1). GTDB lineage: Bacteria > Bacteroidota > Bacteroidia > Bacteroidales > SKPS01 > SKPS01. The sequence goes on from CAYXYB010000001.1 coordinate 110,101, forward strand.
AAAGGAGGTGATTGCACAACACGATTCATGGTGCAATTACAGCTTCTATCTGGGAGCAACAAATGATAATATCAGTGATATTGAAGCTATTAACCCTTCGAAAACCTGTGGCGTTAAGGTCTTTATGGGTTCCAGCACTGGTGATCTTCTGGTTGACAGCGAAGTCGCACTGAGAAGAATTTTCAGCAATAATGTAGTCCCGATTGCAGTACATTCAGAAGATGAGAGTACTATAAGGAATAATCTCGATTTATTCAAACTGAGGTACGGAAGCAATGGTACAACCGAATTGCATCCACTTGTCAGAAGCAGGGAGGCTTGCATCATCTGTACGAATCGGGCAATTGATTATTCTGAAAAATTTGGTGGCCATCTTCATCTTTTACATATCTCAACAGCCGAGGAAGTTGAAATTATAAGAAAGGCCAAAGTTCGTGGAGTAAATATTACGGCGGAGGTTTGCGTACACCACCTCTTCTTTTCGGATGAAGATTATAAAAGGAAAGGAAACATGATCAAATGGAATCCTTCTATTAAGAGTAAATCTGACAGAGATGCCCTTATGGCGGGATTTAATGATGGAACCATCGACATTGTGGCAACAGACCATGCCCCGCACGAACTCAAATCAAAGCTGAATGATTATTTTTCTGCTCCTTCAGGTGGACCTATGGTAGAACATTCCCTGGTTCTAATGTTAAGGATGGTTTCAGAGTTTAAATGTTGTATCGAAGATGTAGTGAAATGGATGGCGCATAACCCTGCAGATATTTTCAAAATTAATAAAAGAGGATATATAAGAAACGGATACTATGCAGATCTAACCATTGTTACCCAGTCGGATCCCTGGCAGGTGAAAAATGATATGACACAGTATCTTGTCAAATGGTCTCCTATCGATGGAGAATGGCTTCTTCATCGTGTGGTGGCAACAGTGGTGAATGGAAGGTTCGTTTTTCAACATGGAGTATTTCATGAAAATAACCGTAATCCTATGGCTCTTAAATTCGATCGTATTTGAAATAAACAGAAAGTAACAACACCCGGATGAAAACCCGTATAACAAAAATATTCACCTTCGAAATGGGTCATGCATTGCAGAATTATGATGGCCTTTGTAAAAATATCCACGGACATTCATATTCTCTTGAAGTAACTATTTCCGGCGAACCGGTTATTGACAGATCCTCACCTAAACTGGGAATGGTGATGGATTTCGGTGATCTTAAAAAAATAATTAAGAAAATCATTGTAGATGTTTATGATCACGCCCTCGTTGTTCGTAAAGGGTACGATATAGCTCTGTTGTCAGAGGAGGCTTTAAAAAAAATGAAGCTTATCGTCACCGATTTTCAACCAACAAGTGAGCAGCTTATTGCACATTTTTCAGATATTATCAAACAGGCCTTACCGGCTCATATAACACTTGAAAGGTTGAAACTGAATGAAACCGGCTCAAGTTATGCAGAATGGTTAAGATCTGATCAGTGATTTGTTATAAGTCTGATTGCACCAGGAATAATTCTGAATTCTAGGGGGGTATGGCCTATTGATTCACCATCAACTTCAAGATAAAAGTTCTTATCACTGGTAATTTCAACCTGATGAGCAGATTCAGTAATAACTTCATCCAATTTGATGAAGGAGCCGCTGTAAAGTCTGTGAACATTGGCTATCACCTTTAGCTTGCTTAGTTTTTCTATAATTGTTACCGCCAGTTTTCCATCATCGGGAACAGCATGAGGAAGTTGTTTCATCCCTCCTCCGTTATATTGGCAAACACCTACGTTAAGGCTGAAAATCTGTGATGAACGCTTTTGATTGTCAATATTAAGAATTGCAGTTTTTGTTCGGTATTTAATCAGGGTTGAGAAGATGTTGACAAAATATGATATAGTACCTCCCCTACCCTTCTCTTTCATCTGGTTTACCTTCAATGCTACTTCTGCATCAAATCCTATCCCTGCCATATTAACCAGGTACCTCTGTTTTATTTTGATCCCGGATGAATATTTAACAAGGCATGTATCCTGAACAAAGGTATTGCCACGCTTCAATACCTGCACAGCTTGCTTGTAGTCGAAAGGAATATTGTACATCCTACCCCAGTCGTTACCTGTCCCAACTGTTATCATTCCAAGGGTAACCTCATTCGATGGAATCCTCTTCTGTTGCATGATACCATTGGCAACTTCATTGAATGTACCATCACCACCAACAGCAATTACTTTATTGTACCCGAGAGAAATTTCTCTTCTTACAATTTCTGTTGCATGTTCAGGGTGAGTTGTATGATGAGGATCAAAGAGAAAACCCTGTTCATGCAATAATTTTTCTATTGAAGGCCACTCCTTTTCTGCCCTTCTTATCCCGGCATTAGGATTGATAACAACTAACCATCTTTGATCCATAGAATGCAAAAATAAAATTTTTTTATTGCAGAACAAGTTTAGAAAAATGAAAGATGATTATTTAGCCGGCTTATTCTTTGCATTCATAGCAGTTCCTGGCGTTTTGCGTGAAAAGATATTTAGTATCTTTACATTGAAAAAGAGTTCTAACAAAACCGGACAAAAGAGTGGTGTTTCTAATATAAATATACCGGATATTTTTTCACGACTTAAAAAGGGATTCCGGTAAGAAAAAAGATGTCACTCATAATGCAAAAGTTTTTTAACATTTATAAATGCAACAAAAAGCTGAGGTATACGGTTTATAGTAGAATTAAGTATTTTTGAAGTTTGTTAGCATCTGCTGTACGTATATATAATATATGGTATGTAAGGTCGGATGCAAAAGAAGGACAGAGATGATATCAATCAGAGAACGTTTGGCGAAGTTCATTAAACAGTTTTACCTCAATAAGATTCTGAGGGGTGTTCTGTTTCTCGGAATATCCTTTATCGTATTATTGCTTATATTTTCATTCATTGAATTTTTAGGGTGGTTTAATTCCGGCACAAGAGCTTTTCTGTTTTATTCTTATCTGGGATTTAATGTCCTTATTATGTGGATATATATTATGGTGCCTTTTGGCAGACTGATTGGAATTGCCAGGGGTATAACGATGGACTACGCTGCAAGGATTATAGGAAAGCATTTCCCACAGATTGAGGACAAGCTCCTTAACCTGCTTCAGCTGGAGGATAAAGGGAAACAGGTTTCGCTGGATGACAGTTCGTATGAATTGCTGCTTGCTGCAATAAAGCAGAAGGAAATACTTCTAAAACCGTTCCCGTTTATTAAAGCCATTGAATTCAAAGGTACCATTAAATATTTGCGATATCTTGGCCCGGCCGCAATCATTTTTATTGTTCTGCTTAGTTTTAAACCTGAGATAATAAAGGAACCTGTATACAGGATAAGGCATTATAATAACCATTTCGAAAAACCTGCCCCGTTTAAATTTGTAATCCTTAATGAACAATTAACAGGTATCGCAAAGGCACCCTTCGTTTTGAAGTTTACTACAGTAGGTGAGGAAATTCCGGGGGAAGCGTATGTTGATATTAATGGTATAAACTATAAAGCACAAAAAAATTCCTGGAACAGTTTTGAATTCGAGATACAAAACCCTCAAACAGATGTGTTTTTCAGGATTAATGCTGTTGATATTTATTCAAAACAATACAAACTAACGGTAATTCCACGTCCAGCTATCCGTAATTTCAGGGTGATGCTTGAGTATCCGACGTATACAAGAAAACCAAAGGAGGTAATCGAAAATGTTGGCGATTTGATTGTTCCACGTGGAACATTAGTCACATGGAAATTCAACACAACTAATTCTGACGATCTGCAGCTTTATTTTAATAATCAAAAAGCAGCTCTGCAGAAAGATGGCAAATCGGGGTATAATTGGGTGCACAGGGTGATGCAGGATCTATCCTATTCGCTGAAGCCGACCAACAGGTTTTTAGATACCCTTATTCCGGTCAACTATACAATCGAGGTGATAAATGATGAATATCCGATAATAAAAACTGAAGAGGTTTTCGATTCGTTGAATCACTTCCTGATTTTCTTTACCGGTGAAATAGCAGATGATTATGGCTTTTCAAAACTTAGATACAGTTATGCACAGGTACGAAATGGTGATACCATTCAGAAAAAGGATATACCACTCCCCTACGCGTCGCAGGAGCAAAAGCAACGATTCATGCACTTCGATGATCTGAGAAACCAGGGGTTTATGCCAGGAGATCAGCTCGTATGGTTTTTTGAAGTTTGGGATAATGATCAGGTATCGGGTCCAAAATCTTCCAGATCTTATGTAGCTACATATAAAATACCCGGTTTTGCTGAACTTGATGAAATTCAGGATCAGCTCGAAAATGAGATCAAAGAAAAAATGGAGAGCTCAATCAGATCAGCACAGGCGATCCAAAACGAAGCCAGAAAACTGAATAATGAGCTCCGCAACAAAGAACAACTGAACTGGCAGGACCGTGAAAAAATAAATCAACTGCTTAACAAGCAACAAATACTCAAATCAAATATTGAAGAGCTTCAAAAAAAAGTAGATCTGAAATACCAGAAAGAGAATCAGTTTAAACAAATTGATCCCGATATTCTCGAAAAACAAAAACTGTTGCAGGAGTTAATGGAAAAGTTGCTCGACGATGAAACACGGAAATTACTTGAAGAGATACAAAAACTAATGGATAACCTTGACAAGGAAAAAATTGACGAAATGCTCGAAAAGATCAAGGTCAATAATGATGAACTCAACAGAGAACTTGAAAGAAATCTGGAAATCTTTAAACAGCTTGAAATAGAAAAAGAACTTCGGGAAAGTATCGAAGAACTTAAAAAACTTGCTGAAGATCAAAAAAACCTTTCACTCGAATCGGAAAAATCAAATCCTGAAACAGATAAAATATCTGAAAAGCAGGAAGAAATGAATAAAAAGTTCGATAATATAAGCGATAAACTGAATAAGATACAAAAAAACAACCAGGAACTCGAGTTTCCAAACAAATTGCAAAATACTGAAGGGGATCAGAAGGATATTAAAAATGAAATGAACGAGAGCCTGAACCAACTAAATCAGGGGAAACCAAAAAATGCATCAGGGAAACAGAAAAATGCCTCTGAAAAAATGGAGGACCTATCTGATAAGCTTAGCGATATGATGGATGAAATGATGGAGGAACAAATAGCAGAAGATATAATGACTCTGAGACAAATTCTTAAAAACCTCCTGCACATGTCGTTTGAACAGGAAAACCTTATGAATACAGCCAAAAAAACCAGCCGACAGGATCCTAAATACCCTGAGATAATAAACAAACAAAACCTTATTAAGCGCGATTTTCAGATTATCGAAGATTCACTGGTTGCCTTGGGGAAAAGACAGACTGCCATCCAGAGTATTGTTTCAAAAGAGATAAGTGCAATTAAAGATAATATAGAACAATCAATAAGCAATTTCCTGGATGTTCATACAGTAGGGATAGTAAACAGAGTAGGTAGAGAGAAAGGTGTTGAAAGACAGCAGTTTGCAATGACATCAATGAATAACCTCGCCCTACTACTCGCTGAAGCTCTGGATAATATGAGAGAACAGCAGGACAACCAAAAATCGGGTAAAGGTAAACAGTGCAACAATCCGAAGCCTGGAGGAAGTGGCAAACCTTCGATGCAAAAGATAAGGCAAAGACAGCAAAGCCTGAACCAACAACTCCAGCAGATGAGAGACCAGATGCAGAAAGGGCAGCAACAGGATGGAAAGAGAAACAGTATGAGCGAACAATTTGCACGAATGGCTGCTGAACAGGAAGCGCTGAGGAAAGCCCTCGGAGATTATATGCAGGAGCTGAGAAAACAAGGATTGAAAGACAAGGGAGAATTGAGCGACCTGATGAAAGAAATGGAAAAAACAGAAGAAGAATTGGTGAACAAAATTCTGAATAACAATACTCTGAAAAGGCAGGAAGACATACGTACCCGCCTGCTGGAACATGAGAAGGCAGAACGCGAAAGAGAAGAGGAAGAAAAACGTGAATCAAAAGAAGTAAAAAATCAAATTTTTAGTAACCCTTCTCTGTTTTTGGAGTATAAAAGGTTAACAGAAAAGGAGCAGGAGATGCTGAGATATTCAACGCCTCTGCTACAGCCATTTTATAAAAACAAGGTGAATGATTATATGATCAAACAGGAGGCAGTGAAACAAATATGATTAAAGACAAACGTATCAGTTTTGGATCTTCTTTAACTAATATCCATGCTGTTAACAAGTTTATTGAAGATATATGTGACCACTATAATATCTTCAACAGCTATTTTGGTCACATCCTTACAGCAGTTACGGAAGCAGTTCAGAATGCAATTCTGCACGGAAACCAAAACGATCCGGAGAAGAATGTGGTGTTGCAGTTTGAGAACAGGTCCGAAGGGCTCTGTTTTATAATCAGTGATGAAGGTAATGGCTTTAACCCCTACACACTCCCCGACCCTACAGATATCAACAACGACGGATTGACAGGTAGAGGAATATTTCTAATGAGAGCCCTTTCTGATGAAATTTCCTTCAAGGACCATGGAAGTAGCGTTGAACTCCTGTTTATAATCACAGGTATCGATCAGGATGTAGCCGCTGCAAGAGCAGATCAGGTGAACAAATATTTCGAAGCAGTTAAAAAACCCTCCGAAAAACAAGTTGAATAATCAAGACACCCCCTTTTCTGTAAGAAATCATATGTAATCATTACCCGGTAAGCTATACCATAATATATTATATATAACAAAATGCCCCGATGAAGTCACCTGTTGTTAGATGTTTCTTTGGTGACATTACCCCTTTCGAGATCAATAAGGAGACATTGAACCTTTGGATATCGGATGTTTTAAAGGTCTGCGGTGAAAAATGTAAAAGAATTGATATCCGATTCACCGGTGACGAGGAGTTGCTGCAGCTAAACAAAGCATACCTTAAACACGAAACCTATACCGATATTATCACCTTCCATTACCATCAGCCTGGAAAACCTATTGAAGCAGAGTTATATATAAGTATTCCGACTGTTAAGGAAAACGCTAAAGATAACGGGGTTCCCTGGCGGGATGAACTCGACCGCGTTATCATTCATGGCGTATTACACCTTTTCGGCTATAACGACCAAACCCATGAACAGCAGGTGGAAATGCGCCTTAAAGAGGATTATTGCTTATCTTTGCGGGCTTGAAAAACCCGGAAACTGTGGCGAAAGAAACCTATGATGTTATTGTGGTAGGAGCAGGGCATGCCGGATGTGAAGCAGCTTCGGCCGCTGCCACTCTTGGCTCAAAGGTTCTGTTAATAACCATGAATCTCAATACTATAGCAAATATGTCCTGCAATCCTGCCATGGGTGGAATTGCAAAAGGGCAGATTGTGCGGGAAATTGATGCAATGGGGGGTTTGTCAGCCATAGTAACCGACAATACCATGATTCAGTTCCGAATGCTTAACAGGTCGAAAGGACCGGCAATGTGGAGCCCCAGAGCTCAAAGCGACAGAGTAGCCTTCTCGGTATTCTGGAGGTCTCTTCTGGAACAAAACCCAAATGTCTTTTTCCGTGAGGATGAAGTTGTGGGTTTAAAGATTCTCAAAGGAAAAATAGCCGGAGTGATCACCAGGATCGGCAAAGAGATATCATCACGTTCGGTAATCCTTACAACAGGAACGTTTCTCAACGGAATAATCCATATTGGGGAGAAGCAGTTCAGAGGAGGCAGGATAGGGGAGAAGGCTTCCGAAGGTTTGACATCAACACTGGAAAAGAGAGGTTTTGTGTCGAAGAGGCTCAAGACTGGAACCCCCGTCAGGGTTGATGGCAGAACAATTGACTTTTCAAAACTCGAAGAACAAAAAGGGGATGATGAACCGGGGAAATTCTCCTTTACCAACACCCCATCCCTCACAGACCAGAAGAGCTGCTACCTGGCCTACACATCTCGGGCAGTGCATGAGGTGCTTAAAACAGGATTTCATCTTTCACCCCTCTTCACGGGAACAATAAAAGGTACCGGACCAAGATACTGCCCATCGGTGGAAGATAAAATTGAACGCTTCTCAGGCAAGGATTCACACCAGCTCTTTGTTGAACCCGAAGGACGTAATAGTATCGAATACTATATCAATGGTTTCTCATCGTCGTTGCCCGAAGAGGTGCAGTTTAAAGCCCTCCGTATAATTGAAGGATTTGAAAAAGCACAAATATTCAGGCCTGGATATGCCATTGAGTATGATTATTTTCCACCTGATCAGCTTCATTACTCCCTGGAAACAAAAACTGTTGAAAACCTGTACTTTGCCGGTCAGATAAATGGCACCACAGGCTATGAAGAGGCAGCCGCTCAGGGGCTGATTGCAGGCATCAATGCTCATAGAAGGATTAAAAACATGGATCCTTTCATTCTTGGTAGATCCGACGCATATATAGGCGTACTTATCGATGATCTTATAACAAAAGAGATTGATGAGCCGTACCGCATGTTTACCTCAAGAGCCGAATACCGGATTATGCTCAGGCAGAGCAATGCAGATCTTAGACTTACACCATTGGCCCATTCTCTCGGGATAGCTTCTGATGACCGCTACAATAGAGTTCGGGAAAAGGAAAAAGGTATAGCAGCGGTGATGAAATTCATGCTTCAGAACAGCATCGATCCCGGTGAGGCAAACATTCTGCTCGAATCAAGGGGTGACTCACCAGTGAAACAAAAGATCAAGGGGGCCTCATTGCTGTTGAGACCTGGTATAGGTATATCTGATATGGCATCTGTGGTTCCCGGATGGAGCAAGATAATAGAAACACTTCCGAAAAACATTGCTTCAGAAATCCTTGATGAGGCTGAAACCAGACTCAAATACCAGAATTATATTGATAAGGAAGACGATCTCGCATCCAGAATGGGCAAGCATGAAAGTATAAAACTGAAGCCCGACTTTGACTACCACAAGATTAAGGCCCTCTCATTTGAAGCCCGTGAAAAACTCAACCGGGTGAAACCGGCAACAATCGGACAGGCTTCACGCATCAGCGGAGTTTCTCCCGCCGATATTGCTGTTCTTCTGGTTCTCAATAACAAGGCATAATCAAATAAAAAATTGAAAAATAGATAATTATAAATATGTTTCACGTGGAACAAACAGAACTTGCACCTGATACTCAATGCCCGGTATGCAGCTCTTATGATCTGAATGAAAGAATGGTATGCCATGACCACCTTGTATCCGGCGAGGATTTTAATATTATTGAATGTCATTCCTGCGACGTATGGTTCACGTGGCCGCAACCTGACAAAGAAAAAGTCGGAAGTTATTATAAATCAGATGAGTATATTTCCCATTCAAATACAGGGAAGGGTGTTTTCAATAAAGCATATCAGATTGTAAGAAGATATGCCATCAACAGGAAGTACAATCTGATCAAGAGATACAAACAGGGATCAACATTACTTGACATAGGCTGCGGAACGGGGCATTTTCTTGATGCATTCGCAAAAAAAGGGTGGGAAGTTAAAGGGATTGAGCCCGGCGAGAAACCACGTGAATATGCACAAACAATATTCGGCCTGGACGTTAAAGATGAAGATGAACTGAATAAATATTCATATAAAACATTTGATGTAATTACAATGTGGCATGTTCTTGAACATGTGCATGATATAAATGAACGTTTGAATCAGGTGCGAAGGCTGCTCAAAGACGACGGTCTCGCTGTGATTGCATTACCTAACCGGGATTCATGGGATGCATCGCATTACAAAAGTCTCTGGGCTGCCTGGGATGTTCCACGGCATCTGTACCATTTTAATTCTGAAGCTTTCATAAAACTTTCAGAAAAATCGGGATTGAAAATGTTTAAGAAAGTGCCAATGCCTTTCGATGCGTTCTATGTTTCGATGTTGAGTGAAGAGCACCGTCATAACCGAAAAAATATGCTTAATGCCATTGCCAAAGGGATGATATCCAACACAAAAGCACTCTTCAGCAGCAATTATTCATCATTGATATATCTTCTCAAAAAATCTTCCTGATAATCAAAAACCACCTCCGATCACCCAAGGCAATCACTTTAAAACTTTCACACTTAAATTCCCTTCACAAACTTTCTGCCTGTCATCTCATGACCTGCCGCGATACGGATAATATATATTCCCGGTGTGAGATGAGCTATTGATATGGGCTCTAAGTTTTTAACAGATCCGGCAGCGAACAGCTGGCCGGTAATGCCGAAGATCTGGTAAGTTGTGGGCTGCAGTTCTGTTATTCCCGAAATGGTTATGTATTCGCCGGCAGGATTCGGATACAGATTCAGGTCATTAATGGAAGGGGTTGTTTTTTGCGATACATGAATCCGCGGTTTAAACATACCGGGGTTTTCCTCAAAAAGACTCTTAAGCTTGCCCATCCAGTCCACCAGCGTATCGTATGGTTTATCGTAAATCTGGTCCCGGGCGAAGATGAAAGCCACATCCAGTTCCTGTCTTTGGTCAGGCATGAAGGTAAAAGGGCCGCTGGAGGCTATGCCATTACGATCCCCTGGTAATCTGCCGGCTGTCTTTTCAGTCCATAACGCAGGTCCATTTGGCAGGAGTCCACCGGTGCCAAAGTTGCATGGGTCGGTGTCACCGGGAAATATAAATGAACATCCAGGTCCATAACCATTATGTAGGGGATGCCCACTCCCTCCATAAATCAATCGTGTGCTATCCCTCCAGATACCACGTAAAGCCAGGTGGTATTCAACAGCTATTGTCGCTTGATGCAAGACACCAGGGGGGTGTTTATGATTGATCAGAGTATGAGCCAGCCCTAAGCGTTCATTGTCCACAATCCCATCACCGAAAAATGCACCGTTAAGGCTCACATCACAGAGACGGTTGCCGGCAGAATCGGTTCTGGGGTTGTCGATGCCGTCAGGATCCATATAGGAGCCTGCAAGAAACTGTATCCCAAATACAGGTGGTTTGGCACCATAAGACCACGGCTGTCCGGAGCCGTCAACAGGATTCCCGTTATAAAAACAGGCGGCACCGTGCTTAACATGAGTTTCGAAATAATCGTCATAAGATGAACCGAGGCTACCGCTGAACCATAGCCCCAGCCATGTGTCATTGTATTGGTTATCGGAACGGTTGATGATGTCGTAATGAAGAAAAATGGTGTTGTTAAGCATTGAATCATCAGGTTGATCGAAAGCGTATGCCATACCGTGTACCTCTATACCCAGGGGGATACCCCCGGATTCGGTATTTGGCCTCCGTAAATCGCTGAATACGAAAAATAGCGTCATGTCGCCCCGTATCAAAGGATAATCACCGTCCATAGGCTCATAGATACCATTTCTGTTTCTGTCTTGGAATGGTGCCATCTGCGCAAGCTGCCCCTGTGATATATCACCATTGGCAGGCCATTCGGCAATGTCCCTGATAGGTGTGTAACCCTGCCTGGCATAGTTGGCAATATGATGGAGTATGTCATTAGTGGTAAGTTTCCAGACCCGACCCCACTCACGTTCGAATGATGAGTGATAAAAGGATGATACCGGGCCTGAATTAAAATCCTCCCCAAGTTGACGGTAACGTTCGGCAGATACATGCAACTGATTTGAGTTGCTTTCAATACCACCAATCCAGAAAGAACTGTTGAATATCGGTATCTGAGCAGTATTTTTGGGAGCAAAGAATTTAGATTCTCCTTTAAAATCCCAGAAATGATGACCCAATGCATAAAACCTTGCATTCAGGTTGTTGATATCCAACGATGCATAAGATTCGTTGTGGAGGTAAATATGTAACTGACCAGTAGCTTTATGGGTGCCATTTGCCTGCCTCACATAGTAGTCAATGGGATCAAACCAGCCTCTTTTGCCCTGCCATTCCATCATGTGTGCAACCAATAAGCGATTGTTCCTTACATAAACCCCTGATCCAAAGCTGGTACCATAAAGAAATATAGAGTCATTGTTCAGTTCGTAATCGTTTGCCAGAACATCAACAAAAACAGTATCATATAGAGAAACAAATACTGTGTCAGGATTGGTGATGATCTGTCCCCGTAACAATACCGGCATCAAAAGCATACTGAATATCAGAACAGGTATGGTGTTTTTCATCGTTGCCTGTTTTAAAAAAGAATGATTGTTGGATTCAACCGATAAAGATAATGAAAATAATCGGAAAGTCAACACCAAACAAGTTATCGGTATAAGGGTTCTCTTCTATATCAAAGGAAAAAAGAAACTTTTGCATAAAATAAAAAAAATACCCATTACAATCACCTTCGAAGCATAGCGATATAAAAGGAAGCATTGCGATATAAATTCTTACATTTGTGGAAACGAAAGAAAGCACCGGAATAATGAAGAGATTTTTTGCACCAATGCCTGTTCTGGCAATCATCTCGGTATTATATCTCCTGTTTACAACAGCATACCTGTTCCATATTAACCAACAATGCGATCCTGGGCATATAACAGAGATAATATCATCTGTAACACAACAGAGGTATGTATCACTTATGGAAAAAGCAGAACAGCTTAAAAATCAATTGATAAGCCAGGGTGAACCCGATATCCTCACGTTTAATTATGATAAACTTACAGGTACAGATATCTCTCTTTTCATTCTGAAAGAGGGGAAGATTATTTTCTGGTCAGACAACAGCACTCCGTGGAACGGACAGGATACAGACAGCTCCTTTTCAGGCTCCAGGTTAATAAAGTTGCAAAACGGATGGTATCAGAAATATGAACTTATACATCAGCAATATACAATTGTTGGACTTAGTCTCATAAAACACAGCTATCCTTATGATAATGAGTATCTTGTAAACCATTTTCAGGATGATTACCCGATAACTACTGTACCTGTTATTGTTGAAGAACCAACAAATAACAATATCAATGATAGTGATGGGAACTTCCTGTTTGGGCTTACCTATGATCTGAGTGATGTTCATTATGGAAGTCATGGAAATATTGCCTTTTATCTGTTTCTGACAGCATTTGTTATATTTAATTTATGGCTTCTATATCTGCACAGGAGGCTTAACCCCTTTCCTTCGATCCCTGACCTTGCTCTGGTTGCTTTTCTGCTTGATGCACTGATACTGCGAGGTTTGATCCTTTGGCTAAAATTCCCCAAACTGGTTTATAAGACATACTTCTTCAATCCTGAGCTTTTTGCATCATCATGGCTCAACCCTTCATTCGGTGATCTTTTCTTAAATGGTATTACAATAATCATTATTGCATGGGCTTTTTACAGATATTCGGTTTTTCAGCTGGAGAAAAGAAACTCAACTATCAGCCGCATCATCTTAACCGCACTTATCACCTGTTCAGGCTTGCTTATTTATGGATTCTCAACAACAGTCAGGAATCTGATATTCGATTCAACCCTTGTTTTCAACTTTAATAATCTACTGTCGTTTGATCTTTACAGTTTTACCGGTTTACTTCTGATGGTAATCCTTTCAATGAGCCTTCTGATGTTCCTTGCGAGAATTTTCAGATATATCATCGAACAAAGGGAAGGTAAGCGTATGCTATTTTTCTTTGGTATTCCCCTGTTGATTACCCTAACCATCATTGCAGCCGTTACCGGAGATACCGGATGGTGGGTAATGTCACTGATATTTTTTGGGTTCACTGTTTCATATCTTCTGGTTCAAAACAGGAAGATTAAAATGATGAATCATACCATACTTTTACTTATCACCCTCTCTGCAGCACTTACATGGATGATAAACCACTACACAGCCGAGAAGGAGAAAAATTACCGACTCATGGTTGCAGCTGAATATGCCCAGAAAGATGACCCGATGGCAGAATTCCTTTTTGGACAGGCACGCGATGCAATGTATAAGGATACCGCACTTGCCGAGATGATATTCCATGAATATGTTGATGATGACCTCGTTATCCTTTATATAATTCAGAATTATTTTAGTGGTGGCGACAAATTCTGGACAAAGTATAATTTTCAGGTTACCCTTTGTGCCCCAAAGCAAAGGCTTGTAATAGAAAGTGATAATAAAGTAGTTGATTGTGTTGCTTTCTTCAGGCAACAGATTCTGGATATGGGTAGAGTTACACTGATTCCCGATCTGGCTCTTATTCAGGATAATCTGGGACAGGTGAATTATCTTGGAATCCTGACGTTTGAAAATACAGGAAATGGGAATAGAGATGAGGTACAAGTGTTCATTGAGCTCTATCCTAAAGTAGTGCCAGTCGATGCAGGTTATTTGGAACTATTGGTAGATCAAAGCGTTAAGGAGAAAGCCGGAATTTATAGATATGCCAATGCACGTTATAAAAATGGTCAGCTAGTTGCCAGTTATGGCAAATACATTTATAGTTTCGATATAACAAGGTATGGAGATAAAAGTAAAAATCACCGTTTCTTTAGTAAAGGAGGATATTCACATCTTTATTATCCAACAGGCGACAACAATGTTTTGCTTATAAGTGTTCCGGAAAACAGCCTTCTTGATGTAGCTGCCCCGTTTTCATTTTTCCTGTTGATATTTTTGATAATCTATGCCTTGATGATACAAATAAACAATAGGGTTGACCGGCAACGGGTTTTCCGCTCCAACTTCAAACAGAGGTTACAGCTAGTCCTTTTTTCGGTTATTGTTGTATCGTTTATTGTGGTAGGTGGAACCTCTGTTTACTACATTGGTATTCTGAACAGAAATAAAAACATGGCAAATCTTAGCGATAAAGCCCGTTCCATCAGGATTGAAGTTGAACACAAACTGGCCGACAAGGAGATTCTGAGCCAGGAGCTTAAACCATATATACAGACTATACTACGAAAATTCAACGATGTTTTTGCAACAGATATCAACCTTTTTGATGTTGAAGGAAATCTTTTGGGAACCTCAAGGGAAAGGATTTTTGATGAGGGACTGATAAGCAGTAAGATGAATACTGATGCATACCGTGAAATGGTGGTTCAGAGAAAAACCCTTCTAATTCATGAGGAGAATATCGGGAAGCTCAACTACCTTTCAGCATATATACCCTTCAAGAACAATATGGGAAACATCATTGCCTATATTAACCTCCCGTATTTTGCCCGTCAGAGTGAGCTTAGCGATGAGATTTCGAATTATCTGATGGCCTATATCAACATCTATCTATTGCTGATAGCAATAACCATTCTTTTTGCTTTCCTTATTTCTGACATGATTGCCAAGCCTTTGATACTTATAAGGGAAAAAATCAGGAAGATGAAACTAGGGGAGGTAAATGAGAGGATTGAATGGGAAGGTCACGATGAATTAGGAGAATTGGTACACGAATATAACAGAATGATAGACGAACTTGAAAAAAGTGCGGATCTTCTTGCCAGAAGTGAACGTGAAAGTGCATGGCGTGAAATGGCAAGGCAGGTAGCACACGAGATCAAGAACCCACTTACGCCTATGAAGCTAAACCTTCAGCATTTGGAGAAAACGCTCAATGACGATCCGGATATGTGGAAGCAGCAATTTGAAAAATTTTCGAGAGTTATGCACCAGCAGATAGAGTCGCTTTCGGCCATTGCATCAGCCTTTTCAGATTTTGCTAACATGCCGAAAGGAAAAGTTCAGAAGGTTGAAATTTCGCATGCAGTAAATGCAGCTTTGAACCTGTTTTCAGGGTATCCTGATGTTGAATGGGTAACCGATATTAATTTACCTGAAGATGCTGTAATAGTTTCCGATCCGGAGCAGTTCAGCAGAATGATTATAAACCTTGTTAACAATGCTTTGCAGGCAAAGGTGAAAGAGAGGCAGCTTGTCGTTACTGTATATGCAGGCTTGGAAAACGGCAAATATGTTATCAGGATTCATGATAACGGCAAAGGTATCGATGAAGAGATACGCGACAAGATATTCCTGCCGAGTTTTACAACAAAGACATCGGGAATGGGTCTTGGGCTTGCAATTGCCAGGAATATTGCAGAAAGTATTGGGGGAACCATTACATTTACATCAGACCATGAAACCGGCACTAACTTTACCATTACAATACCTGTTAAAGTAGAATGAACCCGTTGAAGCAACTTGCCGGACAGACGGCAATTTATGGTGTCAGCAGCATTTTGGGAAGGCTGTTTAATTATCTGCTTGTACCAATACATACATACACATTCTTAACTGAACAATATGGTGAAGTGGCTAATATGTATGCATTTGCCGCAATATTGCTGGTGTTTCTCACATACGGCCTAGAAACCGCATTCTTCAGGTTCTTCCATTCGTCAGATAAAAGCCCTGTTATCTTTTCCACAGCTCTGATATCAATTCTGGTTACGACAGTTGTTTTCACGCTGCTGATAATACTGAACAGGAGTTTCTTCTCAGGGCTGCTTAATGTTGCGGCAAATCCGCAATATGTAACATGGTTTGCCATTATTGTCGGAATGGATGCCCTTGTGGCAATTCCTTTTGCAAGGTTGAGAGCTTTGAACAAAGCCAGAAAGTTTGCCCTCATCAAACTCCTTAACATTGGACTGAACGTCGGACTGAACCTGTTTTTCATCTTTGCTGTACCCTGGCTCGCAAACAACGGTGGTACCTCTGTTAAAGAAGTTGTTTCCACTTTCTACCACGGCGAGGTGGTGATTGCATACATTTTTGTTGCAAATATTATTGCAAGCCTCATCCAGTTGCTTGTATTCTTACCTTCAGTGTTGAAAGACAGGCTCAGATTCGATACCTCACTGTGGAAGAAAATGATAGTGTATGCCTTACCACTGCTGTTACTAAGTCTGGCAGGAACAATAAACCAGACTATCGACAGGCTACTTCTAACCTGGCTTCTCCCTGCAGATATATCAATGTCGCAGGTGGGGATTTACACCGCATGTTTCAAAATACCCATCATCATGTATTTTTTCCTGCAGGCATTCAGGTATGCCGCAGAACCATTTTTCTTTGCCAACGCTAATATTGACACTGCACGCAGAATCTTTCCCCAGGTGATGGATGCTTTTGTGATAATCTCGGCACTGATATTTCTGGGGACAATGCTTTTCCTTGATGATATATTTGTTTATTTTGTTGATGCAGGATACAGGAACGGGAGAACTATAGTGCCGGTTGTCATGTTTGCATTTATCTTTCAGGGTATCGGATTCAACCTGTCGATGTGGTACAAGTTGACCAACAGAACAATATATGGTGCCTGGCTTGCCATTACTGGAACAGCAATCATTATTATAGTGAACCTTTTCGGAATTCCTTATCTGAGTTACATGGCATCAGCATACGCTTTCATGCTGGCTAACCTTGCCATAATGATAATCTCCTATTTCCTTGGCCAGCGACATTTCCCTGTTCCGTACAGGCCGGTGATAAACCTGTTGTATCTGGGAGGAGCTGTGGCGATATGGTATATAGCAACTCTGTTACCTGTGGATAATATTATGATCCGACTGGTGATAAGAGGTCTCCTCTTTTTAGCCTTTGCCTGGCTTCTTATTCGCAAAAATCGCGTACGTTTGTACGGATAAAAATCAGAAAAATCAACTTATGGAGGTAAAAATAATAAACAGGTCCGGCAACCCTTTACCCGCATACAAGACTATCCACTCGGCAGGGATGGACCTTCATGCCGAACTCGACGCTCCTGTTACCCTGAAACCGTTGCAGCGCTCCATGATCCCAACCGGCCTGTTCATCTCTCTACCTCAGGGATATGAGGCACAGGTGAGGCCCAGAAGTGGAATGGCTGCCAACTTTGGTGTTACCGTGCTCAACACACCCGGCACCATTGATGCAGATTACAGGGGTGAGATCAAAGTGATTCTGATAAACCTCTCGGAAGAGGATTTTACAGTGCAGCATGGAGACAGAATCGCTCAGATGGTGATTGCCGGACACGAGCGAGCAGAATTGATTTCCGTTGACGCTCTTGATGACACCGGAAGGGGAGAGGGAGGATTCGGAAGCACAGGGGGTATCGGGAAACGATAAATAGAAATAAAAAATCATTATGAAGATAATTGTCCCTATGGCAGGATTGGGTAAGCGAATGCGGCCGCATACCCTAACCATCCCTAAACCTCTTATTCGTATTGCTGGCAAACCAATCGTACAGAGGTTGCTTGAAGATATTACCAGAATAAGCGATGCACAAATCGAAGAAATTTCTTATGTTATCGGAGATTTTGGGCAGGAAGTCGAAGAAAATTTGAAACAAATAGCAGCAACCCTCGGTGCGGAAGCATCAATATACTACCAACCCGAACCCTTGGGTACTGCCCATGCCATTCTCTGTGCAGCTGATGCTCTGGATGGTGAAGTAATCGTTGCATTCGCCGATACACTGTTTGCCGCAAACTTCAGGCTTAACAGGTCGGCTGATGGTATTATCTGGGTGCACAGGGTCGAAAACCCATCAGCATTCGGAGTGGTGATCACTGATGAACATGATTACATTACAAGATTCGTTGAAAAACCGGGTGACTTCATTTCAGATCAGGCAATAATCGGAATCTATTATTTCAAGGATGGCCGTAATCTGAAAGATGAACTTCAGCACCTTATTGATAAGGGAATTTCTAAAGATGGTGAATATCAATTGACTGACGCACTTCAGAATATGATGGAAAAAGGTTTGAAATTTAAAACCGGTGCTGTGGATGAATGGCTCGACTGTGGAAATAAAAATGCTACAGTGCATACCAATCAACGAATACTGGAGTTAAACAAACACGAAAACCTAATTGCAGGCTCGGTTAAGATTGAAGATGCATTGATTATCTCCCCTTGCTATATTGGTGAAAACGTGGTTATTAAGAAGTCGATAATTGGGCCACATGTATCTGTTGGTGAAAATTGTTCAATATCCGACTCAATAATCACCAACTCTATTATACAGAGACACACCAAAGTTGAGAATATCAACATAGATAATTCGATGATCGGCAGTTATGTCGATTATAAAGGTAGATATAATGAGGTGAGTATTGGCGATTTCACCTCCATGATATAACATTATGTCATATTTGGGGTTATGGTTTTTCAGTTAAAAAAAAGTGTTGGTAAACCGAAAGGGAATTTAACCCTGGTGATGGTTATGTTATGCCTGCTGGTTTTTTCAGGATGTCGTCCCCAAGGTGATTTGGGAGCATCATTCAAACCTTCGGTGAATCCGGGCGACAGCGTTACTTCGTTTATGATGGCTGTGTCAGGTATGTATATTGATGCCAGCAAGGAAAAGATACTTGGAAATTTTTCACAAGCTATCCAGTTGCTTAAAGATTGCATAAAGACAGATCCAGGCCATCACCCTTCATATTATCAGATTGCTGATGTTTACCATATCACAGGGGATTATAGGGAGGCGCTTTACTGGATTGAAGAAGCTTTGAAACTTGAAGGCACAAATATATGGTACAGGGTATTATATGGTGATATTCTCCTGAAACTGGGGAGGTACAAAGATGCTGATGATGTGTATACCGGAGTTATAAAAACCCAGCCCGGTAAAAGGATGTGGTATGAGGGAAAAGCTTATGCCCAGGATATGTCAGGAAACGTTAAAGGAGCAGCAGAAACATATAAGAGCATCCTTGAACGATTTGGTTATGATGAGGAGATTTTTCTTAAGATGTTGACAATATACGAAAAGAGCAACGACCACAGGAGGGTTGAACAATCGTTGAAATGGCTGATAGAAAAGTACCCATACGAGACAAAATACCTTGGAGCTCTTGCAGCATATTATCTCCACCGGGGGAGAGGTTCAAGGGCATTGCCATTGTGGCAGGAGATACTTAGGCTGGAACCCGAAAACGGAGAGGTGCGTTTCGATCTGGCAAACTATTACCGCAGCAGGGGAGAGGACAATAAAGCTTATGAGCAGCTTCTTGAAGCATTCAGCTCCCCTAACCTTAGCATCGATTCCAAGATTGTGGTTTTACTATCGTATTACAACCTATCTGAAAAGTACCCCTCACTAATACCTGAAGCATATAACCTGCTTGAGGTTGTTGTGATGAAGCACCCCGAGAATCCTAAAGGGTGGTCGATGTATGGCGATTTTCTTTTTCGTGACCGAAGTTATGAAGCGGCCTGGCATAAAATGAAAAAGGTGGTTGAACTTGACAGCAGCCGTTACCTGGTATGGGAACAATTGTTGAATTGTGCCTGGATCATGAGGGATTATGTTTCATTGCGCGAAGATGGAGAAAAAGCTCTTCGGATTTTTCCGGAACAGTCGTTACTTTATCTGTATCATGGAACAGGCCTTCTTTATGGTGAAAAGCCGGAAGATGCACTAGTAACCTTCAGGCAGGGAATCTATTTCGCCGGGTTGAATGATTCAATTTCGGCTGCTTTGGAACATGGAATGGCAAGAGTCTATGAGCTTGAACATAAGGCTCCGAAAGCAGAAGAATATTATCAGCGTGCTCTGAAAAAGGGTTATGTAAGCAATGCCATGGCTGCCGACCAGCTCAGGTTCGCTGTGACATGGAGCTACAAAGAACAACTTCAGCAACTTAACGCACTTATCTCTTCAAGGCCTTCAGGTGATCCCATGCTTCTGATATGTGACCTGTGGAACAGGCTGCAGAAAGGAGGCAGGAATGAGGTTGAAGCACCTCTTCGGATGTTAACAGAGAAATACCCCGGTCACTACCTGGTTATGGAGCACGCAACAGACATTTACATCCATGTTGGAATGAAAGATGAAGCTGCACAGACATGGGTCAATGCATTGAAACTTTCAAAAGGGAATCTCCTTAAAAGATAATCACGGGAACAGAGAAATTATGAGAAATATACTCTTCATATCATTGTCAGCAATAGCACTTCTAAGTGGTTGTGGTATATTTAAGGGAACCGGCAACTCGTCGCCGGTAGTGTCTGTACCGCCCGATATGCTACTGCCTGTTGCCTCAATGGAAAAGGGAACAGCAAACTTCAATATACTGAACTATGATGCTGTGATTAACATTACCGCTGCCGGTACCGACAACAACCTAAATGCCAATATCAGAATAAAAAAGGATTCACTGATATGGATATCTGCAAGGAAACTTGGATTTGAGATTGCACGAATGATGATTTCAATGGATTCGGTATGGCTGATGGACAGGATTAACAGCCAGTATTTCGCTGGTGACTATGCATTTTTCAGCAGCAAGTTTAATGTTGATGCAGATTACAACCTGATAGAGTCCCTTTTATTGGGTAATCCTCCGCAGAACTGGTCTGATGAACCTGTTGATATTGATTGCAGGGATAAGGTTTTATGCAAAATTGTTTATCCATCACGATACCGTATCAACCAGGGCCGTGACCAAAGATCCCGCCCGGAAGGTTCAACGGTTGTAAGAAATGAAATTGCCATATCAAAGGAGCATGGAAGGATACTCGAAAATACTTTTGAGATTTCAGGTGAAAACAGGAAGATCACAGCAGGATACGACAGGTTCAGTAACGTGGAAAAAATGATATTACCACTACTTGTAAATATTGTCGTAGTAAATCAAAATGAAGAGGTTATACTTCAGATACTTGCTGACAGCTATAAAACGGATGATATAGCAACATTCCCTTTCAGGGTACCATCCAATTACAAACCTATTGTCATAAAATAGAGAATATGCCTGGTTTTGTATTTTAAGGAAAGCAGAGAAAGAGATGAAGTTAAGGGTTTTTATAATCAAACAAAAGGATATGAACAGGTTACATTATCAGAACAATAAGCGGAAGCTGCTTATGTTTTTCGTCATGATGATGTTAACTGCAATTATATTTGCACAGAGAGGCACGTCGGTTGACAGGAAGAGTCTTGAAGCCAGGCAGAAGCGGCTGAAGGAGCAGATAGCCATAAACCAGAAGTTGCTGGATGAAGCGAGGAAGAACAAGGCTGCATCCCTGGGGGAGATAACCCTGCTCAACAGCCAGATACGGAAGAGGCGTGAGCTTCTTAATACCATAGAGTCTGAGATAAGGTATATGAACAGGCAGTTGAAGCATAATGAGATGTTGATTAAGCAGCTTGAGGTAGAGATAAACCGCCTGAAGGCTGCCTATGCAAAGACCATATATCTTTCTTATAAGCTGAGGTCAACAGACGACAGGCTTTTATACCTTCTGGCATCCAGAAACCTCAATCAGGCATGGATCCGTGCCAGGTTTCTGCAACGTATGGCAGCGGGGAGAAGGGATATGTATAATCAGCTAAATGAGACCAGAGAACAGATGGAGGGTACCTCCAGGGTTATAAGGGCACATCTTGATGAAAAGCAGCTATTAAGAGCAGAGAAGAACCGTGAAAGCCTCAATCTCACTGCCGAGAAGGAGAAGAAAAATCAGGTGCTGGGACGCATTCAGAAAGAAGAGAGCCGTATTGTAGCTGATATAAGAAAGAAGCAGAAGGAGGCTGCCGACCTTGAAACACGCATAAGTAAGATCATTAGGGAAGAGATGCAGAAATCGGCAAACCGAAAAACGGAAACAACGGCAAAAGCACGTGAGACATCCGTTGCCGAGGTGAAACTTTCGAATACTTTTTCTGCAAACAAAGGAAAACTGCCCTGGCCTGTTGAACAGGGTACAATATCAAACACCTTCGGCACGAAAAAGCATCCAGATTTCGATGTATATACCGAGAATAATGGTATTGACTTTATTACATCACAGGGAACATCTGCTAAAGCAGTCTTTGAAGGCGAGGTAAGCGAGGTGATTCAACTTCCGTCATACTATGCTGTACTGGTTAAGCACGGCGATTTCTTCACTTTATATTCAAAGTTACAAACGGTTTGTGTGAAGAAAGGTGAGAAGATACCAACTGGTCATCTAATCGGGTTGATAAAGACAGGTGAACACGGCACCGAATTCCATTTCGAGTTGTGGCAGGGCAGAACCAAGCAGAATCCGCAGAGCTGGCTGAGGAGGTGAAAAGTATCAGAATTTCCGGGCAATGGGTTGTAGGTGTATTATATATTACCATGATAAATCATTCAATACAGGAATGTTTTTTACAGCAATCATATTGATTTTAGACATAAAAGGCGATAGCTAAAAGGATTGATTTATTGAAAAGTTAGGTATAAGAGATGGAGATATTTAAAACGCTGTAGGAAAAGCTTGCGGTAAATAACTGCGTTTTTTCTGATAATCAGCTTACAAACGGATTGTATTTTAACCTCTTGCCACATTTTGGACAAGAGCTGATGAGCCGTTCATCCTCCCAGGCGGAATCAGGCAGGGTCAGAAGGGGTGTTCTTTCTTTCGATATGCCGGCAACCCTGTGGAGCTCATCAATGCAGTCTGTTAACTTCGTTGGCACAACAAATGTCTCCCCGCACCATTTGCAGTCAGCTTTGATATCGGGGTCGGGGTGACCTGCTCCTTTTGTATCGGCGTGGATCCACATTCTGTATGGCGTAACTATCGGTGGGTAAATCGTGAGGTTGGTAACACTAAGTATGATCACAATCTCTATTTTGCTGATGATGAAGAGATCACCCGCAGAAGTAAGTTTGATGATACTTTCTATGCCCTCTTCAAGACAGAATGTGTTAACCCATTCCCGTGCATCAATATCCATGATCCCAATACTGTAAGGATCCCTCTTCACAACGGCATACCTCCCATTATCAGTTATATACAGTTCAGTACCCCCGGAAAGGTATTTCTCTGTCCGGCCTGTTCTCAAACATACCTGATTGAAGGTTTCCTGGTCGCACGCAAAAATATATCTGCCATCAGGTGATGGCTTCGCCAATGTGGGAATCCCTATCAGGTTGAGAACACAATTCATTTCAGGCAACTGATATAGAGAAAAAGTAAACTTTTTGTGAACTTCATAGGTTTGCGGGATGATATAGGCAAATTGACCATCTGCAGTCAACCCGGAGGCTTTCAAAAAGAAAGATGTACAGGAAGAGTAGGCAACAGACACAATTGTTTCCGTTGCAATATCCCATAGAATCAACTGCAAATGTTGATCAGGAGCTTCCGAATGGTTGGTATACGATCCCGAGAGGAGATATCGTCCGCTGGGATGCATACTGAGGTGTTCTATCCTTCTGAATTGAGGTGCAGCCATAACACTGATATTATTCCGGTTTCGTCTGCTCTGTATTACCAGGCTGGGAACCCAGTGTAAATCCCTCATGCCGGAGGGTGGGTCTGCTTTCCTGACAGGGTATTTCAAAAGATGGGAGCAGAATCTTGCACCGTAGATAAGCTTTGATCCATCCGTTGTTTCAACCATATTGGTAATGATATCAACTTCCGGCAGGCCAACATCCAGGGCTTTGCCTTGTCTCTTCAGCGAAATCTGTTGAAGAAGACATGCATAATAGATGTCGGGAGGCCCCTTGACGATACGACTAACATAGTTAAGTATCAAAGTATGCTGATCCCTGCATAAAAGCATTTGGGATACGATACCGATTCTTCTGGTCCGGAGGGTCGTTAAGCTACCATCTGTTATATCTGTGACCTCAACACGACCAGACTTGTTACTTGTTATGAGTTTCCGGTTGTTTGAGCACATTCTTGTACAAGTTATCACGGATCTTTCTTCACGTTTACGGTTGACAACCACCCCGTTTGCCAGATCCCATTTCCGCAGCGTGGCATCGTAACTGATGGTGACCAGACTTCTTCCATCGGCGCTTAATTTCAGGAATGAAGCCCAGTTGACATGTGATGCGAAGGAATACAGACATTTGCCGACTTTCACATCGTATAACCATACAGTACCTTCGGAATTCATGGCAGCTGCTATTGCCCCGTCTGCTGAAATGCTAACTCCACCTATATATCCACTGAATTCATAGATTTTTCTATAAAGTATATACTCTTTCAGATCCCAGATAAAGATTTCAGCATTTGCAGCGGTAATACCCCATCTGCCATCCGGGGTCATATCCACATGGCTCACATAATCTTTGTGTCCTTGCAGTATGGCAATGCAGGCGCTATGTTCAATATTCCAGAACCGAACATCCATGTCACCAAACCGGTAGGCAAAATTATCATAGCTGCAACTCAGGGCATATTTCCCGTTTGCAGACAGAACACATCTTGATCCGCCGGGTCTATGCCCCTTCAGTATGGCTTTCAGTGTGCCCTTCTTCAGATCAAAGACCCTCAGCTCACCGTGCAGGTGACCGGTAACAGCGGTGCCGGCATCAGGTGTAATTGCCAGGTGCTTAAGGTCTTTATTATCCGCTTCCGCAGCAGTATAAAAACTTCCAGATTCTACGTCCAGCACTTCAATCCCGGATTGGGCAGTCACAATCTTTTTTCCATCAGCGGTTATGGTTGGAAGGGATTGTTGATCAAAATGTTTGCATGCAGGTTTTTCCGTCAGCGTCCATAACGTATCATGGATAAAGGCATACTGCAGATCAGGGGTGAGAGCTGGTTGAATGACCACCTCCTGTCTGCCGGTATTAACACCCCTGTAATGTAAGGTTTGCTGCAATATGGGGAATGGGTGAAACGGTGGTTTGATTTCAGGAAATCTGTAACTGACAAACACGGTTTCAGTTGCATATGATTCAGGAAATCCCAATGCACATTTCAGGGGGCTCATTGAACACCAATTGATTGCCTGCTGGGTCACAAATCCGGGTTGGTGCCCGTATTTTTCGAAAGCCCAACGCTGTTCCCTGAGAAAATTAAAGAAAGGCCTGATCTTGTTGGTCAGGGAAGGTCGAAGATAGTACTCCCTGAGTTTTTCCTCTTGCTCTCTTTCATTCAGGGGTTTCACAGAAGGGATTGTTGGGGGGATGACGCTTCTGCCGGATGCAAAATCCATCAGGTTGTCAATGTACTGTCTCATGCGGGTTCCGGCCTGCTTTTCCCTTTCAAGATGTTCCTGATTATCGCGCAGATGCTCCAGTGCCACGAGGTAATCATCATAAAGCTCCTGTATCATTCCGGCCTGCACTTTTGCTTCCAGAAACCTGATATCGGTGAGAGTATCCACAAGAGCATCCCACAGGTTGCCCTGCACGATCTGTTGCCAGGGCAGCTCATCCAGCTTCCGGATGTTGGGAGTATTACAGCTGTTTTCATCAAGGTAAAGCGGTTCCAGCCGGAAGAATGCGGCCAGCACCAGATGGTGCAATGCAGAAACACCTTCAGGTAGGGCAAGAATCTTCCATGGGTCGCTTTGGAGATAACGCTCCCTGGCGGTCTGCTGAAACTGTGTCACGAAGGTAAGAACCTGTAATCCATTGATATATCTCTCTACCAGATAGGGAGCCAGCTCTGTAAGCAGACGGGTACAATGCCCCTGCATCCTATCGGCAGGTTCGGCCATAAGGGTGACCAGCGACTGCATATCCTCCTGCAGACCCGCCGGGGTGCAATCCTGCAAACCCTTCCAAAACCCTACACCTTTGCTGAAGACCGCATGCACCTCCCCTGATGTGAGACCGCCATGTCTGCCGCTCAGCATCATGCAAACGACGTGTCTTAAAAATCCAGATGGGTACATTTCTTCGATGGCTGCTAGATTCATGGGATGGGGGGTAGTACTTATATTGAATATCTGTGGTGTCAATTTGTCAATAGATAAGCAATTACACGTTGTCTGAATGAGAGAGATTCTGAAAAATACTGCTAACGGCATAGAGCGGCAATACCTGAATCTTGTTGTATTGTCCGAAGTTTTCCATAGAAACTCGTGTTCCCCGGCTGATCTTTTTTTCCTGTAGAAAAAGATGCAGACTTTGCATTTTTCCCTGTGTTCCTGCTTTAACCTCCAAAGGAATGATTTCATGATGCTTCTGCACAAGAAAATCGACCTCGGCACTGCTGCCCCTTTTATCACGCTGCCAGTAGAAGAGTTGCGGGCGGGTATGAAATGACTGGTTCTTGATGATCTCAACACCCACAAATTGTTCTGCCATGCTCCCTTTATTGATCGTGGCAAACTCTTTTTCGATAAGGTATTGTGGTAACTCCAGCCCCAGGATACGCTGAAAGATTCCATGGTCGAAGAGGATGACCTTAAAGTTCTTTGGGTTTACCTCTGCACCGAGAGGGATTCCGTTGGCGGAAGTGTGCTGCACCCGGTGCACCAAACCGGCCATCTCCAGCAACTCAAGCGCCTCCTTGGTCTGGCCATGATTCGATGTTTCGGAGGCCCTGGAGAAGACGAATTTCTTACCGGCCTGCAAAACAACATATCGGAATACCTCTCGTAACCTTGAAACCGGAACCCGCTTTTTATATTTTGAAAAATCATCCTCATATCCGGTGATAAGATTGTCAAGAATTTGTTGGGTTTGCAGATAATCACGGTTCTCTGAAAAAGAATGAACCACCTCCGGTAGTCCACCGGTTAATAGAAACGATCGTAGATAATCGAGCAGCTTATCGTGGATGGCAGCGGGCAAGGGGTTCTCAAACCCTTGTTTAATTTTAAGCTGCAACAGCCTACTTTCGTCCATTGCCAGCAAAAACTCATCAAACGAGAGGGGAAACATGAACAGATGTGAGATGCGTCCCACACCAAACGAAGGAAGTTCCTGTAAAGCAAACTCCAGCAACGAACCAGCTGCAATCACGTGCAGCCCGGGCCTCTTCTCATGAAAAAAACGCAACGC
The DNA here is from genome assembly GCA_964469215.1 of uncultured Lentimicrobiaceae bacterium. Classification (GTDB taxonomy): domain Bacteria; phylum Bacteroidota; class Bacteroidia; order Bacteroidales; family SKPS01; genus SKPS01. The sequence goes on from CAYXYB010000001.1 coordinate 137,689, forward strand.
AGAGATTGCCGCCGGGCAAGCCTGAATTTCATCCATAAAAAGTAATGTCTGGCCATCATGAACAGGCACATTGTAATATGCCGCCAGATTAATACATATTTCATCCGGGTTTAGATCCTTTTCAAAGAAGTTGTGAACCGAGCGCTCCAATTCGAAATTTACTTCAAGGTAAGAGGGGAACTCCTTAGCCAACTGCCTGACCGAATAGGTTTTACCAACCTGTCGGGCCCCTCTGATCAGCAAGGGCTTCCTCCCCGGATCCTCTTTCCATTGCAATAGTTCCTGATCGATGAAGCGTTCCATTTCTCTTGATTTTTAAAATATCAGGGCAAAGATATGTAAAAAAATGAAAAATATCAGGGCAAAGATATGCAAAAAAATGAAAAATATCAGGGCAAAGAGGAATTGTTGTTAATTACGGATTACGAATTACGTCGTGAAACCTAATGCATGTTGCTAATTTGAATTATTTCGACTGGTTTCACAAATGTTCCTATATGCTGCAGACATAGATGTCTTATTTTAGTGAAAGGAAACGGACATGGAACTACCGGCACAGGCCTATACAGGTTGATACGATGGAAAGTCGGCCTGTTGATCAGAACCAGAATTCACAGGTTACTAACCTTTTTTGGAGTTGGTATTGCGGTAGTGTTGTTTACGATGGTTACCTTCACCCTGATCACAGAGCATCAGGTAAAAAAAAGCTTGGGTTTAATTATTCCACTCCGGAAACCCCTATGGGAGAGCCCTTTTTAATCACCAAAGTTATTGAAGGAAAGGCGATACATTTGGCTGGACTGAGGAAAGGTGATGTTATCCGGTTTGGATCTACCAGAGATCTTTACAAACTGATTATTCATCATCAGGGTAAAGGAATCACAATCCCGATAGCACGAAATGGAAAGGAAATAGATATTAATCTGAAGGTGCCAGAAATCAGGTTGATGGTGGTGAAGTTTTCGTTTTTGTGAGCCAGATACCCTATCTTTGCAGGCATCAGCATTCAATAAATAGCAGTATGGAAAATTTGTATCATTTGCGGAATTTGGTTCTGGCTCCATACATTATAAAAGCAACCGCCCTGATAGGGGTTGAACGCCGGATAGGAGGGAACCAGTTCAGGCATTGCTTCTGCACCCTGGGCATATTGCTGGATTATAAGTATTTTAATGACAGCGTATTGCTTAAAGCTGCCATAATTCACGACCTGTATGAGGATTTACCATTTACCAATCTTAATGAAATAAGGAATATCGATAGTGACGGGTATGAGGTTGTGGATCTGATGCTTGAGGTGAGCCGACGGGATTATGAGCAAAAAACAGAATACCTTGAGAGGCTGCTTCATCACGGTAGTCGAAGAGCTTTACTGATAAAATGTTGCGACCGCATCTCAAACCTTACCGATCTTCATCCTGATACAGACAGCATAAAGAAGATAAAGGATTATCTTGTACAGACCGAAAATTATGTATTACCAATGGCCGCAAAGGTTGATGAGAATATGGTTAAGGAGATAGAGGATCTTATATTGCGTCGCCGGAGGGTTATTGCTGCCTTAATGCGGGACTAAGACAACACGTCACAGATGCGATTACCCAAGGTAGTACGTCTCAGTCCTGGGAGACACGAGGTTCATAAATTCACTTTCTTTTCCATCCGCAAATCATTACAAAACCTTCGAAACGATTCATAAGAAAAATAATCCAGGTCATCCGATAAATATATACCGTCGTTTGCAGGGGTAAAGCAGGGCTGGCAGCTTTTAAAAACTTCAGGATTCCACATTTCAAATCTGTTAACCAGACCAATTAAAAGCACATACTGCTCTGCCTGCATATACTTCAGGAATGGTGCAGGTAACATTAACCTGTTTCTTTTGTCAATAGATACATTGACAACTCCGGCAAAAAACAACCGAAGAAAATCAGCGTTCTTATTGTTGAATAAATCAAGCCGGCTCAGTTTTTCTTTTAGCTTATTAAAGTGTGCGGGCGATAGCAATACAAGAGAAGCATTATATGATTTTTTAATAACAAAAGACTCTACTCCTTCAGGCACAAAATCCTTAGGTATTACAATCCTGTTGGATTTATCTATTTTCCTGATATAATGACCGAGGAACATATTCGATTGTTTGGGTTTATGATTCATTCCCTGGAAAGAACTCCGGCACAGGTTTATTCCAGTTAATAAAGTCGTTAAGTATATTCAACAATTTCTGTTTATCCATAAGTCTTTAACAATATAGCGATATCACAAAGTTTCTGTTTACCGAAACCAAAGTAAGCAAATATTTTCTGTTTACAGAAACAAAGTTGCTTTTTAATATTATGGAGACAGTCGCAGGTGAATTACGCCATTGATGGTTTTGCAAGTGAAGAATTCGCTGCCACAGAAGCAGCTTTCAGATGGGTTTGTGTGGCTTATAAGCTTGTGTCATTGTATAAGTTAGCCATGATAAACCGAAAGCATGATCCCACATTACCAACCCTTACGTTCTGTTGCATTGCAATAGCAGGTTATCTGTGCCAACATGCCGGTAAGAAGACGCTTGTGATTGCAGCAAAGGGTAAGAGAAGGGATTTTTTGGAGGGATTGTTCCAGAAACTTGACCAAATAACGCCAGAAACCCGTTTTATTCCAAAGAAAAAATTTCTAATGCATTAATCAGGATTATATTCCTTTCTGTTTTTGTTTTTTGAAATTGTTAATGTTAATTATCGGTCTCACCGCGGGTCAAAGCAGCGAAATCTCAACACATGGGTAAGTGGATGTAAATGTAATCAGAGTTATTGAAAAAATCAACATACAAATTCACAAATGAATGAAATGGTTATAAGTTGGTATGAAATGCCGTTTTCAGATCACCAAATGGCGTTTTTCTCGCAAAGGCACAAAGGGGCAAAGGGCGCAAAGACCACCTTTTAACGTAATACCACAAACTCCCTGAAGTTGGTCCGGTCAATGAGTTTTACTTCAGCCTGATAGGCCTCTGTAAAGGATTTTGGTGGCCGGTGCCCTTTTCTGCTTTGCCATTTGAACTCGTAACCAGCGATCTTTCCACCCACATCTTCAACGAAATCAATCTCCTGTTGCTGTGCCGTTCTCCAGAAGTAAACACGGGCCAGGCTCTGCTTGTATCCGATCTGCTTTATCCGCTCCGCAATCAGAAAATTCTCCCATAAGGCTCCCTTGTCGGGCCTCAACCCAATTGGATCAAAATTTCCTATAATCATATTACGAATACCATTGTCATAGAAGTAGATCTTCTTGCAGGTTTTAATTTCATTTCGGATGTTTCTGCTGTAACTGCCCAGCTTGAAAACCACAAACCCTTTCTCCAGAATTTCGATATATTTGCTTATGGTGTTCTTGTCAACATTGCAAATTTGGGCAAGTTCATTATAATTCACCTCACTTCCAACCTGCAGCGCAAGGGCCTGAACCAGTTTGTCGAGTACCTCCGGCTTCCGGATATCGGCATAGGCAAGAATATCTCTGTACAGATAACTGCTGACCAGATTTCGTAATACTTCGATTTCATCGCCAGCATGATTAAGTACATCAGGATAAAAACCGAAATTTAGCCTGTTTTCAAGATTTCTCTCTGCTTCAAGGTATCCATGGTGTTGCTCATACTCTTCCCAGGAAACCGGATAGAGGAGGTACTCCCATTTCCGCCCGGTTAGTGGCTCATTGATGCTCGCTGAAAGATCAAATGAGGAAGATCCACTCACAAGCAGCTGAACATCTTTAAAACGATCTGTAATGATCTTCATCGTAAGTCCGATTCCGGGAATTCGCTGTGCCTCGTCAATAAAAATGTACTGGTATCTACCAACAATCGACTTGATTTGCGCTGTGTTTGGCTCTGTCAGGATTGATCTTGTAAGGGGATCATCACCACTCAGCAGCAAATAATTCCGGGTTGTCAGAAGGGATTCAATCATGGTGGTTGTCCCAACCTGTCTCGGTCCCATTACCACAATAGCTTTGCCTCTGTTCAATTGCTTTTCAATACGCTGATGCAGAAATCTTGGATACATTGCTTCATAATTTTCTGCAAATATAATAACATCTGGTGATTATATTCACCAAATATTATGATTTTTAGTGAATAGGGCTTCTACTTGTCTACTGCATTGGCTTGCAGAGCCGGAAGACCAATGGAGATAAATCCACATAACAGTTTTTTCCTGCAAATGCAAAGCATTTATTCTGGTTTGCAGGGATAATATGAAAATTACTACATTTATGATGAATAGATGTGGTCTGACGACATCCTTCCGGATCCACACTGAGCCACAGAAAAATCCTGTACCCTTATCTTACTAGCGCTCCTGTCTCCTGTCACCTTTGTGCTATATTCTTCAGGCACCAGGCAAAATTCTCCCCCAGCTCCTGCATGGTACGCATCCCCTCCTCATCCTCATCCACTTACTCGCTCAGCAACCGGGTTCTCCAAAGGATCTCCGGATTCGGTCATACTGATCCTAATATCATATTTATTAAGCATTTTAACGTATTCATGACTACAATACTGCAATCCTCTATCTGAGTGGTGGATAAGATGGCTAACAGCCCCATCAAAGGGCTGTAAAGCCATCTTGAGCGCTTTGAGGCTTTCTAAGGCTTCAAGTGTTTCAGCCAGATTGTACCCGACAATTTTATGGGAGAATGCATCAGTAATGAAAGTAATATAGACCTTGTGTTTGCTTACTTTCCAATAAGTTATATCGCTTACCCAAAGTTGATTGGGGGCCGTTGGGGTAAAACCGCGAATCAGGTCCGGATATTTTTCTGAGCCAGTGATTGGAAAAGGTCGTACGGATATTCCTTCTGCGCCTGCGAATGAGCAGATGATGGGCTGAAAGAAGGTCAAACAATTTATCCCTGCCTATTTTTATCTGATGCTCCATCATAAATGGTGTAAGCATTTCGTATAGCTTGCGCGTTCCAATCCTCTTATGGTCTTTTCGTATTCTCAGCACTTCTTTGAGCAGTACTTCTGTTTCAACTCCTTTGTCCATTTGCTTCCAGCTTTCCTGATAATACGCCTGCCGGGTGATACCAAACCATCCACACAGCCTGGCAAGTCCTATGTGAGGAAAATTTTCTTTCATTTCTCCGATGGTTTGGTGTTGAACTTTTTTTTTATCGGGATATTGAACTCTTTCTCGGCAATGTCAACCATTGTTTGCCATGCAATGACTTTCATTTCTTCATCTTTCAATTTTTTTTCCAACTCTGCAATCCGCTTCTTAAGTTGAAGCATTTCAAAAGATTCTTGTTCTTCATTTGATTTATCAGCCATAGTACCCGATTTTATTTCAAATTTAAGAATACTACGCTTTGATACAAATTTTTTATTTTGAATTTTTCCTACATAGCCCAACTTTCGCACCCACCTTAGTAGTTGTCCACGTTCTTCTGGTTCTCCGGTATAGAGCTCCCAGGCGTATTGCTTGGTCCAATTGTTTTTGAGCATCTCCTGAATGAGAGAATGCCGTTCTGTTTCGGTAAAATATTTCCCCTTTTTCTGAATGATTTTTCTTGTCCTTTTTTCCATTTTTTACACTGTTTTAGTGTAAACCTATTTCAGGACAAGTCATTATTTGCTTTTTCCAGTTCTTATGTGCCATCCCTGCAGTGATAACAAGCAATACCACTACCACCACTGCAATATATACTCCTGCGGGGATGGGTGGGGGGGCGCCCTGAGCATATGAATGCAGCCCTGTGAGGTAGTAGTTTACCCCAAAGTATGTCATAAGTACTGAACTGAATCCGAGCAGGGATGCAGTGCTGAAGGCAAACTCTCCACGCAGTCCGGGGATCTTGTGCATGTGGGTGATGAATGCGTAAACAAGTATTGTAACCAGTGCCCATGTCTCTTTGGGATCCCAGCCCCAGTATCTGCCCCACGATTCATTTGCCCAGACTCCGCCCAGAAATGAACCAATGGTAAGGAGGTATAACCCTATTATCAGAGCCATTTGAGTTATATAAGAGAGTTCTGTTATTGTGATGCTTGTCTTTATTGAATTGACAGGTGTTCGTATAATTATCAGAACAAGGTTTACCATCCCCAGCAATGCACCCATCCCCAGAAAACCGTAGCTTGCAGTGATTACGGCAACATGGATTATGAGCCAGTAAGATTTTAGAACAGGCACGAGATTGGTGAGTTCAGGGCTCATCCAGCTCATACCTGCAACGAATAGTGTTATTGCTGAAAGGATTGTAGTCATTGCAAGGGTCATGGGTGACTGCTTGGCGAAAATCAGCCCTGCAAGACAACTTGCCCAGCTTATGTAAAGAAGTGTTTCATAACCATTGCTCCAGGGGGCATGGCCTGAGATATACCATCGTATTGCAAGCCCGGTTGTATGGATCACAAACAGCAGCAGTACAGGCCATAATCCATATCTGATAAAACCACTTATACGGTCTGAGGACGAAAGCAGTGATATGAAGTTCATAATCAGAAGTATAATCCCCAGAAGTATGTATGCTCGCGCCATCTTGCTGAAAATATTCCCGTTGACATAAGACACCTCAAGCTCTGTTTTTATTTGCGGAGGATAAACTGACGTCCCTTTTTCTCTCTGTTCTGCAGATATCTTGTCAAGTGCCGCATTCGCTAACGAATAATTACCACTTTTAACCCCTTTCTCCAGTGCATCACGGTATTCCTGAAGCGCGGTCATTGCGAAAACAGCCAGATTCCTGTCAGAATGAGACACTGCTCCCTGAAAAGAAACCCATTTATTGCCGGGATCATCAGGAATCGGGAAAATGGTTAAAAAACCTCCCTGAAGCATTTTGTACAAAATATTAACCCTTTCATCCACAATAATTATTTCTTTGTCGAATTTGGATCTTTGACCTGGCGATTTGTCGTGAGCATTTTGTACATAAGTGCTGAGTTTGTAACCGTTCGGAGCTGATGGATCCAGGAAATCGGTAAAAGCAGCATGACTGTCACTTATTCCGATGATCCCGGCTATGTCGGAATTTGAAACTTTTATCAGTGGTTCATCCTGCCAGAATTCAGGGGCAAGGAACATACTCAGCATCACCTGAACGGGATTAAGTTTGTTATGATTGTTTTTCCGTGATATTTTTCGCAGAAGTTCTGATGCCAGAGTATTGGCAGGCTCAATACGGCCGTCAAAATTCTGAACCTGTAGTCTTCCGAATACCTTAGCATGTTCTTTTGCCACAACGGGCATGGTTATTTTTGATTCTGACTTTTCAGGAGTTGCATGAAGGTTGGCTGAGGCGAGCATCAGAATAATGAGGATAACAGCCGTTGGAGCCTTTCGGATTTCATTTTTCTGCTTTTTAAGGGTTGAGGAGAGTCTTCTGAAGCGACTATTGTGGAAAAAGAAGGTGATTATCATCCCCAGAGTCATCAGAAAGTATCCGGTATAGGTCACAAGGGTACCGGGCGCGTCATAATTTACTGAGAGGATGGTGCCCATTTCGTCAGGGTCATAGTGCGACTGAAAAAATCTGTAACCTTTGTATTTAAGGATGTTGTTCATAAAGATCCTGTAGGGTTTTTCGAGATCTTTTAAAGGATCTATCAGAACAACTTCACTGGCGTAAGATGAGGGGCTGTTTGATCCGGGGTACCTATCGAGCTGGAAATCCTTCAGGAACAGCGAAAAAGGCAGATGATGAACGAGAGCTCCATATTGCACAGAAATGGTGATATCTCCAATTTCAATTGATGATGGTTCACCTACTATTCCTGGCAGCCCTTTGGCAATGAGCTTATGTTCTTTACCGCCCTGTTTAATATTGAACACCAATGCGTTGGTAGTATGTGAACTATGGCCGGAGGATTTTTGCTGAACATATTCCATTACTGCAGAAGGGAAATATCTTATTACAACAAAGCCAATCTCGCCTGCCTGATAGATAGTGCGTTCCGCAACAGGATGGTCAGTTCCGGGCTCCAGAGTTTCTGCATTATCTTCATTCATGCCAAGCATTCTTAGAGTATCAGGAAATTTTGCAAATAGGTGTTCATCTTTTCCTGTAAATTGAAGTGATGATGAATCGGTTTCACCGCCAAACCTGAATATGACGGACCCTACCTTACGACTCTCTCCTATTTTGAGAATAAAGTCTACTCTCTCGTTATTTTCGTCAACCGCCATAAGCGATACCATAGGTTCCCCATTTACCGATTCGGTTGGCAGCTCAACGGCGTTATCAATGACTTCGATCAGCTCTACAGAGATTTTCTCCCCGCCGGGTCTAAGAGTTGTCTTAAACCTGTTTTTAAACCCCTTTGAAAAGCTTACACTCTCTTTCACTTCATCAACATCCTCTTTATGGGATGCTTTAACCACAAGAAAGGTGTTCCTTGACAGTATCTGGTTGTTCATTGACCCTTCACGTATGTGCAGAGTGCCTTCGAAACTGTGAAACCTCGTTATCCCAGCGCCGGCAAGTATGACCACAAATGAGAGGTGAAAAAAGGCTACAGGCCACTTCTCCCTGGTGTAGAGCTTGTTGACAATGACACTTCCCATAAGGTTTATGGCTATAAGAAGAAGCATCACCTCAAACCACCACGAATTATATACCAGGGCTTTTGCAGCAGCGGTGCCGTAATCGTTCTCAATGAAAGTGGCAAAGGCTATCACCATGGCAAAAACAATCATAAGAATCCCTGCGGCAGTCATTGAAAAGAACGGGTGAAAGATTTTTTTCATCAGGATGTTTATTTTAAATACATTCTAAGAACACAAAAGTAACAAAGAAAGGGATAAATAGTTGGCAGGTACTTCTCTCAATAACCTTTGGGAACATTATTATGGGTAAAAAAAAATTTGTATTTTGCTCTTTAATATACTATATTTGAGGGCAAAAATAGAATAGATTTTTCAGGGAGGTCTTTGTTTTTATTGTTTCTGTTCAGTATTGGCAAATCGATATCGTTTTTCATCTTTCCGGGCATTTAGTATATTGTATTTCAATGTTTTCTGATGATTGGTTCTGTATTAATTACTGCAAAAGAGCAAACCAATGAAGGGAAAACCTGTTCACGAAACTACACCATATCAATCTGATAATTGGCATGTCAGGTTATTAAAAAATTTTCTTAATACACATTTCATCATTTCTAAAGACTAATGTTATGAAGAAAATCAGGATTTTTCTGGCCTCATCTGCGGAGCTTAATGATGACAAGCTACATGTGGAACTCTTTGTTAGCCGCAAAAACAAGGATTGGCATGACAAAAGGATTTTTCTTGAACTTACCACATGGAAAGACTTCATAAGTTCCATTTCAGAGGAGAGGACTCAGAATGAGTATAACCGTTACATCCGGAAAAGCGACATTTCAATTTTCCTTTTTCACACCAAACTGGGACGCTACACAAAGGAGGAATTCGATGAAGCTCACCATGCTTTTCTCGCATCCAGGGGAAAGGTAAGAAAGCCACGTATTTACACCTATTTCAAATCTGATCCAAAGGAATCATCTGAAATAAGTGCATTCAGGGAATACATTGACAACCTGGACCATTTTTATGACACCTATGACAATATGGATGAGTTGTTTGTGAAGCTGAACCGGCAGCTTGACAAGCTGGAGAACGAAGGTGTGGTGATCAGGCCGGAGCCGATCGACCTGCCCAGGATCCTGAAATACACCGTTTACTATTTCCTGCTGCCATTACTGGTTCTTGGCGGGGCAGCCCTTGCATGGTATTTCTTCCAGCCCACAAACCTGACCGTCAGGATTGCGGAGCAGGATCCCATTCCGGGGCTTCCTTTCAGACAGGGGGTGGTTACTTTGAACTATGGCGATAAAACAGAGACTTTGGAGATTCAGGATGAGGTAATCTTCAAGCAACTCCCGTCAAGGTACAAAAACAAAAAGATACGGTTGCTTTTTGAGGCGCAGGGATACATACCCCTCGATACGGTAGTGAAACCAGGAGGTTCAGCAGAGCTGATCATATCCAGGGACCATTCGCTGGGTGTGATATTCGGAACCGTAAGGGATGAGATGCTGCAACCCGTCAGCGGGGCAATCGTCCAGGTAAAGGACCTTCAGGCCCTTACCGATACGATGGGCAGGTTCCGGATCGAAATCCCGCGTCCAAAACAAGCTGAAGAGCAAAGGCTTTCTGTCTACAAAGAGGGGTACCAGCCATGGGATTTCACAGGGCAGCCATCCCAGACCGAGGAGTGGAAGATTATACTTAAGAAATAGTTAATGTGCTAATGTATTATGATATGTGATCAGAGAAAATCATCTGCAAGCTGGCGGATCAGTGTAATCTGTATTCTATACATAAAAGCTATGAAAATCTGGACATTCTTACTTTTTCTGATCTTTCCGATACTTTCACAAAGTCAGGTAACAGTTAAAGGGTTGGTAACGGAGCAGAACAGCAGGAACAAACCTATCCCCGGGGTGCAGATCAAGGCGCTGGGTACCACGCCTGAGGTCACCGGCAACGACGGGCTATTCGAGCTTGCTTTCACTGGCAAAAAACCGGGGGATCGGATCATCGTATCGGAAATAATCAAGAAAGGCTTTGAGGTGGTCAACAAAGACCTTGTGAACAATTGGGTGATCACCAACAACCCGAACCAGAGAACCAAAATCGTGATGTGCCCCGAAGGCCTGATTGCTCAAAACACCCTGAAGTATTACAACATTTCAGTGGCAAGCCTGACCCAGGGCTATCAGGAAAAGATCAGCGCACTCAAACATCAAAAAGAGAAAGCTGAGATCGATGCCAGAACCTTTGAGGAGCAGGCCGGTTTACTTGCTGAACAGTTCAGTAACCAGCAGAACCAGCTTGAGGAACTGGCAGAGATGTTTGCCCGGGAGAATTTCGACGATTGTTCTGCCATTCACAGTCAGGCATTCGAAGCCTTTAAGACCGGCAATCTCAGGGAAGCGATTCGGATACTTGAATCTGTAAACTCAAAGGAGGAGATCAGCAGAGCCAAGGAGGAAAAAAGGAAGTGGAAAGAGATCGAATACAATGCCCGGATGGTTCAATCACAATCGGACAGCATCATTCAGCAGAACATTGACAAACTGATCTTCCAGGCCAGACTGTATGAGTCGGAATTCCGCTTTGCCGAAGCTGAGGAAGCATACGAAACGGCTGTCCTTGCCGATACCACGAATTCTTACAACATGTACAAACTGGCCACTTTCCTTCGACAGCAAAACAAACTGGATAAATGTATCAGGTGGGCAAAAGCAGCACTAGCTGCTGCCCAAACGAATTATGACAGATTCCTGAGCATAATGACAGTAGCCAGATGGCAATTAGAAACTGAACAATACAACGAAGCGATTGCCAATTATACCGAGGCCATTTCGATCATCAGAGCCCTCTTGGCAGAAAATCCGCGAATGGACTGGGGACACCTGTCAAATGCCCTGAACAACCAGGCTATTTGCTACAAGGAAATCAACGAACATCAAAAGGCAGAAACCAACTACAATGAAGTTGTTAAAATCCTTACAGCGCTATCTGACGGGAATCCCACATATACCATTAATCTGGCAATGACCTTGCACAACATTGGAGTATATTACGATACCGAAAAAGATTACGAAAAAGCCGGGGCGTATTTAAATGAAGCCCTGGATCTTTACGGGAAGGTGACATCTGGAATTGATTCAACTTTATTGCGGGTATGGATCAGCAGGACCTTATCTAGTTTGGGTTATTTGAATTTTCACCTGGTCCAATACCCGGCAGCTGAAGCATACTTCATCGAAAGCCTCGGTATAATTAAGGAATGTGTACAACTGAATCCGGATGCTTACACTTATGATCTTTATCATACACAACTCAGACTTGCATCTCTGCGGTCCACGATGAAACTTTACAGTAAGTCTGAGTCCACATACGAAGAAACATTGCTAACTGTAAGAAAACTGGCTGACCTGAATCCGGCTTATTACAACAAAGAACTGTCAAAAACCCTTCTCCTGATTGGGAAATTATATTCTGAGCTGAATCAGCCGGAAAAATCCCATGATTATTTCTCCGATGCCTTAAGCCTGGCAAGGGAATCAGCCAGGGAATATGAAAAAGATTATGTGCCCTTGTTAGCACATATTCTTACTGAAACAGCGTGGATTCAATACAAGATTAATTTACCGCAGGCGCTGGCTTATACCAGGGAGGCTGCCCTGATTTACGGGCAGCTTGTTGATTCAGGTCAGGTTGTTTTGCAAAAGGAAAAAGCTTTATGCTTCGCCCGGATGACGCGGTTCTTGTTGCTTTCCGAACAGTTTCAGGAAGCAGAAGGCTATGCTCTCATGTCGGTAAGCACTGATTCCCTGGATGTTTCGAACTTCAAAAACCTTGCGCACAGCCTGTTGTTTCAAGGAAAGTATGAAGAATCAAAGAAAATATATCTTAAAATCCGGAGCGTGCCGTCACCATGGGACAGTAAGAAAACACTCAGTGATGATTGTCTCTCTGATCTGGATGAATTCGAAAAAGCTGGCATCACCCATCCGGATGTAGAGAGGATCAGGAAGATATTAGTGAATAGTGAATAGTGAACAGTGCTTACGTCATTTGGACAGGCTATATTATCAGTGAAAATCATCCGCCAGTTGGCGGATCAGTGTCATCCGCGTTCTATTAATAATTCTGCCATGAAAAGAAAACTATTGTCGATTCTGATAATGCTTCCGGTGCTTGTGCAGGGTCAGGTAGCCGTAAAGGGGCAGGTCACCGAGCAGAACAGCGGGAACAAACCCATCCCCGGCGTTCAGATCAAGGCTCTGGGAACGACACCAGAGGTCACCGGCAACGATGGGCTTTTCCAGCTTGTGTTCACCGGAAAGAAGCCGGGCGACCGGATCATCGTGTCGGAGATCGCCAAAAAGGGCTTCGAGATCGTGAACAAGGAGCTGGTAAACAACTGGTTGATTGCCAACGATCCGAACCATAAAAGCAAGATCGTGATGTGTCCGGAAGGGATGATCGCGCAGAACACCCTGAAGTATTACGATATTTCACTGACAGGCCTGACCCGCGGGTACCAGGAGCGCATCAGGGTCCTGCAGGAACAGAAAGAAAAAGCTGAGATTGATGCCAAATCTTACGGTGAACAGGCAAAAGAGCTGGCCGAGCAGTACGAAAAGCAATAGAAGCAGCTGGAAGAGCTTGCCGAAAAGTTTGCCCGGGAGAACTTTGATGATTGTTCGGCAATTCACCGGGATGCTTTTGAAGCTTTCAAGTCAGGCAACATCGCCGGGGCCATCCGGATCCTGGAGAGTGTCAACTCGGCCGATGAAATTGCCCGTGCACAGGAGCAGAAAGAAAAGGGAAAGCTCATTGAAAAGCAGGGGAAAATGATGCAGGCCGAGTCGGAGAGCATCATCCGGCAGAACATCAGCAAGCTGATGTTCCAGGCCGACCTGTACCGGTCGCAATTCCGGTTTGCCGATGCGGAGAAAGCATGGGAAACCGCCTTGTACGCCGACACCACCGACCTGGCCAACATTTTCACCTATGTTGCTTACCTGCTGGATATGTTCAGGACGGATGATGCCCTGCGGTGGAACAGGATGGCCATGGACCAGGCAAAGTCGGACAAGCTGAAAGCCCATGCGCACACCAATATGGGCTGGGTTTTCGAGTACATGAAACGATATTCTGAAGCGGGCACTGCCTTTGAGGAGGCGGTTGCCATCTATCGGAAAATTGCAACAGACGATGTGCAATCAAGGGCTAAGCTTGCCTACGCATTGGGAAACCTGGCCGATTTCTATTACGATATCAACCTGTACGAAAATGCCCTCACATTGCACGAAGAGTCTGTCCAGATCTGGAGGGACCTTGCAAAGGCAGACCCGGCAAGCCACAATCCCGAACTGGCCCGTCATCTTCAGAACAAGGCCCAGGTCCAGGTCATACTAAACAGACTGGAGCAGGCAAAGGCAAATTACCAGGAAGCCATTGGCATTGAGAGGGAACTCAGTGCCCGCGAACATCAAAAGCACCAATTCGGCCTTGCGTGGGCACTGATTGGACTGGCAGGGCTCAGCGATCCAGATTCTGCAGAGTTATATTATCTCGAGTCCATTGCCCTGATGCGGGACCTGGCAGCGAACAATCCCCAGCAATGGAGCTCCTTCCTGGCCAGGTCGCTAACAAAGTATGCCGACATGCAAAGGGGGCAGAGGAAGTTTCAGGAGGCCAAAACCGTGTACGGGGAGGCCTTCCGGATCATTGAAGAGGCAATGAAGGTCAATCCCGTTGAGTTCAGTGAAGTGTATGCAATGGTGCTGACCAACCTGGCCAGCACAGAAGAGGATCTTGATGATTTCCATAATGCACAGCTCCATTACGATATGGCAGTTAAAACCTGGAGGGAGCTGGTGCAGGCCAACCAGGATATCTTTGGGAAAGAACTAGCCAGCATGTTGCACAACCGGGCCTTCATGTACCGTAGGCTGAACGAATACAGTAAAGCTGAATCTGATTACCTGGAGGCCATCGGCATATACAGGGAAGCGGTCAGGAACAATCCTGAAGAGATTACCAGGCTCCTGGCCACTTCGTTGTTTGTCTATAGCACCATGCTGTATGAAAGAAATGAATCCGATAAAGCGCTGCCAATTTCTGAAGAAAGCATGCGATGGTTCGAAGTGATGGCTGCGAAACAACCTGAAAGGTACCGTTCACAGGTGGCACACCTGTATGGCAGCATTGCCTACACGCAGGTAAAGCAAAAGCAATTCGTGCAAGCCGAAGGATCCGCCCGAAAGGGGCTTGAACTGGACAGCATGCAGACATGGATCTACACCAACCTGGCCCTGGCATTGCTGTTCCAGGACCGGTACGATGAGGCCCTGAAGATCTATATGGAATGGAAGGACCAGCCTTTCCACGGGCATCCACCAACCACTTTCCGGGAAGCTTTCCTGAAGGATTTCGACGACTTGGAGAAGATCGGGCTGAAGCACCGGGATATGAAGAAGATCAAGAAGATGCTAGTGAATAGTGAATGATACTTTCAAGGTGTTGATAATCATGGTAATATTTGTGAAAATCTTATTAATCAGTGTAATCTGTGTTCTATAAATAAAAGCTATGAAAACCTGGACATTCTTGCTTTTTCTGATCTTTCCGATACTTTCACAAAGCCAGGTAACGGTTAAAGGCCTGGTGACGGAGCAAAACAGCGGCAACAAGCCGCTGGCCGGGGTGCAGATCAAGGTTCTGGGCACGACGCCCGAGGTTACTGGCAATGACGGGCTTTTCCAGCTTGCGTTCACCGGCAAGAAGCCGGGCGACCGGATCATTGTGTCAGAGATTGCCAGGAAGGGGTACGAGATCGTGAACAAGGATGTAGTGAACAACTGGGTGATCACCAACAACCCGAACCAGAGAACCAAAATCGTGATGTGCCCCGAAGGGATGATTGCACAGAACACACTGAAGTATTACAACATCTCATTTGATGGTCTTGCCAGGGGATACAACGAGCAGATCAGGAAATACCAGGAAGAAAGGGATAAAGCCCTTATGGATGCACAGACCTACGGTGAAAAAATGAAGCTGTTGGCAGAGCAGTTTGAGAACCAGCAGAAATATCTTGAAGAACTGGCTGAGCGATTTGCCAGGGAGAACTTTGATGATTGCTCGGAAGTTCACAAACAAGCGTTTGATGCTTATCAAAAGGGTCATATCGATGAAGCCATCCGGATTCTGGAAACCGTCAATTCGGTAGCAGAGATCGAAAGGGCAAAAAAGCAGTATGCAGATGCAGAAAAGCGCATAGCAGAGTTGGAGAAGGTACAGGCAATGTCCGACAGCATTATCAGGCAAAACATCAGGAAACTCATATTCCAGGCTGACCTGTATATTTCTGAATTTCGTTTCGAAGAGGCTGAAAAGGCATACGAAGCGGCTGTTCGTGCTGATACAACAAACTTTCAAAATATAATTGATTTTGTTGCTTTTCTTGTTGAGGAAAAGCAATACAATCCAGCCATGAAATGGTGCGGGACTGCACTTGCCAATGCTGAAACAAAGTTTGAACGGGCACAGGCACTACGGTATATCGGTAAAATACAGTCATTGATGAATGATTTCAAAGGCGCTGAAAAGAACATCAATGAAGCAATTGATCTTTTAACTGAGCTGGCTGATGATAATCCAATGGAATACAGCTATAACCTTTCAATGACAATTAGTATATGGGGGCTCATACTGATCGAAAGCAATCATTTTGATGATGCAATTCATCATTTGCTTAAAGCCTTGATGGTACAGGAAAATAACAACCATACACCTGAAGGGGAGCCGTCACTCACACCTGCAATTTATGCAAATCTAGGCATGGCCTTTCTTCAATCAGCGAAACTGGATTCAGCCGAATTCTGGATAAAACTTGCTATTAGAGATTTATCGAACGCGAACGATACAAATTCCATTGTAAATAATAAATGGTTATTGTCGGTAGCTCTTAATAACCTATCCCAGGTTTACTATCAAAAAAATGAGTTTGACGAATCTATATCGATCATTCTCCAGTCATTGGCTATTATCAGGGAATTAGCCAACAGGAATCCCCAAAGATTCAATCCTGATATTGCATTTGTGTTAAACAACCTTTCCGCTGCATATCTATCCAGGGATGATTACCCTAACGCTGACCTGTATGCTGCTGAAGCAGAAGATATTCTAAGGGATTTGGCAGCAATATACCCTATCGTTTACAACCGCTTACTGGCTAACATTTTAAATGTAAGGGCTGCTGTTCAGGGAGAGCTGCAAAATAATGAAAAGGCAGAATCACTGTATATGGAGTCGGTAAATATTTTAAGGACGCTGGCTTCAGTCAATCCTTTGGTATATAAAAGTGATCTCGCATTTTCATTAAACAACCTTTCTGTACTTCAAAAGAAACTTAGGAATTATGACCTTGCTTTGCAAAACTCCATGGAAGCAGTGGATATTATGCTTGAAATGGAAAAGATATTCCCTGATGTATATAAGCCAACAGCCGGGATATTCTTGGATATACTCGCAGAACTGTACTTTGAAATGAATGAGTTTCAGAAATCAGAAGAATGTTTCATCCAGAGCATTAAGAAGTTTAGTGAGTTAGGTATTGAAAAGCTTCAGTACTATAAAGACAATCTCTATAATGCTCACAATTGGTTAATTGTTCTTTATAAAAAGACAGGTCAGTTTGATAAAACCATGGCCCATATGAAAGTAGGTATTGATTTTTACAGGGATCTGGCAAGGGAAAATCCGCAGGATTACTTGTTTTATGTTGCCAAGCTCCTCAGTGAGTTATCATGGATTCAATACAAATCAGACGTATTGCAGGCGATCTCCACAATGAACCTTGCCATGGAAGCATATCATCTGTGCAGAGACTCAGGCTTTACCTATCCCATTTCCAGCCTGGCAATTTGTTACGGCCGGATGGCCCGCTACCAGATACTCAATAAGAGATTTGACGAAGCCGAGAAATACGCTTTGATGAGTTTAGAAACAGAACCTCTTGAAATGAACTATAAAAATCTGGCACACAGCCTTCTTTACAACGGGAAATACAGGGAAGCGGAAGAAATATATATCAGGATGAAGGACAAGAAATGCGATTGCAATCCTCCGGAACCTTATAAAAAGTGGTTTTTACGAGATCTTGATGAGTTTGAAAAAGCGGGTATCAAACACCCGGATGTGAAGAAGATTAGGAAACAATTGGCTAATTAGCTAACTTGCTGATGTGCTAATGCCAGAGTGAAACGAAGGCCACGCCCTGGCGTGTTGCTAATGTGCTAATGATGTTATGCTAATAGTCAGATAATGATTACAAAAATTGACCAGTAACCAGTAACATATAACAAGCAACCATTACCATGAAACCTGCACTTCTCCTGCTGCTACTTACCTTCCCTACCCTCCTGTACGGCCAGGTCACGGTAAAAGGCCTGGTGACGGAGCAGAACAGCGGCAACAAGCCCATTCCCGGTGTTCAGATCAAGGCGTTGGGGACCACACCTGAAGTCACCGGCAGTGACGGGCTGTTCCGGCTAATGTTCAACGGCAAAAAACCCGGTGACAAGATCATTGTGTCTGAGGTATTCAAAAAAGGATATGAAATTGTCAACAAGGATGTTGTGAATACCTGGCTTGTGCCCTCAAATCCGGATGCAAAGACAAAGATCGTGATGTGCCCCGCGGGAAAAATCGCTGAAAACACCCTGAAATACTACAAAATTTCGATGGATGGGCTTGCCAAAGGGTACAACGACAGGCTTAATACAATCCGGGAAGAGTATGAAAAGAAACTCATCGATGCCAAAACCTTTGGCGAGCAATCTCAGATTTTATCGGATCAGTTCCTGAAGCAGCAGAAACCCCTTGAAGAACTTGCGGAGCGGTTTGCCCGCGAGAACTTCGATGATTGCTCAGAGGTGCACAAGCAGGCCTTTGATGCCTTCAAAAAGGGTGACATCGGCGAAGCCATCCGTATCCTTGAAACTGTGAACTCGGTTGAAGAAATTGAAAAAGCAAAGAAACAACACCAGGAGGCGGAGCAGCGCAAAGTGGAGATTGAGCTGGTCCTTTCCCAAACCGACAGCATCATTCGGCAAAACATCCGCAAGCTCAAGTTCCAGGGCGACCTATATATTTCGGAATTCCGCTATGACGATGCCGGAAAAGCCTATGAGGCCGCCGCCCTTGCTGATACTACAGATTTTCAGAATGTAATGGGCTTCGTCGTCTTCCTGTTCCTACAAAACCATTTTGACAAAGCCGCAGAATGGTGCAGAATTGCACTTGCCAATACCTCCACCATATATGAACATGCACAAGCTATGAGGTATGCCGCTAATTTGAAGGCGGAGATGAATGATATAGAAGGTGCCGAAAGAGAGTACAGGCAGGCCGCTGACATGATGGCTGCTCTGTTTAAGAATAGTTTTAATGAATATGGTTTTGACTTGTCAGCAATACTGTATGATTATGCTTATTCACAAATTAAGGCCAGAAATTTCAATAAAGGCAAAACCATTCTTCTTGAAGCCATAGAATTACAGCCTAAATATAAATACACCCCGGTAGGAGAAGCCCGGATGGCACCGCTGCTTTACAGCGCAATGAGTGGGCCTGCATGGAAATGAACCAGCTTGACACTGCAGAATCCTGGATCAATAAAGCCATTTCAGAGCTTGAGGAATCAGAGGATAATAGAACGCTTAACTTCAAGTATCATCTAAGCACAGTGCTGAATAACCTTTCCGGGATTCAAATGAAAAAGAAAGAATTCGAAAAATCGAAAGCCAATCTGATCAGATCTCTGGAATTAATCAGGGAGATATCGGTAATCAATCCACAAAGGCATAATCCTGGGCTTGTAAGTGCGCTTCTTAATTCCTCTATGCTTTATTTACAAATCGGGGATTTTAAAAGAGCCGACCAATATGCTGCTGAAGCAGAAGGAATTGTGAAGGAACTTGTAAAGAAATTCCCTATGGCATATAATGTTTATCAAGCCAGGGCATTAGATTTACGAAGCATGATACAACTGAAGCTTTCGAAATACGAAAAATCGGAGTTGATACAAATGGAAGCGGTTGCTATACAAAGGGAAATGGCCTCCGTCAATCCTATGGCCCATGGCCAGGGCCTTGCTTATTTCCTCGTGAACCTTGCAGCGATACAGGAAGCCCTCAAGAAACCTGAACCTGCCATTGGTAATTTACTTGAAGCCCTGGATATTATTCTTGAACTGGAAGCCCTGGATTCAATAACATACAAATATGATGCAGGTGTTATTCTGGGAAACCTCGCACGATTGTACTTTTTAAACAATGAATACCAGAAAGCCGAAGCATGTATGACCGGCAGCCTGAAGAAATATCAGGAAATTGCCCATGGAAATCTTCAGTATTTCATGGAGGATATACTTGAGGCACATAAGGGTCTGATACAATTATATTACAAAATGAGCAATCCTGACAAGATTATTGAACATTCCAGCGCAATTGTGAGCTTGTACAGTGAATTGGCGCAAATGGACCCACCCCGGTATTATCCACAACTTGGAGATGCCCTGAGTGCGTTGACAATGGAACAGTATAAAACGGACTTACCCCAGGCGATAGCAGATATGAACCGGGCAATTGGCATCTTCAGGCAATGCACCGACTCAGGCTTTGCCTTTCCTCCCTATCGATTATCTGTGTGTTATACCCGGATGGCACGATACCAGATCATGAACCGGAAATTTGATGAAGCGGAAAAATATGCCAGGAAGGCCATTAAGATTTATAAATCTGACAAGCTATATAAAAACCTTGCGCATGCACTTCTATTTAACGGCAAATACCATGAGGCGGAAAAGATCTACAGGAGGTTGAAAGATAAGGTTTATGACAGTGAAGTTCCAACGTATTACAAGACTGTGTTCATACAAGATCTTGAAGAGTTTGAGAAATTCGGGATTACCCATCCGGATGTGGAGAAAATAAGGGAAAAATTAGCGGAATAGTGATTATAGTCGTTAGTCAGTAGTCGATAGTAGAAAAATTGTAAAAGAGGATAACCAATAACCTGCAAATTCAACAATGAAAACAAACCTGTTACTTTTACTGATTGCTTTTACTGTGCGGTTGAATGCACAGGTTACTGTTAAGGGTATCGTGACCGTTCAGAACAGCGGCAACCAGCCTATCCCCGGGGTGCAGATCAAGGCGCTGGGGACGACGCCTGAGGTTACAGGCAATGACGGGCTGTTCCGGCTGGTGTTCACCGGCAAGAAGCCGGGCGACCGTATCATCGTGTCGGAGATTGCCAAAAAGGGCTTTGAGATCGTGAACAAGGAGGTGGTGAACAACTGGGTGATCACAACCAAGCCCGAACAGAGGACCAAGATCGTGATGTGCCCCGAAGGGCTCATTGCTGCCAATACCTTGAAATACTACAATATCTCATTTGATGGACTCGCCAGGGGGTACAACGAGCAGATCAGGAAATACCAGGAAGAAAGGGATAAAGCCCTCATGAATGCACAGGCCTACGGTGAAAAAATGAAGCTGTTGGCAGAGCAGTTTGAGAACCAGCAGAAATATCTTGAAGAACTGGCTGAGAAATTTGCCAGGGAGAACTTTGACGATTGCTCGGAGGTGCAACGTCAGGCCTTTGATGCCTTTAGAAGGGGCGATATCGGCGAGGCCATCCGGATCCTGGAAACCGTGAATTCTGCAGAAGAAATTCAAAAGGCCAAGAAACAACACCAGGAGGCTGTGCAACGCAAAGCGGAGATTGAAGGGGTCATTTCGCAAACCGACAGCGTCATTCGGCAAAACATACGGAAACTCCTGTTCCAGGCAGACCTGTATGTTTCGGATTTTCGTTTTGAAGATGCATTAAAGGCATACGAAGCGGCAGTTTATGCGGATACCACCGACTTTGAAAACATTTTTTGTTTTGTCATTTTTCTTTTTGACCAAAGACAGTACAGTTCAGCCACGAAGTGGTGCAGAACTGCATTGGCCAATGCTGAAACAAAATATGAACGAGCGCAGGCATTGCGGTACATGGCCAATACACAGGCACAGATGATGGATTATGAAGGCGCTGAACATCATTCTCTTGAAGCAGTAGATTTGTTGACTGAACTGGCCGATGAGAGCCCCATGGAATATGGCTATATTTTGCTATTGGCACTCAATGATTTTGGCATTATGCAGATCGGAAGTCAACATTATGACCGGGCAAAGCAGATATTGAACAAAGCCCTGACGGTATCAGAGAAATACAACTATACACCGGAAGGAGAGCCACCAGCCAGGCCTTTAATTTACGGAAACTTAGGCCATACCTACCTTGCATTGAACCAGCCAGACTCTGCCGAATTCTGGATGAATAATGCCATTAAAGATTTTTCGCAAGCCGATGGCAGCGGTTCTATTTTGAATAACTACCCATTGGCATTCATGCTGAATAACCTGTCCCAGATCTATGATCTAAGGAGGGAGTTTGATAAATCTGCATCGATATTGCTGCAAGCATTGGCTATTAACAGGGAATTAGCCGGAAAAAATCCCCAGAGGTTCAATCCTGACCTTGTGGTTGTGCTGAACAACCTCTCGATTGCCTATTTAGCAGCAGAAGATTACAAGAATGCCGACTTATATGCTGCTGAAGCGGAGATTATCCTTAAGGATTTGATAAAAACCTACCCTGTTATTTACCACGGCGAAATGGCTTCGATTTTAACAACAAGGGGCGTGGTACAGAGCAGACTGAAAAATAATGAAAAGGCAGAATTCTTACAAATAGAGGCGCTGAATTACCTCAGGCAGCTGGCTTCAGTCAATCCGTTGGTTCATAGAGATTGGCTGGCGCTCTCGTTAAGTAACCTTGCCAATACTCAATCGGAACTCGGAAAATTTGAGCTTGCCTTACAAAACTCTATCGAGGCAGTTGACATTTTGCTGGAATTGGAAGCATCATATCCAGGGGTTTACAGCCCAAAGCTCGGGTTGTGCATGACGGTACTTGCAAGATTGTATTATGCGATGCATAAGTTCGAAAAATCAGAAGAATGTTACATCAGGAGCCTTAAGATTTATTATGAGATGGACACTGAAATGCAACAGATTAATAAACAGGAGCTGTTTGATGTACAAAAAGAATTATTAACGCTTTATAGGACCATGAACAAGGTTGATAAGGGCAATGAGCATGTAACAGAAGCCATACAATTTTACAAAGGTTTAGCACAAGGGAAACCAGAGGTTTACTTAAGTTATATGGCCTACTATCTCAGTGAATTATCATGGATTCAATACAAATCAGACGTATTGCAGGCGATCTCCACAATGAACCTTGCCATGGAAGCATATCATCTGTGCAGAGACTCAGGCTTTACCTATCCCATTTCCAGCCTGGCAATTTGTTACGGCCGGATGGCCCGCTACCAGATACTCAATAAGAGATTTGACGAAGCCGAGAAATACGCTTTGATGAGTTTAGAAACAGAACCTCTTGAAATGAACTATAAAAATCTGGCACACAGCCTTCTTTACAACGGGAAATACAGGGAAGCGGAAGAAATATATATCAGGATGAAGGACAAGAAATGCGATTGCAATCCTCCGGAACCTTATAAAAAGTGGTTTTTACGAGATCTTGATGAGTTCGAAAAAGCGGGTATCAAACACCCGGATGTGAAGAAGATCAGAAAAAAATTAGCTGATAAGCAAATTAACAAATTAGCAAATTAGCTCATGAACCCCATAAACACTCTCTTATTGATGGCAGCATACATCGTTGTGCTGGTCATGGTCTATGTCAGGTTTTTTTATCACCGCCACAATGGTTTTATGCTGTTTGTGAAGAATGTTTTACTACCGATAACGGTTGTTGGAGGCTGGGTTGTCTATTTCACCGGCTATCATCTGGGCAGCGAAATTGAGCACAACTTTTTCACGGTGTTAACACATGGATTGCTGGCGCTATTTTCTGCGGGCCGCCTTTTTGTGCTAGGCAACGATCTTGTTGAGGTGTCGCATCAGGTCAAGGAGAATATGAACTGGCTGCTGTGGTTTTCGCTGGTTGGAGCCATGGCTGTCTTCCTGTCGGTGTCAATATTGCTTCATGTGTTCGGCAAGCGGCTCATAACAAGGATAAGGATCTGGATCAAGGTTTCAAAAGAAAACCATATATTTTTCGGGGTAAACGAAGCCTCAATTTCCCTGGCAAAAGACCTGATTCAGAACGACAGGGGAAGATTGGTGGTTTTTATAAAGAAACTGGATTTCCGGGAGGATGCTAACCTTTATCAATCAGTGGAAGAGACAGGGGCAATGGTTATTAACAATGAATCGTTCCTTGAAACCATCTCACTTAAAAGCGAGGAGAGCATCTTTGGCGTACATCGTGAATCATCGGATCCGATAATTCTCAATAAACTAAAACTGATCAGAAAGATCAGCAGATGCCCTTCGCATCTCTATATCTTGTCGGAGAGGGAGGAGTGGAATATGAGCATTGCCCGTTCGATACTGAACGAGTCGGATACACTTAAGATGAGCCATACGCTCACCTTCCACATCAGGATCAGCGGTGCAGACCTGGAAGAGCCATTCTACAAGAGTTTGCCACCCCCTTTACCGAATGTCAGGATACGGTTACTCAACTATTCCGATGTGGCGGCACGCCAGCTTATTGCCCTCCATAATCCGGCAGACTGGATAGGAAAAGATACTTCAAAGGCACTTGCAACCACCGATTTCAATGTCATGATCGTGGGGTTTGACCAGATAGGGAATGCAGCCCTCCGCAAGTTGGTTGAATATGGCCAGTTTGCAGGATCACATTTCAGTGCAACAGTTACTGATAAAAACATTGAGATCAAAAAAGGGAGATTCAGAAACAGCTTCCCCGGATTGATATCGGAGTACAAGATGGAATTTCATGAAGCTGAAGCCGGTTGCAGTTACTTTTTCGATCTGGTAAAGGAGAAAATGGATACGCTGGATTATATAGTCATAACACTGGGAGATGACACTTTGAATATTCAGACTGCTATTGACATAAGGGAGGTGCTTGTAAAAAATTCGGTTAAAAGGATGAAGATAATTGCCCAGGTAAAAAACAATGAGCATTTCAGGCACCTGTTCGACATTACGGAAGGGATCAGTATCAATGTGTTTGGCAGAGTTCACGACATCTTCACTGAGGATATTGTGGTTAGGGGGAAGCTGGAGGCAATGGCAGTAAGGATCCATGATTACTACAATACAATGAAGCCACCGGAAAAGCAGAGAGGATGGGAGCAACTTACCAGGATGGAACAGGCCAGCAATGTGTCGGCCGCAGATCATATCTATACAAAACTGACCATGACGAAGTTAAGGCCTGCAGATATCCGGCAATTGGAAAGCCAGGTAACCTATGAGAGTATGTTGGGGGAGGAAAGGATAGAGAACCTGGCCAGGGGAGAGCACCTCCATTGGAATGCCATGCTTTTCTCTCACGGTTGGGCCAGATGGAACCTTTCAGACATCCCCGCCGGTTCAAAATCAAACAAGGACAATATCCGTAAACTGCACGCGTGCCTGGTAGACTGGGATGAACTTGCTGCGGTAGAAGAACGATTCAGAGAAGATTATTACAAGTATGATTACGACATAATTCAAAATATTTATAAATTGATTAAAGAGGGGGTGTATAGCGCAGATGTGTGATTAAAACCTCATTGGTGAGTAATTGAAGATTATTCCGAATGGTCAAATCCCAAAAACAAACTCCCCCCAGAAATACATCATTGCAGTGATGACAAGTGCACCAATGATGTTAAGGATAAGACCTGTTCTGGCCATTTGTAACATGGTAATTTTTCCGGTGCCAAAAACGATGGCATTGGGTGGTGTTGCCACAGGGAGCATAAAAGCCATGGATGCAGAAATTGTTGCAGGTATCATCAGGAGCAGGGGATTTATCTGAGTTGTTACAGCGATACCGGCTAATATTGGAAGTACCATCTCTGTTGTTGCTGTGTTGGAGGTTAGCTCGGTAAGGAAAGTCATTATAAAGCAGATAATGAGTATCACTATGAAAGGGTGTAAGTTAGCAACACCGGTAAGTTGTTCACCGAACCAGAGCGACAGACCGGATTCTTTAAACCCTGATGCAAGGGCAAATCCTCCGCCGAACAGCAGCAGGATGTTCCAGGGGAGTGCCGAAGCTGTTTTCCAGTCCATAATTGTGGTACCTTTACCTTTACCAGCCGGTATTATAAAAAGTAATACTGCCGTTGCAATCGCAACAGAACCATCATTGAGGTATGTTCCGTATGGTAGTATCCCAGCCCATCCGGGAAGTGTGTAAGACCCGAGTTCCAGATCGGCCCGGAATAGCCAAAGCAATGCCAGCAAAACAAAAACGATAAGAACAACACTCTCCTCATAGCTTCGTTTTCCAAGCTTTTGAAGTTGCCTAGTGATGAGCATTCTTCCTACACCTATCCAGGCATCTTTTTCCGGTCTGAATAACATATACAAAATTATCCAGGTTAAAGAGAAAAGTATCAGGGCAGTGGGCAAAGCAAAAAGCATCCACTGAGAAAAGGGGATTTCAGGTGCTTCCGGAAAACAGATATGGAAAATCCTCACAAAAGAGAGGTTTGGCGGTGTTCCTACCAGAGTTGAGATACCACCTATTGAAGAGCCGTAGGCAATTCCGAGAAGGAGACCGATGCTGAACCTTGCAGCCCTCTTCCCGGTTGCAAGTGATTCGAGCTGCTGGATGATAGACATGGCTATTGGCAGCATCATCATGGCTGTTGCCGTGTTGGATATCCACATCGAAAGAAATGAAGAAGCAATCATAAACCCGAGGAGGATCCTTGCAGGGCTCACTCCGGTTAATGCAAGTATATGCAATGCTATCCGTTTGTGAAGGTTCCACCTCTGCATAGCCAGGGCAACCAAAAAACCACCCATGAACAGGAAGATAACATCGTTGAAATATGTTGCAGCAACGGCTTTGCCATCCATAATACCGAAAACGGGAAAGAGCACCACAGGCAGAAGAGATGTTACTGCCAATGGCACAACCTCTGTTATCCACCAGACTGCCATCAGCAAAGCCACGCAGAAGGTATAGGTTACATGCGGATTGGCAGGGTCAAGAGGTACAAAGAGCAGTACATACAAAATTACCGCTGGAACAATAACGAAACTTATAATACCCCGGGCGACAGATCTCTTCTTACTCATATGAAAACGGACTAAGTTATGACGGCAAGTTAGTTAAATGATATTAAAGAGGTTATGCTCTTTGTTTTCAACCTTCTGTTTTTCATAAGTTGTTAAATTGTTCATACCCCTATGGTGAAAATTTGACTATTTTTGCCAATGATAGATATCATTTAGATTTGTTTTTTGTATATACTGATAAACAATAGATTATATGTTTTAAAAAAAATTACACCAAAGAATTTTTCTGGTTAGTGTAGAGATTAGTTTTAAAATGAAATGTTCAAAACAGGGCTAAATTAAAAATTAAAAAGTTATGAAAAGAGTTATCACAGCAGGAATTATTTTATTGTTTGTATTAACTGGGGTAAAGGCACAGATTAATCCCCGTGTTTTTGGAGGCAGAATTGAAGGTGGCCAGAGCCTTTTTCTTGCAGAGGCTTCATACCAGCATGCTTTGGGAGAGAAAAACAGGCTTGAACTGGATCTGGGTTTTGGTGGTAATCCACTTCATACAAGATTGTTTCTGTCGGGTATTTATCACTGGCACTGGAACATTAAGGCTGGGTTCAACTGGTATGTGGGACCGGGTGGAGGAGTAGGATTAATCAATCATAAACATAACACCTACATGAACGTTGCTGTTTGCGGGCAGGTTGGAATAGAATACAATTTCATGATTCATGGGCTCCCGTTATTGGTGAGCCTTGATGCAAGGCCAATGTGGGATATCCTTGGCGATTATGCCGGTCTCGGTGTTGGAACTGCTTTGGGTGTAAGATATGTTTTGAAGGGAAAGCAATGAAACGCCCTTGCAATTCAATAACTTGATCAGGACAATAACGATCGGAGATCTTCACGGACTCAACAGCTGGAAGGTTGTTGATCCCGGCAAGTATGAAAAAATTATTTTTCTGGGCGATTACTTTGACTCACTAAAGGTGAGGGATGATGAAATGGTTCAGAATTTCATCGAAATCATTGAATTCAAACAGGAATGGTTCGACAGAGTGATCCTTATAATAGGGAATCATGAGATGAGTTATCTAAACCCTGAATACAGGTCATCGGGTTACAGGTCAACAATAGGCTCTCTGGTTGAAAGCATGCTCTGGAGTTATCTTGAGTTGTTCAAGGTGGCATGGCAGTACAAAAATTACCTTTGGAGCCATGCAGGTGTCGAACAGAGTTTTTATGAAAAACACATTGCTTCGCGTATCCTTGATGGTGACAAGACCATTGCCAATACCCTGCAGCGATTGTTTGAAGCGGAGTACCCTCCTATTTTTGAAGTGGGTTATGAGAGGGGAGGAGCTTACAACAATGTTGGCGGGCCTCTCTGGATTGATGCAGAACGACTTCTCGCTTCCCCTCTTAAAGGGTATCACCAGATTGTAGGCCATAACCCGTGCAGGACAATTCTTCATCATACCCCTTTCCCGGATGATCATGAAACGTCAGTTACCTTATGTGACTGTATTGAAAGGGGGGATGGAAAGTTATATGAGATCGAAATTACCTCGTGAGATTCTTTACATTAATTAAAGTTGTGACATTGCCAACCCGCAATTGCTACTCAGAGATTCTCTTTTGCTTCAACACCCTGTCTGAAGCAAGTTTCCCGGTAAGTATTGACATGGGCACCCCACCGGGGCTGTAAACCCATTGGCCTGCCTGAAACACATCCGGAATGGGGGTTTTCACCGAACGATCGGCGATCTGGATCTTATCAATCACCGGCATGGAATCTGAAAAAGCCCATCCCGTAATACCCCCTTCCGAACTCCCTACCCTTTGCTCGATGCTGAGTGGTGTGAATGAGAACTGCCCGATGATGTGTTCTCTAAGCATAGGATATACGGAATCGTTGATAACGGAAATCATTTTTGCTTCAAATTCCTGTATAAATTCACTTAGCCACCCCGCCTCCTGCACTTTTTTAAACAGGTTATATTCAGCCAGAAGGCTTAATATAACCCCTGTTTTCCCTTCAGGAGCCATGGCGGGATCTTTCAGCACGGGTATAGAGATCTCGAATGTGTTAAGCCGGATAAAACGATCGAGCCACTCCAGGAGCTCTGCTTTTGAAACATTCGGAAATCTTTCCAGAACTGAGTCCAGCTCCTTGCGGTGAACCTCGCCCACACCATCAGGCAAAGGGGTGTAAAAGAAGTGGCCATGGGCAATCTCTGCAAACCTTTCGGGAGGTACATCCACCTGAAGAAACAGGGTAAAAATGGAGTCTCCGCCCCTGTGTTTAAGAAATGTGGCTTTTGTTTCCTCTGTTATGATTTTGCTATCAGCAGGCAGGTTTTGAAAATCGGAAATAGTGTACAATTTTTTCAAATCTGCCGCCCAGATTAGTTTGTCATAGGTGTACCGTATTCCCTGAGTGTCTGTTACAAAACGGGCTGCCGGATCCACAGAAGTGATTGGCGTTCCGGTTCTGATGGTGCCACCCAGCGAGTTGATTTTGTTTACAAGGGCATCTGAAAGTTTTCCAACCCCCCCTTTTGGATAAAAATAGTCGAGATAGAGCGAAAAATAGCTAAGGGCAAAGAAGGCAGGAGTGTTTTTGAAGAAGTGCTGAGAAATGATGTCGCGTGACGCAGGATTGGTGATGATCTCCTTCAGGTAGATTTCCACCGGGGTTTTCATTCTGTTGATTTTACGCACTGTGACAAGAAATCTGGGGAACCACGGTAGTATTTTTCTGAAGATAAAGGGCAGATCACTATTAAGATCTTTAAAAACAGGGTTTTCAATACCGTATAACACATCCATGTGTTTCATTATCCTCCTGATGACCCTGATCAGCACATCTATTTCGTCACTCTCTTGCGGGAAATACTTTTTCAGAAGAGAAGTATATGTTTTAAGGCTGTCGATGTTTTCGATATGAATGATGTCTTTTCCTATTCCCAGCGACACGTGACTCTTCACTGTTTCGAGCTCTGTTTTCAGATCTTTCAGCATGGTGAGGATGATTCCCGCATCCAGCAGTGCTCGAACTCCGGCATCAAAGCGGAAACCATTCCGGTCGAATGTATTAACAAGGCCGCCGCACACATCATTCTGTTCCAGAAGCAGCACCTTCCGTCCGGCACGTGCCTGATAGGATGTTGCCGTCAAGCCGGCAATACCGCCACCCACCACAATGGTATCATAATGGTTGTCTGACATTTTTATGTGGTTTTGGTTTGATGGTCGATGCTTTTTGTTGATGATGTTTCCGTGGTGAGATCGAGTTCGGTCATGCACAGGGTTTTCTTCCAGAGTTTTCGGGCAACCTCCATGTCCTTAGCAGGTGGTGCGGGTACCTCCTGGGTGGTGAGGTTAAAGAATTTCCCACTCACCCCTTCAAGGTCAGGTGATGCTCCAAGGTAGTAAAGAGCTTCGGCTGAGATCTCAGGTGATCGTAAGGTTTTGTCCAACACTTGTTTCTTGAACCATTGGTATATCCTGCCATTCTCCTGCCCGGTGTCGGTCTTTACTGCTCCCGGGTGCATCGTGTTGATGGTAACTCTTGTGCCCTGGAAAAGTTCATCAAATATCAGCATGGCTAGTATCTGAGCTGTTTTTGCCGAACCGTAGCTTTTTAATCCCGAATACCGATGCTTCTGCCAGTTCAGATCATCGAGATGCAAACCCCAAGCAGCAAAACGATGCCCTTCAGAGCCAACCATGATGACCCTTGCTCCCTCCTGCGACTTCAGCTTCTCCATCAGCAGGTAGGTAATTATAAAAGATGCCAGGTAATGTACCATAAATGTTTTTTCGAAACCTTCTTTGGTCAGCTCTCTCCTTGTAAGATACACCCCTGCGTTGTGGATGAGAACATCTATATCCTCCGGCCATTGCTGCAACTCAGTGGATACCCTGAAAACATCCTCCAGGTTCAAAAAATCAGTTATGAGGTAATTACAGCGAACCCCGAATTCTGTCTCAATCTCAACGCGCAGCTTCTCCGATTTATCAAGATTTCTGTTTATGCAAAGAAGGTTAGCACCCATTCCTGCATATTTCCTGGCCGTCACATAGCCGATGCCTGAGGTGGCACCTGTGATAACTACCAGTTTTCCGCCAAATTTATCACTGCAAAGGGCAGGGGAGGAGCGGTTATTTCTTATCATGGCCATAATATCCGGCCAGTTGTATTCACGAAAGTATTTCCTGATATTGCGTTTCATGGTTACTGATCAGCCGAATTTTCGTTTCATAAACCTGCGGTATGCCTTGCCAAATCGTGGGATGTTGTCGAAAATATCTCCCCAGAGGTCATAATAGTCGCGTTGTTCAGTGATCTTTCCTTTATCGTTAAGGGTGAGTCTGCTTGCACCGTAGAGCACTGAACTGGGATTGCGCTTGTAGCTGATTGTCATCTCCCATTCAATGAACAACACTTTGCCATCCATGATGGCTCTCAACACATTCATGTTCAATGCCTTTGACCGGTTTGCCAAACGTTCGGTCATAGCTCTGAATACCTCAATGCCCCGTATCTCCTGGATGGAATCCCTGAAAACAATATTGTCATCATAATATGGCAGAATATGCGACCAGTCGGGTTTGCCTGAAGTGTTGTAGGTTCTCTCCCACAACATTTTAATTGTGGTTGCGTCCAGCACCACATGATCAACAGGTTGCATGACTTGCTCTCGCTCCAAAGAATCCATGTCGTAGGTCTTTTGTTTTTATTGAAGGTGATAATGTTTTCATTTTCCGCTGAAAAGTTACGTATTATTTTCTAAATAACCTCAATATCCATTCAAACACTTTTCAATGCAAAAAGTTCTCTCAACCTCAACCTCAACAATCATTCAATGCAGATAAGTGATGATTTCCTTATGACAGAAATCCCTTGCTCATAAAGTTTCAGTTGGTTTTCAAAACAACTCCCTTTTTGTTGATCAGCATTATTACACCGTTTTCCTGAACAAGAGCACACCCTTTTTTGAAATCGCCTGTTTTTTCATATTTAAAGGGTAATACTGTGTTCCCTTTGGTGTCTATAAATCCAACAAGACCATCTTTTACCACCCAGGCAACACTGTCAGAAAATGAATTCCCATCATCGTACTGCGCGGGGATCACAATATCTCCTTTTGTGTTGATAAAACCTACCTTGTTGTTCTGAATGATTAATGCCAGGCCATTACAGACGGCTCCCATCTCTTCATAAAGTGGTTCAGTGACTTTTCTTCCTGTCGTATCCACTATTCCATAGCGGCCGTTGAGTTTATATAATGCATACCCTTCTTTAAATGACATGATGTTTTCATAAACCAGAGGGATGATAGTATCTCCCCTGATGTTAAGGACACCGGCTTTATCACCTTTCAGTACCGGCACCAGGTCATATTGCACCTCGCCTGTTGCATCATATACAGCCGGTATCACCTCGTCACCGCGCATATTAATGATTCCCACCATACCGTTTTTTAATACCTGGGCGTAACCATTGGTGAAACTGGCAATCCAATCATAACTTTCTGGAGTTAATAACTTCAGGTCTCTGTCATACAAAAAGAATTTTCCCCCTGTGATATCTTCGTTCTCTATCCTGATGTCCTTCAGTGCATATACCAGGCCATCATGGAAGGAGATATGATCATACTCTGCAGGGATTTCGCATGATATGTATTTGACAAGGCCAATGTGGTTGTCGGGCAATCCGTAAGCATTATAGAAGCCGGCCACATGATAAAACCTTGACTCTGTCACAGGCTCTTTTAACGGGGTAATTTCCCCATAAATGGGTTTAATCAGAAAACCAGCAGATCCCAGACTGTACACTCCATAGGTTGGGTCTTTGTATCTTTCTTTAACCGATAAAATTAGTTCATCCCCATCATCCCATGCCCATTCTATTCCCATTAAAGTCTTTCCTGATTCTATCTCAAGAGAAAAATCATTTTCCATCCCTTTTTTGTTGATCAGTAATACATTACCGTTCCTCTCCACAATGGCATTTTCGCTTCCGAAAGTTTTCCGAAATTTCCCTGCCTCACTGTATATAAAAGGGATTACCTGTTTTCCTGTCTTGTCGATATATCCAAATCGTTCAAAGACATTTTCTTCCTCTGTTAACTCTTTTGCAACTGCTGCAACGCCACACTTAAAAAAGTCGGCAACAAGATATTGCGCAGGGATGACAAGAACACCGGTCTTGTTGATATATCCCAATTTACCGTTCTTCTCCACCACAGCCATGTTCTCACTGAATGACCAGGCGTTCTGATATTTGAGAGGAATCACAAGAACACCGCTTTTGTTCACAAATCCGGCCTTAATAACTGTTCCCGCACTATCGGTACCAACTGCAGCCATTCCCTCGCTAAAATCTTTCCCCCAGTTGAATTTCCCATCCGGGGCCACAATCTCTTTCCCTTTTTCGTTAATGTATCCGATTCCTTCATCGGAGACTACCTTAGCCATCCCTTCTTTGAACTGATACACCTTCTTGTATGGAAGAACTTTAACTATATCAACCTTTTCAGCGGTTGCAATGTAGTAAAATTGCCGCTCTTTGTCGTAATATATTTTAACGACGGGGTTGGGTTTAACGGGTGCTTTGGTTTGCCGGGCAACCGACATCTGCCATTGGCAGGTGAGACAAAGAACAGAAAAAATCAAAATCAATCGTGTTGCTTTCATAGATGATTAATAATTAGATTGATGAAGAACCAATTTATAATTCATATTATTGATGCTGATAAGAACAGGTATTGGGTTTTTATAATTGAAATCCTGTGAAAATTATTTAAATGATCCCGAAAAATTATTATTTCTGATTACTGCCTGCAAGATGGCAGAATGTGGATAACACCCAAAGATATTCATGTGAGGTTCTGGCTGAATGAAAAAGCACGAACAAAGGATAAGGAAGAGAAATTCAGCAACATTCGTTTCATAGTGAAAGGTCTTTAACGGTTTGTTAATTCACGATAAAAGTAAAAAAAAAAAAAGATGATATTCACTTTTATGAATATTAAAAAATTTTAAAAGAAAGAATGATTTTTTAAATTTTTATAGCGAATTTACCGATAAAATAAAGTCCATGCTTGCTGTTGACTGTGACCCTGTAAAGATCTTTTATGTCAATAGATCTTATATCGTCATAAACTCCCGGGATGATCTCATTGCCCTTCCGGTCCAGCACTCCGGCTTTGCCGCTGATTGCAAAAAGAGAGTGTTCCCCGTCCATTTCACCCTAGTAATTCCCAATCCTATCATATTTCAACGGTGTTACGGCATTACCTTTACGATCAATCAAGCCTTTTTAAATGCAACTGAACAACGGCCAGATTGCCATAAACGGGATTTGCCGCATTATAAACCAGTTTGATCACAAACTGCATCTGTTGATCTGTGTAGCCCCATTTATCACCATAACGGCATAGGATAAGATGAAGAATGTTCTGTGATTTGGATTATGTTGGTTCCATGCCTGTAAACATAATCACAAGTATGCAGGAAGCAATGATTCTGTTCATTTTGGTCTGGTCATTATATTACTTCAATGTGATAACATGTTCAAAATCACAATTATAATTGCCAAATAGCACCTATGATTAAAAATATTTTTTTAGTTTCCGAAAAATAAACCACGAATCCTCAAATATTGCACCCGTCAAACAGTTGTTAGTGCAATTTTTTTCTTTCTGATATATGGGGATTTTTAGCCTGATTAATTCAAAAACCCAAAATTAAAAAAACGCATAAATTTATCGATGGCAGTCCGATATGTTCGGGCTTCAAACGGGCTCTGATCGATTTTTTCTGCTGTGATCATTGGAATAGGCCTCTCTTGGGCGTACCTTTCCTTTTCAGTTTCTTAAACCTACTTGAGGCTATATGTTTATCTAATAGAATATCAATGATGTAAAGAACCATCGGTGGGTGTTTGATCTCTAGAGCCTAAGTTGGCAGAAAATCCCAAGGCACTTCTCGAAGACATCTCTGGTTGGAAAAGATACTGGCAACTCAACTTGAATTTTAGTTTTCAATATTTTCACCCGAGCAGCAACCTTGATGATTTTCAAATGAATGGTCTTCATATTCGATTTACAATATTGTGTTCCTCTCAACACATCGTTCTGTAGTGCATGGATCAACACATATGCAGCAGAATGCAGAAACAGCCGAAATTGATTTGCCAAAAAGCTACTACAGGACATTCGATCGGAGTTCAGGTATGTTTTATGCTCTTTGATTCGAAGTTCAGCGGCTCCACAAGTGCAGTATGCATTTTCATACAATGCTTTGGCTCTTATACATCGCATACTTCTTGTGATGTAACGGACGGTCTCACCCATGCTGCTATATTCAACTTTGGCAACGATCCGTTGGGAGTGCTTCCTTGAACCGGCCTCATATTCGAAAGAATGGTATCGTTTCACTGGTTTACCTGTGGCAATAAATTGTTGCTTAGCGCTTTCAATGGTTGTTTTGGCAAGTTTAGCCAGTACAGGGTCGCCGGTAATGCCGGTAACAAACTCTATATTCTTTTCCGTTTCCGACCAATCCATAAAATCCTTAGAGCAGAAATGGCTATCTCCACGCGGAAGTATTATGGTTTTTGGCCAATGATGCCGAAGATAGGTGATCAATCTTTGAAGGATTGCGAACACCTTAACGCTCTTGGTTCTGCGTCCAGGTTTAAGAATCGTGGTGATTATATTACCGGTAAGTCCTTCATAAATGTGCAATGGCATAAGCAATAATCTCCATAATAGGGGTTGAACAGAGATAGCTGCTGGTCACCATGGGTTATTGCTGAGGAGTCATCACAGTCAAGAATGATTGCTTTGGGCTGGCTGGGGTATGATGCAATAAACAGATTTACAAAAGCATATGCCATATTGTATAGCATTTTACAATCTGCAAGGTTTTCGAACCGACTCATTGTCGGTTGTGACGCAAGAGATTTCTCGTTAACAGCACAAATCTGCAGTATTTTGTAATCACGCAGTTCATTACAGTCATTGGCATCCTAATAACCAGTTGCTATATGCAAAACACGCTGATTAAGCATGGAACCTACAGAATGCTGAACATAGCTCTGGTTTTTGCTATCTCTGATGCAAGTATTCAGCCTGCTGATTATACCAATCTGATTTGAACCTCTTTAAGCAACAATAACCCTCCGTCACTGGATGTTTCTTCGAAATCAGAACGGATTTCAACGGGTTTCTTGCCAAAGGCTGAAAGGTTGAACAGGGTCGGGTGAGAAAAATCCGCAGATATTTGGCTCGCAGTTGAAAAAACATTTGTACTTTTACACATGGGGGTTGTTTTTTGTTTTCGACACCT
Organism: uncultured Lentimicrobiaceae bacterium; assembly: GCA_964469215.1. GTDB lineage: Bacteria > Bacteroidota > Bacteroidia > Bacteroidales > SKPS01 > SKPS01. The sequence continues at coordinate 173,771 of CAYXYB010000001.1, forward strand.
CAAATGTACTTGTTATCAATGAGATAACCAAATCTAAATCCCCTTTTTTTTCGATTTTATGAATAATTCAGGATAAGTGTTCTCATTTTTTTTTCAATAAAAATGAAGTGATATTACGTATGTGATAAAAATATTCTGCAAACAGACAAAATCTCTGTTTATCTGAGGTAATTTATCCACTAAACAACTATTTATAAAAATAATTTCACGTTGAAGAGGTTGAGGTTAAGAAGAAAACCGCAAGGGTCTTCATAATATAGTTATCAGTAGATAATCCTCAGAGCATCGGGACGGTTTGCCAGAATGGCTATCCGGATTTGCCTTCCGTTCGCATCCTGTGTAATAATCTCCGGGTAGTTCCCATTAACATCTATATGAATAAGATCACCGGCTTGCATCCGATGAAAATCAAGCGTCGGATGTGACTGAATCACCGTTCTGTCGTACATGTTATAAGGAGATCTGAAAGCCAGCGTGTCTCCATATTTAAATCTGCTACCCTGTAAATTTCCAATTATTTCAACCAACCCATCGTAACTGTACTGTTGTCCGAAATTGTTGGTGCAATACCCCTCCAGTGATATCAACCTTGCTGTCAATGTTTCTTCAAAAGAACTATTATGAACAAACAAAGCCGGCAAAGGGAGATGATAAAAAACCTCCCGCGATCCGCCTTCGGGCATCCAGTTGAGTGATGAGTCACCGTCGAATGTTGGGTGATATATCAGGGAAATGAGATACCGGGTTTCATGTAACCACGGAAAAAAATGATTGGCAGTTGCATCGGTGAAAGCGCCGTAGTAATCATTGATGCTATGATACCCTACCAACGAATCACCGGGTAAAAGACCTATCCTTTTCACACCAACAGCCCCGTTGTCCTGCTGCAACGGGAACAGTTCCTCTTCTTCTAGCACATTTCCCTCTTCATCATGCAATCTCAGGCTGATCTGCTTAAAGCCCACCGTCTGAAAGGCAGGCCAGAGAATGTATCTGACATCCTGTGAGGTATTAAGGAATTTCACGCGAACCCTAAGGGCCTGCATCTGACCGGAAATCAACCATATTGTATCCTGAAGTGGTGTGATGCTGATCTCTACCCCATCCTGCCGAAACCAACCCTGTTTTCTCTGGAATTCTTCCCTGAGACAGGTCTGGTAGATCTGTTCGATAATTCCGGGGGTTTGTCTGAAACTCAAAAAAAACACCCGGTCGACATGCCCTGCGCTCTTGAATAGGTGCCCAAGACAAGCCATTCTGATCACTTTTCCAAGACTCAGAGTGAGGACATACTCCCGTGGCCCCTTTTCAGTCAGAAATCTGATACCCAGATCATACCAGCCGGGATAAATGCAGATATGTATGGCACAGGAGTCTCCAACCGCCACATCAACTGTCGTAAAGGACCTCAGCCAGGTGGTGATCTCAGTAACTGCCAACGCCATGTCTTTTCTATGCCGGAGTGATGATAGCTGAACCTGATCAGAAATGATCTGTTCTACCTGTTCAAAATCACCCTCAGTAACAGCCCTGTCAAATGGGGTTGCCATTCTCACTTGCCTTATTTCATTGTTCAGGCGAGCGTCAAATGATAGGTGTCCCCCCTTCATCAGAGCAGGCTCCTGAAAGTCGCGGGGTTCCGGCTTTTTGTAAGGTTCTGTAACCTCCGACAAGCCGGTTCGCGATAAGCACACGATCCATTCAGTACCCACCCTGAACAATGCAACATCGGGCTTTTCGTATTCATAGTGCACAAACCGGAAGGTGGAAGGATTTGCGGTATCACGGTTCTTGTGCACCTCTAAGGTCACAAACTTCACTTCATACCACGTGGTTCCCAAATCATGGGTAAAACCTGAAGAATAAGGCTGAGCCTCAATCCTGATGTGAGCAACAAAGTCAGCTTTCAGATAAAGTTCCTGTAAGTTCCCGGCGAACACGATGGATATCCCCGAAAAAAACATGGAGATGATAACCAGAACCTTTTGCATAGTATTTCGTTTTGTAAAATAAAAGATACAACTGCTGCGAAGTTTGGTTCATAACTTATCAGCATTTCGTCAATCACTCCTGAACAAAGTTAGAGGAAGAACTTTAGGTTTACTACAAATATTCTTCAATTGAATTTTTAATAATCAGAATCTTACCGGATACCAGGGATTAAGCTATTATTGTATAACAATCTTTTCTGTCAAGAATGTATCGCCATTGCTTATCTTAACAAAATAAACGCCTTTTGATGCATTTAAATAATTAATTTCTTTTGATAATTGCTTATTATAGCCGGAAGAATATACTTTTTCGCCAATCATATTATATATTTCAATTATTCCTTCTTGAATTAAACAATTGCCGGAAATTGTTTCAATAGTAAAATTGCCTGAATTAGGATTTGGGAAAATTGAAATCCTATCATTAAGCATAATTTCGTCAATATCAGTTCCTGTGCAAAGTGTGGTTTCATTAAGAGTAACAGATGTTCCGGTTATGGTCGGTGTGTTTGTGATGGTAGTACCCGAATTTGTTAAAGTTGTAATTTGAGTGTCAAAGTAAGTTGGTGCATTTTCTGCAATAGTTGCATTTGTGGTAGAACAACCTGTATTTCCATGTCCATCAGATTTCATAAGAAAAACACCATTATTTGCTGAAGCTGCAACAAAACCACCATCAGATGTTTCTGATAAGCGAAGAACAGAATAATCCTGGTTTCCAATTGCAGTTGAAACTTTTGCACTGATTAAAGCACCAGAAGAACTTGTTCTAATGAACAATAAACCTGAAGGATTATCTTCACTCTGGCCTACAATTAAAAAACTTCCATCCCAAGCCTGCAATATTCCATCTCCAATATTTTTAGCAAAACTGGAAGGAGTTGTAAATGTTTTAGTCCATTGTATTACACCGGTGGCATCAGTTTTTGCTAACGAAATCAGCCAATCATTGTTTAAGGCGCTGCCTTGTCCAACCATCGCATATCCTCCATCCGCTGTTTGAATCACCTGCTGTAAGTTTACTGATTGCAAAGTATGGGCTAAATTATTTCTTGCCCATATTATTGCACCTGAATTATTGGTTCTTATGAGAATTTTAAAGCCATTTCCAGCTCTCCCTCCACATAAATAACCACCGTCATTTGTTTGAAAAATTGAAATTCCTTCAAAACCTATCTGATTTCCCCACATATTTGACCAGGAAATTTCTCCTGAACTATTTGTTTTTATCAAATAAATTGACCCTTGCGATACTGATGAAGAATTTCGGGAAGATCCTGTAATTATATAGCCGCCGTCAGAAGTTTGTTTCACATCACTTCCCCAGTCGCCATCAATGGTGCCATATGTCTTTGACCATGTTACATTCCCGTTTGCATCAAATTTCGTCAGCAATACATCATAATCACCTGCTCCGAAACTTTTTGTTTTTCCAACTGCAATGTATCCTCCGTCAGTTGTTGGACGAGCAACTTCAAAAATATCTTCCTGTGAACCTCCATATGTTTTTGCCCATTGAACTGTTCCATTCAAATCTGTTTTCATCAACAAAGCATCATGAGGAGATGACATGCTCCTTCCACATATTAAGATTCCATTTCCATTTGCGGGCCCTGCAAATATTCCTTCAATTGAAACGGATGATGTATATCTTTTTTGAAAAACAGGTTGTGCTAATGCATTAAAAGTAAGCAAAAACAGAAAACCAACTATAACATACATTTGTTTCATTTTTACATTTGATTTATATATATATTCACTCATTCTTTAGCTTACAACAAGATTATCAGAAACATCAAATGGAAATCAATTAAAAAGCATTTTATAAAAGTATCTGGGGTATACCTTATAACAAAGCACACCAGTATAAAGTTGAAGTTATTTGCTCATACATTAAAAAAATCATACTAATGTGCGCCACCCATTACGTAAGTTAGTCTAACAACCTTGATTTCATTTGTTTTTGGGACAAATATACACCACTTTCAGACAGGTTGTATCAGGGGGTGAAAATATATTGCTGTCCCGAAAAATTGAAAATTTTCGATTTTTTCATTTTTCGAGGATCCTCGAAAAACTATGAAATCAGAGATTTCTTGTTTTTCGGTATTGGCTTTTGGCTATTGACAGTTCAAAATCACAATTATAATTGCCAAATAGCACCTATGATTAAAAATATTTTTTTAGTTTCCGAAAAATAAATCACGAATCCTCAAATATTGCACCCGTCAAACAGCTGTTAGTGCAATTTTTTTCTTTCTGATATATGGGTATTTTTAGATAGATTTGCAATCCTGTTTTGAAAATTGAAATCAGGACAGGATCAGAGGATGCTTTTATCAGACAACAAAGAACAACCGGCAGATTGTGTTTGTCCCAACCTCAGGGACTGCAGGCTGCCGGAGCACATGATGTTCAGGGAGTTTCCGGAACGGCTCGACAGGTATCGTGTGATGTTTTGTTACACCGCTGATAAATACGGGGGTTGCAAGCGCTATATTGTAAACAGGGAACTTGGTTTTTGTCCGGGTTTTGTACTTCCTGACACCGGCGATAACACCGAAAGCATCCTGAACATGTATGACGAATTAGAAAACGATTAACAAACAATATTTTAGTTATGGCACAAATAGATATTGAGGGGAGAACATTTGAGGTTGACGGTGACGGCTTTCTTGTAGACCCGGGATTATGGAACGAGGATGTAGCAAAGCTTTTTGCTAAGTACGACGGTATTAATGAAATGAACGATAATCATTGGGCGGTGGTAAAGGTGATAAGAAGGAATTTCGAAGAAAAGGGCATGGCACCAATGGTGAGGGTAATTTGCAAAGATACAGGTTTGAAGTTGAAGGAGATATACGAGCTTTTCCCTCTTGGCCCTGCCCGTGGTGCCTGTCGTGTCGCCGGATTGCCAAAACCCGACGGATGTGTTTAATAATCACATTAGAATCCTGACCAAATGGACTGGTATCAAATTGCGGCACTCGTGGCATTTATTTTCTGTCTGACGGTATCCCTGTATCACCTTGTGAGGGTAATCAGGCTTGGACGCCCTGTGGATTATGCCACCCCGGCAGGCAGTATCCCCGAAGGGGTAAGGTATTCATTCACCTCAGGGATGAATCCGAAGAAGAAAGAATCAGCATTTCTGCATCTCCCTACATATTTAGGTGGGATAATATATCATATCGGAATATTTGTATCTATACTTCTTTTTTTTATTTTGATGATTTTTCCTGCGTCGGCTTTACACCCGGTGTTTCTCATAGCTGCTGTAATACCCGCTGCAGGTGGCTTAGCCGGCACGGCACTTCTGGTAAAAAGGGCACTGAAACCCATGTTGCGCCACCTCTCCACACCCGATGACTATATCTCAAATATCCTGGTTACTCTTTTCCAGATAACGTTGGTGATTGCCATTGTTGTTCCTGCATTGATGTGGCTCTTTTTTATCGCTTCGCTGTTTTTATGGGTCTATTTCCCGGCAGGAAAGCTGAAGCATGCCATTTATTTCTTCGCGGCGAGGTATTACCTGGGGTGGTTTTTCGGCAGTCGCGGTGTTTGGAGTAAGGGAGCAAACAGTTTAAAAAGATGAAGAAGCCTGAGTCATATATCAATATAAAAGAGCTCCTGGAGCAGGAAAACAGTCGGTTACTGACCCAACTTAACAGTTGTGTTCATTGCGGACTTTGTGCTGAGAGTTGTCTTTACTACCTTGCCATGAAGGATGAGAAGTATCTGCCTGCACACAAGGTTGAACTTGTTGCATCGTTGTACAGGCGTTACAACACTTTTGCGGGCAGGTATTTGCCATGGCTGGTGGGGGCACGCGATCTTGATGACAAGATGCTTGAAGAGCTTACAGATCTCCTTTTTGGTGCATGTACTATGTGTGGCCGCTGTGTGGCACACTGTTCAATAGGGGTTGATATTGCCCATGTGGTGCAGGTTGGCAGGGAGATACTGGTACACAACAACATGGTGCCTGCAACATTGCAGTCGACCGTGGATGCTGCACTAAAAACAGGCAACAACATGGCTATCCCGACGGAAGAGTTTCTTGACACGATAGAGTGGATGCAGGAGGAGCTTATTGATGATCTGGGTGATAAAAATGCGAGGATACCTGTCAATGAACCGGGAAAGAATGTCCTTTACACACTCAACCCGAGGGAGCCAAAGTTCTTCCCCCTCTCGATAGCGGCAATGGCTAAGGTATTCTATGCTGCTGGTGAAGAGTGGACTCTGTCAACGAACATGTATGACGTCACTAATTATGCTTTTTTTTCATCCAATCCTGATGAGGCTTCCGTGATTGCCCGGCGTCTTGCCGATGAGATGAATTTTATGGGTGCATCCCGCTGTGTGCTTGCTGAGTGCGGACACGGTTCCAGAGCTTTCAGATGGGAGGCTCCAAATTACCTGAAAGAGAGTTTCAGCTTCGATGTTTTAACTTCCGTTGAGCTTATGTACGAATATTTGAAGCAGGGAAGAATTAAAATGGATCCCGGCAAGTCGGGAGGAAAGTACACTCTTCATGACCCCTGTAACCTTGTTCGTAATGGTGGCGTGATCACGCAGCAACGTGAGATCCTAAGGCAGGCTACAACAGATTTTGTTGAGATGACCCCATGCGGTACTGACAACTACTGCTGTGGTGGAGGAGGGGGTCAACTTGCCATGAGCGAATACAACGACCGTAGGATGAAGATAGCCGAAATCAAGGCTGAACAGATAAAGGCCACAGGTGCCGATATCGTTGTAACGCCCTGCCATAACTGCGTTGACCAGCTAATCCAGATCAACGGGTACTTCAAACTTGGGGTACAGATAAAGACCCTTGCGGAGGTGGTAGCCGATGCACTGATAATTGAAAACAAACATCAATCATAAAAAATACAGGTGATGATATATCTCGACAATTCAGCCACATCTTTTCCAAAACCCGAAGAGGTTTACAGTTTTATGTGTGATTTCTATCGCACACACGGTGTCAGCCCGGGGAGGTCAGGTTTTGATGCGGCAATAGAGACAGAGGAGGTTGTTTTCTCAACCCGCAGGCTGCTCACAGAGTTTTTCAACGGCGACGATCCCAACAGGCTCACTTTCAGTTATAATGCCAGCGACTCCCTGAACATGATCATTCAGGGGCTGGTTCAACAGGGGGATCATGTAATCACCACATGCCTTGAGCACAACTCTGTTCTGAGGCCTCTGCATCACCTGGAGCTGGCAGGTGTTATTGAAGTTACACACATCCCTTTCGATGATGCAGGTTATGTTGATCCGGATGATATAAAAAAAGCTATCAGAAAGAACACCCGGATGGCAGTTATCAATCACTGCTCCAATGTTATCGGCACTGTTCAACCGATTTCAGAGATTGGCAGGATATGCCATGAAGCGGGTATTTACCTTGTTGTTGATTCAACCCAGAGTGCAGGTGTAATTCCCATTGATGTGAAAGCTATGAATATTGATGTTGTAGTGTTTACAGGTCATAAGTGCCTGATGGGCCCTACCGGAATAGGGGGAAGTTATGTTTGCCATGATGTGCCTGTGAGGTACACCCGATTTGGGGGTACCGGGGTGAGATCGGCGCAGAGGACACACCTCGAGGAGTTTCCTTACCGTCTGGAATGTGGCACTCTTAACCTTCTTGGTGTTGCCGGATTATATGCCGGCGTGAAGTGGGTTAATGCCCAGGGACCGGAAAAAATTCATGCACGCGAGATGGCATTATGGAACCGGCTGGTAAAAGGTTTGAGAAGCATTGACAAGGTTATTATCTATTGTGCAGTAAGCGATAAGAACCATAATCCGGTGCTGAGCATCAACATCCGGGGGCTCGATTCGGGCGACGTGGGCACCATGCTCGACGTTGACCATAACATTGCGTGCCGTACAGGGTTGCAATGTGCTCCAAGGGTTCATGAGGTGATCGGCACCGACAAAATCCATGGAACGGTACGATTAAGTATCGGGCCGTTCAACACCTCTGCAGATGTTGATGCTGCAATAGCTGCCATTGAAGAGATATCCACACTCGCCCGTTAACTGTAACCATATTTTTAAATAACCCGGAATTCTCAACACTATTTTTGAGGTTAAAAGGTGTATATTTGACCATGTTTTTCAAAGAAATACCGGGGCAGGAAGCCATCAGGGAGCGTCTGATAAAGAGCGTGACAAACAGCAGGATAAGTCATGCCCAGCTTTTCACCGGCCCTGAAGGATCTATGAAGCTGCCTATGGCTCTCGCATACGCCAGGTTTATCTGTTGTACAGCAAGGGTTCTGCCCCCGGAGGGTGAGCCGGGAGCCGATGCATGCGGCACATGCCCCTCATGCGTGAAATTCAACAATCTGGCACATCCTGACCTCCATTTCGTGTATCCTGTGGCGGCAAGTGAATCGGTAGAGAAGCCCTCGAGTGATGCATATATCAGCCTATGGCGTAATATCTGGAAGGAAAAAAAGGGATTTTTCAACCTCAACGACTGGCAACTTGCCATGGAAACTGAGAACCGTCAACCGATAATAATTGCGGAAGACTGCAACCAGATCATAAAAAAGCTAAGTTATAAACCATACGAGTCGGAGCACAAGGTTATGATAATCTGGATGGCGGAGAGGCTTTTTCATGCAGCCGCTCCACGCATTCTGAAGATCCTGGAAGAGCCTCCTGATAAAACCATCTTCATCCTTATAGCACAAAATCCATCCCTGCTTCTCAGCACAATACTCTCCCGAACGCAGGTAATAAGGTTTCCAAGTCTCAGGCATCACGACATTGTATCCTGGTTCGAAAGCAGGGGTTATAGCCACGGCAGTGCAGCATCTGCTGCAATGCTGGCGGAAGGAAATTTCATAAGGGCGATGGAGCTGATCACGTCAGGAGAATCCACATTGCAGTTTTTTTTCAACTTCAGGCAGTGGCTTCGATACTGCTTCAAGCCGCAGGCAACGTTTGCCGACCTTGTCATGCACTCGGAAATGCTTGCCGGGCTGGGAAGGGAGCAGCAGAAAAGGTTTCTAAGGTACTGCCTCGACATACTCAGGAACTGTTTCATCGCTGGCCGGACAGGAAAAATGCCGGATGGTGACACCGAAGAGGCCTTATTCATACGAAATCTTGCTCCGTATGTTCACCAAAATAATATAGCAGGTTATGAAACCCTCTTCAATGAAGCAATCTACCATATAGAAAGGAACGCCTACCCCAAGGTGTTGTTCCTCGATCTGTCCATTAAACTGGTTAAACTTATTAAAATGCCTGCGTAAGTTTTTTTTATTTAATTTTGTTCATCTATTTTATGAACAATGTGCCCTCAGGAAAAAGACCTTATCAACAATATATTCCTTCCATACGGATGCTGTAAAACGCCAAAGGCATTCCAGCGCAACGACGATGTTTTCAGGGGTGGATGTGCAAAGCTTGATGTACACGACTGGCTGAAAGGGTTACCAGTAAGGGAGGTTAGCCCCGGTTTTGAAGCTGTCGAGATACGGTTCAAGAATAGCAGGAAGGAGTTCTATCTGGCACCCAAAGAGCTCATCCTCACCATCGGTGATATTGTTGCCGTGGAAGCAGCTCCCGGTCACGACATAGGAATAATATCACTCACAGGCCAGCTGGTATATCTTCAGATGAAGAACCGAAGGTTGGATTACAAAAAGTTTGAGTTTAAAAAAGTTTACCGGAAAGCACGTTCGTCTGATCTGGAGAAATGGATTTCGGCCACCGAACTTGAAGAATCAACAAAATTTAAAGCCCGTAAAATAGTCTCCAGGCTAAGGCTTGAGATGAAGCTGAATGATGTGGAATACCAGGGTGACAAAACCAAGGCAACCTTTTACTACACAGCCGACACCCGTATCGATTTCAGGGAGTTGATAAAGGCTCTGGCAGAGACATTCTCGATAAGGATTGAGATGAAGCAGATTGGTGTGAGGCAGGAGGCAGCACGTCTTGGTGGTTTAGGGCCTTGTGGCCGGGAGATATGCTGTTCATCGTGGCTTACCAACTTCAGATCAGTGTCAACGAACCACGCACGGGGCCAGCAACTGTCGCTGAACCCACAGAAGCTTACAGGGCAGTGCAGCAAACTCAAATGCTGCCTCAACTATGAGTATGACTGTTACATTGATGCTCAGAAGGATTTTCCAGACACCTCGGTGGTGCTGAAAACTCAGAAAGGCGATGCTGTCCATTACAAAACCGATGTGCACAAAAGACTTATGTGGTTTTCATATTCAGGACAAAACGCAGGGTTTATTCCAATCTCTGTTGATGATGTCAACAGGATTATCGAAATGAATAAACGGAAACAAGCCATTACCGCCCTCGAAGATTATCAGGCTGAACTTATCACCAGACAACTCACCGACTCATCGGCTTTACCCGATGTTTACAATGGAGCCGAATAATCTATTACCTTGCAGGATGCCGGATAACTCTGCCGGGAATATCAAATAACAGGGAAATATGATAGCTGAAATAATTAACATCCGGTTCTGCAAGTTCTTCACAATGTGGTTAATAGCAGCGGCGTTTACTTTTACGGGTTGTGACAGCAATGTTGTATTTGAGGAAAACATACAGGTGGATGTAAACGGTTGGAACACTGCAGATTTTCAGCGATACAGCTTCAATATCAGCGACACATCGATACCTTACAACTTTTATATAGATATCAGAAACAGTGTTCAATACCCCTATTCCAACATATTTCTTTTCATAAGGACCAGGCTACCAGACGATAACTGGGCTAATGACACTCTCGATCTTTGGCTTTCTGACCCTGAGGGGAAATGGCTTGGCAAAGGTATCGGGAAGTACCGCGACAACAGGATTCTGGTAATGCCGTCATTCAGATTTCCTATGCAGGGTGAATATTTCTTTGAGATTGAGCATGCCATGCGTGAACCCGATCTTAAAGGTATTGCATCTACCGGTATCCGGGTTGAAAGAGCCACCAAATAAACATCATAAAAGTCCGGCTATGTCTGACAACACGTTGATAATAAAAAAGATAATTAAAAAGCTTTGGATCATTTACCTCTGCTGCATCTTGTTATTTATCTTGATGCTTCTACTTGCAGGGATTGGGGCATTTGGATATATGCCTGACCTTAAGGAGTTGGAGAATCCCAGAAGCCAGCTTGCTTCAGAAATCTATTCGGCCGACAGGGTGCTGTTAGGTACCTATTTTCACGAAAACAGGACTAACTCACGGTATGAGGAGATAAGCCCAAACCTTATCAATGCTCTTGTTGCCACCGAGGATGTACGTTTCGTAAAACACTCAGGAGTAGATCCCCGATCTATGACGCGTATGGTATTCGGTGTGCTCACCTTTTCACCGCGGGGAGGTGCCAGCACCATCACTCAGCAGCTTGCCAAAAACCTTTTTCCGCGCGAACGGCGGTCGAAATTAGGGCTGGTGCTGATGAAATTCAAGGAGTGGGTTCTGGCAGCAAAGCTTGAGAGGCGGTTCACCAAAAAAGAGATACTCACACTCTATTTCAACACAGTTTCATTTGGGAGCAACAGTTACGGGATCAAAATTGCGTCCAAGACCTATTTCGGCAAGGAGCCTGCAGATCTGAGCATTGACGAATCAGCACTGATGGTAGCACTTTTAAAAGGACCCAGCATGTACAATCCCAGGAAGCATCCTGAAAGAGCTCTTATCCGCAGGAATGTTGTACTAAAACAGATGAAGAAAGCGGGATATATCTCTAAAGAAGAGCTTGCCGATCTATCGGAAAAAAAATTAGATATGTCGAATTACAGGCTTCTGGATCATAATACGGGTCTGGCACCCTACCTTAGGGAATATCTCAGGAGAGTGCTCACCGAGTGGAGTGATAACTACAGAAAGCCTGATGGCACCAGATACAATATTTACAAGGATGGTCTGAGGATTTACACCACTATTGATTCAAGGATGCAGCGGTATGCCGAAGAGGCTGTTGAAGAGCACATGAAGGGGTACCTTCAGCCGGAATTTTTCAGGCACTGGAAAGGTCATAAAAACGCACCATATTACAGGTTAAGCGAGGAGGATGTTGAAAAGCTGATAAAGCAGGCCATCAGAAGGAGTGACAGGTATATATCGATGAGGGCCGATGGAAGCAGTGACCGCGAGATTGCAGAAGCATTCACCACACCTGTTGAGATGACTGTTTTCTCATGGGACAGGGAGATAGACACAGTTATGACTCCCATAGATTCTATAAGGTATTACAAGTTTTATCTCCGCACCGGAATGATGTCTATGGATCCTTTAACGGGGCATGTAAAAGCTTACGTTGGCGGTGTTAACTACCGGCATTTCAAATACGATCACGTTGTGGATTCACGTCGCCAGGTGGGTTCCACATTCAAACCATTTGTATATGCCATAGCCATTCAGGAGGGAGAGACACCGTGTGCTGAATATCCGAACACCCCTGTCACCATCAACCTCCCCACGGGGCAGACCTGGTCGCCCCGTAACTCAGGAAGCCATAAGGAAGGGCAGATGGTAAACCTCAAGGAGGCCCTTGCCTACTCCATAAACAGGATTTCAGCAAGGCTTATAGACAGGTACACCCCGGCAGCTGTGGTGAAGCTGGTGCAGAACCTTGGCATAGAATCCGACATACCTCCGGTTCCATCCATAAGCCTTGGTTCAGCCGACCTTTCGGTGATGGAGATGACTGCTGCCTATGCCGCCTTTGCCAACAAAGGTGTTTACACAAAACCTATCCTGATTACCAGGATCGAAGACCGTCACGGAACCGTACTCCAGACATTTACTTCTACCACGCACGATGCCATGAGCGAGAAGACGGCGTTTTTGATGATAGAGCTGATGAAAGGTGTGGTACAGTATGGCACAAGCGCCAGGATACGAGGCAGGTATGGCCTTAACTACCCCATTGCCGGTAAAACCGGCACCACCGATAACAACTCTGATGGATGGTTTATTGGCATTACCCCAAGCCTGGTTACCGGAGTGTGGGTTGGAGCAGAAGACCGCAGCGCCAGATTCAGAAGCACTGCATTGGGTCAGGGGGCAAACATGGCACTTCCGATCTGGGCACTCTATATGCAGAGAGTTTACCGTGATCCTAAACTAGATGTAAGCACAGAGGACTTCTTCAGGCCTGAAGACATGGAGGGGATGAATTTTAATTGCGAGGAGCTCAAACGACAGGATTACAGACCCGTACCTTACGGTGGAAAAATATAGAAGATTGTCACTTCTCAGGCAAAAGTGCAGGCGACACCTTTGAAACCACGATCTTGTAAAGGTTGATGTAACCTTTGCCTGATTCCTCAACCTGCTTCCGGTATTTTGCTATCAGAGCAAGCTGGTTGCCGTGACGATGTGTCTCCGGTTCCTCCATCCCTTCTGCATGCTGGCCTTCTTCACCCTCATCATCCGGTTGATGTTCTTCACCATCATCCTGCATCAACTCTTCCTCCCACTTATCAAGGTATGCTTTGTCGATCTTTGTTGATACCGACACCAAACCTGTCACCATCACAACCTTGCCTAAAAGGGTGTCACTGAACTCCCCGATTTCATCTCCGGCAAAGATCTTTATACTTTCTTCAGAATGCTTCGGGCATACAAAATGGATCTTAGCCCTGCTTCCCATACATATGTGATCTACCCTGCCAATCACATTTACCACTGTTTTGTCGAGCTGGTCGGCCTGCAAAATGAATTCAGAAACGTTTAGGGGAACCGGCTCCTGTACCTTCTGTTTAACACTGCATGATGTAAAAAACACCAAGACAATCAGAGATAACATTAATGCTTTCATGGTGGTTGAATTTTTGAATTTGATTATGTAAAGAAACACATTTATTTTATTCAATCCGTTTGATAATCTCCTTTGACCGTTCAATGTCGTTTAACCTGAAACGATGCCCCTCCTCTGTTGTCTCCATCACAATTATATTGAGCAATACAAAACGTGTCAATATGTTTTCAGCTATATGCCTTGTTAGTCCCGCCTTCTTCCTGTATTGGTTTATAGTAATGGTTTGGTTTTGTAACAGGTAATGTAGCAGAAATCTTTCACGATCAGAGTATTCTATTGTAACACCTTTGCCCTCTTTTCTTTTGTTATGAATGCGTATATATATACCTCCGGGCATCAGGTTTTCATCATCCTTGCGAATAAAAACCTTGTAATTTCCATCTTTATCCGGGGCACTGTGCAACACCTCGTTATTCCTGGTTATTATTACTTCCAGCACCATCTTTCCGTCAATATTGTGCAGGCGTGCATTGAAAGGTACCGTAGGACGGCAGAACATTGATGATGCGGCATCGAGCATAAAGTACTCTTCATCGCTCCTCATACCGGCAATGGCACCGTTATCTTTAACACCCACAAGTATTGTCCCGCCAGAAGTGTTGGCAAAAGCCACAAGTGTTCGGGCTATCTTCTTTGCGTCGGAAATCTCAAACTTAAGCTCAAGTGTCTGCCCCTCCCCCTGCCTTATCAGGCCGGGAATATGCTGGCTGTCCTCTTCCGGACGTAGTTCCCCGGGTTTTTTCATAAGAATCCAAGATCCAGCATCGCCTCTTCAGACATCATCTCTTTGTTCCATGGAGGGTTAAAGGTGAGACGGATATCAACATCCTTTATACCTTCTATTTCAATAACAGCCTCCTTCACCTCAAGGGGCAGGCTTTCGGCAACAGGGCAGTTTGGACTGGTGAGGGTCATCACTATCCATGCTTTGCCATCATCATCAACCCTGATCTCATAAATCAGACCCAGATCATATATGTTTACAGGTATTTCGGGATCGAAAATCTGTTTGAGAGCATCCATTATCTTACCCTCCAGTACAAGTGTATCCATAGTGTTTTGTTATTAATTATGTTTGACAGTGAAGGCTAATGCATACAGTTTCATCTGCTTAATCATTGACACAAGCCCGTTGGCACGCGTTGGTGACAGGTGCTCCTTAAGCCCTATCTCATCAAGAAAGCTTAGGTCAGCATCCAGGATCGTCTGGGGTGTCTCCCCCGAAAGAACCCTTATCAACAGGTGAACTATCCCTTTTGTAATTACTGCATCGCTGTCGGCTCTGAAGTATATCTTACCCTCTTCAATACGGGCGTGCAGCCACACCTGAGCCTGGCAGCCTGAGATCAGGTACTGCTTCTGCCTATATATGTCCTCTATCAGAGGCAGGGTTTTCCCCATCTCTATAAGATGGTTATACTTGTCCATCCAGTCGTCAAACATACTGAATTCTTCCCTTATCTCCTCCTCTTTTTGAGTGATACTATTCATCTTAATCGAATTTTACATGAGCATTTCAATTGCTTTTTTCAGGGCATCAATCATTTTGTCTACCTCTTCACGTGTGTTGTAAATGCCGAATGACACACGTATTGTCCCCGGTATACCAAACTGGTCCATGATCGGTTGTGCGCAGTGATTTCCGGTACGCAGAGCAATACCAAACTTGTCGAGAATCATTCCGATATCGTACGGATGAAGATTATCGACGATAAACGACACCACTCCTGCTTTCTCCAAGGCAGTACCTATCAGCCTCACTCCCCCGATTTTGAGCAACTGATCGGTTGTGTATGCCAGCAAATCGGCTTCATGGTGTTGTATGACCTTATATCCTGTATTACGGATGAACTTTATTGCTTCCCCGAAAGCAATGGCATCGCCTACATTCGGTGTGCCGGCTTCGAACCTAAAGGGCAGCTCGTTATATGTGGTCTTGTCGAACGACACCTTCTCTATCATCTCTCCGCCACCCTGGTATGGGGGTAGCTGTTCAAGCTGATCCTCCCTGCCATAAAGAATCCCAATACCCATCGGGCCGTACATCTTGTGAGCCGAAAAGCAATAGAAGTCCACATCAAGATCTCTCACATTAACCTGTAAATGGGGCATCGCCTGCGCACCGTCGAGAAGAACCGGAACATTACGGGAATGTGCAATACGGATTATCTCCTTCACAGGGTTTATCGTTCCCAGTGCATTTGAAACATGTGTAACAGCAACAATGGCAGTTTTCTTTGTGATCAATGCAGGAAGCCTGTCTATAATCAGCTCGCCATTTTCGTCAACAGGTATCACCTTCAGCTCAGCACCGGCAACTTCGCATGCCATCTGCCAGGGAACAATGTTGCTGTGGTGCTCCATACCACTCACCACCACATTCATCCCCGGTTTCAGATTCTTTCTGCAAAAAGAGGATGCCACAAGGTTTATCGACTCGGTGGTACCTCTGGTGAAGATTATCTCACGTGATGACGAGGCATTTATAAACTGTGACACCGTGGTACGAACGCCCTCATAGGCATCGGTAGCTTCCTGACTGAGGAAATGAACTCCACGGTGTATGTTGCTGTTCATCTCACGGTAATACCTGTTCAGGGCATCAATCACCTGGATTGGCTTCTGGGTTGTGGCAGCATTGTCGAAATAGACCAAAGGCCTGTTGTTGACCTTCACCGTGAGTATAGGGAACATGTCCCGTATGTAATTGTTCATCGTGTTTTGGATTACACTAAACTCATATCAATCATAAAATCAATCGGCTCATCCTTGCAATGCAATACACACTGGTCACAGATGGTAAGTTCACCTCTGAGCCTTTTGGATATCATCTCCTCTGTACGCTCCTTCAGAACTGAAATACTAATCTTTTGAGCAATCTCAGCGGCAAATGCATACATCAGCAACATTCTCGAATTTCGTTCACAAATGCCTCTGGTACGCAGATAAAACATTGCATCCTGGTCGAGTTGGCCCACGGTTGCCCCATGGCTGCATTTAACATCATCGGCATAAATTTCCAGGAAAGGGTTGGTGTCGACCCTTGCAGTATCAGTAAGGGTGATGTTCCTGTTGTTCTGGTATGCATTTGTTTTCTGGGCATCACGTTGTACCAGGATATGACCATAGAAGGCAGCACTGGCATGTTCATCCACAATCCCTTTGTATAATTCGTTGCTGAAACTGCCCGGTTTGGCATGATCAATATACACCCTGTTGTCTACATGCTGCTTCCTGTCCATTAGATATAAACCGTAGAGGTTTGCATCTGCACCGCCTCCGTCAATCTTAACCTTGCTCTCGTTTCGGATCAGTCCGCCATTGAAGGTTAAAGTGTTGCTGGTAAGCCTGCTGTAATCCGACAGGTAAAAATAGTTGTTGTTGATAAGCGTACAGTCATCATCCTTGTTCTGAAGCTTATAATAGTCAAGCTCTGCATTGGTGTCAATGAAGATCTCCGATACAGCGTTTGTGAAGTTATGTCCTTTGTGGATGGAGTCATCACAATGCACAAGGGTAAGTTTTGCATTCCTGCCCAGAACAATAAGGTTGCGGGGCTGGATGAAGATGTTATCCGGGGTGTTTACAATGTTCACCATCTGCACCGGCTTTTCAATAACCACATTATCCGGGACATAAATAAAGATGCCGTCAAGGGCAAAGGCAGTATTAAGTGCTTCGAGGGCTCCGGTCTTTATGTCTGCATATTTTCCGTAATGCTTTTCGAAGATCTCCGGAAACCTCTTCCTGGCCTCACGCAACGAACCCACAAAGGCACCTCCCGGAATTTCAGATATAGGCGAATGCTCCCATACATACCAGCCGTTGAGTTGGGAAAACAGGTAGGTTTCAAAATTGTGTATTTCACACATGAATATCTTTTTAACATCAACATTCTGGTCAACAGGTTGGGGATCATATAAGTATTGGATGTCGAGGGCAGGCTGCAGATCGGTAAACTTCCAGGCTTCCAGCTTGCGGGTAGGGTAGCCCAGCTTCAGAAAATTGTCTATAGCTTCATCCCTCAGAGCTTTAAGCCTCCCGTTACCGTATTCATGCAGGAAGCTTCCACTCTCGTGGTACAGTTTTTTTAGCCACTGTGGCTCAAGAATATTCAATTCACCTGGCTTCATGATGGTGGTTAGTTTTTCAGTTCAGACTTAATCCACTCATAACCTTTCTCTTCCAGCTCAAGAGCAAGGTGCTTGTTCCCCGATTTAACAATCTGGCCTTCGTAAAGCACATGTACAAAATCTGGGATAATGAACTCAAGAAGGCGCTGGTAGTGAGTAATCACCACTGTTGCATTTTCGGGTGAACGCAGTTTATTAACTCCGTTTGCTACTATCTTCAGAGCATCAATGTCAAGTCCCGAATCGGTTTCGTCAAGGATAGCCAGTTCAGGTTCAAGCATTGCCATCTGGAATATCTCGTTACGTTTCTTTTCTCCACCTGAAAACCCTTCGTTTACAGACCTGTTAGAAAGTTTGTCGTGAAGCTCAACCAATTGTTGCTTCTCCTTCATATATTTCAGGAAGTCACCGGCTGCCATGGCCTCCATCCCTTTGTATTTGCGCTGTTCATTGAGGGCTGTCCGCATAAAGTTGGTCATGCTTACCCCGGGTATCTCAACAGGGTACTGAAACCCCAGAAATATCCCTTCACGGGCACGGTCTTCAACCGCCATATCCATAAGGTCTTTACCTTTATAAAGTATCTCCCCTTTTGTTATGTCATATATATTTCTTCCGGCAATGACGTTTGCCAGGGTGCTCTTTCCAGTACCGTTGGGGCCCATGATGGCATGCACTTCACCCTTTCCGACCTTTAGGTTCAGCCCTCTTATTATCTCCTTACCATTTATTGAAACATGCAGGTTCTTAATCTCTAACATGATATTCATTTTTTATTTTCTGTTGTTTTTTCTTTTGATGTTTGTGCCGATGATCATCAACCTACACTTCCTTCAAGGCTGATAGCCAGAAGTTTTTGTGCTTCAACCGCAAATTCCATTGGCAGGTGACTTAGCACCTCTTTGGCGTAGCCGTTTACAATAAGTCCGATAGCACTTTCAGTATCAATACCTCTTTGGTTGCAGTAGAATAGCTGATCATCAGATATCTTTGAGGTAGTAGCCTCATGCTCTATTATGGAGCTGTTATTTTCGGTTTTGATGTACGGGAAAGTATGTGCACCACATTTATCTCCGAGCAGCAGCGAGTCGCACTGTGAGAAATTTCTTGCATTTTCGGCATTTCTGGTGATCCTTACAAGCCCTCTGTAACTGTTGTTACTAAGGCCTGCACTTATACCTTTAGATATGATGGTGCTTTTGGTGTTTTTTCCCAGATGTATCATCTTGGTGCCGGTGTCGGCCTGTTGATGATTATTAGTTACGGCCACACTGTAAAACTCGCCAACTGAATGATTTCCAAGGAGTATGCAACTTGGGTATTTCCAGGTTATTGCTGACCCTGTCTCTACCTGCGTCCATGAAATCCTGGAATTGTCGCCTTTGCAGATACCCCGTTTTGTAACGAAGTTGTAGATTCCGCCTTTACCTTCCTTATCACCGGGGTACCAGTTCTGCACTGTCGAGTATTTCACCTCAGCATCGCGCATGGCCACAATCTCTACCACAGCGGCATGGAGCTGGTTCTCGTCACGCATGGGTGCAGTGCAGCCCTCCATATAGCTTACATAAGCTCCTTCATCTGCCACCAGAAGCGTACGTTCAAACTGGCCTGTGTTGGCAGCATTTATCCTGAAGTAGGTCGACAGTTCAACAGGGCAGCGCACACCTTTAGGTATATAACAGAATGACCCGTCGCTGAAAACTGCCGAGTTCAGAGCTGCAAAATAGTTGTCGGATGCAGGCACCACGCTCCCAAGATTAACCTTTACCAGTTCAGGATGGTTCTGCACAGCCTCACTGAAGGAGCAAAAGATAATTCCCTCTTTTGCCAGGGTTTCCGAAAAGGTGGTTTTAACAGACACGCTGTCGAAAACGGCATCCACGGCAACACCGCTAAGCCTCTTCTGCTCCTCAAGAGAAATCCCCAGCCTGTTGAAGGTTTCGATAAGCTCAGGGTCAACCTCGTCAAGGCTGCTCAACTCAGCCTGCTTCTTTGGAGCAGCATAATAGATAATATCCTGAAAATCAATCGGTGGTATTTTAAGATGTGCCCAGGAAGGTTCGACCATCGCTAGCCATTTCCTGTATGCTTTAAGCCTGAACTCAAGAAGCCATTCAGGTTCATTCTTCTTTTGTGATATAAGCCTGACAGTATCCTCACTCAACCCCCTTGGGATTGTCTCCATCTCTACATCGGTGACAAATCCGTATTTGTATTCACCTGAGGTCACCTCGTCAAGAATGGTATTCATTTCATGGGAAGACATGATATCCAGTGTTCTGATTGTTAATAAATATTTGCTGCAAAGTTAGTAAAATAGCTTTGCTGCTTTACAATACCTATAACAACCAAAACAGGGTTTTGTTGGTAAATGGTTATGTACAAAGGTCAATTAATGAAGTTGTAAACCCAACCCCGGATTACTTGAAATAGTGATCTCTGAAAAACGCCTTGTATTTATCGAAGTTTCTGTCTTTGAAGAAAATGGGGTAGTTGTCGGAAGATATGGCGAATATTACCGAATCACCTTCTGCATCTCTTCCTGTAAAAACCTTTTCATCCTTCAAGGCATTATAGTAAATCATAGCATCACGGGCATTTGTGAAAGAGCTTACAGTAAGCATTTCGTGAAAATCTGAAAGCACTGTAGAGCTTACGTTAAGGTTTTTGGGGCCGAAAGATTTTCTGTTGAAGTCGGCAACCTTTGTCTTTACCCTGTCGGCTTTGCCAAACTTGGAGTCAACAATTACAAGTACCAGATGAGTTTTATCTGCGTTGAAAGAGTATATCGAGTAATCAATTTTCTCAGTTTCACCGAGTGTATCTTCACCCTCTTTTTCTGTTTCCTCTTTCAATAATCCGAGCAGTTTTGAGGCATGTTGACTTTCGGGTGTTTTTGGATATTTAGTAACAGTATTTTCGAGAGCAATAATATAAGCTTCCTTTCCATCGGTTTTTCCTGACATCATAGCCTTAAGGAGGCTGAGTTTAGGGTGGATGTCGGAAAACCCGGGTAAAGCAAGAGCTGAATCGACTCTTGTGCCAGCAACCTTATAATTACCCTGCTGGTAGAGTTCCCAGACCCGGCTGTAAAAATCTTTGTGTTTGTCGAATTCTTTAGCTCTTTTGACAAAATAATCGGGATCAGCGAGTATCATTGCATATTCATGGTCGGGGTACTCTGTGGCAAGCCTTTTCTTGTATTGTGCAGCTTTATCATTAAATCCGAGTCGGATATATACCTGGTATAACTGGTAGTATGCCGGAGGTATCATCCCCCCTTTCGGAAATCTTGTTATCTGCTTCTCAAACGATTCTATTGAATTATCGTGGTCAGAGAGTTCATAGAAATAGATATACCCCATATTGTATAGTGCACGTTCAATTTTAAGGTCAGAGATGGCAATTGCTTCAGGGGTAGTTGGTATGTTTTTCAGATAAAACTCGGGGTTTTTAAGTTGAGCTATAACGGCCTTGATGCTGTCCTGCCTGAGGCTGTCGAGCAAGAGCTCCTCTTCTGTCATAAAACCGCCTCTCTTGTTAGAGATACGCCAAAGGTCTTCCAGCTTCCTGTCGCCCCATTTGTTGCGGAACTCCGAATAACCGAAGCTTCTTGTTGCAGGGTTGTCGAAATACCACTCACTGGTTGTTTTCTGCTGCTGCTGAAGGTTGCGGTTTTCCATCTCAAGGAATCCAAAATTCTGAAACTGCTGGCTCTCCTGCTCTTTAGCTGCCTCTTCTTTACGTGTTATTTCAGCAATGATACCGTTCACAATCCTCATCCTTTCGCTCGCAGGCATCTTGGCCAGACGCTGCAGACTATCCTGGGTATGCACTACCATGATGTTGTTCACCAACCGGCTCAGAACATCATGCTTTTTCATCAGTATATCGTAATTTGGATAGTCTTTCTGAAGATATGTAACAGCGCTGTCGTAATAGGCCTTTGCATCAGGATAGTTTTCGTACTTAAAAGAGAGATCGGCAAGCATAAGTGACGAGATTGCCTTCTGGTTCTGATTGGTGGTGGAATGAAAAACCGAGAGCTTCAGGTTTTTCATTGCCATGGTGTCGTTATTTTCTTTGATGTAAACCTCAGCAAGAGAAAAGTACAACTGATCAAGGTATTCGATGTTCTTCTCATCCCTGATCATTTTTGCCAGGTATTTTTTTATGGTTCGTCCGTCACCTTTTTCGGATCGGAAGCAGCGGGCAAGGTTTATCTTGGCATTGAATGCCATCTCGTACTTAGGGTTTTTCCTTATCACCTTCCGGTAAAGCTTTGAAGCTTCTTCGCATTGTTCAAGCTGATGGTAAACCTGTGCAAGTATGTACATTGTCCTTGTCTGAACACTCTTCTTTCTGTTTAAACGTATTGCTACTTTCAGAGGTTCGACAGCAGCTTCAAGGTTACCTTGCTGAAGAAAATAATCTGCCTTAACAAGGGGGTACATCCTCTTCGCCCTGGGAGGCAACTCCTTTGCTTCCAGGCTTTTCTGTAATAAGCCCAGCAATGCCTCGTTCTCCTCGTAACGTTTCATCTGAGTGTTTGCCCTGGCTTTCCATAACATAGCATCATAACGGGTAGGCTTATTCTTATACCTTGCTATAATGAAGTCGAAGTTCTGGTTGGCCATTTCGTACTCCATCTTGTAAAAATATGCCTGCCCTATCAGCAACCAGCAGTCATCGATCCACCTGTTACGCTCCTGCCCCCTGATGTACATGGTGTGCTTCTGAATCTGAACGCCTGCTTTGCGAATGGCTACATCCATAAAACTGTTAGCCGATGATGCAATAGTCTGGTCGCCCGTCTGAAAAACCCGCAGTATCATTGCGTAATCATCCGCATGACGTTCACGTATTTGGGAAACTCCCTCCTTCATACTCTCCCTGCCATTGAAATATCCGTTGTAATGGGTGGTTATACTGTGGTAATTGCGGTTCAGCCATGCATCCTTCTCTGTTGCACACCCCGCCAGAAAAAGCACCACCACCGGAACAATATATTTTAGAAGACGCCTGTATGATATCAATCTCATGAATAAAATGTTCATTAACTCAATCAAAATAAATTACCTCAACCTTAAACTAAAAACATGCAAAAATATTTTATTTTCAAATGCATGGCAATCATTTCTTCTTTATGCTTGTTATTAGTTTACCTTTGCCGCCAATAAATATGGCAGAAATTAAATATGAAGAAATCACATAATATACCTTCAATCCTGCAAGAAACTGCTTCAAAACATCCTGATGCAGCAGCTTTAAGGTTTGTTGGAGAAGAGATCATTACTTACTGTCATTTTCTGGGCAGGGTTGAAGATCTGGCTGCGAGGCTCATCTCTAAAGGTATCACCAAAGGTGACCGTATAGCAATCCTTTCCCACAACATGCCTCAATGGGCAGTAGCCTATTTTGGAATTACGGCGACTGGAGCAATTGCAGTGCCATTAATGCCTGAATTCAAATCTAATGAGATTGCCAGCATCATTACCCATTCGGAAGCAAAGCTGGTTTTCGTGTCAAGACAACTTCATCCAAATATTCCCGGTGAACTGCAATCGGTGATTCTGGAGGATCTGGATAATTTCATAGCTCCGGATGGTGCTGAACCTCTAACATCATTCAAGATAGGTGATGTCGCTACCGATGTTGATGATCTTGCTTCGATAATATACACCTCCGGTACCACAGGGGATCCCAAAGGTGTAATGCTCAGCCACGGCAACATCCTGTTTACTGTTGAACGCTCAGCAATAATACAACCGGTAGCTCCTGACGACAGATTTCTTTCAGTGCTTCCTTTGTCACATATTTATGAATTCTCTTTAGGTCTGATACTTCCGGTGATGTTCGGTGCTTCGGTATCGTATCTGCACAAACCCCCAACTGCTCCGGTTCTTTTACCTGCGCTTGCCGAGGTTAAGCCTACCATAATGCTGACTGTACCATTGCTGATAGAGAAGGTTTTCTGGAAAAGTGTTCATCCAAAGCTTACATCCTCACCCATAACCAAAGCTCTTTATCGAACACCCCTTTTCAGGAAGCTGCTCCATAAAATTGCAGGCCGTAAGGTTTACAAAACTTTTGGTGGATGTCTGAAATTTTACGGAATTGGTGGTTCTAAACTTGATCCGAGGGTTGAACTGTTTCTTCGAGATGCTGGTTTTCCATATGCAATAGGATATGGCCTCACCGAAACCTCGCCATTACTTGCAGGAGGTAGCCCCGGCAATTTTCAGTTCCAGTCGACGGGGACTGCCATGAAGGATGTTGAACTTCGTTTGCATAATCCCGACCCTGTGACTAACCTGGGGGAAATCCAGGCACGTGGGGCTAATGTTATGAAAGGTTATTACAAAAACCCTGAACTAACCGCTGCAGTTTTCGAAGATGAAAACTGGTTTAAAACTGGCGACCTCGGGTACTTCGACAAAAAGGGGAACCTGCATATAAAAGGGCGTATCAAGAATACCATCATTGGCGCCAATGGAAAGAATATCTTCCCCGAAGAGATCGAGAATGTTATCAACAACCTGAAATATGTTAAGGAATCACTTGTTCTGGAAAGTAAAGGTAAATTAGTAGGCCTCGTACATCCCGATTATGAAGCTATAGAGGCTAATTTCAGGCAGATGAGAGAGGATGCAGAACAACTGAGGGAGAATATTGAGATGATGCTGAAGGATATTCAAAAACAGGTAAATAATCAAGTGAATAAGTTTTCTCGGTTACAGGCAATACTGGAGCAGCCTGTCCCCTTTGAACGAACCCCCTCCCATAAGATCAAACGTTTTCTGTATCAGTAGGTCAATGAGATTCAGCAGTAATCACCCCCGTTACCGGCAGTTATTCCTGAACGGCATTATTTGAAAATGCTATGGATAATGTTTCTGATCCTTTCTTTTTCTTCTTCGATAAGGTTGCTACTGCTAGGGAGGCACACTCCTGTGTTGAAGATCTCTTCAGAAATGCCATTGGTAAATGCGGGATAATTCATAAAGACGGGCTGAAGGTGCATCGGCTTCCAGATATGGCGTGATTCAACATTGTCTTCGGCCATTTTTTGTATCAGGTCAAGATGTGTAACCCCTCCTGTTTGTTTAGGATCGATGGTGATGCAGGTAAGCCAGTGGTTTGTGTAAGCTCCTTCATACTCTTCCAGGAAGGTGATGCCCCGGATATCATGAAAAACCTCTTTGTAAAATCTGAAATTTCTTCGTCTGGCTTCCACCCTGCTGTCGAGAACCTGAAGCTGCCCCCTGCCAATACCGGCAACAACATTGCTCATGCGGTAGTTGTAACCGATATGGCTGTGCTGGTACCAGGGGGCTTTGTCGCGGGCCTGTGTTGCCAGGAACCTGGCATTTATTATAAAGTCTTCGTTATCCGACAACAATGCTCCACCACCCGAGGTGGTAATTATCTTATTTCCGTTAAATGAGAGAATCCCCATACTTCCGAATGTTCCGGTATTCATGCCTTTGTAAAGACTACCCAGCGACTCAGCCGCATCCTCAACAAGGGGTATACTGTAACTGTCGGCAATCTCCTTCAAAATATCAATCCTTGCAGGCATGCCGTATATATGAACCACTATTATTGCTGCCGGCTTTCTGCCAGTTTTAGTTATCCGTTCTTCGATCGCCTGCATTAACAGAGCTGGATCCATGTTCCAGGTCTCAGACTCAGAATCAACAAAAACAGGTAGAGCACCAAGATAAACGATCGGGTTCACCGTGGCCGAAAAGGTAAAGGAGGATACAATGACCTCATCCCCGGGTTTAATTCCAAGGTTGATAAGAGCAAGATGGATGGCAGCAGTGCCTGAAGAGACTGCCGCTACATGCTTCACGCCAAGCTTTCCGGCCAGTTCAGCCTCAAAGGCATCAACATTTGGCCCTATCGGAGCAATCCAGTTCTGCTCAAACGCCTCTTCGATGTACTTCATCTCGCTGCCGCCCATATGTGGCGATGAAAGGTATATTCGGGGTTTCATTGGATATGTTTTATTATTTGATAAGATGATATTTCTACGACTTCAGCAATCAGAAACTGTGGTTTGTTCCTTTCGATTATTGAAAAACGTTTCAAAAATGATCCGTAAATCCAGCAGAAGGTTCTGTTTGTAGTAATATTCGAGGTTGATTTTTACCTTGTCGGGGAATATCACCTCATCGTTGTAACTTTTCGGGTCGTGGACCGATGCGAGGAGCTCCTCTTCGCCGGCATATTTGAGGGTGGCGGGGCCGGTTATTCCGGGCCGTAGTTCCAGGATCTTCCTCTCCTCCCCCTCAAGCATGTCGGCATAACCGGGAACATCGGGCCGTGGCCCCACAAAACTCATCTGCCCCCAAAGCACATTCAGCAACTCTGGAAGCTCGTCCAGCTTGTACCTGCGCAGAAAAGCTCCGGTGGGGGTTATTCTGCTGTCGCCCTTTACACTCACC
The DNA here is from genome assembly GCA_964469215.1 of uncultured Lentimicrobiaceae bacterium. GTDB lineage: Bacteria > Bacteroidota > Bacteroidia > Bacteroidales > SKPS01 > SKPS01. The sequence goes on from CAYXYB010000001.1 coordinate 200,176, forward strand.
GAATTTATACCATCGTTGATACGCATGGTGCGGAATTTTATCATCCGGAACAACCTGCCACGCCTGCCAACACGCTTTTGATCGAAAAAAACCGGCCACCCGTCAGATATCAATATCAATATAAACAAAAAAAATAACAGCGGCAAAAGCAACACCAACCCGATGAGTGCAAAGATCCTGTCGAATATATATTTTACCAGTCTGTTCAATTCAATTGCTATATTCGGTTATTTATCTGTTTATCAATGCCTTTCCGATGAAGATGACACCTCCCTCTTCATCAACAACTCTCACAAGGTATATTCCCTCTGAAAGATATCCGACCGGAACTGTAAGTTTGTCGTCACGGAAGGTGATATGACTTATCACTTCACCGGTAATGTTGATGATCATTAGCGATTTCAGTCTTGTGGGAGCAAATCCTTTTATGGTGAGAAAATCATTTGCCGGGTTTGGAAAGATGCCGATATCATTTACCAAAATCGTCTCACCTGTTCCTGTTGATGGTTTGGTAACATGATCCCAGCATGAACGGACAATAGTCTGTGGTGGAAGGTTGTGAGTCCCGGCAGGATCTTCGATAAATATTGCATCTCCACCGGTATTGTTGAGTTTGGTCGCAGCTTTGCTTGCAAGTGTCAGATACGGCTCAGTCAAACCCAAATTATATTCACCCGATCCGGCGGTTATACAAGCCATCAGCTTCCATGAATTGCCATAGTTGTATTTATGCTGGCAGTGGGTTGGGTCAGTACAGGTGTTGTTGATATCGGCGGTGTTGTAAAAGCCTGGGCTGTGGGCTATGATCCCTTTCAGGTAGTCTGCTTCATCAAGGCCATGAAGATAAGCACTCTTCCCTCCAAAGGAAAATCCCTGGGCAATGACCATGTTAGTGTCAATATTGTAAGTTGCTTTCAGATGGTTGATTATGGCTGAAATTATTTTGAAGTCCTCAGTGCCTGCGAACCAACTTGTACTAGCTGTTCCTTCGTTTGGGCATGCAAGAATAACTTTCCCGTAATAGGAATTGGTGGCATAATAGTTTATCCCCTGTATATAGTTATTGGGTGAATCACCAAGACCGTGAAAACCTATAACCAGGGCATATCTGTTAGAAGCATTATAGCTTGCAGGCACCAGAACCCGGAGGCTCCGGTTCTGTAGCCCGCTGCTGTTCGTCCAACTAAACTGGGTGGTAAAATAACCGGTCTGCTGTCCTGTAACTGCATAACCGGCGAACAGCAGCAGAAAAATGGTCATGGTTTTTCTCACGATTGTCAGGATTGAATTTTTATGGATACAACTCAACAGACACTCAGGCACAAAGATAATCAATAACTGCTTTCACCGCGCCTCATTCTGTCCAAAGCCTTTTTGAATACCACCAGTGTGTTGAGTTCAATAAGATCTTTTCCATCGGTCATATTTTCTCCATGCCTTCTTACTATGAGGGACACCCTGTCGAGCCATTTCATGTTTATCTCAAGTTCGGTTGCCCTCATATACCAGTCGGAATCTTCAGCAAATTTCATTGAGGCATCAAAAAGGCCAACTTTTCTAAAAACCTCTTTCCTGTATAACGCTGCTCCTATATATGCAGGGTAAGACTCCTCGGGTTTTCCATAGGGTTCAAATTCATCGGTTTCCGGGTTCAGTTTCATCATTTGTGCATAACCCCTTACCACATCAACCTCCGGGTTTTGCATCATGAAATCAACAAGGTGGTTAAGGTTATCATCGGGGAAAAGGTCATCGGCATCGAGAAAGGCTATCAAATCGCCTGACGCATCCCTTATCCCCCTGTTCCTGGCAAAGGCAGGGCCATCGTTGCCGTACCAGAAGTAGCGGATGTCAACATTCAGCTCCTTCTCTGCCTTTTTAACGACACCATCGGTATCATCTGTTGAGCCGTCGTTTATTATCAAAATCTCAAGAGCAGGATAACCCTGAGAAACAAGGTTCTCAATGGCATCGCGGATATATTTTTCACCGTTATAAACCGGTATCACCACACTAACAAGGGGCTTGTCAATGATTGAATCTATCCGCGAGGTTTTATCGGCTGCGATGTATTTACCCGGTTCGTTTAAATAATTTCTGATGAGTTCAGGCAACTGCCGCAGGTCACTTCCGGCATCGAGGCCGAAGCAGGGGAGTCTTTTTATCAATTCACTGATAAAAAGATGTGTATGCCTGCCAACATTTGGCAACTGCGACATCGTCGAAAACCCCATTGCCCTCTGAAGTTTCCAGAATTCTACCTCTGAAAGAGAGCTGTCACTGCCAATATGGATGGCCGGAAGCATGATCCCCTTCAATGGAAGCCGGTCAACGATAAACTCCCTGAAATGCGGGAACAAATACATTACCGCCTTCTCATGACTCAGCTTTTCAGGATTTATGCATATCCCGGCCAGCTCAGGGAAGCGTTCCAGGTCAATGGCATTTATTTTGGCAGTATTGTAAAGAGAACTAACAAAAGGTTCTGGGTCAAGTCCTGCAATTATGTAATCATCAGACAAATAGAACATGCCATCCCTCAGGCAGGTGATTGCTGTGGTGGATTTTCCTATTCCCCCTTTGCCGGTAACCATTACAGCACCTTTTTCGGTGCCGATTGCTGCAGCATGGATAAGCTGCATTCCTTTCGACTCCAGCCACCAGTGAAAAAGGGTCCGCAACGGGGACGAAAACACCCAATAAGGAAACCTTTCTGTTGTTTCAACCCAGTAAACGCCAATCCTTTTTTGCAGATCCATAACATTGACCGAAAAATCGCTCCAGTGGAAAGCAGTTTTGTATCTCTCACCATAGAAGCCCCAGATATCACCTCTGTCAGTAAAATCCTCAATACCAACAGGATGTGGCACCATTTCCACTGCTGTAGATTCTGTATCCCATACACACAATGTCAAATCGGGATTTTCTATGGGTTCGATTCTCAAGTGCCCGAGTGCGGGTGTCATTATACCCGTCATCTTACTACCGGCAAACCTTATGCAAACCGTGAAACCGGCAATCCTGAAAAAATACCTCTCCTCACCGGCCACCGAAACCGCTTTTTCAAAACAGAGGTAAACGTTTTCATAATATTCTCCCTGCTCCTCTTCACTTCTTATTGATCTGTGCCATCTCACCATCCTAAATCTCCTTTACTCCGCACGGATGTGCATATTTTTCCTGTATATTTTTGTATGAATGAAGAATCACCTCACTTACCCTTATCTCCCCAGCAGCTATTCTCTCCCTGAAATTATCAAGATATGGAGTGTTTTCCTGCGAGGGTTCATCACAAACCAACGATAACCCCTCTGCCAGTAACTCCCTAAAAACAGCACCTGCCGAATACACAACACTTTTATCAGGTACAGGTGTCAGGTTGGCAATCATTCCGGTAAAGGTTCCAACAGGGATACGGTTTATGACGCACTCCCAGGCAAGAACACCAAGATTGTCGAGGCTGAAATAATTTCCATTCGACAGGTTCAGCAGTATGAATTCCCCGTCAATTCTCTGGAAAATAATATCTTCGTTGTTCGGTTTATATGTATCTTTTACCATGTCGATTGTCTGAACCGGTCTGCTTGATTGATTCGGGGAGGCAAATTTAGCAATATTTATCTCTTTGAGATAATTGAATATCCATTAGCTTTGCACCCTTTAATCAAATTCTTACTATGTCGCCTTACCATTATCCCGATTGTGATGATCATCTGGTGGGTATCTTTCTTGAAAAATTCGAGAAAAATGAAATTTATTGGAGAGAAAGTGAAAACAGGATAATATCCTTGATTTTCAGCTACCTGAAAAGCAAACCCTATTTTGAATTCAACTCATTCCTTGATGCTGGATGCGGGAAGGGCCGCCTTCTGGAGACTTTTTCAAAACCTTTCAAAAAGATAGTTGCCATTGAGCCTGATCCGGATCGTCACTCCCATGCAGTGAGAATTGCGTGTGATACTTTCCCGGACAACACGGTAGAAATTATTAATATTGAAGCTGAAGCATACAGAAGCAGCCAAAAATTCGATCTGATCCTGTGCAGTCATGTCATCCAGCATATCCATACCGATACGGTAATTCCACTTATCAAAAATCTTGGCGATCACCTTGCAGATAATGGTGTTATAGCTTTAACAACATGTCATTCAACAACTGATGCCGACAATTTCAGAAAAGATCACCTCAGAAACGGGAAACCAGTAAGGGAACCTGTCGAAAGGAGTGAATTCAATTCCCTGATTGATTGTGAAGGAGGGCTTCCAATACGGTTTTTTAATGCAGATAAACTTATCTCGGACATGGCAGAAGAAGGCTTCACTAATCCGGTTTTCAAGGTGTTCCATGTCTCTAAAGAGGATCGCGAACAGCTTCAGATAACCGATATAGACACCTGGGCAAACAGTGATCCCGAAATTCAGAAAAGGCACGGTATCGACATGCTGCTGCTCTTGGAAAGGAAGAAATAGAGACCTTCAGGTAAGCTTTTTCAGCATTTTCAGCAGGTTCAGATCATGCAACTCTGAGTCCAGAGTGATATTTGCCTTATGCCTTCTCACAAACAGGCTAATCACCTCCGCCTGAGCAATTTTTAACCCCCGATTCTCAGCATTAGTAAACCATAATGTATCTTCACACAGTCTGAGATCCTCATCAAACAGCCCGTTTTTCTCAAAAGTCTCTCTTCTGAAAACCGCTGACCCGATATAAAACAGGAACGACTCCGCAGGGCTTCCCTGAAAAACTGTTTCTTCGGTGTCTGATATCCTGAACTTCTGAGAATATCCTTTAACACAAAAAAAATCGGGATTTTTAATTAGTATATCTATCAGATAACGGACACCGGAAGGGTTAATAAGATCATCAGCATCAAGGATAAGTATCATATCCCCTTTTGACTCTCTGATGCCTCTGTTTCTGGCAGCGGAAGGGCCCCTGTTTTCCTGATAAAAATAGCGGCACTCAACCGGAAGCGATTGGGCAACCTTTTTAGTATTGTCATCCGATCCGTCATCAACTATTAGAAGCTCAAGATCAGGATGATCAAGTAACAACAGCGATCCGACCGCCTCCGGCAAAAACGATCCTGCATTGTAGGCCGGAATGATAACACTCAGCTTTGGATATTTCCTGACCTTACCCGTTTTTTTTACGTGTTCATAAGTAAACGGGGAAAATGGGTACGTTATGTTTTTAACCGGCATTGAAGGCTTTACCGAATCATCATAAAAGTGTGGCAGGTCTGAGAACAGTGTTTCAATAAACCTGATATGATCTGCGCATGCGAAAGGCAGCATGTTCAAAGTGTCGCAGATAAGCCTATGCTTCAGCATTTCAGGAACAACAGAATTATCAACTTTTATCTTGCCCTTGATACAGAGATTGCTTACAAGAGAAGTGGCCGGTTCAGGTGGCCAGCCCATTTGCGGGAAAGGCTGAACTATATATGATTGTTCTCTTCTTATTGTAATCCAAGATGCAGAGAATTTTATTTTCCCAAGATATAACTCTGCCGGATCAAAAATATCCACACCCTTTATCCTTTCTGTTAAAAGTCCGGCACCCTCTTTACACTTCATCGTTTTTAAAGGTAGGAAAAAAACACCTGATCTCTCCATCAGCAACGACAGGTTAGCCACAATGACCTGCAGAAAACTCTCCTTCGCAGGGGCAGTTTTTTCTCTGAAAAGTATCACGGCACTGTTGTCTTCAAGGTTCACAACACTTACAGCTCCGGCCTCCCGAAAGAAGGTTGCCCTGAACATCCCATCTTCAAAGCCAAGAATATCGCCCCGGTAGGAAAACCTGAATCTGTCAACTTTGGATGCGGGCATTTTAAAACCCCTGCAACCAGCGTCTGCCATATATATCCTGATTGCATCAGCTTCAGGATTGACATTATAATCCATTCCTGACTCCCGAACCATTCCTGCTGTCCATGAGTCATCAGGGTAAATTAAATTTATGCCATGACCATGCACCGTTATCGCCGATCTGGCAATACAGTATTTTTCAGTTGCCCTGTACGCATCCATGCACCTTTCAAAAAGCGCCGATTGCTCACCGTATGTCAATGTCTCCTTATCCATTGTTCAAAACAGGCCACCCTTTTTCATCAACATTATAAATATCCTTCAATGCCAGCACATGTGTCATGGTTTTATGTGTTTGCAGCTCCAGCCTTTTTGCTTCTGTAAATCGTGTGAACTGATCAGGCGCTGCATGAGGCAGATCCATTGACTCGGTGATTTCTACTGTCAAGATAAGTTTGAAATTGACCAGATTATTAATAAAGGTTTCAATATTTGATCCGGCAACAGGATCAACATCTTTTAACCGGCTGATTGTATAATCGTCAATAATGTGATTTTCAAAAATTTTCAAGAGTTCAGAAGCTTCAAGAGAGAGCCTGTGATAGAAGCCATTGCTGAAGCATGCAACCATCATACAATCATCAAACCGGTGATAGATCACATAAGGTGCAGGGAAGATGTATCTTGTTGTAATAGGATCAGTCATCTATGTTTTTGTCTGGGTCGGTTTGTGGAGGATGGTGTTATTATTTTTTTCCTTTTTTGCCTTCCTTTAATTGCAAAACCGATTTTGCATTCAACGATGTAACTACTTTTTTGCCTGTTCGTGCTTCTAACTCTTTTCTTGCCACCCTTGCTACATTTCCACCCTGCATAGCTACTTTTTTACTCTCTTTAAAATCCTTTGGGTTGATGGCTTCCGAGATGTCTTTCGTTGAGGCCTCTGCCAGCATGTTTAAAATCAGTTCCGTATTTGTCATGTTATCCCTTAGGTTTTCTTTTTTTAACCCCTTTAATTTCTTGTACTCCTTCGTGGTATGCTCACTCCACGCCTTGGTAATAATATCTGTTAAGGTCGCAAACTGAACTCCTTCCTGCAATCCCCTTTTTTTCCATTCTTCTGTCAACTCCTTTCTAATTTCAATGCTTTTGAGCCTTTGGTTGATCCAGTTTTCAGAGTATCCTAATCTCAGGTACTCTTTCATGGCCCTTTCAATGGTTAATTCCGGGTCCTGCATTTCATCAAGGCGTTCAGAAGCTACCTGTGCAAGCCATAATTTAAATGGCTCAGCTTTGGGTGAAGGAATGGATTGTATTAATCTGAAAAGCTGCTCTGAATCGGCTACATCGGTAAGATAAAATTTCCCGTCTGCAGAAGGCATTTTCAGTTGACTACAATTTGTAGCCAACTGACTTCCTTCGGCTTTTAGCCTTGTTTTTAACACACTCCAGTATTTTCTGGGATTAGGACTTTCTGTCAATACTGCAACCACATCAACAATAGAGAAATACCATTTCTCTTGTTCTTCATCCCATAAAGTTCTTACCTGTTTGTTTTTATAAAATTTTATATCCGCTTCCTTTCCCATATCAAAAAATTATTGTTAAATGGCTCTTCGGCAGAAATATTCATTAACCAATGTGTTATTGAAAAAGCGGACCACATTCACTGGAATCTTTACTCTTGAATCTTCATTAAATACCATTTATCCTTAAATCATTTATTTGCCAAAATTACACTTTTGTCAGTCAGTTGACAAGAAAAGGTTATCATTCAAACACTTCATTATAAAACTCCCAGTAAGTATCGCCCATGGCTTTTATCAGAGGGGGAACGCGATGGCCCAGCCCTTCAAATTCATAATACCGGTGTTTGATTCCAAGGTTTGTAAGATGATTATGAAAATTGAGATTCTCCTGATACACAAAATCATCTTTGCCTGCAATAATGCGCAAAGGTTTTTCAGCCGGCAGCTTATTGCCAAAAAATGATGCAAGGTAAAAGGGGCTTTGAGATCTGAAATAGTCAGGGTCATTTCCGTAAACCTCCTCATAAACGAATGGCTCAATATATTCGTCGGTTAATGATTCATCGGCAAAATCATTCCTGAGAGGCCCGCCGGCAATGATCGAGAACCCTTCGAACAAGTCTGGGTACCTGAAAGCAAACCTCCCTGTACCATATCCTCCCATGCTGAACCCCTCAACAACCCTTCCCGATGAGTTTGCAATTGTCCGGTAGGTTGAGTCGACATAAGGGATAAGGTCTTTTATAAATATATCCTCAACAGGTTGCTTTCCATCTTTTGAATTACACCACATGCCATAAGGAAGACCGTTGGGAAACACTAATATCAGCGGAGGTATCAACCCCCTGCTGATCGCTGTGCTGAAAATCTTTGTCAAAGGCTTTATACCCTTTGTGCATGAACCTGCACCGTGTAACCAGTAGATTACCGGTAAACGCAGGGTTGTATCATTGAAATATACATCAGGCAGAAATATATGGAAACTTACATCACTTTTTGCCGAAGTGCTGTAAAAAACTTCATAAAAAGTATTGTAAGCCTCCACCGTGTCACTTGACCAATCAACATCTGTTAATCCGGCTTTCTTTAAATGGGTGTTACAGGAAAATAATATCACAGAAACAATTAACAAAAGTATCGTTTTAGTCATAGAACCTGTATTTATCAATGATCAGGCAAAATACAAATATTTATTATTACGTATCCCTTCGGCAAACCACATCTTGCTGGCATAATTTGGAGTTCGGATGTTAGCCGGCAAAAATTTTATCATGAGCCGAGAAGAAAAAACTACAAAAATGCTGGCAATGGTTGATCAATTTCGAGCCAGCGGTATTATGATCATTTTAAAACTACTTTAATGGTTTCCTGCACCTGATCTGATATGCTTTGGATAGTCAAAACACAGATTCCTCTCGAGAGGTGGTGTACCTCAATCTTAGTATGTGGCGGTGCCACGATTCCGGACATGAGCTTTCTTCCATAGACATCCATTAATACGTAGGTGCCGTTGACGAAACTGCCTGCAGTTTCCACGATGATGAAATCCTGAGCCGGATTGGGATATACGGAAAACAACGGCTTTTTTGCCGGTTCATCTATTCCGGTTATCACCGTAAGGGTAGCAGTATTTGTCGTATCTGAACAGGGAGGGGCTGTTACGATGCAACGAAACATCTGATTGTTGTTGTTCATGGCAACATTTGACAAGGTGAGGGTATCATTTGTTCCACCGCTGTACTGACCTGTATCGGCCAGATTCTGGAACCCATTCCCGGTATCTGTCTGCCATTGATATGTCGCTGATGCATTGGATGTTGAGACAACAAACTGTGCCTGTTGGCTTGTGATGACCTGCTGATCCTGAGGTTGCGTGTTTATTATCAGATAATTGCTGCACTCCGAAAACCTGACCAGAAATGCATCGGAATATCCGGGTGCATTACCCATTGAAGACTGATATGAACCCGGTGTGGCCATAAACCCTTCGTTACTTCTTCCTGATAGATACAGATTGCCAAATGGATCCATAACAAATGACTCTGCCATACCCCGGATGTAGGTAGCCCAATCCCGAACCCCATTCGTATTGAACTTAACCATAAAGCCCTGGCCAAAAGCGTAAGATATTGTGTCCTGAAAAGCACCAGGGGTGGCAATACCGGTGGTGGCATTGGTGGTGCCCAACAGGTAAACATTCCCGTAAGTATCAACAGAACATGATCCAAATTCATTACAAGAGGTTGATATTCCTCCGTAATAGGTACCCCATTGCCTGATCCCATAACCATTGAACTTGACCAGGAAGTTTTCCTCAACAGGGCCAATAAAAATGGACCGATATGCTCCCGGAGTGGCTATTCCAATGGGTGATTCGGTATTACCGGCTATATAGACATTGCCAAACAAATCAGAACTACAGGAAAACCCTTCATCCACTTCATTTCCACCATAATAAGTACCCCATTGTCTAACGCCACTGGTATTGAACTTAACAAGGAATGCATCCCACTTCCCTCCACATATTGTTTGATGGGCACCTGGGGTTGAGATCAAATTAATTGCATTGCTAGATCCACACAGAAAAATGTTGCCTGAAGGATCCGTACAGCAGGAATATCCACGGGTTTCAATCGATCCACCATAATAGGTACCCCATTGCCGTACGCCATTGGGATAGAACTTTGCTAGGAAAGCTGAATAACTTCCAGATCCTGGTGATGGTTGATGAGATCCCTCTGTTGCAATCCCTGAAACAGAATTTGAATATCCACACAAAATTACATGTCCATTATGATCTACCGTGCATGAATAGCTGAAATCACCTAAGCTCCCCCCGTAATAGGTGCCCCATTGCCTGATGCCCAGGTGGTTGAACTTCACCAGAAAGGCATCATATATTCCTCTGAAGGTGTCCTGATGTGCATTCAGGGTGCTAATGGCATTTGACGACATGGTGGTGCCGGCTATATATACATCACCATCTTCACCCAACAGATCCACCGCACAGGAATACACCCAATCCGCACTGTCGCCTCCATAGTATGTGCCCCACAGCCTGACTCCATCTTCATTGAATTTCGTCAGGAAGCCATCATACGAATATTGCGTCCCATAGGGGAAATAGGGGTTCCCGTGAGTGGTTTGATGGGCGCCCGTGGTGGCAATGAGGTTGGTCGATTTCGTAGTCCCCGCCATGTAAACATTGCCCCCTGCATCCACAGCACACGAGTATCCGTAATCGTCCAGGTTTCCTCCATACAAAGTGCCCCAGATCCGTACAGGAGGATCAATGCGTAACGGCATGTTTGTATCGTAATCAGAAAGCTCAAATGAAACCCTGTTCCCTTCAATTTTCCATGCCGATGGGATCGCTTTGCTCCCCTGATAGGCACCCAGCCTCCCTTCCCGTATCTCTCCAAAAGGGGTTTGCATGACAAGCCAACCCTCTTTAGCTATACTGAGTATAGCTCCATTCACCTCAAATGCGATCTGTTGATAATCCTCTGCACGCTGTATCAACCAGTCACTTTCCAGGATTCCATCTTTGCTGTAGTAATGCAAATCCACGCCATTCCAGACATTCCTGAATGTGATGTCAGCATATTGCTGCACGTTGAGCGCAGGTTCCATTCCATTTGGAACATTGTAATAATTCGCATAACCCGGAAGGACCTTGCCTTTCTGTATTGTCTGGGAGGTATTTGCATTCAGCCAGTTCAAATCGACCCTATAGGTACTGATGCCATACGGAACCAGCCTGCCTTCAGCACCGGCCATTCCGGGCATCCCGGGGCGCCCGGGCTCCTTTTGCCATGTATCGACATGCGTCAACTGATAGCTGATCCCCATGCCGGTAATATGATAGGCCATGCCCTCCGTGTTTCCGCTGAATAAAACATCCGGGCGTGGCATACCATACTGATCCCTGATCTGCCCCTTGTTCTCTTCAAAATTACCGGTAGTCAAACGGTTACCAGGCTTAACTGCCCCGTTCAGTCCATTCACACCATGGCCTTGTCCGTGCAGGATCAATGGCAACAATAATAACACAACCCAACATTTATGTATTTGCCTTTGTGTTTTCATTTTCGTCAATATTTAATGATCTTTTGCCAATAATTGCTTTGTGTTGTAGTGATCCTGGTAAGATACCCGCCTTCGGGCAATGAGAAAATATTGATCGAGGTGCTCATTCCATCACATTTTTCAGATATGAACAACTGCCCCGATAAGGAGAATATTTCGATCAGATTTATAGCTTCTTCTGATTCAAAAAACAGAATATCATTACCGGGTATAGGATATGCTTTAATTTTCTCTTCAGAAAGGTTTCTTGCTTTGCGTGGAATTATGGTCTGGCATTCATAAGCTCCCATATCAATTATTCCGTCCGACGGGGGAATCCTGGGATTGTGATCGAGATCATAGTTGGTATGAAAATATGATTTGTCTCCAACATTAATACATGGAGAAATGGTGCAATTTAAAGAATAATCTCCGTACTGTGGAGCTAGAAATTCAGGATCAACATCAATATTTCCCTGACCCTGACTTGCGACACCTTCAATATCCGAATAATAGCAATTGTACCAATAGTTACCTGATGCATCAGTAATTGAATTTGGTTCATTATCATAAAGTATAGAATTGAATATCTGATATGAAGAATTTTCGAGATATACGCCACCTCCTTCATCCAATTCAATAGTATTGTTTACAATGGTGTTACTACCAAATTCTAAATAGTCCGATTCAGATGCATAAATTCCACCACCAAAACCCCCATTTGAATAATTCTCTGCAATCAAATTATTTATCCCCTTAAAACCATGGGCTTCTAACAAAAATAACCCGCCACCATTTTTCTCGGATCTATTTTTCAAAATCCAATTTAAGAAAAACCTGATCTCTGGATCGTTTCCGTCATTAACATAATCAATGTTTTCGACATAAACAGCACCTCCATATTGAGAAGAATAGTTATTTTCGAATCTGTTCTTCTTAATAAGAAATATGCATTGTGTTGAGGTTGTTTTTTCAATATCCTTGATGCATAAGGCGCCTCCGTCGTATGAGTTGTTTTGTTCAAGCACATTGTCTACAAGCGAAAATCCTTTTAAAAAGAGAATGGATGGTGATGAAGGTGGAGAAGGGGCATTAATCAGGTAATCACCAATATAGATGGCACCACCAGATGAATTAGTATTGGAAGTATAGTTTTGAAAAAAAACATTGTCCTCAATAGTGATGGTATTAATGTCATACAACGGATCAACCAATTGGGATCCTGAAAATGCAACAGCACCACCTTTGGTGTTTGCTTCGTTTCCTTCAAAGTAACAATCATTGATTGATATTTCACCGCGATTCCTGTAGGAGGAGATCGCTCCACCAGCACCCGTCGCTGAATTACCAATGAAGGATGTTTCGGAAATTTCCATTTGAGCGTAGTCCAGAGCTATTCCTCCTCCATCTTCATCTGAAGAATTATCCAAAAACTCCGAGTTCTGATCAATGATCAAACCTGTAATGAGCTCATTGGGATTTGGATCACTTTTAATATAAATTGCACCTCCATAAGATGCAGAAAAATTATTTGAAAATATTGATTCATTGATTATAGCTATTGAGCCAGCCAAAATTGCTAATGCACCACCACCTTCGAAAATATTATTATGAGAAGTCTCATTTCCATTAAAAACACACTGAGTTATAAGTGCAGAACTTTCATTCTTAATTAAAACAGCGCCACCCCTTGAATAGGCTATACAATTATTGAATTCACAATCTGTTAATGTAATATCACCATCATTGAGCCAAATAGCACCTCCGGAAGAATTTTTATGGCAGCCACCAATCGCAGAGCTCTTTTGTGAATTTTCAAACCTACACCCTAGAAATGAATGACTTCCGCCATCGATTCTAATACCTCCCCAATAATCTAATGGAAAATACGGAATGGCTGGTTCAAAATTAGCATACTCACCATCAATCGCTCCACCACCGGAAACGTCTATTAATATACCTGGGCCGAATTGTATATTGATAGGAGTCCCTGATGTCCCTTCGAAGGAAAGCGAACCTCCTGTTATAACAAGCACATCATAACCAATAACACATGTTGAAGAAACCGTCACTGGATCATCAATTACATAAACACCATTTTGAAAATATGAAGCAAGACATTGTCCGTTTGCCTCGGGGATTAGATTAAATAATAAAACGGAAGCAATGATAAGTGGTTTACTGTGGTAATAGTCGAATATGTTCATAATTAAATGTTTAGATGTGAAATGTACTTTACAAAGATACGTCGTTTTTTTATATGTGTCACAGCTGTCCAAAATAAATCTTATTAATTAGCATTGATAATCAGGTATCTAATTTGCAAATAGAACCATTTTTCAAATCAACCCTACCCATCAAACAGGTTAACTTGATGCGAAATTATTTCTTTTGGACGGACAAACGGCTCATTGATCCACGTCTACAGGTAAATTTTCACAAAAGAGTCATCCGGATGAATGTGATCAGGTTTGAAATATGCAATTGATATTTCGCTTTAGTCTTAAGATAGGCTAGCACCAGGATGGTGATCAATGCGGTCCAAATCAGTATCTGAATGGCATTTCCGGATGTTTCAACAAACGATTTGATCCTCAGGTTGTGTTTGATCATTTTAAAGAAGTTACGTAAAGTTTTTATATCTTCTTTAAAGCACTGAAATCCAGTTACTTCAATATTGAGGACACACATTTGACAGATATTGACCGTATTAATAAGCTATTGACGTTGGTGATTTTTGCTTTTACCTAGGCATATATAGCGGGTGTTTTCTTGGACAAAATATGCCCGATAAAAGTTAAAAAACAGCTTAGATTAACACGCCGTCGGCATGACAGGCTGAGGAACATTTTCCGCGGCGGGGTCAATGCAAATCGCCTGCAAAAAAACAGGTTTCAATGATAACCTGTTGAGGTAGTGATCAAAATCCAACCCCGCCTCATTATCAGATCAACCTTCAATCCAACAAAGGGTGAGGTATTCATTCCGACGTTCGCTGATGCCACCATGGTGGATAAATGCAAAAATGTTTGTCTGAAGCAAATGATGTTCATGAAAAAAAATTTCAGGATAAGGTTGAACCATTCCGGCAATCAGTTGTACTGCGGTTCGAAAACAGTTATTCATCCATAAAATCCTACCTCATGAAAAATAAAAATCATTTTAACCTTAACAAAAAAAGTAATGATACCGGCAATGCAGATGCCCTTCCCGGATTCAGAAAAAGAAAAAAAAGTTCCTTATTAATTGAAAAGGATCTGCCTTTTCTTACCTCTTTTCTATCTTCAATGATAATCCTTATCAGCTTAGTAGCTTCATTATCATCTTTCGGGCAGTTCGCCATTACCTCTGAGAGTTATGACCGGCAGGAGTTTGAGCGCACCGGCCAGCGACCTGTGATGACCAACCGTATTTACCAGGTTAGCGAGCTTCTGGTAAATGCCGACATCCACAACCAGGTAGCTTCTGTGAATGTATCGCAAACCATACTTAATGTATCGGGCCGGCAGGTTGAGGTAGAGATGCTGTTTCCTTTACCTGCCACGAGCGGCATTCAGAATTTTGTTCTTATGGTCGACGGAAAAGAGGTTCCGGGCAAGCTTCTCGACAAGGATGAAGCACGCACCATTTACGAAGGGATCGTAAGAAGGAAGCAGGATCCTGCCCTGATGGAGTATGCAGGCTACGGACTATTCCGCACCTCGGTATTTCCTTTACCTGCCGGAGGATCACGAACTATATCGCTTAGATATACAATACTGTGCAGTCAGAAAGGGGGAAATGTGCAGTTTGTTTATCCATTCGGAACACAGCGGTTTTCGAGCGACAGGATCGGAAAAATACAGCTTACAGCAAACATCACAGCCGATCAGCAGGTGCGCAATATCTTTAGCCCATCTCATCAAATCATCGTTGACAGGCGCGAGCAGAAAAATAGTGTTATAAGCTGGACAGAACTGAACTCTATTCAGGTAAGCGATTTCAAACTCTATTTTACCTCAAGCGACCAGGAGGTAAGCCTTACGACGATGAGCTACATGGCGCCGGAGGAGCCTCAGGGGACGTTCCTGATGCTTATCAACCCAAACATTAAAAGGGGAAACGAGCGGAAGATCCCAAAAGATGTAATTCTTGTAATCGACAAATCGGGCTCCATGTCAGGAGGAAAGATTGAACAGGCAAAGAAGGCTGCTGAATTTGTGCTCAACAACCTCAACAAGGAAGATCGTTTCAATATGGTGATCTATGAGAGCAGCATTAACAATTACAAGAGCAGCCTGATATCATGGTCGCCGGAAGCGATCAGAGATGCGGTTTCATTTGTAAGCACAATTAATGCCTCAGGGGGCACCAACATCAACGAAGCACTTCTGAAGGCACTTTCGTATACCTCTGAAGGCACAAGGCCTCAGTATATACTGTTCCTTACTGATGGGCTTCCTACCGTTGGGGAAACATCCGAAACACAGATCGCTGCCAATGCAAAGTCGGCCAATAAGCATAATACCAGAATTTACAGCTTCGGAGTAGGTTATGATGTTAACGCCAGGCTGCTCGATCGCATCAGCAACGACCACGGTGGAACGGTGACATACGTAAAACCAGGTGAAAACCTTGAAGTGGCCGTATCAGAGTTTTACAAAACGATTCAAACTCCGCTGCTTACAGATATTACCATCGAATTTGCCTCAGGACAGGTCTCCGAGATCTATCCGGTGAGGATACCCGATTTCTTTGAAGGTTCCCAGATCGAGATTGCAGGCAGGTACGATAAACCGGGTAAAACAAAAATTATCCTCAAAGGCAAAGCAGAAGGTGAGGATGTTCAGTTCGATTACACAATAGCTTTGTCCGGGAAAGGTGAAAACCCGGAATATGCACATATCGAAACCATCTGGGCTACAAGGAAAATCGGTTACCTTATTGATCAGATCGATCTGCATGGCAGAAACGAAGAGCTGGTGACAACCCTTACCCAACTCAGCCTCAAATATGGTATTCTTACACCATATACCTCATTTCTGGCAAGAGAGGATGTTGATCTTTACAACACAAGGGGTAATGTTCAGGAGACAACACAACAGTTAAAGGTTCTTGACCAGGTGACAGGCTCCGGCGGAGTACATCAGCGTGAGATAAAATCGGTTATGAAGTCAAATTCCAGATACACTCCTTCGGGTGCAGCGGAATATCAGGATACATCCGGAGAGGTACGCAGGGCAGAAACGGTGAAAAATGTTGGTGGAAGAGCATTCTACTACAAAGACAATATATGGGTCGATGGATCCATGACAGAGAGAGAAGTTGCTAACGCCACTGTGATAAAGCAGTTTTCAGATGAGTGGTTTAACCTTTCGAGGCAAAACAGTCAGGAGATGAACAGCCTTATGACTTTCGACAAGGAGGTGGTTATAAGGCTTAATGGCCAGGCTTACAAGTTTGTAAGATAAGTTATTGCGTAGGGATAATTTTCCCGGTTCGGTATTTCATTTTATCTTTGCAGTGACTGTTTACAGCCCGGATGGCTGTAAACAGTCATTAAAGGATATCGTCGCGATGAAAAGACTACTGGTGATTACCCTGTTGCTATACGGTTGTTCAGTTTTACCTTCGTTACAGAAGAGGAAGCTTATCTCAGTGTTTCATCTTATCGAAACCTCACGATATGCTGAGGCTAAAAAAGTTGTAGAGGAGATGATTGACGATGGTGAAACTGCCCGCTGGTCTAGGACATGGTATGCAAAAGGCCTGCTTTGCCAGACAGCTTACCGTGAAGGGATGACAAAGAACGACCGGAAGATGTATGAGCTTTACCCCGATCAGCTCTTTGTGGCACTTGACTCCTATGAGATGGCTCTCTCACTTGACAGAAATGGTCGTATTGAAAAAACCCTTCCTCCGAAATATATCTATCTTGCCAACGAATTTCAGAAATCGGGCGGGAAGCATTTTGAGGGAAAGCGATACGGAGAGGCACTAAGGCATTACGAACAGGCACTTAGAATATCCTTACACCCCATAATGACTGTTCGTGTTGATACAGGACTGATTCATAACACAGGCCTTGCTGCCTATGAGGCCGGCGAATGGAACAAAGCAATCAGGTATCTCACCCGGCTGCATGAATACAGATATTCACAAAATGTGACACACCTCCTTTATCTGTCACATCTGGCACGAAACGATACAACAACAGCCCGCAGAACATTAATTCAGGGTGTGGCGAGATACAATGACAATGAGTTGCTGGTACTCCTGCTGGCAGACCTGCTGGTTAAAACAGACAATTACAATGAGGCTGTAAAAACACTCGATGAAGCAATCGCAAAGAAACCTTCTGCTTATAGTCTCCGGTATACCAAAGGGCTGGTTTTTCAAAAAGCTGGTCAATATTCAAAGGCTGCCGAAACATATAAGGATGCACTCCCCCTGACTGATGATAAACTGCTGATATATATCAACATGGCAACATGTTACTTCAATATAAGAATCGAAATTGATGATAATGCAAGGTCACTTACCAACAACAGGGAGGTAGTGGAAGAGAAGCAGAAGTCGGCAGAGGCATTCAGAGCCGCATCTTTCTGGCTAGAAAAAGCTTACAATCTTAATCCTGATGACAAAACGGCTTTGCTGAAGATGCATCAGCTATCAAAAGCTATGCGGATACCTGTTAAATCCCACAGCATGGAACTGCATAACAAATAACCTCTACAACCTGAATGTAAGAGTAAGGCCCATGAACTGGTTTATCTGAATCCTTGGGGCCTTTCTCGGAGTGCCATCCGGCCATAAAACCGGCTTCTCATCCTTGCCGAGAACCGGAAAGCGAATATCATCATCATAGATCAGATGAAAGTTTAGCTTTATGGTGAAATACCAGTTGATCTGCCTTTCGAGGCTGAACTCCCATTCAACATCCACATTCCGGGGTTTATCAAGATAGTTTGAAAATAGTCTTAACGTGTTTTCAATATTTGTACCTTCCAGGATCTTAAGAGTATTACGGAAGAAGAGCTGCCCCCCGAACTCCTGCTTTGAACTCTTCCCTGTTTCAATACCGTGCGAAGTCTGAAGTATATTGGCTGTATCCAGAACAAATGTATTTTTATATGATAAAGGTGAGAGGTTGATCCTGGTGTTCTTTTCAGGCTTATACTCCATCCCCACCCCTATTGTAAAAGTACCCGGATTTAAAAATTTCGATACCACAACCGAGTCGTTCGGATACTTGTAACCTTTGGCAACCTGCGACTTGAGGTAAAAAATCGCACTGAAGTCGAGTTTTTCCCTATAAACCTTATTGTACTGTGAATTGAACTCGAGAATGTCGTTGCTGGTCCTGAAACCTTGCTCCTTTGTCCTTATGGTTCCATACCTCAGCCGGCCACCACTTACCCATTGCACCCTGGTCTTACGGTTGATATAATCAGACTTTGCAGTTATGTCTACCAGACTCGCCAGCGAACTCGCACCCCCCTTTGCCCAGTTCGACAGGTAGTTCTGGTTTAGTGACACAGAGCTGATTATCGAATTTTTCCACAAATAGGGAACCTCCTCCAACTGGCTTATCTGCATCAGCTTTGTAAAGGGTTTTGCCGTAGTGATTGGTATATCATCAGCCGGAAACTTCTCAGGACGTTTCACATTTACATCCTCTTCAAGTATCAGGTTGAGCTCATTCTTTGCACGATTTCCAAGCCATATTGTAATTGAATCGTTGTTGTCGTTTTTTACCCAATACCTGTACATCTCATCACGCCCCGGTGTAAGCCAGAATGGTGTTTTCCTGCCTTCAATATCAGCAATATAAAGCAGTATTGAATCTCTCCTGTTAAGGTACTGTAAAAGTGTGTGTACTGCAATATTAACAGAGTCCGACATCTTTATACCTCCAAAATTTCCGTTATCCGGATTGCCGTGATAAACCTGCTGTGAGCTGATGCAGGAAATGACAATACGGGATGAATCGGCAGAAAAACCATAAGAACTTAACGTATCAGCCAATATTACAGATGGAATTATTTTTCCATTCTCAACATTATGCACCACTACTTTTCTGGAAGCAAGGTATCCGCTGTCAATCGTTAACTCGGAAATGGTGTCGGAAGTCTGAAATACCGAATCAATGAGTGAGCGAAGTTCTGATGAAACGTTTTCGGGAAGGAGGGAGGTTATATCGGGAACCTTCATGATTATCCTGGTGCGTATCACAATCGGATCCCTGTCCAGGGGTATTGTGTCTACTATGAATTTTTTCCCGGTGAGCCATCTTACAGGAAATGTATCATGCCTTACAAGATCTGCCGGCTTAATATAAAAGTTGCTGAAATTGTGATCAGATAATCTGGCAGACACACTGTCGAAAGGTTCCCGGTACTGATCAACCAGCCGGGTGAGAGAGAAGCGGAGATTAGCCCGTTCCCCTCTCCAGAGTTTGTCCTGTTCTGTGAGCTCCTTAAGATAATTGAAGGCCTGGGTGTGAGAAAATGCTACCGGCTTTGTCTTGTCACCTCCATCAGGGAGTAAAGATCCTCTGGTTCCAACCTGACCCTGAACGGTTAAGATGTATGCCAACAGGTTGATTATTAATATTGTTAGTTTCTTATTGATATGCATGATGATGATGAATTCATGATTATAAATATGTCATACCAAAAATTATCCTGCACAAAAGTAATGAAATCGGGGAAGCGGCTGTTGGCTATTGGCTGTTGGCTATTAGCTTTTGGCTGTTTGTCTGTTAAATTATTTTGCAATACCATTTTTTTGTTGATTTGTGTATCTATTTGCTTTTGTGAATATTACATGATTATTCGGAAAATGCAATCAACAATTCATAATATTATGATGTTTGTTATATAGTTTTGATTATTTTGTGTTGTATATTTACAGATTCATAATCCGTGTTCACCATTCAGGAAAACTCATCCAAGGTGGCCGCACTTGACCGGTTCTAATAGGTTAAGTGTGGCAAATCCTGATCACTGAATCTTCGGCCTATTTTTAACAAATCTTTCGAAAATACCATGAACAAAACATATAAATTAAAAGAAGCTCAATTTGATTTTGTTAAAAAATCCGGCAATGTGATAATTTCCGGAAACAAATCGCTATATTTACATTTCCATGGAGCCGGAACAATATTGATTATATTGATGATGCTATTAACCTCTATTCATGCATATCCACAAGGAGTTTACAAAATGGATCCTTATCTGAATTATACTAATGTTTGTGTTCTAAAAATCAATGGTAAGCCTTACACATCAGGAATTGCCGCTCTTGAATACTCTGCTGTGGCATCGGCTGCCAGGGCGCTGTTAATGTTCAACAAACACGGGTTTGATTATAAAGAAATTGTAAAAACGGCTCCCGGGTACATGCCCAGAATGGGAAAACCTAATCCCGATCCGGTTAAAACCACAACAACAATGCTTAAAGTTTACCCCAATCCCTGCAGGGATTATATCAGTCTGGAATACCGCACCGGCAACAAATACAACACATTATGGGTTGAACTGACAGATGCCACCGGTAAAACCGTTTTAAACCAAAAGCTGAAAGGAGGAGATAATGATGAGTTGCTTGGCATCGCTGAGTTAAAACCGGGTGTTTACTTCGTAAGGTTGATCGGGGATAATTCTTTAGTGGATATTCAAAGAATAACTGTATTAAGGTAGAAATGATAACAAGGGGAAGGGCAACCTGCTCTTCCCCTTTATAAATATTTACCATGAAAAAATTCATAATCCTGTTCATGTTCATATCCCTGTTCCATATCTGCTTTGCACAGGACACCACATTCAACAGACTCGTAGAATCCTTCCCCGGAACCTTAATGATCAATGCAATCCGGAGCCATGGAGATAATTACTATTGCCTGGTATTACAGGTTGATACCCCGAACAATCAATATCAACAATATGGCATCCTTAAATTGAACAGTTCGTTTGATGTTGTCGATTCTTCACTTATTAATATTTCCAAAGCTGTTATTCTTATGTACGGTTTAGGATTTGATATTTCGATTCACGATAGTACTCTGATCGCTGCTGGTACCGTCAGGGATAGTCCACAAAATTCAATTTACAATGGGTATCTTGCCAAATTCAACAAAGACCTGGACACCATCTGGACCAAGGAGATTGCCCATCCTGATACTGCTTACGCTGACACCTGCCAGACACCATGGGTTGTTTTGACTGATGTGAAGGTTACACCCACAGGAGACTACCTGATATCGGGCAACTATAACCATCAGTGCCAGGGAGCCAGAAACAGATTGTTCATCCTAAAAATGGATCCCAATGGGGCAATCCTTTGGTGGAAGTTCTACCCTCAGTTCATAGCCCAAGATGGACTTATCGGAGGGATCGAACTGGCATCAGAAGACTCAGGTTTCTATTTTAAAGCTTTTATAAATCCACAGCAACGATTGTATAAACTTGACAAAAATGGGAATATCCAATGGTCAATCCCTGTCAATCTTAATCCAACAAAAGCCAGTTATTATGGTTTGAGAGAATACGGTGACAACATAATAGTAGCTAATGCTTACTATACAGGAACGATTTTTAGTAAGTTATGTGTAACAAGTGTAAATATTAAGACACAAAGCATCAACTGGGAGAAGAACTTCCCTGACAATTGGTTAAATTCGATATTTTTAAGAGGGGAAACCATGAGAATTGAGATCACAAAAAGCGGGAACATCGCCATTGGCATGTCTGGCATGCAGAATGGTAAAAGGCCGGAGATCCTGTTGCTGGATCAGAACGGAAACATCCTGTGGAACCGTTATTATACTTATGGGACTTCACAACCCTATGCCATGGATATGGAGTTTAACGATATAGTGTTGTGTGATGACGGAGGCTTTCTTTTAGGGGGAACCCTAAACGATCCCCAAATAGACACACTTTTTATGAAAGCCTAGCTGATAAAAACAGACAGCAACGGTTTTGCACCCGGTGTCATTACAGTGTCAGTGGAGGAACAAACAATAGTGATTAAACGAGAACCACCGATATTGTACCCGGTACCGGCCATAGAGCAACTTAATATCAGGTTTCAGGAATCTCTTAAAGACCAACTTTTCATCGAAGTATTCAGCCTAAACGGTCAACAGGTGCTTCAAAAACAGTTGCCTTCGTTCGACACCGAGTACCGAATAGCTATCCATGACCTGCCTGCAGGCACTTATGTGATAAGGCTATCCACGGGGCAGGAGTTGTTGTATAATGGAAGGTTTGTGAAGGAGTGAGATTGGCTGTTGGCCGTTGGCTTTTGGCTTGTAATTTAAAATTCGTAATTCGAAATTCTTAATTCTAAATACCCTCCTCCTCCATCTGGAACGGAGTCTTGTCCTCCTCTTTGTCTTTGATGCCGAAGTTGTACCTTATGTTGATGCCGAAACGCTGATTGTCGGTGTACCTGTCGCCGGAGGTGATAACTGAGCCCTGGTTTAGTTCGAATGATGTTACCATGGTTCTGAGCACATCCCTTGCACTCAGGGTTATTCTGAGCTTCTTATTGAGCAATGTCTGCGTTAAGCCGAGGTTAAGCATGCCAAAGGTCTCCAGCTCATAGAAGTTGTAGTTGCCTTTGTGCATAAGAAAACCGCTGAGAGTTAGCCTGGTCTCTTTGAAAATAGTGAGGGAATGATAGGTGAAGAATCGCCAGCTTCCCCTCTTGTAACTAAAAGGTTGATTTTCATAAAACCCGTCATATTCGGTGTAGTTATACTGACCACCCAGGGCGAAGAAATAATTTTTTCCCGGAGGTATTCCTATTAAACCCCTGAGATAGGTCTCACGGTTCTTGCCGAGGTTATCCCACGTTCTTACAGCAGCTTTTTCCGGAGAATCATCCTGATACACTACCGGCGAAAAGATGTCCCGGGTGTAATTCCTGCCAATGGCTGCAACCGGAAACTCGTTATAGCTGATATTCAGTTCGAAATTGTCGGTGAACTGAGGTTTAAGCGCCGGATTACCTGTTTCATAAAGAAACTGGTCAACAATTCGTATCGTTGGGTTGAGACTCTGGTAATCGGGGCGGTTTATGGTTTTTCTGTAAATGATAAAACCACGCAATTCGATTTTGCCAAGCGAAAATAGTTTTCTGCTGAGGTAAAGGTAGGGGAACCAGTCGGCACGGTTTACCAGGAAGCTTGTGTCGACAGGCACTGACTGCTTCCCGAACATGCCGGTATATTCCATACGAACCCCCGCCTTCAGCAGAATATCCCACATCAGGGTACGGGAAGCCTGTGCATATCCAGCTGTGATGTTTTCGCCATAGCTGTAACTGTTCGACCGGCGGGGATCATAAACAGCACTGTCTTTAATATTGGTAAAAAATTCTGCATCACTCCCCACATCCTGCCAGGTTGTTTTTGCACCTGTTTCACCCTTTATACCGAAAGGGAGCTGCAGGGCAAGATCGCTCTGGAAAAGGAGAAAATGCCTGTTCTGAAGGTTGCTTCCGCTGCCGGCAACCACAGTGGTGAGAGGAAAGGAATAATCAGAACTGTAATCCTGATCCAGGTCGCTGCCGGTATAACCGTAACCAAATCTGGTATCCCATTCGTTCCCGGTTGTATCCAGTTTAACTATCAGGCCTAAATCCTGTTGGATATTAAAAAAACCGGTGTAATTGTTGACTGCATTGTCGCTTTTCATCGCTGTGATAAACTCTGCTGTCTCCAGCCTGTTGAGGTTCTTCCCTTCCGATTCCCTGAAGCTCAGGTTTATCCTTCCATCATAGCTGAAGGTGATGTTCTCTTTTATGTCGTAGTTGATACCATAGCCAACATATCCCTGCCTGCTGAGGCTTCGTGTCCTGGCTTCCTGCACCAGAAAGGTATCGGGCCACATCAGGCGGCTTGCATTGATCTCTTCAAGCATCTCGTTGGAGTTGTAATTGACGTTGATGTACCTTGTACTCTTGTCGCCGCTGTTGTTGAAGGTAAATCCCACAAAATGGTTTCCGTAGAAACCCTGGTTCATCCCGACGTTTACCGAGCCGAACTTTCCGATCTTGTATCCCTTTTTCAGAATAATATTGATAATTCCACCTGAGCTTGCCGCATCATATTTTGTTGAGGGCGTCCTGAGAACCTCTATACGTTCGACACTTCCCGGAGGAAGGCTTCTCAGGATGGTGTTGATGTCCTGGCTGCTCATCTTCTGCTCCCTGCCGTTGATATAAACTTTTGCCGGGGTGGCGCTGTTAAGGTATATACCTCCGTCCTGATCAACAAACAGACCGGGAGTACTCTCAAGAACCTCAAGGGTACTTGTTGCGATGTTTGCCAAAGGCTCCGGGTCTATGATCATCTTGTCATCCTCCTGGCGTATCAGTGGCCGTGTGGCAGTAACAGTAAAAGCCCCCAGCTCACTTATCCTATCTTTCATCCTAAGTTCAACACTTTCACCACCTGATCTTACCAGCACCGTTTTCTCCAGTGGCTGATAGCTTACATGGCTCACTTCGAGGTTATATATTCCCGGCTTCAGGCGATCAAAAACCGCAACACCGTTGCTGTTTGTAAAGGTACTTGCTGTTGATGAATCGATGGTGTTGACTGTACTGACAACTGCACCTGGCAATGGTTGCCTGTCAACATCCCGGACTGTTACTGTCAGAGTCTGAGCTATCAACCCCGATGAAGAAACGATGGACATCAACAAAAACAAAATAAACCTCAGCATAAATTTTATCATCAGGATTAATAATTCATTTTTTCATTGATTCCTGTTCTCCGGGGAAACCTCCATCAGATCTGACCGGCAAAAGTAGATATAATCTTAAAAGAAGAAATCAACTATCTTTGCGGTTCAAATCAACATTATCGAAAGAAATGGATACAAACCTCAGGGTTTACAATACACTCACCAGGAAGAAGGAGCCATTCAAACCTGCCAGTCCGCCACATGTAGGCATGTATGTATGCGGGCCAACAGTCTATGGTGAAGGACACCTGGGACATGCTCGCCCTGCCATAACCTTCGATCTTATATTTCGGTATCTTCTTCATCTCGGGTATAAGGTGCGTTATGTGAGGAACATCACCGATGTAGGTCACCTGGAAAACGATGCTGACGAAGGGGAGGACAAGATTGCAAAAAAGGCCCGTCTGGAGCAGGTTGAACCCATGGAGGTTGCACAGAGGTACACCAACAGCTACCGCGACAACATGCAGTCTCTTAACGTATTGTCACCCTCGATAGAGCCACTTGCATCGGGTCATATACCTGAGCAGATACAGTTTGTAGAGAGGATCCTTGAAGGGGGATACGGTTACGAAACCAATGGCTCTGTTTATTTCGATGTTGAAAAGTACAACAATACTCATCATTACGGCATCCTCTCAGGTCGCAAAATTGAAGACCTTCAGAGCAGTTGCCGCGAGCTTGACGGACAGGATGAGAAGCGCAGTCCTCTCGATTTCGCTTTATGGAAGAAGGCAGCTCCCGAACATATCATGCAGTGGAGGTCACCCTGGAGTGAAGGCTTCCCCGGCTGGCACATGGAGTGTTCTGCCATGGGGGCCAAATACCTCGGCGAGACCTTCGACATACACGGTGGTGGAATGGACCTTCTGTTCCCTCACCACGAAGCTGAAATAGCTCAGGCGGTGGCTGCATCAGGAAAACAACCTGTCCGCTACTGGCTGCACAACAACATGATAACCATCAACGGCCAGAAAATGGGCAAGTCGCTTGGTAACTTCATCACCCTGCACGAATTCTTCACAGGTAACCATCCCAGCCTCGAACAGCCCTACGAACCGATGGTGATACGCTTCTTCATGCTTCAGGCACACTACCGCAGCACCCTCGACTTCACCAACGAAGCACTGCAGGCTGCCGGCAAAGGACTTAAAAGGCTTTTAGACGGATTGCAGACACTTAAATCCCTGAACTCAAACGGAACATCATCATTCGATACCGAAGAACTGGAAAAGCAATGCCACGAAGCAATGCTCGACGACTTCAACAGCCCTGTGGCCATAGCCCTGCTTTTCGACGGACTCAGGTATATCAATCAGGTTAAGGACGGAAAAGCGGAGATCGACCAGAAAACCCTCGAAAACCTAAGAAGGATATACGATACTTTTCTGTTCGAAATATTCGGCCTGAAAGAGCAGGAAGGCGGAAATCCAGAGATGATAAACACCCTGATGCAGACCATCATCCACATCCGTAATGAAGCCCGCAAAAACAAAGACTTCGCCACATCCGACATGATACGCGACAAGCTTGCTGCTGCCGGCATCATCCTCAAGGACTCGAAAGAGGGTACGGAGTGGCAGTTCGATGGATGACATCACGATTTTAACATTTATTAAAGATGAAGCACCTCTTATTTATTCTGATAGCCATCGCCCTGTTCTCTTTTACCGGATGTAAACAAAAACGGCAGACGACTCCTGAAACGCCTGATGAAGGCAGGCCAACGGTTACAGTTCCATCTTTCGATGCCGACTCGGCTTATGCCTTTGTGGCGGCTCAGACTGCGTTTGGTCCCAGGGTACCCGGCACAAAAGCTCATACCGGATGTGCAGCCTGGCTTGAGGAGACCCTTGGCAGGTTTACCCATAACATCACCACACAACGCTTTGTTTCACGTGCATGGAATAACCAGATACTGAACGGTGTAAACATCATTGGCTCTTTCAACCCTGAAGCCCGTAAACGAATTCTTCTCTGTGCACACTGGGATTCAAGGCCTTATGCCGACCACGACCCCGATTTAGCTAATCACAGAAAACCGATAGACGGTGCCAACGACGGTGCCAGTGGCGTTGGTGTCCTGCTGGAATTAGCCCGGCTTATTCGTGATCACGGCATCGAAACCGGCATCGACATCATCTTCTTCGACCTTGAAGATTATGGCGAACCTCAGGATGAATACACCGATAATCGTGATACCTGGGCCCTCGGATCACAATACTGGGCAGCAACACCTCACACTCCCGGATATCACGCTGCATTCGGCATTCTGCTCGACATGGTGGGAGCCAAAGATGCAACCTTCTACCTGGAGGGAACCTCAATGTCATACGCTCCTGAAATCATGAGAAGGGTATGGCGTACCGCCCACCAGCTTGGTTATACAAACTATTTCATCTTGCAGGAAAGCAACCCTATCACCGACGACCATTACTATATCAATAAGATAGCAGGTATCCCAACCATTGATATCATCCATCAGGACCCCGCTACAAAATCAGGTTTTTTTAAATACTGGCACACCGTAAACGACAATATCGACAATATCGATAAAAACACCTTAAAAGCCGTCGGGCAGACGGTGCTGCAGGTGGTTTACAGTTACTGAGTTACAACAACTCATTCGCCAGGTTGGCGAGTTCTGACCGCTCCCCTTTTTCGAGTCGCACATGAGCATATATCGGATGATGCTTGATCTTGTCGATCAGGTATGAAAGTCCGTTCGACTGCGAGTCGAGATAAGGGGTGTCTATCTGGTATATATCGCCGGTGAAGATTATCTTGGTGTTCTCTCCTGCCCTTGAAATGATGGTTTTCACCTCATGCGGGGTGAGGTTCTGCGCCTCATCAACAATAAACACGATATTTGAAAAGCTTCTACCCCTGATATATGCCAGCGGTTGTATCACCAGCTTCTCTTTCTCGAGAAGCTCATCAAACTGATGGTACTCCTTATCCCGTTCATCGAACTGGTTTTTGATGAATTTCAGGTTGTCGTAAAGCGGTTCCATATAAGGGTTGAGCTTCGCACCTATGTCTCCCGGAAGGAATCCGATATCCTTGTTACTCAATGGCACGATAGGCCTTGCCAGGTAAACCTGCCTGTAGTTGCGGCGCATTTCAAGGGCACCGGCCAACGCAAGCAGTGTTTTTCCGGTGCCGGCAACACCCTGCAGTGTTACCAGCTTCACCTCCGGTTTCAGGATGGCGTGCAGAGCAAACACCTGCTCCGCATTGCGGGGAGTTATACGTTGTATGGTTCGCTTCTCTACCCTCTCTATCAACGCAGTAATTGGATCATAACAGGCCATTGCAGAAGCACTGTGGTTCTTCAGAATGAAATAGTGATTTGGTACAGGAGTGTCTATACCCAGATCCTTCGGAGTGCATCCCCCTTCCTGATATATTTTGTCAATCACAGCCTTATCAACATTCTCTATCAGAGTCTTACCCGAATAGAGCTGCTCAAGGTCGTGTATCCTCCCGGTTTGGAAATCCTCGGCAGCAATGTTCAATGCTTTTGCCTTCAACCTGAGGTTAACATCCTTGGTAACCAGGATAACATTCCGGTTGGGATACTCATTCTGAAGGTAGGTAGCCACATTAAGGATCCTGTGGTCAGCCTTCTTCTCGCCAAAAATCTTCTCTGCATCCATCTCCAGCGGCTTGTGGAAGCCATTCATCTCTACTTTGAAATTGCCACAATCAGGGTGATCGAGCGGTATCCAGTCCTGTAATCCATGGTACATCCCTGCCAGCCTGTCGATGATCCTGATGAACTCCCTTGCCTCGAAATTTTTGGTGTCGTTCCCTTTTTTGAAATTGTCGAGTTCCTCGAGAACGGTGATCGGAATCACTACGTCATTATCTTCAAAACTGTGTATTGCACTGTGATTGTAGATAATCACCGAAGTGTCAAGCACGAAGATCTTCTTCTCCTTCGTGACAGATGATTTTTTCGCCATATCAAAGAATAGATTTGGTGTAAAAATAAATGATACCGTGCTGGGTAGAGCCTGTCAACCACCAAACATACTAACACCACCTGGTTAATAATGTATATTTGAAAGACCGGTCACCGGTGCCGGTTAGTTCAAATCCAGCAGTTCGACGTCGAAAATCAGCGTTGCTTTTGCCGGTATCGGGCCGTAGCCGTTTTCTCCGTAACCAAGATTCCAGGGGATGATAAATCGTGCCTTCTCACCTTTGTTAAGAAGCTGAACCCCTTCGTCCCATCCCTTTATAACCTGCCCCTGCCCCAGGACAAACTCAAACGGCTGACCGCGTTCAACAGATGAGTCGAATATCTCTCCCGACTCGAAGAAACCGGTATAGTGAACTTTTACCTTGCTTCCTGCTTTTGCAGGTGTACCTTCGGTCTTGTTGATGATGACATATTGCAAACCCGATTTTGTCTTCTCAACATTCAGCCCTGTGACATCATATGGTTTGGGTCGTTCCACCTCTTCAGCATCAACCATCTCCACGTCGAATATCAGTGTTGCCTTCGGAGGTATGGCAGGTGCTCTTCCCGCTTCACCATATGCAAGCTGATAAGGGATGATGAGCCGCGCGCGGTCGCCGACATTCAGGTATGCAAGGCCCTCTTCCCAGCCAGCTATCACCTGCCTCTTGCCGATGATGATCTCAATAGGCTGGCCACGGTCAACAGAACTGTCGAACTTGTCCCCCGACAGAAGATATCCGCTGTAATGAACCTTCACCTTCATGCCTTTCGTAACCTTGATGCCTCCCCCTTTCGAGACAATGATGTACTGGAGACCGGTTTGTGTAGTAACCGTATCTTTCCCTGCAACGTCATAAGGGCGAGCCCCCGGTTTAAAACCAAGAAGCTCAACATCGAAAACCAGTGTGGAGTTGGCAGGTATGCTTCCGGTGGCACGATCGCCGTAACCAATGGAAGGAGGAATTACAAATCGTGCCTTGTCGCCTGTCCTCAGCATCGCAATGCCTTCATCCCAGCCACGGATCACGTGCCCCATGCCAAGAGAAAACTCAAAAGGCATTCCCCTGTCAACGGAACTGTCGAACTTCGTGCTGTCTATAAGCCTGCCGGTATAGTGTACCGATACCTTGTCGCCTTTCACCGGCTTCTCACCATCTCCACTGCTGATCAGCTCCACCTGCAAACCTGATGCAGTAGTCACAGGCTGACCCGTCACAAGGGTCTGTACTGTTGTTGTTAATGTCATAATAATAGCAGTGAAAATTAAAATTAATTGTTTCATATAGCAGTGATTTATATGTGATTAGATTTTTTTTGCGATTTAATAAGCCAGCAATCTATCACTTGCAGCTCTGGTCACACACCTTCACCTTACCTGTGTCGAAACCTTTTTCTTTTAAAATATTGATAATTTTGTTATAGGTACCATCATCCATTTTGGGTGTTCTTGACAATATCCAGAGATATTTCCTCGAGGGGCCCGAAACCAATGCCCATGAATAATCGTCTGCCAGTCCAACAACCCAGTATGGAGCCCTGAAAGGCCAGAAAAACTGCACCTTGAGCTTTGCATTGCCCGTTCCTTTAACCACAAAAGCTTTACCTGTGATTGAGCTTTCGGAACCTTGGGGCGACCCTTTCCTGCATCTGTTCTTAACAATAATATGCTTACCGTTTGGTGCAAAAGCATATTCTGCAGTGGTGCAATGACATCCCTCCTGAAACCTTGCAGGATACGAGGCGATCTCATACCATAATCCACTGTACTTATCAAGATCGACATAAGAAACCGTTTGTGGTGCACTTGTTTTCATGACCTGACAGGAGTTAAAAGTTAAAATCAGGGCAGCAACAACGACAAAGCCCGTGAATGTTTTCATAAATTAAGCCTGTTTTTTAAAACACTTGAATGTTATTTGGTTCCCGGAACAATAGCAGATTCGGCGGGAGCCGGAGTCGTCACTACCACCTCATCTGAAGTACTTTTTTTGAAAATTATCATCAGAATAACCAGAACTGCAATCAGAAAAAGCATTATCAGAAGAAAGTTGCGCAGCAGCTTTTTGTCTGCCGGCCTGAAACGTGAAGCCCGGTTATCCTGAAGAGGCTTTTCCATCATCAGCACATCCCGGTCAGGAAGCAGTTCGCTTGCCGGTTCTTCCTGCAATTCAGCAAGATGATCAATGTCTTCTTCATTTTCAATCATGCTATTCCTTGTTTTGATTTACGACCATAAAGATAGAACTTTTTGGGAAATTTTCCTGTTTTAAATAAACCTATTTTTGCAGTTGATGAAAAACAACTTGTCAAGCCGATGAAAAAAGCATCTGTTCTTACTTTAGCGATGATTGCCCTGTTTTCGGTTCTGTTGCTCCCTTCATGCACCGGCAGAAAACAGAAGGTCAAAGAATATGTCGAGGCGATCAACTTCGAGCATCAGCTTGTGATAAACAGGCTTGATGCTCTCGAGAGGGCACTTGAGGTCTATGTACCCGATATCATGGACAAGGCGTATGAAGATGTTCTGAGGCAGCTCGACAGCTCTTCGATAGCGGTGAAGAGGCTGAAACCTCCCACTAATGATGCTAACCTGCATGATGATGCACTGCTGCTTTTTGATACTTACCGGCTTCTGCTGGAGAATGATTATTTCGAGATGAAGGAAAGGCAGAAGAAGCCTGCCGGCAGGTTCACTGTTGCAGATGAATTCCTGGTAAACAATCTGGGTAAGCATATAGATAAAAACCGCAAAAGTGCCAGGGCGAGGTACGAGAAGGTGGCAGCGGCTGTTCTTGAACAGTATGGCATACCTTTCATGCCTGTGGAAGAGGAGGCGTTGGTAGAAATCAGCTCTTCCAAAACCCCGGATGCAGGAGAATAAGCACGGTGAAGATCTCAAGTCTTCCTATCAGCATCAGGAAAGAGAGCACCCATTTGCCGGCGGTGGGTATGGCTGAATAGTTTTCCACCGGTCCGACAGCTCCTATTCCAGGGCCGATGTTTCCAAGACAGGCAATAACCGACCCCAGCGCAGTCTCGAAGTCGAGCCCCAAAAAACTCATCACCATTGTGCCTGCAAGGAAAGCAGCTATGTAAAAGAAGAAAAAAGCAAGTACCTTGGCTATCACATCCTGTGAAACCGGCTTCTTGTCATATCTTATAGGGATAGAAGCACGCGGGTGAACCATTCTTTTCATCTCTATAAGGCTGCTTTTTATCAGAAGAAGCGTTCGTATTGCCTTGATTCCTCCACCGGTAGATCCTGCGCATCCTCCAGTGAACATAAGAAGAAATATGAGAAACCAGATAAAAGGCTTCCATGTAAGATAGTCGGATGTGACAAACCCTGTTGTGGTGACGATGCTTGCAACCTGAAACATGCCATCACGGAAAGCCTGCTCTGCCGGCAGGTTGTGAAAAGCCACCAACAGCCCTCCAACCACCACACCGGAACCTATGATCATCAGCACATAATACCTGAACTCTTCATTTCTGAGCACTTTCGAAAACTGACGGTGCAGGAAAAGGTAATGAAGGGTGAAACTTATCCCTGCCATTATCATGAAAACGATGATCACATACTGAATATATGGTGAAAAAGATGCAACGCTATCGTTTCTGGTTGAAAACCCTCCTGTAGCCATGGTGCTGAAAGAATGGCACAACGACTCAAAAAAGCTCATGCCACCCAAAAGTAGCAAAACGGTCTGCAAAATAACCAGCCCGAAGTATATTATCCACAATCTTCTTGCAGTGGCTGTGATCCTTGGATGCAGCTTGTCGGTTTTCAGTCCCGGCATCTCTGCTGAAAAAAGCTGTGTTCCCCCGATACCAAGAAAAGGAAGCACCGCCAGTGACAGTACAATGATTCCCATACCCCCGATAAGGTGTGTCATGCTTCGCCAGAAAAGTATCCCTTGTGGAACAGCTTCAATGTCGGCGAGAACTGATGCACCGGTGGTGGTGAAACCCGATATTGTTTCAAAAAAAGCATCGGTGTAATTGGGTATTGCTCCGCTCAGAACAAAAGGAAGAGCACCAAATAATGAAATTATCAACCATGAAAAGCTTACGATAATGTATCCTTCCCTCTTGCCAATGGAAGATTTGCTTCCCCAGCTTATCAACACAAGAAAAAAACCTGAAGATGCAGTTATGCCTCCCGATTTCAGCAGAGGATAAAGGTCAGCGGTACGGTAATACAATGAGAACGGAACTCCCAGCAGGATGGCAAGGCCTTCTATCAGGAGCATGATTCCCAACACCTGTATTATGCGCCTCCAATTTACCTCAGACCACCTTTTCATCGTTTTTCAACTGTATTGATGAGGAATATATCACTGATCAGTTGAAAAGCTTGTCGACCTTACCCACCGACTCCGGAAGCGAAAATACCACCACCTTGTCGTTGGGTAGAATCTCAAGATTTCCCACTGCAATATAACCCTGGTTGTTTCTCACAATACCACCTATCATGGTGTCAGGGGGAAACTTTATGTCGCAGATTCTTTTGTTTGTCACGGCCGATTTGTCCTTCACAAGGAACTCCATCACATCGGCATCAACACCGTTAAGGCATTTGATTGAAGTGACCTGGGCGTCCAGAGTGAACCTCACAATATGGCTTGCCGTGATGAGTTTTTTGTTGATAATGGTGTCTATACCCATATTCTGGGCTACATCAATGAAGGTGATATTCTCCACAAGGGCAATGGTACGCCTTACACCATATCTCCTTGCCATAAGGCATATCAGTATGTTAGTCTCCGAATCCCTGGTTACAGCAACTACAGCATCCATGTTCCTTATTCCCTCATCTTCAAGCAGGGTGGTCTCGCGGGCATCACCATTGATAACCAACGTTTTTGTCAATGCCGAATTTAGCTGATCACACCTTTCCCTGCTGATCTCTATCACTTTAAGGTTGAAATCCTTTTCAAGGCTCATCGCCGCCAGCCTGCCAATACGCCCTCCTCCCGTAATAAGTACATTCTTAATGTCAATCTTCGACTTGCCACTCATCGTGATCATCTGGTCTATACCTTCAGGTTTTGTGATTACGTAAGCAAGGTCATCAACAAGGAACATGTCATCACCGCGGGGTATAATGGTCTTGCCATGCCTGTGTATCGCCACAGCCCTGAAATTGAGGTGCGGAAATTCCTGTGCTACCTGCGAAAGGGTCTTATTGAGGACTTTTGCATTTGCATCAAGCTTAATAAGGAACAACGAAAGTTTTCCACCTGAAAAATCGAAAACCTCTGTGGCTGCAGTCTGGTATAACAGGCCTATTATCTCTCCCGCTGCAATGCTCTCCGGGCTGATAACCGAATCAACGCCAAGGCTCTTCAGCATTGCCTTGTTTTCCGGCAGCAAAAACTCAGGATTGTTTACCCTGCATATTGTCCTTTTAACCCCAAGTTTTTTGCCAACGACAGAGGTGACAATGTTGGTCTTCTCGTCATGCAAAACCGAGATCAGGAGATCTGCCTCATCAATACCAGCACTCTCAAGAACAGATACCGATGTTGAATCCCCGGTTATGGTCATCAGGTCACTTTTCGACTCAAGCATTTCAAGAAGCTCCCTGTGAGGATCCACAATGGTGATGTTGTGCTGCTCATCAGACAACAGCTTGGCTATGTGAAAGCCAACCTCTCCATCTCCTGCAATGATGATGTTCATGGTCAGATGCTGTTATTAAAGTTTACAAAGTTACAACAATTGATTTCAGAAAGGATATGCATCATATGGAAACCTTGTTTTGTAAACCTTCATTATCTCTTCTGAAAGCAGTGCCCGCAGTTCCGCGAAGTTGGTCTTGTGCAGTGCTGAGACGAAGATCGAAGGCATGTTCTCCCGTGCCATCCACGAAGCTTTGAGCTCTTCGGGCGACACATTTCTTTCGGTAGCCGGTGTCAGGTCATCAGGCTCCTTCTCCTCCCAGGTATAGGCATCTGTCTTGTTGAAAAGGTAGATCATGCGTTTGTCACCTGCCCCGATCTCATGCAACGTCTGATTAACTATCCGTATCTGATCCTCAAAGGTGGGATGTGAAATGTCGATCACATGAACCAGTATGTCGGCTTCGCGGGTCTCATCGAGAGTCGACTTGAAAGACTCAACAAGGGTATGGGGCAGCTTCCTGATGAAGCCTACAGTGTCGGCAAGGAGAAAGGGGATATTGTCAATCACAACCTTCCTTACGGTGGTGTCGAGAGTAGCGAAGAGTTTGTCTTCCGCAAAGACATCAGACCTGGCAAGGGCATTCATAAGTGTCGATTTGCCAACATTGGTATATCCTACCAGCACTACCCGCACCATATCCCGGCGATGCTTCCGCTGGATGCTCTTCTGCTTGTCAATCTCCTTAAGCTTATCCTTCAGCAGGGCTATCTTCTGCCTTATCACCCGCCTGTCAGTCTCAATCTCAGTTTCACCTGGTCCGCGTAAACCGATACCACCTCTCTGACGCTCAAGGTGTGTCCACATCCTGGTTAGACGTGGCAGGAGATACTCATACTGCGCCAGCTCCACCTGCACACGTGCATGAGCAGTCCTGGCACGCTTTGCGAAGATGTCCAGGATAAGGTTGTTCCTGTCGAGGATACGGCACCCGACAATTCTCTCGATATTACGTATCTGTGAAGGCGATAGCTCATCATCGAAAACAAGAAGGTCAACACCTTGTTCGCTGATGTATCCGGCAATCTCGGCAAGCTTGCCACTGCCTAAAAATGTTCGTGGATCAGGGTAATCGAGAGACTGAACATAATTCTTCACCACCACACCACCGGCAGTGTCAACAAGAAACGCAAGCTCATCAAGGTAGTCCTGGATGTTGCGCTTATCATCCCTGGATGATATCACCCCTGCAAGCACCACCTTCTCATTTCCGGCCGGTATGTTGTTTATCTCTGACATATCTGTTAAAAACAGCGGCAAAGGTAATCAACTGCTGCGATATGCAAACAGACTATGGGAAATGAATAAGTATTACTTTTGGATGAGTTTTACGAATACAGAAAGCAGGAATTTTGTGGAGAGGGTTCCGGGTTCGGCTCGCTTCGCGAGCGTTCAGGGTTCCGGGTTAAGACTTGAACTCTGAACTTTGAACTCTGAGCTCTGAACTCATAACTAAAATCCCTTCTCTTCGTTTGATAATGCGCTGTCGAAAAAAGGATGATAAGTTTTACCTTTGATACTATATGCTGAATCCGAAACACAGGTTATTTGCTGTTTTAATGCTGATGATGATTCAGTTCGCTGGGTTTTCCCAGGCGCAGAAGAGCTATCGGCACAGCATCATCACTCCCACCGACACCCTCATCCGTTTCGACACACTCAGCATCGTACCCGGCACCTTTCTTCTTATTTCTGCCAATGGCGACACCATCCCAGGCAAACTGTACACCCTTACCCCGTGGAACGCAACCCTGCTTTTTCATCCTGAGCTGCTCCTCCGCTCCGACACAGCCTATGTTGCCATCTACCGCCTCTTTCCCGAACCTTTGTATCCCGAATATTTCGACCGGCGGCTGCAGCCTGAGCCGGAGCTACGCAGGCAATCCGACCTGTCGTATCTCTATGGCCCGGGAGATGACAGGAGCAGGGAGGGTGAAGGATTCTTCAGCTTCGGTGACCTTAACCGAAGCGGCTCCATCTCCCGGTCTGTATCGATAGGCAACAATCAGGATGCGGTTCTTAACTCCACCATGAACCTGCAGCTCTCGGGGGAGATAGCTCCGGGTATAGAGATCGTGGCAGCCATCACCGACAACACCATGCCCATGCAACCCGACGGCTCCAGCCAGCAGCTGCGCGAATTCGACAAGGTATATATAAAGGCAAGAAGTAAAAACTGGGAACTTGCTGCCGGCGATATCGAGATGCAGAACGCACCCGGCAGGTTCATGATGTTCAACAAACGTGGCCAGGGGCTTATGTACAGCGGCACCATCGCTGTAGGAAAAGATAAGCAGTGGCTGCTGACAACAAGGGTGTCAGGGTCTGTAGCCAAAGGGAAGTTTCATACCAACAATTTCAGCGGCATCGAGGGCAGCCAGGGGCCGTACAAGCTCACCGGCGCAAGCAACGAGCTATATATCATGGTGCTGGCAGGCACAGAGAAGGTGTACCTCGACGGCAAACTGCTTACCAGAGGCGCCAACAACGATTACATCATCGACTACAACACTGCCCAGATAACCTTCACTCCCCAGCGCGCTGTCACCAGGGAGATGCGTTTCACGATTACCTTCGAATATGCCGAAAGGTATTACAACCGCTCACTTATCTACCTGCATCAGGGGGCAAGCAACGGCAGGGTAAGCATACAGGTTCAGTACTACATGGAACAGGATATCCGCTCCCAGCCCATAAGCCAGGAACAGTTGCTGGAAGGCAACAGGGAGCTGCTGCGGCAGATTGGTGACAACCAGTCTCTGGCAGTGGTTCCAAACGTCAGGGAGGTGCCTTTCAGCAACAGCGAGGTGCTGTATAAGAAGACAGACACCCTGGTAGGTGCAACACTTTACACAGGTATATATGTTTACTCCACTAACCCCGACAGTGCCCTTTACCGGCTGGGGTTCTCCTTTACAGGGCAGGGTAACGGCAACTACGTGCAGGCCACCAGTGCTGCCAACGGCAGGGTGTTCGTGTGGGTGGCACCCGAGGGTGGCATACCCCAGGGCGACCATGAGCCGGTGATACAGCTTGTGACACCCAAAAGGCAGCAGATGCTTTCGCTGGGGAGCACACTGCAGGCTACCCCTGCACTGTCACTCTTCGCCGAAGCCGCCCTCTCAGGACTCGACCTCAACACCTTCAGCACCGTCAATGACGGCGACAACCAGGGTATGGCCTTTACCACCGGCTTCCGTAGACAGAAACCAGTCATCAGCAACGACACCTCACACTGGCAATTCACCGCAGAAGGGTTTTACCGGTTTGTGCATAAAAGGTTCACCGTCGTGGAGCGGTTCAGGGAGAGGGAGTTCGAGCGCGACTGGAACATCACCACCGCTGACAAAAACGATGAACACTACGGCAAGGTGCTTCTTAGCCTCACCAACCGCAAAAACATGGCAGGATCATACTCCTTTGAGCCACTGGTGCATGGCAGCGACGACTATGCCCTCCGCCACAGCCTCGCCCTCGATGCTACCCCGGGGAAATGGCGCCTCACCGGCAACGGGTCACTCACCTCGAATATGAACAAATACCTGCCCGTAAGTTTCCTCAGACATAACATCATACTGGAGCGTAAACTGTCAAGGTTCACCATCGGACTGCTGCAGGAGGGTGAAGACAACCGCCAGCACCTTCCCGGCAACGACACCCTCTTCGCATCTTCGTTTGCATTCCAACGCTGGCAGGGCAGCATTGAGCACGCAGACAGCACCAGGCTGCGCACCAGTCTCAGGGTTGGGCAGCGGTACGACCGGAAGCCACTGAACTTTGGCTTCGCCACCGCCTCACGCGCCGACGAGGTTATGGCTGGCGTGGCCTCAGGCAGATCCGGTGACCACCGCCTCGACATCAACATCGGATACAGAAAACTTACCATCGCAGACACACTCCAGGGAAATGATGCCGAAGAAAGCCTTATCGGCCGGGGGGAATACACCCACAAACTCTTAAAAGGGGTGGTCAGGGGTTCCGTCTTCTACGAATTCGGCTCCGGACTTGAATACAAAAAAGAGTTCACCTACCTGGAGGTGGCGCCGGGCCAGGGGGTATATACATGGAAAGACTATAACGGGGACAGCATCAAACAGCTTGACGAGTTCGAGGTGGCTGTATTCCAGGATGAAGCCAGCTACATCAGGGTCTTTACACCTACCAACGAGTATGAGAGGGTTTATACCATGCAGTACAATCAATCGCTCACCATAGACCCGGCGGCGGCAGTAAACCGTGATAAAAGGCTTGGTCGCATCCTGGCAAGGTTCTCTGATCAGGGGCACTATCGTGTAGAGCAGAAGGTGGGAGGCAGGAACATCCTGGCAGCCCTGGATCCCTTCTTCATAAACCTCAGCAACCCGGCACTGATAAGCCTCACCTATGCACTGCGAAATACCCTCTTCTTCAATCGCAGCAGCACCAGGTACAGCCTCGAATATACCACCCAGCGCAGTGCTTCCCGGATGCTGCTGGTGAACGGCTTCGAAGAACGGGCGGTTATGCAGCACCAAATGCGGTTAAGATGGAACCTAAGCCGCTCATTCATCATCAGGGGCGAAGGAACCACCGGAAATCGCGACAGAGCATCAGAGTTCTTCAGTACCACCGACTACAATATAAACATGAAGGGCAGCAGCATTGAGCTTCAGTACCAGCCCGGCACAAAATACCGGGTTGGTGGAAAATATTCATTCAGCGACAAAAAAAACAGTGGCACCGGCAACGAACACGCTTTGCTCCACCGGTTCACCACCGAGTTCAGGCACAGCACCCCCATGAAAGGGAGCTTACAGGCTCAGGCAGAGTATATCAACATCCGTTACAATAGCACCGACCAGAGCTCCATCGCATTCGAAATGCTCGAAGGGCTCCGTACCGGACAAAACTACACCTGGACAATAGCATACCTCAGGATACTGGCAAACAACATGCAGGTCAACATCCAGTACACAGGCAGAAAATCACCCGGCACACCCGTGGTGCACGTGGGGACGGTGCAGGTGAGAGCGTTTTTTTGAATGGTTAATTGTTAACTGACTATAGACTATAGACTATCGACTACTGACTCCCGACTAAAAAAATTCCTGTTGATTCTTTGGACGGAAAAAAAGGTTATATTTGCCCGTTCAAAATGATGCCCGATGGTGTAACTGGCAACACGTCTGACTCTGGATCAGAAGAGTCTAGGTTCGAGTCCTAGTCGGGCAACGGAAAATAAAAAGCCCCGCAAGTTAATGTTTGTGGGGCTTTTTTTTAAATTTTTGAGGATTTGTGATGCTTGGCTTAAAGCAGGTGTTTTTGTTAGCTCACCTATATTTTTGATCTATATACGGGAAATGTATCGTATATTTGATGTTTATTGTAATGAAATGAAAACGATAGTCGCGTTTGTATTTATCCTGACCTTTTGCTCAGCTTGCAGAAGCTTTGTTCAGGTGTTTGAAACATCCTCGCCCAACACAAGGTTCACTGAAGACTGTTATGTCTTTGAAAATGACACTTTGAAAGTTTCTTACAACTTCTGGGCTGAGAAAGGTATAATGGCATTTGCTATCTGCAATAAACTCAAAATACCAATATATATTGACTGGAAGAAATCTTCGTATATAGACAAATCCGTGAAACTTAATTATTGGACAGACAACGAGTTCACTTCATCCATTGCTGTTAGTAGCAGCTATTTCTATGATGGGCCAATCATTAGGCCAGGGCAGCCATTTGTTACTACTGTCGGGGTATCATCTTCTATCACAAAAAAGATGGAAAGAGTTACATTCATTCCACCAGAATCTTATTACTATCGGTCGCAGTTTTATATTCTACCAATTGACTTTTTTGCATTGGCATTAAATACTAATTATAATGAGGTTCCATTCAACTTAAAGCCGGGAAAGAAAACCAAAGTTTATTTTCAATCATTTACAACTGAAAACACACCATTGGTTTTCAGAAATTTTCTCACTATTTCATTGTCAGAAAACTTTGCGGAGGAGTTCTATGTTGACAACCAATTTTTCATCAGCGAAATAAAAGAGATGGATGTCAGGCATTTTGAATGTAAAAAGCTAGATGAAAGAATTAGCCCCAGAAGGTTTTACATTTTGGATGAAGAGGGGTTTATTGTCAAATTCTCATATTTTAAAAAGGGGAATGCATTTTTCATTTATATTCCAAGGCATGGAAGTATTAATAATAGAAAGAAACCTGTCAGAATTCGTATTGATCAATAATACCGGATTAATCTCATTTGGCATTAGAGCATACAATGGTTTTACAAGAATATGATTACTAAAACACAAAATCATAATGACTAATCATAATCAATTAAAGGGAAAAGCCTTTGTGATTTACCAATGCGGACAATCCTGAGTGGACACCCCTAATTAATGATATCAATATACTGGTGATGCGTTAACTTTGAAAAAATTTGCATATATTGCTGATATATAATAGAATACAAGCGTTCTTTGATTTTTTGATTTGAATTGACGAGTAGTTTTGCACTTAAAATGCAGAACTATGAATTCTGGTAAGTATGTCTTTGCGCAGCTTTTACAGGTTGTCAGTAGGTACGAATTTGACAAGTGTGTAGTCCGGTACAATGGA
Organism: uncultured Lentimicrobiaceae bacterium; assembly: GCA_964469215.1. Classification (GTDB taxonomy): domain Bacteria; phylum Bacteroidota; class Bacteroidia; order Bacteroidales; family SKPS01; genus SKPS01. Next base: position 241,589 of record CAYXYB010000001.1, read on the forward strand.
AACTATCGAGTTAGAGAGTTAAACTGTTGGAATCAGTTTATCCAGCTCTTTTTCGGTCAGCTTACTGCACGCAACTCCCTTCGTGATATTTGTGTCTGCCTGAAAGCTCATCGGAAGAAGCTTTATCACTTGGGAATCAAGCAAAATGTCAATCAATCAACGCTGTCGCGGGCAAATGAGGGACGCGACTGGAGGATTTTTGCAGACTTTGGTGAGTACCTGATAAAACTGGTCAGGCCACTCTATGCTCAAAGCCCAATACCCAATGTTAGCGTTGAGAATGATGTGTTTGCTTTGGACTCAACCACCATTTCCTTGAGCATCAAGCTATTTGCCTGGGCGCCAGGAAAATACTCCAGGGGGGCGATCAAGATTCACACACTGCTTGACTTAAGAGGTAGTATTCCTGCCTTTATCTTCATCACTGATGGGAAGTACCATGACAGCAATATCCTGGACGAACTTGTTCCCATACCGGGAGGGATATACCTGATGGATAAGGCGTACATTGACTTGGCCCCTCTGTATCTCATGCACAAAGCCGGTTCGTTCTTTATTACCCGGGCAAAAGTAGGTCTGGATTATGTGGTTGAAGAGCAAAATTACAATCTCGATGAAAATGCCGGACTCAGAGGTGATAAGATCATCAAGCTCGCAGGGCCAAAGTCCAAACGATTATATCCGGAACCTCTCAGGTTAGTGGAATACTATGATGACGAAAATGAAATGGAGCTAGTCTTTTTGACCAATAACTTCGAAACAACTGCACTTGAGATTGCTCAATTGTACCGTAACCCATGGCAAATCGAGACATTCTTCAAATGGATAAAGCAAAACCTGACCATAAAGAAGCTCTGGGGACACTCCGAGAATGCAGTGAACATTCATGTTTGGGTAGCCATATGCACCTACCTCATTGTTGCATACGTCAAACACCAACTTAAAAGTTCCCTGTCGATTTATGAGATCATCCAGATTCTGGGTGTCTCGGCTTTTGATAAAACCCCATTAAAAGAACTACTTACAGAAACTCAATCCAATCAAGATGTCAAAGAACAATATGAATTATTTGACTTTGAATTTTAACGCATCAGTACTAATATCAATAAAAAGATTAACACAATTGAAGCCAGCAAAACACATAACAACTAAATTGCAATCCATATGTACATCACCGACATCAATCACTTTCTTGATGTAACCGGCAATATTCCGGCACGGATGCCAAAGCAGGCCAGAAAGCTGGCCGCCTTCCTGACCATGGTTATTTAGGCTACCACCAGCCGGTTTCTTCAGAATAGGAGCGTGATGACCGAACTCCGCTGCTTCTAAAAGGGTTGTCATGGAAATATTAGAATTGTGCTGCTTTCAGCAGATGATGTTATCAGCTGGCAATCCTCGGATTGTGGTTGTTCCGGAACTTTCGCAAACTGGCATAAATGCAGATGGAATTTCAGCGAGGAGCTTTGATTGGATCCAACTTTTTTCATTCCCGAGTGGGTGAACTGCTAATTTGTTGTATCTTTGGCTTCGTAGAAGCTCATTGGCCTAAGTACTATCGTAATGAGAAGGTTGGGGGAAACATATGGAATAAAGGCAACGTGAAAAGGGTTACTGCAAGCTTAAATCGAGTCTCATCCGATAAAAAAAACATTGATCTAAAGTAGTCAGAATAATAGATTGCTGCATGCCTGATTTAAATAGAATATTTCTGTTCAGAATTACCCATATTCAGAATATCACGCATATTCTTCAAAATGGCATAACGCATACGTCATCTGTAAATGCAAATCCTGAATTTGTGCCAATTGGTGATGGCAGTTTAATCACTACAAGAAGCAACTTTATTCTAAACAATGGAAGACGTTTAGACGAATATGTTCCGTTTTACTTTGGATCGAGAACCCCTATGCTGTATGTGATTCAATACGGGTATAACAAAGTGCCACCCACCCCATCAGAAAATATTGTGTATCTTATGAGCTCTGTTCAAAAAATTATTGATCTGGGATTGGATTTCGTTTTTACTGATGGCCATGCCGTCGATGGCTTTAGTTCCCAATACACGGCAGCTGATATTCAGAGGATAGATTCAATAATTGATAAGACCGCAATAGATGCCAGGTATTGGAGAGATGAAAATGATCTGGATAAAAAAAGAAGAAAAGAAGCAGAGTTTTTGGTATTAGGGGACATTCCCAACGGAGCCATTTTGGGCTATATCACCTACAACGAAAACGCGAAAATAAAGATAATCAAACTTGGTGCAGATGCAACCAAAGTTCACATTAAACCAGAATATTATTTTTAAAATATGATACATTACAGAATCGGTAACTTGTTGGAGAGTGAAGCAGAAGCTTTGGTTAACACGGTAAACACGATCGGCCTTATGGGTAAAGGGATAGCTCTGCAGTTTAAGAATGCATTCCCGAATAATTACAAGCTGTATTCCAATGCTTGTAAAAACGGAGACATGAAAATAGGTCAACTCTTTATTACCGAGGATGAATCTTTATTAACCGGGCAAAAAATAATTGTAAATTTTCCCACAAAGAAACACTGGCGTTATCCATCAGAATATCAATATATTGAAGATGGTTTAACAGAGTTAGTGAGAGTTATCCAAGAAAAAAAAATAAAATCTATTGCCATACCTCCGCTGGGTTCAGGGAATGGAGGACTAGACTGGAACAAGGTGAAACAGATTTTAATGAAACATTTATCAGATCTGGATTGTGATATTCAAATCTATGAGCCAAGTACGGCCATTCAGGAAGCATTAAAGAAGGAGAGTGTGAAATTAACTCCTGCGAGGGCAATGTTGTTATCTGTTTTGTATGAATTGGTTTGCAACGGTGAGTTTGTGTCTGAATTTTCATCAGAGAAAATCGCCTACTTTCTTCAACGATTTGGTGCAAAAGAGGCTTTCAGGTTGGAGTTCAAGCCAAATTTTTATGGTCCCTATTCTGGCAAAGTAAAACACGTTTTGTATTACCTGAATGGCAGCTATATCATGGGTTACAGCGCTAAAGATAAAAAGCCATTTGAGGAATTAGGTATAATCCCAGATGGTGAAGTCGAAGTGCATGAGTTTCTGGAAAAACAAGAAAACGCACTTTACAAAAGCACCGTCGAAAAAACAAAGCGATTTCTGAAAGGGTTTTATTCTCCTTTTGGTTTGGAATTACTCTCGACCATTGATTTCATCATGCAAGAAAAGAATCTTAAGACACTACCACAGATCATAGCGGAGCTGGATCAATGGAGCAACCGAAAGAAGACCCTGTTTACCAACCCAAAATTTGTTCAAATTGCGATTGATAATTTAAAAACACACCTAAATTAAGAGAAGCCATACGTATCACAGATTCGAGTTTCCTGATCTGGTTTGGCTTACTATATTTGCCTGACATAGTCTACTCCCGAAACATCAAAACCGTCAACACAACATGTTTGAACAGACCTTTAAGAATATTGATGACATACTGCATAAAGATGCGGGTTGCAGCAGTGAACTGGATTATGTGGAACAGACATCTTGGGTTCTGTTCCTGAAGTATCTGGATGATTTTGAAAAGGATAGATCAACCGCTGCCGAACTGACAGGTAAAACATATACCTATATCATCGACCCAGAATACCAGTGGAAGAAATGGGCGGTGCCCAAGATGAAGGATGGCAAACTGGATCATCATAAAGCGCTAACAGGTGATGACCTGAAGGAGTTTGTTGACCTGAAACTCTTCCCCTACCTGAAGAAGTTCAAATCAACCGCCGAAAGTGCCGATACTATCCAATACAAAATTGGCGAGATATTCAGCGAAATCAAGAACAAGATTCAATCGGGTTATAACCTGAGGGAAGTTATCAATCTGGTGGATGAGCTTCGGTTCAGAACGCATGCCGAAAAGCATGAAATGAGCCACTTGTATGAGGGCAAGATACAAAACATGGGCAATGCGGGTCGTAATGGTGGTGAATATTACACCCCCCGTCCGTTGATCAGAACCATTGTGAAGGTGGTTGCACCGAAGATCGGCAATACCATTTATGACGGTGCGGCAGGTTCCGCTGGATTTCTTGTGGAGGCGTTTCAGTACCTGAAAGACAGCAAGCAACTCTCATCCAATGATATGGTGGCATTGCAGAAAAAGACCTTCTACGGAAAGGAGAAGAAGTCGCTGGCATATATTATCGGCACCATGAACATGATTCTTCATGGCATTGAAGCGCCCAACATTATCCACACCAACACGCTTGCAGAAAATCTTGCCGATATTCAGGAGAGAGACCGTTATGATGTGGTGCTGGCAAATCCACCGTTTGGTGGTAAGGAACGTTCTGAGGTGCAGCAGAACTTTCCCATCAAAACGGGTGAAACCGCATTCCTGTTCCTGCAACATTTCATCAAGATTCTGAAAGCGGGTGGCAAGGGTGGTGTGGTGATTAAGAACACATTTCTGAGCAATACCGACAATGCATCTGTGAGTTTAAGAAAACTGCTGCTGGAGAGTTGTAACCTGCATACGGTATTGGATTTGCCCGGTGGCACCTTTTCGGGTGCTGGTGTTAAAACTGTGGTGCTGTTCTTTGAAAAGGGCACACCCAGTCGAAAGGTGTGGTTTTATCAGTTGAATCTGGACAGGAACCTTGGCAAGGGTAATCCGTTAAACGAAAATGATCTTGCGCAGTTTGTGGAACTTCAGAAAACATTTGCCGATAGCGAAAACTCTTGGTCGGTGGATGTAAGCAAAGTGGATACACAGACCTACGATTTGTCGGTGAAGAACCCCAATAAGAAGCAGGAAGTGAAACTGCGTGATCCAAAAGAGATACTTCAACAGATGAAGCAACTGGATAAGGAAAGTGCGGAAATTCTGGATACGATAAAAAGCCTGATTGGATCATGAAAAACGAAATAATTCTATATCGTCCTGATGAACTTGCCGAGCACATTGAGGTGAGGCTTGAAGATGAAACGGTATGGCTCCACAGGCAACAGATTTCGGTTTTATTCGACAGAGATGTTAAAACGATCGGAAAGCACATTAATAATGTGTTTTCAGAAGGCGAACTTGATAAAGAAGCAACTGTCGCAAAATTTGCGACAGTTCAAAACGAAGGGGGCAGATTGGTAGAACGGCAGTTAGAATTTTACAACCTCGATGTCATTATTTCGGTTGGATACCGTGTAAAATCAAAACAAGGAACCCAATTTCGGATTTGGGCAACAAGGGTGCTCAAGGACTATCTGCTCAAAGGTTATGCAATCAACAACCGCATGAACCGATTGGAAGACAACTTTGAAGCCCTGAAACACAAAGTAAATGAGATAGACCTGCAATTAAGCATCCACCAGATACCTACACAAGGCGTGTTTTTCGAAGGTCAGGTGTTTGATGCTTACGAACTGGCATCAAAAATAATACGCTCTGCCATACAAAGCATAGTGCTGATTGATAACTATATAGATGAATCCACCTTTACCCATTTGTCAAAAAAGGAACCAGAGGTTAAAGTGCTGTTGTTAACCAAAATCATAAGCAACCAACTTTTGTTAGACCTTGAGAAAGCAAATGAACAATACGGAAATTTTGCAATAAAAACTTTCACCCTCAGTCACGACCGCTTTTTGATTATTGATGGCAGTGAAATCTACCATCTGGGGGCTTCCCTGAAAGATCTGGGCAGAAAATGGTTCGCATTTTCCAGAATCGATCAAAACTCGGTGCAATCCATGCTTAATAAAATAGGGCAGCTGATATGAAAGAGGGATGGCAAATAAAGAAGTTGGGGGATATCGGAAGAGCATCGATGTGTAAAAGAGTTTTTAAAGACCAAACCCACCCTTCAGGAGATATCCCTTTCTATAAAATTGGAACATTTGGTAAGACCCCAGATGCCTATATATCCAAGGAATTGTATAACGATTTTAGCAAAAATTACCCCTTCCCTAAAATTGGTGACGTTCTTATTTCTGCATCAGGAACAATAGGAAGACGGGTTAGGTATGACGGTAAACCAGCCTATTTTCAGGATTCCAATATTGTTTGGATTGATAATGATGAAAAGCATGTGCTGAATGATTACTTGTATCATTTCTATGAAAAATGTGATTGGAATTCGACAAAAGGTGCTACAATATCTCGGCTTTACTATGATAATCTCAAGCAAATTGAGATCCCCATCCCCCCCCTTCCCGAACAGCAGCGCATTGTTGCCATACTGGATGAAGCATTTGCAGCCATCAATAAGGCAAAGGAAAACGCCCAGCAAAACCTTAAAAATGCCAAGGAACTGTTTGAGGGATATCTGCAAAGCGTTTTTGAAAATAAGGGTGATGGGTGGATTAGTAGCACAATTGGCGAAACATGCAAATTGATGACAGGGGGAACACCAAGCACTACAAAAAGAGAATATTTTGAAGGTGGGAATATAAAATGGTTAGTATCTGGCGACATAAACCAAAAAGAGATATTCGATTGCGAAGGTAGAATTACCGAGTTGGGTTTAGAAAACTCAAACGCACGTTATCTGCCAATTAATTCCGTTCTTATTGCTTTAAATGGTCAGGGAAAAACAAGGGGTACAGTTGCTATGTTAAGAACCAAGGCTACTTGCAATCAATCTTTGGTTAGTATTTATCCAAACGATGTAAACAAAGTTCTGCCTGAATTAATATTTGCTAATCTAGATGGACGTTATACTGAGATAAGAACATTGACAGGTGATAGCGGTAATGATAGACGCGGTTTAAATATGCCTATTATTAGGAATATTAGTTTTTCATATCCAAAATCAATTGAAATACAACAGAGTTTAATTTGCCAATTAGACGCCCTGCGAGACGAAACCAAGAAACTGGAATCCATATACAATCAGAAATTGAATGACTTGGAAGAATTAAAGAAAAGTATGTTGCAGAAGGCATTTGCGGGGGAGTTGTTTAGTAGTGAACCTATTTAACCAAAAACCAAAAAGGTGTAGCAGTATGACCTGGAATAAAAACAACATAGTGAGCGAGCCATCAGATAAATGGGGTGGAGCATGGACAGAAAAGAAACTGGAAGCCTTTTCAAAATATGTATGGTCTTATCTTGCCATAATGAAGAATTTTCCATTCTGGAAAACCATTTACTTTGATGGATTTGCTGGGAGCGGAACACGAGAAAAGCAGAAGAATGCAGAATTGATGCAACAACTAAAAATAACCGAAGAAGAGGAGAAGACCTACAAAGGAGCTGCTGAGAGAGTATTGGAAATGAAGGATTTGAATTTCGATTTTTATTATTTCATCGACAAATTTGATTCATCTTTGATGAAGCTAAAAGATAAACTTGAAGAAAAGCATAAGGACAAAACGATTGTTTATCGATCAGGTGATGCAAACCATCAATTGTTTGAGCTTTCCAGGGCGTTAAAAACAAAAAAGTATGCGGCTTTGGTGTTTCTTGATCCTTTTGGAATGCAGATAGACTGGAATGCTATAGCCGAGTTGAAAGATACCCGTTCCGATGTGTGGATTTTAATACCAACAGGAGTCATTGTGAACCGTTTGCTGGACAGGGCTGGGAAATTGGAATTTAGTGACAAACTAGAGTCCTTTTTCGGCTTGCCTGTCGAAGAGATTAAAAACCATTTTTACAAGCAGAACAAGGTGCAGACACTTTTTGGCGAGGAAGAAATCATCACAAAAGTATCACAACCTATTGAAAAAATTGCACGTTTGTATGCAGAGCGTATGAAAACCATCTGGAAGTATGTAACTGATGAACCATTAGTATTACGGAACACAACCGGATCACCGATTTTTCACTTTGTATTCGCATCAAACAACCAAAATGCAAAATCAATTGCCAAGCAAATTATTCAAAACTTATAGTCATGGCACACAAAATTGAATGGACAGAACAAACCTGGAATCCCACGGCAGGCTGTACAAAGATCAGTGCCGGGTGTCGTAATTGTTATGCCGAAACGATGGCAATCCGCCTACAGGCAATGGGAGTGGAAGGATACAACAACGGCTTTGATTTCAGCATGGTTCCCAGCCGGTTGTACGATCCGTATAAAAGGAAAAAATCCACCGTGTTTTTTGTCAATTCAATGAGTGATCTTTTTCATAAGGATATACCTGAAGACTATTTGGATAAGATTTTTGAGGTAATTGAAAATACCCCTCATCACACCTATCAAATCCTCACCAAGCGCGCTGATAGGATGAAGGACTATTTCTCAGGCAGACCTGTCCCCGGTAACATATGGCTTGGAGTTACAGTAGAAAACAGAAATGAGGGTTTGCCGAGAATTGAAAAATTAAGAAACATCAGAGCAAGTGTACTTTTCCTTTCTGTTGAACCACTTTTGGAGGATCTTGGCGAATTGAACCTTGCGAAAATCGATTGGGTTATCGTTGGTGGAGAAAGTGGCAACAAAGCCAGACCCATGGATAAAGAATGGGTATTGAGTATCAAACGCCAATGTGAGGGTAACGATGTGGCATTTTTCTTCAAACAATGGGGCACCTGGGGCGCAGATAAGGTGAAGCGGAATAAAAGACTGAATGGAAAAGAGATTGACGGGAAAATATGGCAACAATACCCGGAGGTGATTCAGCAACAATATGCAGTAGTATAATAAAGTACCATGGATTATGACCGAAGACGAAACCAGAGCGGAACTGATTGATCCCAAGTTGCTATCCAGTGGATGGGGTCCAACCGATGGCACCAAGGTGTTTCGGAACCATCCCATCACCGAGGGCAGAATCAAGGTGGGTGGCAGGCGTGGTCAAATGCTTCGGGCAGATTATGTATTGGCATACAAGGGGATCAAGCTGGCGGTTATTGAAGCAAAGAGCGATGAACTGCCAGTGGGTGAAGGTGTGGCACAAGCCAAGTTGTACGCCGAGAAAATGAGGCTGGATACCACCTTTTCTACCAACGGCAAAGAGATTTACAGCATCTGCATGAAAACGGGCAAAGAACAACTCATCGACCGTTTCCCCACACCCGATGAACTCTGGAACCACACCTTTGCCGAAGAAATACAACTATCAACTGAAGCACAGAAATGGCATGAAACCTTTGCGTCTATACCCTTTGAAGAGCGAAGCGGAACCAAGAAGGTTCGGTATTATCAGGAAATTGCCATCAATCGGGTAATGGATGCTGTTGCCCAACACAGGCAAAGGATACTGCTTACACTTGCCACAGGTACGGGCAAAACCACCATAGCCGTTCAGATTGCATGGAAACTGTATCACAGCCGCTGGAACCTGAAACGTGACGGAAGCCGAAGACCCCGTATACTGTTTCTTGCCGATCGGAATATTCTGGCAGACCAGGCCTACAATGAATTTTCAGCCTTTGCCGAAGATGCATTGGTTCGAATCAAACCCAGTGAAATCAGACTGAAGAAACGGGTTCCCACCAATGGCAGCATCTTCTTTACCATCTTCCAGACCTTTATGAGCGGATCGGATGACGAAGGCAATGCAGCACCTTACTTTGGCGAATACCCCAGCGATTATTTCGATTTTATCATCATTGATGAATGTCACCGTGGAGGTGCCAGCGATGAGAGCAACTGGCGGGGCATATTGGAGTATTTTGAACCTGCCGTTCAACTGGGTTTAACCGCCACACCCAAGCGGAAGGACAATGTGGATACCTACCGCTATTTTGGCGAACCCGTATTCATTTATTCACTGAAGGAGGGTATCAACGACGGTTTCTTGACGCCGTTTAAGGTAAAACGCATCAAGACATCACTGGATGATTATGCCTATACATCCGACGATATGGTGATGGAAGGGGAAATAGACCCATTTAAACTATACATCGAGAAGGATTTCAACAGGATTATTGAGATTAAGGAACGTGAAGCCAAACGGGTGAGGGTCTATATGGAAGATTCCAACCAGCAGGAAAAATCCATCATCTTTTGCGCCACACAGGAACATGCTGCGATCATACGTGACCTGATCAACCAGATGAAAAAATCGGCACAACCCAACTATTGTGTGCGTGTTACCGCCAACGATGGGGAATTGGGAGAGCAATTGCTTCGGGAGTTTCAGGACAATGAGAAGGTGATTCCGACCATTTTGACCACCTCACGCAAACTGTCCACAGGTGTGGATGCCCGAAACATCAGAAACATTGTGCTTTTAAGACCCGTGAATGACATCATTGAGTTCAAGCAGATCATTGGTCGGGGTACCCGATTGTTCGATGGCAAGGAATTCTTCACCATCTACGACTTTGTGAATGCCTATGAGCGGTTCTTTGATGATGAATGGGATGGCGAACCCATTGAACCAGAAGATTGCAAACGGTGCGGCAAAACTCCTTGTGAATGTATCAAGGGTGAACCCAAAACTTGCCCCACATGCGGCAAAACGCCCTGCGAGTGTATAAAAGAATCACCAAAAGCATGCGAGAAGTGCGGACAGTCGCCCTGTATTTGTGTGAAGAAAGCCAAGGTGAAACTAAGAGACGGTAAGGAGCGGGAGATACAGCACATGATGACCACATCGTTTATCGGCAATGATGGATTGCCCATATCGGTTGAGCAATTCCTGCACAGTTTGTTTGGTTCGTTGCCAAATTTCTTTAAAGATGAAAATGAACTGAGAAGGATTTGGGGGAACCCCATTACCCGAAAAACATTGCTGAAAGAACTGGATGAAGCGGGATTCGGCTTGGATGAACTTGCCACATTGCAGAAACTGATTGATGCCGAGAATAGTGACCTGTTTGATGTGCTGGATTATGTGTTTGATAGCGACCATAAGCCCATTACAAGAAGTTTTAGGGTTGAAGCAGCCAAACCCCATATCCATGACCTACTATCCCCAAAACAGCAGGAATTCATTGATTTTGTGCTGAACCGTTACATCGAAGTGGGTGTGGAGGAACTGGAGATGGACAGACTTCCGATGTTACTGGAGAGCAAATACCAAACCTTCGAAGATGCCAAAAGCATCCTGGGTGAGGTAGCGGATATCAGTGCGCTGTTCATTGGCTTCCAGAAGCATCTGTATCAGGTAAGGGTGGCGTAAATAGGATTATGACTGAACTGGCTCCGTATCTAACTGGCAGGAGGGACGATGGGATTGCAGGGGAAAGTGATGTATATTTGCATGTACTAGGATGACTTCCAAGCAACTTCATCGAAGAACTCTTGACTAGCTTGTATCAATAGTTAAACCTGCAACCTGTACACATATCAAAATTCATAAATCTTTGAATAACATTATTATATGTTTATCTATGGTCTATGAATTTTGTAATGTACTTAGTAAAAAAAATTACAATATAAGAGCTAAGGAGGAATATCTGCGTGATTTGTCAGATTCATTTAATATTAAAGACATCCTTGAAGCTGAGAATATCAGATGTCCGCTTAAAATCAGGGAGCTGTTAGGATTGTTGAGTTTCCAGGTCGGGTCACAGGTGTCGATACACGCATTGTGTAAACAACTCGTTATTTACAGAGAAACAACTGAGCGGTTGTGGCCTTGAGGATAAGATACACGTATTATTCCTCTCTCTCGCTGCAAACCTTTGCAGCGAGGAACTCTCTGTTCATGAGGGCTATATTTGATATTGATATCTCTTTGGGGCATTCGGCTTCGCAGGCGTACATGTTACTGCAGTTTCCGAACCCCATCTCGTCCATTGTTTTCACCATTGCCTGCACACGGCGTGTGGCTTCCACCTTACCTTGCGGCAGGTAGTGGAACTGTGCGATCTTTGCCGACACGAACAGCATTGCCGAGGCGTTGGCGCAGGCTGCAACGCACGCTCCGCAACCGATACACGCGGCAGCATCCATTGAACGTTCGGCGTTGAATCTGGGTATGGGGATGGCATTGGCATCAGGAATACCGCCTGTATTTACTGATATATAACCTCCCGCCTGTATGATCTTGTCGAAGGCACTTCTGTCCACGATCAGGTCTTTGATGACCGGAAATGCACGTGCCCGCCACGGTTCAATATAAATAGTATCACCATCATGGAACGAGCGCATGTGCAACTGGCAGGTGGTTATTCCGCTTTTGGGCCCGTGTGGCCTGCCGTTGATGAAGAGGCTGCATGTGCCGCATATCCCCTCACGGCAGTCGTGGTCGAAGGCCACAGGGTCTTCATCATGCTCTATCAACTGCTGATTCAGCACGTCGAGCATCTCAAAAAATGAACTGTCGGGCGATACTCCTGTAACCTTGTAGGTAACCATGCCACCCTTAGCGGCGCTATTCTTCTGCCGCCATATTTTCAGTGTTAGATCCATTCCCTTTTCCATAATCGTAAGATCTGACTATTTATATACACGTTGTTTCAGTTCTGCAACCTCGAATTTAAGTTCCTCCTTGTGGAGTGTGGGTTCATCCATCTTTCCCCCCTCATACCGGCATTCCCAGGCTGCCACAAAGGTGAAGTTTTCGTCATCCCTCTTCGCTTCACCGTCGGCGGTCTGCATCTCTTCCCGGAAGTGTCCGCCACACGACTCCCTGCGCATCAGGGCATCTTTCATCAGAAGTTTTCCGAGCTCCAGAAAGTCATGCAGCCGGGTTGCTTTTTCCAGTTCAGGGTTAAACTCATGGATATCACCGGTGATTTTCATATCGGTGGTGATCTCTTTTTCCAGCTCATCAAGCAGCTCCAGACCTTTCTTCAGTTTCTCTTCGTTTCTGCCCATGCCACAATACTCCCACATGATGTGGCCCAGCTTTTTATGAAGCTGGTCAATACTTTGTTTTCCTTTGATTCCCATGAGGTTGCTGATGCGGGTTCTGACAGCTTCAAACGCTTCATTGAAGGGCTTCTCATCTGTAGTCATGCGTGGAGTGTGGATCTCACCAGCAAGGTAGTTGCCAATGGTATATGGGAGGATGAAGTAACCATCGGCAAGGCCCTGCATCAGCGCTGAGGCACCAAGTCTGTTGGCGCCGTGATCGGAGAAGTTCACCTCACCGATAGCATACAACCCCGGAATGTTGGTCATAAGCTCATAATCAACCCACAACCCGCCCATAGTATAATGCACTGCGGGGTATATCATCATTGGGGTGGTGTAAGGATTCTCACCTGTTATCTGTTCATACATCTGGAAGAGGTTGCCATAACGCTCTTCTATCACACTTTTTCCTAGCCTCTTGAGGGACTCCTCGAAGTCGAGGTACACTGCGAGGCCTGTACCTACGCCGTACCCGGCATCACAGCGCTCTTTGGCGGCTCTGGAGGCAACATCTCGCGGTACCAGGTTACCAAAGGCGGGATACCGCCGCTCAAGGTAGTAGTCGCGGTGTTCGGCAGGTATGTCGGCGGGTGTTATCTCCCTGCGGCGCAACTTCTCCACATCTTCAATCCTTGCGGGCACCCATATACGTCCGTCGTTGCGGAGGCTCTCACTCATAAGGGTGAGTTTACTCTGAAAGTCGCCGTGGACAGGGATACAGGTTGGATGTATCTGGGTGAAGCAGGGATTTGCAAAGAGAGCTCCTTTGCGGTATGCCTGCCATGCAGGTGATACATTGCTGCCCATGGCGTTGGTAGAGAGATAGAACACGTTGCCATAGCCACCTGTGGCCAATACCACAGCATGGCCGAAGTGCTTCTCTATTTCGCCCGTCACCAGGTTCCTGGTTATTATACCCCGTGCCTTGCCGTCAACGATCACCACATCGAGCATGTCCCTTCGGGTGAAGAGCTTAACACTTCCCAGATGTACCTGGCGACTAAGGGCACCGTATGCACCTAAAAGAAGCTGCTGCCCTGTCTGGCCTCTTGCATAAAAGGTGCGAGACACCTGCGCCCCCCCAAACGACCTGTTGTCGAGCAAACCACCATAAGTGCGTGCAAAGGGTATCCCTTGTGCCACACACTGATCAATGATCTGATTGCTGACCTCTGCCAACCGGTAAACATTTGCTTCCCGTGACCGGTAGTCACCACCCTTGACGGTGTCGTTAAACAAACGGTCAATACTGTCCCCGTCATTGGGATAATTCTTCGCAGCATTGATTCCACCCTGAGCGGCAATGCTGTGTGCCCTTCGAGGACTGTCCTGGTAACAGAAGGCCTTTACGTTGTAACCCAGCTCGCCAAGGGAAGCTGCCGCAGATGCGCCGGCAAGGCCCGTGCCTACAACAATGATGTCAAGCTTACGCTTGTTGGCCGGACTTACCAGCTTTGAAGACCCACGGTAATGTGTCCACTTCTCTGAAAGCGGCCCCGGTGGTACCTTTGAATTGTATGGAAAATTCATATCGTGTTGATTTTAAAACAAAAACAGATAATACAATGGTATGATTATAAAGCCAAGGGAAACAACTACCGAATAGACCAATGCGGTACGTTTGATGGCAGTGTAATACTTGTTGTGATGCATGCCGAAAGTCTGTAACACAGACTGGAATGAGTGGTTTAGATGTACACCCAGAACCACCAGGCAAATGATGTATATAACGGAATAATATACATTGGTGAAAAGTAACTCAGCCATCACCACAAAGTCCTCCTTGCCAACCCCTTCCGGAGGAGAAACTATCCCGTGCTTTACGAAATAAAAATTCATAAAGTGTATTACAAGAAACAGAAATATAATGACGCCGGTGTGGATCATATATTTCGACATAAACGCCGTGGCAGAACGGTTTGTGCGGTAATAACGCTGCGGCCTTGCAAATCTGTTCTGAAACCAGAGGATTACTCCCAGAAAGGCGTGAATAACCAATGCCAGAAAAAGTATCACCTCAATTATCTTTATGATATAATTGCTGCTCATAAAGTGGGACGCACTGTAATACCATGCTCCGTCGTCCGGCCGCAGAAGAAGCAGATTGATGCCAAGATGTACCAGAAGAAACAGGATCAGGAAGGCGCCGGCAATGCCCATTGTTACCTTCCTGGTGATCGAAGCTGCCTGAAAAAAATTGTTACTCATGATCTTAGGTTTGTATATGTTATCATCCCTTAAACAAACTCTGTCTAAATTGAAAAAAAATATCTCTGAACGGGTTGCTGTTTAAATTCTTTTTCTGAAATTTACCAGATCATTGCATGGGGCAAGCAGAAAATTACTTTATTTGTATTGTGATTTTCCTGATGAACCATGTCATTTGTTAGGAACAAGCAAATTTATCATTTATAGGATTGAGATCAAAGCACAGATATAATTTATTTTCATTATAAATAATTTCATTATGCACAGCGAATGGCCTTTTAGTCCGGAGTTTTTTGAGGAGAACCGTCAGAAGCTGAAAAACCTTATGGAACCTGATGCCATGGCTGTGCTTTTCAGCAATGATCAGATGCCGCGAAACGGCGATCAATATTTTCCATTCAGACAGAACTCCGACATATTTCATCAGACAGGTATCAGGCAGGAGAAGACAATTTTGCTATTATATCCCACATGTCCGGCAGAGAGGCTTCGGGAGGCTTTATTCATTCTGAGGCCAAACGAAATACTTGAGCGTTGGGAGGGGAAGAAGCTTACGATGGAAGAGGCACGAAATATAAGTGGAATTGAAAATGTGTTTTATGTTGATGATTTTGAAGCTGCTTTACGTGAAGCGATGTATTATACTGAGCAGGTTTATCTGGACACCCATATTTACGGCAGGTTCAACCCTGATATCGTAACCAGGGCTTTGCGTTACGGCTTGCAAATCCATGACCAATACCCTTTTCATCAATACCGCCGTTTAGGGCCTCTGCTAGAAAGGGTGAGAGGGGTTAAGAACGACACGGAGATAGCTGTTATCAACAGGGCATGCCGTATCACTGCCGATGCTTTCAGGCGAGCTGCCGGCAAGGTGCGGCCCGGAGTTATGGAGTATGAGATTCAGGCAGAAATAGAGCATGAATTCAGGGCTAAGGGAGCAAGTGGCCATGCCTTCCACCCGATAATTGCTTCGGGTATTAACGCAACATACTTGCATTATAACGGAAACCATGATATTTGCAGGGATGGTGATATGCTTCTGATCGATATGGGTTGTGAATACTTTGGATATGCAAGTGACCTCACCCGAACAGTTCCTGTTAATGGCAGGTTCACATCAAGACAGAAGGAAGTTTACAATGAGGTTCTGGGTGTGATGAAGATGGCTAAGCCTTTATTTACAAACGGTAAAAATCTTGAATCGATTCAGAAGGAGGTAAATCCTGCTATGGAGGAGGCAATGATCAGGCTGGGGCTTTTTACCTCACAACAGGTTAAGGATCAGGACCCTGCTTGCCCGATGTACAGGAATTATTTTCCCCACGGATTGTCACATCATGTGGGGCTTGATGTTCATGATCGCGGGAAGAAGCAGGATCCCCTCTCTGCAGGGATGGTTCTTACACTGGAACCAGGAATATATATCCCCGAAGAGAGACTTGGGATACGACTTGAGACGGATCTGCTGATAACACGTCGCGAACCTGTTGACCTGTTCGAAAACCTTGAAATTGAACCGGAAGAGATAGAAGCATTAATGAATAAATAAAATAGTACACTATGTTTGAAGCCAGTGTTTATGCAGCCAGAAGAGCTGCCCTTAGAGCTGCAACAGGAAAAGGGCTGATTCTTATCCCCGGAAATGTTGATGTTCCTTTCAATTATACTGCGAACCCATACCATTTTCGTCAGGACAGTGACTTTCTGTACTTTTTCGGCCATGATGTACCTGACCTTGCAGCTGTTATTGATGCTGAAGATGGCACCGAAATACTTTTCGGCGACGATGCAGACATTGACTCCATTATCTGGATGGGGCCACAGGAGAAGATTGCCCAAAAGGCAGAGCGTGTTGGTATGAAGAAGAGCATGCCCTTTGGCAGGCTTGCTGAGGTGCTTGAGGAGGCAAAACAAAAAGGGCGCTCAATACATTTCCTTCCACCTTATCGTGCCGAAAGCAAGTTATTGCTATACAAACTGTTGGGCATTCACCCCGATGATCAGAAAGCCGCTGCTTCGGTTGCTTTGATAAAGGCGGTTGTTAACCTCAGGGCTGTAAAAACGGAGGTGGAAATTGTAGAACTTGAGAAGGCTGCCGCCATCGGGTATGAGATGCATACAACCGTTATGCGTATGGCGAAGCCCGGTGTATCAGAGATGGAGCTTGCAGGTGTGATGGAGGGTATTGCCCTGCAGCATGGAGGTGCTGTCTCTTTCCCGGTAATTCTGAGTCAGAATGGAGAGACGCTTCATAATCATGATCACAGCCAGATACTCGAGGAGGGTCGTTTACTGCTTGTGGATGCTGGGGCAGAGACTCCGTCGCACTACTGCAGCGACAATACCAGGACCATTCCCGTTGGGGGAAGGTTTACAACCCGCCAGAAGGAGATATACGATATTGTTCTGCACGCCAATAACAGTGCCTTCAAGCGCATTCAGCCGGGAGTGACCTACCAGCAGATACATCTTCATGCCTGCAGTCGTATTGCGAAAGGGCTTACAGAACTTGGACTTATGAAAGGTAATTTCGAGGAAGCTGTTGCGGCAGGAGCTCACGCTCTCTTCTTCCCTCACGGGTTGGGGCATATGCTTGGCCTCGATGTGCACGACATGGAGGGACTGGGAGAAAACCATGTGGGATACGACGACAAGGTACAACGCATAAACCAGTTCGGCACGGCATACCTCAGGATGGGGCGCGAGCTGAAATCCGGATATGTGATCACAAACGAACCGGGAATCTACTTTATACCTGCACTTATCGATCTGTGGAGAAAAGAAAAGAAGCTCGAACAGTTTATCAATTACGATCTTGTTGAAACATATAAAGGATTCGGAGGCATACGCCTCGAGGATACCATCCTGGTAACTCCTGATGGGTGCACCTTTATCGGTAAAAGGATTCCCATCACCCCCGAGCAGATCGAAGAAATCGTGGGGAAATAGAATAGTATAATCATTCAGCTTCTTTAAACACCAGAATTTCATTTTGGCGGTGATTTCTTTATTTTTAAGGTTCTGAGTATCCAATCTGTTTAAATACTGATTTGGTTCAGGTAGGCTGGCACAGATATTACTATCACGTCAACAACTTTCATTGCATCACCTAAAGGTGCTTGTTTCCCGCAGAATCCAAGACCATAAGTGATTATGGTAAAATCAGATGGCTAACTTTTAACTAATGATTGATTGTTTTTTTTACGCAGAGCTGCGGAGTCGCAAAGAATTAGGTTTTTAATCTTAGCGCCTTGGCGTCTTGGCGAGATATTTTTTTCTCGCAAAGCCGTAGAGCCGCAAAGAATTAGTCTCATAATAATATGAAAAGCTGATCTTGTGTAATTTGTCAGATGGAATAGGCGCAGTAACTACGCGGAAAAGCGCTGAAAAAGATTTCTTCTGCTGGTATTTGCGTAGTATCTGCGCCTATCTGCGGGAAACAAAAAAGCTATGTAACACTACACTTGTTGTAAAAAGCACACATAAAACAAAGATTCTTAAATAAAAAACTCTACACCAAGCTTACCTCCGACTCACCTTGTAGCCCTTTTCCCTTTCTGCTGCCTCTTCAAGCCACTTCGGCAGCACAGTTCTCAGGAACTCCTCTTTCTGTTTGTT
This sequence comes from uncultured Lentimicrobiaceae bacterium, assembly GCA_964469215.1. Lineage (GTDB taxonomy): Bacteria > Bacteroidota > Bacteroidia > Bacteroidales > SKPS01 > SKPS01. The sequence goes on from CAYXYB010000001.1 coordinate 260,168, forward strand.
CAGATCATCCAATGGTAGTCCGATGAACTGCTGTGCTTTGGCTTTTGTTGAGATGTCGGGGTATGGCAGAGGCTCATTATGGCCGAGGTTTGCCAGTAGCCGTGCGAGCTTAATCCTGCTTTCCTGGGCATAGGTGATACCATTACTGATCACTCTTGCCGTTTCGAGCGGAGCGTGAAAGCTTGCTCCATGGCTTGCCGCAGCATAATCCCAGCGCCATTGAGCTTTACGTATACCCTGGAGAATTTCTTTCATCTGATCCTCTGTAGCTCCTAGATCCCACGCCTTTTTTGCCTCTACATGTGCCACCACCAGCAGCTTTTCGAGCCTGCCCCTGATCTCCGCAATCCTGTCCTGCCGCTCATAAACATTCTGTATCAGCTTCTCTGTCTCATCCCTGTGGCAAACCTGGCAACTGTTGGCAACATTCTGCAACGGGCTTGTCATACGGTGGTCGGTAAATTTTAACCCACCCTCGCTTTTAAAGGGCATATGACAATCTGCACACGATACACCCCTGTCGGAGTGAACACCGAACTTATACAGCTCATAATCGGGGTGCTGAGCCTTGAGCATGGGTGCTCTGCTCAACTGGTGAGTCCAGTCAGAGAACTCAATGCTGTCATAATAAGTTTCCATGTCTTCGACGGTGAGCCCTTTGTTCCACGGAAACACCAGGTAGTTTGCCCCATCAACCATTTTTTTATTGAAATAGTACTCCACATGACACTGGGCACATACCAGCGACCGCATCTCCTGATGTGTGGCTTTGGTAATATCGAGCCCCTTGTTTTGATAAGCTTCCACCAGAGCGGGGCGTGATATCCTAAGGTTCATGGTTTTGGCATCATGGCAGTCGGCACATCCAATGAAATTCACCACTTCAGGACCGTATTGAGCCCATGTTTTGCTGTAATATCCAGCAATGCCGTCACGTTCCATCAACCGAACCACATCGGGGCTCTTGCACGTCCAGCAGGTCGAGGGCTGAGGACCATCCTCAGGCTTCAGGGGACCACCGGTGCGAAGGGTCTTGTAAACATCGGTAACGGCATAGTAATGTCCACGCCCCTGTTTGTAATCCTTCGAAAAAGCATAACCTGCCCATAACACAGCCATTTCAGGATATACCTCGAGCATATCAACCACGGCGTTGCCGCTATATTTGCTACGAAAGCCCGTGTCTGCCGTGAGAAGATACGACTGGTACTCCCTGGGGAAGTTCTGTCCCCAGATCTCATTTCGTGGCTCCCAATCCTCAAAATCAACCTGAGGAGTATATGCAAATATCGCTTCTGCACGCCTCTCCAGAATCGAAGAGGCAAGAAGGCCCAGGAGAAAAACCACCACCAGGGTGAATATAAACAAAATCCAACCCAGCCAGGGACGCCTGTCAATCTGTTCGCGGATAGTTTTCATAATCGGTTTCTGTTTTGGTTTTATTTTTTACTGCTCTTTTTTCTTTATCATCCCAGTAATCCATTCTGGTACAGGACTCATCTTAATAGGAACCCTTGCATAAGGCACACTTGAGAGTGAGTTTACCCGTCCGTGTGGTGTTTCCCGATGACATTCATTGCAGTTCCTGCTGTTGCGGAAATGCTGAAAATCTGATGTGCGTATATTGAGACGGCCGTCGGTAATGAGTTCAGTATGGCAGCGGATGCAGTTATTCTGCACCACCCTCTTGCCGGCATCATGTATAAATATCACCTGTGGTTCACGGCGAAGTGTGAAGATGGTTGCGTGTCGCAACCCGTCCTTTGCCTTGAAGTAGTATTTATTGAAAATATTGTTATGCGGAACATGACATTCTACACATCCGGCAACCTCCCGGTGTGAGCTGTGATTCCATGTTGAAAACTGTGGAGCCATGATATGACAGTTCATACAGGTCTCTGAATCGTCGGATAGGTAGGAGTGGGCTTTCGATATATAAAAGAGGAGGCAGAAAAGCCCGGTTATCGCTCCGGAAGCTATTATCACTGCAACACGCCACCGTTGGGGAGGTATTAAAGCCCGTATGATTCTTCGCATATTTTATGATATGTTGATTTCTATGCTATAATATGATGTTTATCACAACGATAGAAGTATTAATATCTTGATGCAACAGCCTTCCAGTCAACGATTTTCCAGAAAGCATTTACGTAGTCCGGCCGGCGGTTCTGGTAGTCGAGGTAGTAGGCGTGCTCCCATACATCGCAAGTAAGAAGTGGCTTAAGCCCTGAACGAATCGGGTTGCCGGCATTACCCTCCTGGGTGATAACAAGTTTGCCGTCAGGATCTGCTGACAACCATGCCCACCCTGAACCAAATTGTGTGACGGCGGTCTTGCCAAACTGCCCGATAAAACTATCCATCGAGCCAAAGTCGCGAAGAAGGGTTTGAGCAAAATCCCCTTCCGGCAGCAAACTTCCACCCGGGGTGAGACAGTTCCAGTAAAAGGTGTGGTTCCATACCTGGGCGCCATTGTTGAAAATGGCACCATCCGCATCACGAATGATCTGGTCAAGGGTCGAATCCTCCCATACCGTGCCGGGAATCAGATTGTTGAGGTTATTAACATATGCCAGATGGTGTTTGCCGTGATGAAATTCAAGGGTGGAACGGCTTATAACAGGCTGTAACCCTTCAATGTCATAAGGTAATTCAGGTAATACGTGTTTCATAGGTTATAGTTTTAATTTACTTTTTATCAGCTCAAAAATACCCAATCAGATGTTTGAAATCAATAAAAATCTTAATATACCTCTAATTTATATCCGGTCTGATTAACAGTCTTTGTCCAGATTAACATTCCTTGCAGCAAGATACCCGAAGATGAAATCGAAATTCTGCTGATCAATCCCTATCAGTTCAGGAGGAAATACACCTTTCCTGTCGAACAGTCCCGATATCATCATGTTTGCTGCAGCGGTACATGTATAGCCTGTTGTGCGTGCCATTGATGAAATCCCGTTCATTTCATCTGTTGTGTCAAACAGATTGTAAACCACCTCCCGTTGCTGCTCTTCCTCCTGAAAACTTATGTTGATTCTCATAATGGTGAATTCCTTTTCATTATGGTTAAGAAACCACGACTTCTTTAGAATCTCTGAAGTAACTTCGAAAGGGGTTAGGAAGTTGCCGTTGATCGAAACCGGTTCCCGGCTGAAGAACCCGGCATCTCTCAGGAGCATTATCTTATGTATATGTCCCGGGTACCTTAGAGTTTTCTCTTTCATGAATGGAATACCGGGCAGTGTAAAGAGAAGGGAACGGAGCCCGTCGGAGTTGAAAGCCTCAAGGGTTCCAACACCCGGGAAGTTTATAAGTTCGGCATCACTCAAAGCAGGTTTTGTAACCAATTGGCCATTCTCAACAAACCTGGCGGGACGTGTGTACTCTTCAATAACGTCGCAGGGTGAAAACGGAGCCTTGTATTCAAAGGGCAGGGTTCGCTCTGACGGCAGCCCGCCTACCATATATTCGAAACGTGTTACTTTATGCCTGTGGTTGTAATACCCGGCTATGATGTTGGGTATCCCTGGTGCCACACCACAATCGGTTATTGCGGTTACACCATTTTCCTTTGCAAGCCCGTCAAGGGGCAGAACATCCTCAGGAAGAAATGATATGTCGACAAGGTCTTTTCCACAGCGGATCACGGTTTCGATGGTTTTGAAGCCCATGAATCCGGGAACGGCAGATATCACCAAATCAAAAGGTTTCACAAGCTGTTGCAGTTTCGTTCTGTAGCTCAGATCTTCACGGTGAACTGTAACATGTCCGGTTTCGTGCAGCCTGTCCAGTGCTTTCTGGTCTATGTCAGCAGAGTGTACCTCATGCTCTGCTGACAGATCCAGCGCTATCGCACGGCCAACCATCCCGGCTCCTAAAACAACGATTTTTTTCATGGTTTTTATGTGTTCAATGTTCATCACAAACATAATTAAAAAAAAGAAAATATTTCTATTTTTGACATCATTAATATTCAAATCAAGCCAAGGATGAAAAAAGTTACTTTTCTCTTTCCCTTCATGTTCCTTATATCTGTTGCTGTTTCAGGGCAGGTGCACCAGATAAGTTTCAGCCACACCCCGCCCCCCATTCCCATAGTGAATGCCGGGCCTGATACCCTGATCAGTTGGGGTTCTTCCTTTTTATTACAGGGAAGCGTGACTGGTGGCACATCTCCTTTCACCTGTCTGTGGCAGCCAACCGACAACATCGACGACTCCACTTTGCTAAGCCCCACCTTTACCTATCCGTCAACCGGAGGGGCACCTGTTGTGATGACCTTGACAGTGACAGACAAAAACGGCTGTGAATCTTCGGATCAGGTAACAATCTCAGGTTACGTGAACTCTGTTGATGAGGCTGGGGAGTTTCGTTTAAGGATATACCCCAACCCCTCAACCGGCGTAATCCTTATAGAAGGACTACCGGCCGGCGAAACATCAACAGAAGTTTCTTTCTATTCTGTAACCGGCAAGTTGCTATTTACAAAAACATTCACCCACACGTCAGGCAAAATTGAGGCCGACCTGCGCCCGGTAACCACCGGATTCTACCTTATCTCTGTTCAGCACGGTGAGTACAGGTATATGCAGAATATCATCATTCAATAATCATGAAAGGAAGATCAGCTATGAATAAGAATATCTTAACACTGTTTATTATCTGCATATTTGCAACAGGCCTGCATACCCAGGTAGTGAAAGAAGTATGTGCAGGTGACACCATCGAGTTATCGGTAACTGTAGCCCTTACAGAAAGCATTCAGTGGCAGCAGTCGCTCGACAGCATAAGTTTTTATGATATACCCGGAGCTACTTTGGCGGTTCACACCATTACCGGTGTAATGACAACACGTTTTTACAGAGCACAGATCACAGGGCAGAACTGCGACCCATGGCACACCGAAGTTGTAAAGGTTAACGTGAACCAGTTGCCGGTGGTGGCAATTACCGGCTTAAACGCTTCATTTTGTTTATCTGCAGGCACTATCACCCTTACCGCAAATCCTGTGGGTGGTACTTTTAGTGGCAATGGTGTCACGGGAAATACCTTTATCACAACCTCAGCCGGAGTTGGCACCCATACCATAACCTACGATTATACCGATAATGTTACCGGATGCAGTAACAGTACCGGCGAAACAACCATTGTAATAAGTCCGCCAACCACCGCCAATGCAGGGCCCGACATCACGGCCACCTCTCTTACTGTGGCGATGGCAGGTAACGCCCCCACGACAGGAACAGGGTTGTGGACTGTTGCAAGTGGCACCGGCGGCTCTTTTGCGAACGCTTCCAGCCCCACTACCAACTTCACGGGAACACCCAGCAGCACATACAACCTTATTTGGACAATCTCGAACCCGCCATGCCCCGCAAGCTCGGATACCGTGGGGGTTACCATGCCGGCGGGGCCAAGCCTGCCCTCTGTTTATTGCGGTACATCATCTGTAACCATTTATGTTCACCCCACCGACAATGCAGGTGCAATGCTTTGGGGTTGTGTCGGTATAACAACCGCTGCCAACGACCAGAATAACGGGGCAATCAATACCCCATTGATAGTGCAACTGTGCGGGCTGACTACTGCCGCAGGAATCTGTGACACCCTGGTCTCATATGGCTACTCCGACTGGTATCTACCCTCATATAATGAGCTTGAGTGTGTCAGATCCAATGCTGCTGCCATTGGAGGCTTTGCTGCCGATAAGTATTGGTCGTCGAATGAAGGGGCTGGTATCCTGTATCTGAATGCCTATTATCGCACATTCCCCTCCGGCACCAGTGGCGTCGGAAGCAAGCAAACCGCACTGGCCAGAGTAAGGTGTATAAGAAGAGACTGACCCGTAAGGAAGCTCTTTAGCTCATCCCCTTTCCCACCATCGCTTTGATGATGGCTTCAGCACCATCAGCAATCTGGCTTATGGTTGCATCAAGCATATAGCATGGCGTTGAAAACACATTCGTTTTGGGGTCATGTATTACCTCTGCGTGTGTGGTTACCTTATGCTTCGCTCCGGCTTTCTCAACCTGGTCTATCGTGCCTGCATCACTCCCGATTGTTACGGTAACATCTTCCAGAATGGCCGCTACAATAGCGGGTGCAATGCATAAAGCGCCAATTGGCTTTTTTGAAGCAGCAAACTGTTTCACTATCCTCTGCAGATCAGGGTTGATGTCACAGTTAGATCCTTCAAACGCAAAGGTAGACAGGTTCTTTGCCACCCCGAAACCACCCGGAAGCACAAGAGCATCGTAATACTCCGGTATCATCTTATCCAGAGCCTTGATGTTTCCCCTGGCGATCCTGGCGGATTCAACCAGCACATTCCTCTTCTCATTCATCTGCTCTCCGGTAAAGTGGTTCACTACATGGTGCTGTGGTATGTCCGGTGCGAAAATGTCGTACTGATGACCCAACCTGTCAATTGCCAACATGGTAAGTGTAGCCTCATGTATCTCTGCACCGTCGTAAACACCGCAGCCGGCAAGAATTACTGCAAATTTTTTCATGATATTTTGTTTTTAATTATTGATTGTCAGCGCGATTGTTATTTGCTCCGCCACCCTTTTTTGTAGGCACTGCGGAAATACTTGTAAAACTTCTTCCCGCCGGTATATTGCAAAACGGCAACCTTCCAGGTCGAACCACTGTATTTTGTCCTGTCCTGTTGCCCAAACCGGTATCCGATCTGCTCCTGAAGCAGCCGGGTTTGTTTGGATGGGTACCCCTTATCTGCCAGCGCATCTATCATTCTGAACGCCTGTGACATATCGTTCTTGTCTTTGTAATAATATGCAGCTGAAAGGATGAAATTGAGGTTTTGTTTCAGGGCATAGTTGTCGAGGGGTTCATGGTTAAGCCCGAAGTTGCGGAGGCTGCCGTTGTTGTAAAGAGCTTCTGCTTCAACATACCGGCTCAGGGCTTCACTGTTACGGTAATCCTTAAGCAGTTTTTCTGAGGCGACCAACTTCTCCTGGTATTTTATTGCAGGTGTAATCCTGTCAAGGTTCCGGTTTGGGAGGCTGTCGCTAAGATAACATTCGGGGTGTTTTGTGGCTGCCGCCGCGGCAAGTCGCAATTCTTCGCCGGCGCTGATGTATTGCAGCTGTTTCTCAAGCAAAGAAGCTTTCTCCAGATGTTCGTCAAATATTGCCTGTTGCTGAAGGCATGCTGCACTCACCATCCTGCTCTGTAATGATCTGAAACGTGCCTCAAGCTCTTTGTTATCCTGAAGGTCATACTTTGCTCTCATCGTCATGAGTTGTAGCATCTTATCTTTAGTTGCCATATAATTTGCCTGGCCGAGTATCTGCTCAAGCTGGCCGGCCTCTGCCAGAATGGCCTGCAATGCAGCAGTGCGCCTGTAATCCCTGAGCTTCTTGTCGGCAGTGAACCCACCCTCCTGCTCAAGGGTAAAAGCCTCATCGAAATGTATCAGTGCCTGCCGGTAGTCCTTCCTGTCGAGCATCGATATACCCGTTTCTATCGCCTGCTGGTAGTTCTTTTGCCTTATCTTACCCAAAACAACACCTGCCTCCATTGTCACCGTCACAAAGCTGTTCCACTGCTGACGGTAATTATCAGCCTGCTGCATAATGCCGGAGGCCTGTTCTATTTCTCCACGGCCGAATGCCTTTTCGGCATCCCCAATCAACGAGTTGTAAACACCCTGCCTGATATTGCTCTCAGTTGTTTGTAAATCCTCAGACATACATCTTATTGGATACTTGTCGCACAGATATTTCGCGTTGTCCAGAAGCTCAAGAGCCGAATTGTAGCTTTTAGCCCTGATGGCCTGATCAATGCTGCGGAGTATATCTCTGTAAAAATCCTCCCCCGTATTGATAAACTTTTGATAGGCAGAACCGGATAACCCGTAATCGTCTATGTAAATCCAAACATCACCAAGGCTCCTGATGGCATCCGAATAATCCTGCCTCTTTATCAGGTTATCTATGTTGGTGAGCATCCTCACCCCAATACCTTCACGTGCCTCCATTATCAGATCGGGGATGTTTGTTGTACTCAGGATGCCAAATTTGTACTGTGACTCAATGGCTCTCTCTAAGACCACTATCGCCCTTTCATAATCCATGACTGACATTTGTCTCCTACCTTCAGAAATGTATGCGTTCATAAGGTTGGCCTTATATGCCTCCAGTGCTGTTCTGGAGGTTAGAGAAGGCTTGTTCTGGATAAAACTCATAGCCTCTTTAAGATAAAATTCTGCTCCCTCAAGATCACGGCTGTTCATTGCCTGCTGCCCTGCCATCAGAAGATCGGTAAACACACCATTTCGGGCTTCGTCCAGCATCCTGTAAAGGTCAGGCGGAGCTGCAAGTTTGTATTCACCAATCAGCCTGAGGCAGTGGTTTAATACCTCAAATGCCAACGCATACGACCTCCTGTGCAACAATTGCTGCCCGTAGGTATACAGCTCCATCATGTATTCATACAGCATTTGATTAATGTTGCCTGAGGTGGGCAATCCGTTATATTTCCCCGACTCCTGTATCAATTCGTTGGTAATAAAACCGATCTTTCTGGAATCATTTTTCCTCATAGCCATCAGGGCCTGGTTGATCATTGAGGCTACATCCAACTCGGTGATCTCTGATCTCCTCTTGTCGATGTAACCAGGAACAGGAATCTGGGGAGCGTTGTTCCTGATAATTGATGTGAGATCATCGTATCTGTTCAGAGCCTCTTTGTATTTACCCGCTTTAACATCTTTTTCCGCTTCCGCTGAAACCCCCTTTGTTATTTTATCAGCAAGCAACAGCGCATGGTCATTGGATCTTATATAAATGCTGTTTTCCTTTTGGTATTGCGATGCCCTGTTCAGGGTTTTGAATGCTTCTTCGATTCTGCCCCGCAAATATTCGCGATCAGCATCAGACACCATAGAGAGATATGTTTTCAGGTATGATTCCGACAAGGATTTCTGAATCTCATCCAGCAGGGAGTTGATTTCAACTGTAAGCGACCGGTCAGGGTTCATCGTCGAAAGGATACGGTTTGCCCGGGAGGCAGATTTCTCCAGCCTCCCTTTGCGGAAATCAATATTGGCAATCTGGAAATGTGACCTTGCATGGTTTGGGTTCATTTCCACAGCCTTGTTAAACCATAACAGCGCGTTATCATAATCCGCCTTCCGCATAAATTCCATTCCACGGTTGTAATATGCATCATCAAGAGTGCGCAAACCCTGTTGCAAGGCTTCTCTTGTGTCCTTATACCGGCTTGCGAAGGATTCCAGGGCAGCAGTCAACCCTGCAGGGTCGTTTCTGCTCAGGTTGAGGGCTTGTTGCCAACCCTTTGAAATTATGGCATCAATATCCGATTTATAACTTTCGAGTAAATCAAGTTGCTCCCGGTATCTGTCTGGATTATCTGGTTTGATGTTCTGCACCAGCCTGGCCCTCTCCTTAACCGATGCCGCATCCTTTTCGTACTCCGAAATCTTGTCAAGGAACCTGAAGAGCTGCTCCTGCTGCTCATGAGTATGGAAGAAAAGCAAAAGGGGCCTTGGTGAGACCACCTCCGTTATGCGCATCCTCAACCCTTCATGAGGATATTCATCCTGCAGCCTGAAACCAAAGGTCTCAATCCGGTTCTCTTTACTCCAGGTTGAGATATCACAATTTCTTACAGTATGCTCGAACAGAACCTCACCTGCGGCATCCTGCAACTGAACCCTGAAGTTCATGGCACCGGGTATCAGAAATTCAGTAAAGTCATAAACACTTCTGCTTCCGGTATTGATTAATCCCTTAAACTCAATCCACATCTGCAGATGAAGTTCATTTGCGATTTTTTCTATCTGTACCTTTTCTGTATATCTTAACTCTTTCCGCCAGGATAAAGGGGGATTGAGCCTCTCAAGCTGACCCATCCGCATGACTATGTTGTTGGTAGGCTCCTTGCCTTCAAAGGCACCCGGAATGTGTTTCAGGGAAAAACTCTTCTCTGTCTCATGCTGATAAATGATCTCTCCACCTCTCGCATCAACATTCATCCTGCCCGCCTGAGCACCTGCATACAGGAAGATAAAGGCAAATAAAAGTGAAAACAATACACGTCTCATATATGTTTTGGTTGATTATTCAAAAAAAAGCCCTCCAAAAATATGATTTTTTATCGGGTAAATGGAATGAATGTATCACTTTGTCACACTCTCTTTTCAGACTGAAGTGATGACATTCCATGTTTGCGAAGCAAGGGGCAGGGAATAAATCAAAGTGACAGGATATCTCTGATAACCACCGATGCGCACATGCATCCGAACAAAGGTGGCATATAACTTATTGTCCCCACCGTTGATTTCTTGTTTTGCTCGCCTGACACCTCCACCACAGAATTTCTGTCGGCTTTCTGGGTTGAATACACCACCTTGAATCCTGTACGGATGTCCATCCGGTGGAGCCTTTTACGGATTATGGCAGCAAGACGGCAGTTGTACGACTTGTCTATATCGTCGACCCTCACTGAGGAAGGATCTGTTTTCCCTCCGCTGCCCATGGAACTAACCAAAGGCAATCCTGCCTCCAGCGTCTGCCTTATCAGATGTAGCTTCGGAGCCAGAGTGTCGATGGCATCAACCACATAATCGTAGCTATGCGCCATAATCACCTCTTTAAGAGCATCATCCTTAAGGTACCTGTCAACAGCTTCAACGTAAATTTCTGGATTTATGTCGAGCAGTCGCTCCTTCATCAGCACCGCCTTGTTCCTCCCTTCGGTGCTCACAAGCGCAAGAAGCTGCCGGTTACGGTTGGTAGGGTGAATGGTGTCACCATCAACAATGGTAAGCCTGCCAATACCCGTCCGGCACAGAAGCTCGGCAGCATAAGCACCCACTCCACCCAGACCGGTGACAAGAATATGCAATGTTCTGAGCTTTTCAAGATGGTTTTCTCCAATCAGAAGGTTTGTGCGTTGTTGCCAGTTGGTCATGTGGTGTTCTTGATTTGATTAAAAAAGCTCACGAAATTTTTATGGAGTTGTTCATTTAATTTTTGGAAATCAATATTTTTTATTGTTGCAATCATTTCGATGACCTCTTTCACCGTAATTTCCGCATCATCGGTTTCAGGGAGGATATTTTCTCCCGGAAGGAAGCGGCATGATGCCACAGCATTTGATCTTGGGTTGAAGAGGTGTTTGCCGAACCCGAAGAGGCATCCATGCTGAAGAAAGAGCTCCGCCTCCCTTATGCTTCCATGATAGCCATGAAGCAGCCATGGATTTCCGGCAGGCGTGTTCTTCCTGATCTGCAGCAACTCACTCCCGGAACGGACATTGTGTATAATAACCGGTTTTTTGAATTCGGATGCCAGCAGTAGCTGTCTTTCAAACACTTCTGTCTGAATTGGAAAAGGAGTACGGGCAAGCCTGTCGAGGCCGCACTCACCAACGGCAACCACATTCTTTGCCGTGAGCATATTTTGTAACCTGCTGAAATCCTCTTCAAGCTGCTGTCCCTCACTGATAAACCACGGATGAATGCCCGCGCTGTAAAAGCCGTTTTCAGGCACCTCAGCAGCATCCTTGTGAAGGTTCATAACTGCTGTCACACCACTCTCCTGAACTCTGTGCGTATGAGCGTTCACATATTTCATACAGATATAATATCACACCCGATTACACGATTAAACGTTTCTAAAGTGCTTCCACCGCCTTGACAATCCGCCTTGCAGCTTCCTCCACCCCGATGGTGGTGATGATCTCAAACAGATCAGGCCCTATGGCTTTGCCTACAAGAGCCAGCCTGATGCAGTTCATAACCTGTCCTGTCTTCAGCCCCTTGTCTTTTACATAAACCATCACCATCTCCTTTAACTCTGCTGAAACCTTATCCCGATTATCAACCAGAATTCCCCTGATCACATTCAGGTGAATCTTGATATCAGGGCTCCAGTTTTTCGCAACAACTTCGTTATCATAACTCTCCGGCGCCTTGAAAAAGAACCAGGCTTGTTCATAAAGGTCATTGATAAATTCAACCCGCTCCTTTACCATTTCCAGCACCATAGCTGCATATTCAGGGGTAGGGGACACACCATGTGTTTGCAGCAAGCTGATGAAATCCCTGGTGAGGGTAGTTTCATCCATCATTCTTATGTACTGTTGGTTAAACCATTTTGCCTTCTCAACATCGAACTTAGCCCCCTTTTTGCTGACCCTTTCCAGTGAGAAGACTTCAATAAGCTCTTTCATGGAGAAGATCTCCTGTTCTGTACCGGGGTTCCATCCCAGCATCACCAGGAAGTTGACAAAAGCATCGGGCTGGTAACCCGATTCACGGTACCCTGACGACACCTCTCCGGTGAAAGGATCTGTCCATTCCAATGGAAACACCGGAAAACCAAGCCTGTCGCCGTCACGTTTGCTCAGCTTGCCGTTGCCGTCAGGCTTCAGCAGCAGAGGCAGATGTGCTAACTCCGGTGCCTTCCACCCGAATGCATCGTAAAGCAACTGGTGCAAAGGAGCCGAAGGGAGCCATTCCTCACCCCTTATAACATGGGTTATCTCCATGAGATGGTCATCCACTATGTTGGCAAGATGGTATGTGGGCATGCCGTCAGATTTAAACAGAACCTTGTCGTCTAAGGTTGATCCATGAACATGCACCTCTCCTCTGATATGGTCGTTGATATATACGTCAGATTGTTCAGGTATCTTAAACCTTACCACATAAGGAACACCCTCCCGTATCCTCTTCTCCAGCTCCGACTGACTCAGGGTAAGTGAGTTTTTCATATCCATCCTTATATGATGGTCGTACTGAGGGTTTGCCACACCCCTGGCAGACAGCATATGTCTCATCTGCTCCAGCTCCTCAGGAGTGTCGAATGCATAATATGCCTGCCCGGTGTTGAGAAGAATATCAACATATTCACGGTACATCTCCTGCCTCTCCGACTGACGGTATGGTACGTGGGAGCCACCAATGTGCACCCCCTCGTCGAAACCAACCCCGCACCATGCAAGTGCCTCTATTATGTAAGCCTCAGCTCCGGGAACATATCGGGTGCGGTCGGTGTCTTCGATACGCAGGATCATCTCACCATTGTGCTTACGTGCAAACAGGTAATTATACAAGGCTGTCCGTACTCCGCCTATATGCAGCGGGCCGGTTGGGCTGGGGGCAAAACGTACTCGTACTGGCATGGCTTCATCTGGTATTGTCTGGCAAAATTAAAGAAAAAGACCACATGGAGACCCAAACGTGAATAACGGCGATTTCTTATTTTGAGGTGCCTGGTCCCCTACTTCACCAACGTCACCACACCATGAAACTCTTCATATTGCCCAAAGTGGTTCCGGGCGGTGACTGTATAGTAAAATACTCCTGCTTCTGCAGCCTGCCCGTTAATGGTACCGTCCCACCATTGGTCATTCTTTCCTTCGAAAACCACCCGGCCCCAACGATTACGTATGCAGGTCTCGAGTTCCCACCCTTCATGATTCTTAAATTCAAACACATCATTGAAGCCATCACCATTGGGTGTAAACACGTTGGGGATGAGCGGAGGCGTCATGCAGGGATCCACATACACCGTAACGCTATCGTATGTTATATCCATTTTAAAATCCCGTACCCATAGATAGTAGGTTGTGGTTTTATCAGGTTTTACCTTAAGATACGGTGTTGTGGTCAGAGTGTCCCAATGATCTCTTGAAGTAACCTTATGACTATTAGCAGACCAGAGATACAGATACTCGTTATCAGCCAGGTTCTGTCCCAACGTTACAGCGTCTCCGTAACATATACGCTTATCACTACCAGCATCTGCCTCATAAACCGGGGCATCACAAGGCCAGACGGATACGTCGTCGATTAGTATAGGGGCTGCCAATCCCCAAGGATTAGGTTGCCCGGAGTGGCATTGCATTAAGGTAGTTTCGTGATCTTCAGCAAAATTACCAATGATAAAATGGCGTTCACCACCCTTTGCTGTAAAATGTCCGGTAATCTTTATCCATTGATACGGGTCACATATTACTCCACCTGTATGTTCAACATAAGGTGTTACTTTTATCACATCAAAGGCAGTTGTAGTTGTTACAATTGAGTCGCCCGAAAACCAGATCCCGACACGATCAGCTCCGAAATTTGCAAAAGCTGATTTAAACCACCAAACGGCTGTCACATAGAATTGCACCATGTAACATTGCCCGGATAACAATGGTCTTGATAATACACCACATAAATATTCTCTTTTGTTGGCTCCAATAACCGTTTCAATTGTTACTATAAAGGCATATGCAATACCTGTTCTTGGTTCTAAAAAACCTTTATAAATCACATTGCTTTGGTACACAAAACTGTTACAAGGGTGATAATAATCGGTAGATGAACCTGAAGGATTAGGCTGATACCAGTGTTCGGCACAATTGATATCTTCTCTTGTAGGCGGGCAACACAATGTGTCTTCCAGGCTTGGGTTAAGTACCAGATTGGTTTGGGCATGCAGGAGAGTACCGGCTGTCAGCAGGAGGATAATATAAATTGGTTTGCTAATAATCTTCATTTCTGAAAAAATATAAAGGGAGTCACCTAAAAGCAACTCCCCTGTAATTAATTATGGCCTCACAACCAGTTTTCCGGTTTGGATGATACTGCTGTTGTTGATGATACGGTAAAAATGGATACCAATGGGCAATTCACCAACCGAAATATTCTGGTTAAGGTAATGTATCTCTTTAATGAGTTGTTTTTGTCCGTGAACAGAATAGAACTCAATAAAACAATTTTCAAGTTCAGTCTCCTCAAGAAATTCCACTGTGATAAGTTCACGTGTTGGGTTAGGATAAACCTTTGCGACGTCTTGCCTTTTTCCGGTTACTGGAGGCGGTTTTCTGTATGCAACTTCATTTTCCTGAGGATCTAAGCCCAACATCACACGTGCAGTATATACGGCATAGCCTCCTTCATAAGGTGTCAAAGTAGCAATAGCGTGAAGGTAAGCAGAATCTTCAGGTGTAAAATGGTACTGCCCCTGAATCCATGTTGAAAACAGAATGGTATTTACATTCTGCCTGTATTCTTCCAGATTGTTTAGTGGAGTAATTGACTCATTAACATCACGTGCTGCCCCAAAATCACCTTCGTTGAAAAGCATTTCCATCTCAACAAAGCTGCTGATTGGTTCATTCTTCAAACTATCATAAAACGATTTATATTCGTTATCCAGATCACCACCCAGATACATCAGCGAAGAATCGTTGAACAGAATCGTAAAAAGATATTCGGCATTGTAGCCATGGTACTCTTCATTGAGTTGCAGATATATTTCCTCCATCAAAAGGAGATCAGCAAACAAATGATCACGTTCATCAGCAGTAAGATCGGCAAGCATCTGATTACCAGGCGATGGAAGTGGGCAATGCGGTGTCTGGGATGATGTGCCACAGGCGTGATTTGCATTGTTGTTCGATACATCATTGATATAATCTTCTATAATAGAAGTGCCTTGCGCCTCAGGCAAATATTGCTGGCCTTGATTAGGAAAATAGAACCATTGAACATATGTTGACCATGTTCCTATAGTCACGGGGTTAAGAATATTCCCCAGATCCGTTGCCAGCTTTGTTTCGATTTGGTTCGTAAAAGAGTTGTGTGTATTCCAGCCACCGTTGGGGGTTTGCCACCCCTGATTGGTAAGCAGGGTAGATGACCCGAAGAATATTCCATGATAGCCGCCGTATAGGTTATTGCAAAAGTATCTGGTATTGGTTTGAATACCGGTTGTATATATACCGCAGCCAAGATTAATCGTCCAGTTATCATATATGGATGCATGCATTGACTGGCTACACCATACCCCACGGTAATGCCGCTTGTGATTTGTTTGAGAAGGTGGGTTTAACATATATATCTTATTGCATCCAACATTGGCAAAAGCACAATTATGGATAATAACGCCGGATCTGACAACCACCCATGGTAGTGTTTCGTTTAATAATATTTCGTTATTGAAAACACGCAGATAATAGCCGGGCCAATTATCAGGAAGAGCGATGGCATTATAGCCAGCATTTATGGATACTATACCGTTAACCACATTACCAATTTCATTTTCCAGGATATCAATGGCATGCCCACTCGGGAAAAGGTTTTCTGCTCTAATACCTGTATGTGAATTTGAAATAACATTATAATCAATCAAGCTTCCATTCCTGAAAATCACAAGGTTAATGCATGTTTGATTAATATCTTCAAAAAAGTTGTTGCGGGCGATTAGCTTTAGATTATATGCATCAATACCATACGTACAGTCAAAGAACTCGTTTGAGGAGCCGGTTTGTTGCAAGCCTGCAACAAGCTGTTTGTTAATTGGAATTGCCTGATTAATTCCAAAAAACGAGGATATTGCCCCTTTCGGTTTGATGGTACCAATAATCATCAAGCCTAAATTAGGTTTGATATTCTGAAACTTGTTATTGTAGCAACTCAGATAGGAATCGTTTGCATATATCCCAAACTCCATATTTTCAAACAAGTTTTGTCCGCTACCCTGTTGATGGTTGCCAACTGTCAGATCGTCTACCATATTAGCTCTTATACCGCAAAAGACCGGAATACCACTCAATGGTGGCATATAGAGCAAATAATTTACATCATCCCAGGATCTGAAAATGGTTCCGCTTACTGCGCCGGAATGCGGTTGTGAGGGGGAAGGATAGGCAGGAGTTCCAGAATGATAATCCATTACATCAATGCCAATATAATTGTTTTCAAAAATACTGTTTTCTATAATAAATCCGCCACCATTTTTTGAAACAATTGCATTTATCGCATCTTCAATTTTTGATTCATCAACTGTAATAACAGAGCTGATATCTTCTACATATATACCATCCCACATCACATCACATCCGGCAGCAACTTTCTTTAGGGTCGTATTATAATTGGTTGTGATGTTTAATGAAGCTCCCGGTAAAACCACAATTTTTGCTTCCGGCCCCATCATTAATGATTGGTTGTTTATGCTCACAGAATTATTTATAGTTATCACACCCTGCAGCAAAACACTTTGTTTATTATTCATCATTGACTGAGTCAATACATCATCATTAATGATGGTGTCAACGTCTATATCACAACATTCATAAATGCGGAATATTCCGTTAGTTTCACACTGGTTACTGCCGGTACCTGTAACTGTTAATTCAATAAACTGTGGTAGTGGTAAAGTGGGAGAATTAAATTCAATATCCACTAGTGTCCCTGTATTTATACCCCCAACAAAATCAGCAAGACTGCCGGATACATTTAATGACCATGTGTAAATCATATTCGGATCAGGATTTACAACATAGTATGTATATGTAAAGGGTAGAGGATCACAAAGGCTTCTTTTCCCATCTATTTCAACTTTTGCCTCTTTAACCATAACTTCTGCCTGGGCAGTAACAGTGCAACCGTTAGCATCAGTTACCAGCAGGCTATATGGATAAATACCTGGAGTAGTTAGGGAAACAGTTGGATTAGAAATAGTTGTTCCTGAAAGTCCATCTGCCGGAGACCATTGATAAGTGTATGGAGCAGTTCCGCCGGTCAAGTTAATCACGAACATGCCGGAAATAACTTGTGGTGGACAAAGAACAACATCTTCAATGGTGAGATTGGGTTGTACTTCCATGAATGTGACCTTATCAACAGCAATGCATTCTCCATTGTTATATGTTGCCTTAACCCAAAGATCCTTAATGGAATGTCCAATCTGATGTGTAAAGGTTGGCGTATTTGATGCTACAATATTGGTCATACTTATATCATCATACCAATCAAAAATAACATTTGTATAGTTTCCGGTTAAACCTACTGTTGCATAAACTTCACAATTTGTGCCGGATGATATATTTACAATAATTTCCTCATCAGGGACCAGCTTAACATTTTTAATCATAATATCCACATGTTCAACATCCTGGGAATAGCTCTGTGTTGGATAAACCACAAGCCTTGAATAAGGCTGGCTTGCAAACATGTTTTGGTTGAACTGAAATCTGGGAAAAACCATTGTTTGCCAGTATGGAATTGTTTGCGAAGGCTGAGTAATACCGGTACCTATTGGAAACAAAGTATTGTAGTTTGCAGGTTTTGGTTGTCCAAGTTGATTAAAAATAAGAGTTGGAACTGTAAAATAGTTGGAAAATTCAGCATTGATGACAGGTAGGCTAAG
The DNA here is from genome assembly GCA_964469215.1 of uncultured Lentimicrobiaceae bacterium. GTDB lineage: Bacteria > Bacteroidota > Bacteroidia > Bacteroidales > SKPS01 > SKPS01. Next base: position 278,368 of record CAYXYB010000001.1, read on the forward strand.
ATTGTTCTGATTAGCTGAATGTGATCCGGTTGAATACTCAATTTCAAGTCGATAATGGTTGCCAGGAACCAATCCGTTGATATCCTGAAACACTGCTTCTCCTATATCATATACCCCCGTAACAGAAATATTACGTGTCCACATATAGATATAGTGGTAAGGATTTGAATGCCAACCTGTAGTACAAAGCGGGCCAACATCAGGAGTACCCCATCCTCGTTTCCAATTACAAATGATATTATAATCTAAGTTGTTAATTGCCCCACCCAGAATAGTAATCAGATAATATGAAAGGTAATTGTTATACGTTTCAAAATCATGGTTGCCAATCATATTACAACCAGTTGGAGATATATAACATGAATTAGGTGCTAATGATTCGAATAACTCAATCGTGTCTGCAAGAGTTGTATCATTTCGCATTAATTTAAGAAAATAAACCGAATAAGCAGTATCTGTTACAAACCTATAAGCTGTAACAGAATCAGCTTGTTGACAATAATCAAAAAGCGCCAGTTCTTCGCAAGTTCCTGAATATATTGCGATGCTTGTGACACTATTGCCAGATTGTAATGTAGCAAAATTTATCTCCTGAGCAATAGTATCGGACTTTATAAAATATATCCATGCTTCTGAATGCCCTTGTGCAAAATATATCTCATAGATCGAATCTGGCAACATTTGAACGGCATTTTGGCAGTTTGTTTGCCCGAATGAAGGAATGGAAAATAAAAGGTAAAAGAAAAATAAAAAATATTTAGGAATAAAGCGAATAAATCTACCTTCAAAAGGGCAGAAGTTCTTATATGCTGTCCTTATATTTTGTGATTCAGAACACATGATGGGTGCATAGGAGCGTGAGTGGCGGGGGGGATGGGGGGGGGGGGGTAAAAGCTTGACTAACATCTTTTTAAGACAAATATAATTTTTCATAGCAATTGATTTTGGTTATTAGTAAGAACGGATGCTTTACAAAATTTTAATAATAGCAGAAATGTCTCGATAAATATTTTCTTATTTACATATATAACTCTAATTGCATGATATTCAATGGCCTAATATACAACATAAGAATTATTATTCAACAAAGTCATCGATTTTTTTTCAACAAATTCAACTTGAAAGGTCAAACAGCCTGGTTTTATTAGGATCCAAATGGTTAATTCTTTTTTCCTAATAAATTATTGTGTAAAGAAATCTTACAAAAATCGGCTATGCCTTTAAACTATAATCGCTTATGATCTTGTTTTCATTGGAAAATCAATGGATGTTTTCAGCATATTCTACACTGTTCATACCCCACAGACATAAGCCCGGTCCCCTGCTGCCTCAACGTCACCGACTCAACCTCCTCATCAAGAATAACAGACAACACCCTGCGGGCTTAATCCTCGTTCTCCATAAGGTATTTGAACGCCTTGTCGCATAAAGGGTTGATGATCTTCATGGGTCGGGTGTTTATGCAAATATAGGTGATTTTGAATAAAGTTCACCAGGTTCTATGATTAACCAGCCTTCAATCAGAAAACGTTACGATAAAATCTGATATGTAATACCGTGGGAAATGAGAATATGGGATTTTGATGTAGAATGTAAAAAATAAATTACAAAATGACAATAATACATTACAAAATGTCGTTTTTGTTTTACTTTTGTTCCTCAATGTCATTAATCCTAAAAAATCAAAGAAATGAAAACAAACCTTTTACTGCCGCATTGCTACCAGCGAATAGGCTGGATAATGCTTTTACCGGCTTTTGTTCTTGGTGTTATATTACAGATAACCGGATTTGAACCCCCTGATATCTTCGAAATCCCTGTTTTCGCAATTGCTGATCTGGAGATCTTAGGCGAGGATGTGTGGTTTGGACTTACCGAAAATAACATTCTCGATGAAGTGATTACCTTATTGTTAATAGCTGGAGCCCTTCTTGTGGTCTTTTCGAAAGAACGCACAGAGGATGAGCTGATCAGTCGTATACGAATGGAATCGTTGATCTGGGCAACTCTGGTGAACTACTTTATCTTAGCTTTTGCAGTGATGTTCTTCTATACGATTGCTTTCCTGCAGGTGCTTATTTTCAATATGTTCACCACCCTGTTGTTCTTTATCATCAGGTTCAGATGGATGATGTATAAATCAAAAAAACAGATCAGCAATGAAGAATAACATTAAAGTTGAACGGGCAAAAAAAGGGGTCACCCAGGCTGAGCTTGCGCTGCAGGTTAATGTCAGCCGTCAGACCATCAATGCAATAGAGTTGGGAAAATATAATCCATCAACTGAACTGGCTCTTAGAATGGCGAAATATTTCAATTGTTCTGTTGAAGATTTGTTTTCACTTGAAGATTGAATGACTAATTTTGTTGTATCAAATTAAAATATCTGACATGAAAAATGGTTTGTTACTTTTAGCAATTATCTGGCAGGCATTTCAGCTAACTGCACAAAACACTCCTCCCCAGATAACAATTCAGCAGGTTTCGGTTGATGAAACAGCAAAAACGGTAACTGTTGTTTACGACCTTGTGGACGCGGAAAATGACAATTGTGAAGTGTGGATGAAGTTCTCATCAGCGTGGACAGAATACTTCGCTTTGATTGATACCGCAGATCTTTCGGGTGATATTGGCCCTGCCATAACTCCCGGAAATTCAAGAACGATCATGTGGCAGTACGATTCCTTAACAGGAACAATTTTCAATACGCGTATTAAAGTTTATGCCTCCGACGGACAACTGTTTGACCTCCAGAATATGGTTGAACAGGTCGATTCCGTCAAACTGCTGGAATATCTTCAGTTCATTGAAGGTGTGAGGAATTATTCAACTGCCCCTGCACATCTTAATGCCGTCCGGGATTCCATTGAGGATATCTTTACCAGGCATGGCCTTGTTACCCAGAAGCATAACTTTCCCTACAGCACAACCCAGGGTATCAACATAACCGGAAGAAAAGCAGGCATGAAGGATGAATCTGCTACGTATATTATTTGCGGCCATTATGACGGTGTACCGGGCAGCCCGGCAGCCGACGATAACGGATCCGCAGTAGCCGGTGTGTTTGAGATACTCAGGATTTTATCACAATACGACTTTGAACATACCATCACCTTTATCGGGTGGGATCTAGAGGAGTATGGCCTTCTTGGAAGCAAATACCATGTTCAGAATGAAATAAAACCTTATGAAGATATCCGGGGTGTGTTGAATTTTGAGATGATCGGTTATTATGATGATACACCATATTCGCAGACGTTGCCTTCCGGTTTTAATTTACTTTTTCCGCAGCAGACCCAGACAATCCAGAACGACAGCAGCAGGGGCAACTTCCTGATAGTTTGTGGCAACACAACCTCCAACTCCCTTATAACAGAATATGCAAATGCCACTGCACAGTACGTTCCGGGGCTGAAATTCATCACCCTCGAAGTTCCCGGTAATGGCCAGTCGGTGCCCGATCTGCGCAGAAGTGATCACGCACCATTCTGGGATGCCGGGAAAAAAGCCCTCATGCTGACTGACGGCGCCGATACAAGGAATTTCAACTACCATACACCCGGCGACTCAATCGGTACTCTCAATTTCAGCTTTATGGCTATGAATGTAAAGGCTACCCTTGCAACCCTTGCAACACTTGCTTCTCCGATTAGTGCCGGTCACGATTTTTTTGATCTCTCACTGCTTTCTGTACCGGGCAACCTGAATTTTGCAGCTGAAGCCTTACATATCTATCCAAATCCTGCTGCAGACTATGCTATGGTGCAGATTTACAATGATAAACCGGCACCAAATATTCTGGAGATCTACGATATTGCAGGTCGTAAAGTTTCCGCAGAAACAGTGGAACTGCCCGGAGGTGTATCAAAGATAAAGGTTGATATCTCAGGTCTTGTTAAAGGAGATTACTTTATCGTACTGAGATCAGGAGGAAGCAGAGTTGCCGGCAGACTGATCCGGATCTGATCCCTATCAGGCTTAAGCCAACAGATGCTCCCACAAAATTTTGCATCCCATTATTATCAGGATCACTCCACCGGTCAGGATAAGCCTTTTCTGAAACATTGATCCGATGCGTTTGCCGAGATATACTCCCAGAAGGCTCAGGCAGAAGGTGATAATCCCGATGTATATTATCGGCCGGATGATTGACACATCTAGCAGAGCAAAACTTATACCGATAGCAAGCGCGTCAATGCTGGTGGCTATTGCAAGAAGCAGCAGTGTTACAGGTTTCAGAATATCAATTATCTCCTTATCCTCTTTTCCTGAAAGTGAATGGTATATCATCCTGCCACCTATTATAGCCAGCAACCCAAAGGCAACCCAGTGGTCGAACTCTTTTATATACTGCTCAAGGGTTACCCCGGCAGCCCACCCTGCAACCGGCATCATCGCCTGCAAAAGTCCGAAAGCAAGTGCTATCCTCACTGCGTAACCAAACTTCATCGAACGGATCGTTGCTCCACCGGCAATAGATACGACAAAAGAATCGATTGAAAGACCAATTGCAATGGCAACGATTGTTAACAGATCCATTATGTCTTTTATTTCTGATATACTATCTTTCGTGACACCACTTTTCCGGAACATTCGAAACGGAAAAGGTAAACCCCGGAAGCGAGCCTGAAGTTAGCCGGATTGAACTGCTCGAGGTATTTGCCGGTGGGAAGGTGATGGTTGTTGTATATGGTCGTGATTACTGAACCGTTGAGGTCAAGCACGCTCAGGTTTACAACCGAAGGCTCATGAAGTTTGAACTTGAACCAGGTTGTCTGCTCAAAAGGATTTGGATATACAGGTTCTATATTGAAAGGTGCAGGATCGGGAGTTGCAGCACCCAGCCAGTTCATGTCAATGATAGCTGTCCAGATACTCAGATCTGTATTCTGAAGGCGCGTCCATATAGGCCTTATTACGTTGTTATGGGCTGTGATGTTGTTGTAGTCACCGAAAAAGACTGTAGAGACAGGCACAAACGGTGATTCAGATATCCTGAAGTTGAAAAAGGTGTTGCCCCCGTCTTTAGATACTGCCATATATACATCCGTCTGGTTATCGCTGTAGTCTCTGCGGTCGTAATAAACAATCCAAATCCAACCGGTAACTTGGTCAATGGTCATCCAGGTGAAGAACTGGTGTCTGCCAGGAGGATCGTCGTTGACCCTGAGTGGTTGTGTCCAGGTGTTGCCACCGTCAGTAGATTTTACAAACCACACATCGGTATCTGTGACACCATTACGCTGATCTGTCCAGTTTATGTAGATATGCCCTCTGTAAGGACCTTGGCTGATATCGCAGCAGGTTACCGGCAACCCGTTGCAGCGCATTATACCCGGTATTGAATAGTTCCAGCCCCCCGGATGGTCAGAAACAAAGATATCCTCATCAAGCCAGCTGTCACCCTCGTCAAGAGATCTGTCGAACATTATCCCCAAAGGCCCCGACCACGACACATATATCTGGCCGTCAGGCCCTATCGCCGGAACTGCTCCTTCAACAGTGCTGTCACTGTCGATACAGTCGCCGGCCACCTTGTTGATCCGCTTTGACGGTGCCCAGGTCTCACCATGGTCATCCGACATAGAAAACATGATATATGAACTGTCGGCAGGATCAGTCGATCCGTAGTTGTCAAACTGTGACCATGTGACGTAAATATTGTTGTTCCGGGGATCAACAACTGCCCACTCCTTGTCCTGTGCCTTTGTGCCGTTTAAACCCATATAGGTTCCGGATGTCCATTGACCTCCAATCGAATCGAGACGCTGACAAACAATGCGATCTATCCAGTTGCCCTGCGGTGGATTGGAAAGATGAAAATAGTAAAATGACCCCGAAGTGTCAACAATGATGCAGGGATCACCCCATACACCATAGGTGGAGGTTAACTGCTCCTGCTTCCACGTCAGGCCGCCATCTTCCGAATAAAATACATGGTTGAGGTTCGAACCGGCCAATATCTGCTGTGTGTTCTTCGGATTGATGCAGATAGTTGGCTCCTCCGGGTAGCCCGTTGCCGATATCATAATATTTGTGTGCTGGGCTCTCATACAGAACGGCACAAATATTAAAATCAGGATTAAAAGTTTCATAAATCAACTGTTTTTATATCACTTTTACGGTTTAGATACAAACATAAACAAAGTTCAAATAAAATCAATATTTCTTATTTTATTAATAGCTTGCCGTTGTTAAACCCATCACCTGATATCACATGCCAATAATACATCCCGTCTGGCAACAGGCCAAGATGAACCTCGTTTATACCCCCATTCAGGCTCTTCTTCATTACAAGTTGCCCTTTCAGATCATGTAGCAAAAAGAGATTATCTCCCGCACCAGCCTGGTTATCAAACCTGATAAACACACGATCCTTTGCCGGATTTGGGAACAGAGCCACTGGTATCCGCTTAACCTCTTCAATGCCTGTGGTATTTTTGATGTTGTTAACCTGCATCAACATCCATTTCGACGGATCTACCTGAATGTTGCTCACGGTGCCGTTAACCTGCACCCAGAATGTGTCAACGGCTTGCTTTATATACAACCTCACTGTCGTATCACCATTACCCTGCAAAAGGCATTTAATCTCAAGGGGCATTTTAAACAATGGTGTTACAGAAGTTGAGGTGCTCTGAAAAGTGATAACCCTTATTGTACCGGGGTCAGTCTGTGCCCAGTGTACATCATATATCGGAAAACCCTCACCATAATACCACTGGTTGAAAAAGTCCTGGAAGCTGATTCCCGTAATGTTTTCAGCAACGGCTCTGAAGTCATCCCCCTTTGCCACATCAGCAGCATAGGTCGTCAGGAAGCTTTTCAGCACATCAAAAAAGAGCTGGTCGTTGTTGATCTCGTGCCTGATCATATGCACAAGTGCTGCACCCTTGTCATACGAAAGCCTTGAGGAAAATATCCTGTTGATGTTGGTTGCATCGTTAATAGGAACATAAACACTCCCTCCGGGCTGTGATATCACGTTGTTGTAAATACCTGCCATCAGCGTCTGTGCATCCTGGTAACTCTTCAGGAACTCATTGGCCAGATATTCACTGTATGTTGCAAACCCTTCGTTAATCCAGATATCCTGCCATGTGGCACAGGTCACCTGGTCTCCAAACCATTGATGACTAAGTTCATGGGCAACAAGGTTGAAGCTGAATGATCCAAGGGTTGTCATGGTCTGGTGCTCCATGCCGCCACCCATCGGAGCCATGGCATGGCCATATTTCTCTGAAGCAAATGGATACAAAGTAAACTTCTCCGAATACAGTTCGATAAGGCCAGCAGTCTGGTCTATCACTGTTTTGAAATATCCCAGTATGTTGGGATGATTATAAATGTAGTTCATTATCAGAATTGAATCCTGATACCCCTGTGGGTGGGCGTAGATATTATACTCCTGATAAGTGCTTACAGTAGCGGAGATCAGGTAATAGGAGATAGGATACCTGGTCTTCCATTCAAACCTGTGTTTGTTGTTTCCAAGATTCGTCACTCCTGTAAGCACTCCGTTTGAACCAGCTTTATTTGTGTTCTGTGTTGTAATGAAGATCCATGCCGAATCGGCCTTGTCTTCAAGAACCTGTTTCACCGGCCACCACTGGCTGGCATTGAAGGGTTCACTCAAAGTCCATGTAACCTGTGCACCCCACGATGGCGATGTGCCTGTGGAAATACCTGAGAAAAATCCTCCTCCTGTGTTTGGCAAACCGTGGTACCACACCTCAACCGAAACAGACTGCCCCAAAGTATATGAGATACCGGTGATGTAAACCTCATCTCCGTTGTGGCTTACCCCCCTTATCTGGCCGTTAACCTTTGCACTGTCAATGGTAAGCGATGGAATAAGCTCTAAAACAAAAGTGTCAAGTACCGCATGCGTCACAGTAGCATCAACTCTTACACATCCGCTTACATAGGTGCTGGTGTTCGAAAGCTCTATATCGAGAAAATAGAAGTGTACATCGTATTTGTGAATGGCAGGATGGTTTGCCCTCACTGTAGAAATGCTTTCCAGCAAAGTTTTGAATTGAAATTTGCTGCAATGATGTATATTTTCTGATGTTTGAGAGTAGATATTAATACAAAACAATATCTGAAAAATTACAAAAGCAATTGATCTCATAGACTTAAAGTTGATATGTGAACATATTTGATTGTGATAATAATGACAACAAAGGTATATGTTTTTATCGTCAGCGCAGTTTCCATTTCTGAACCGGAAAATGAGGATTTAACATTTTTTATATTGCATTTTGACTTATTTACCCTATTTTTGCTTTTCAGACTCTGATGAAAATGATAAAACAGGTAATTGTTATCCTTCTGTTGGCAATAAACTTTTCGCACCTTTTTGCGGATAACAAACCCTCACCTGACACCCTTATTGCATCCGGAACTCTGGAAGTTGTTTTTCGGGCAGATGATCCTGCAATGATGATTCTCGACAGCCTTTTGAACCTGTCTTTTCTCAGCAGGAACATTCCTTATTACGAATTCAGCAACCACAATCTTTTCGGATTCGCGGTTGAAGATATCCCTTATTACTCTGATAGTATTGTTTCAGGGCAGATTGCCGGGCTGGACATAACCACCCCTTTTCATTTTATTTACAACGAACAGGTTCGCAAGTTCATCGACTTTTATGCATACAGGCGGAGAGCCTCCGTTTCGAGGATGCTGGGTTTGGGCAGGCTTTATTTTCCTTTGTTCGAGGAGATGCTCGACAGGTATAATCTTCCCATGGAGTTGAAATACCTTGCAATAGTGGAATCGGCGCTTAACCCTGTTGCTATCTCACGTGCCGGTGCAGTCGGGTTGTGGCAGTTCATGCCTGCAACTGGCCGTTTATATGGACTTGATCCGGGTCAGAGTGTAGATGATCGCCGCGACCCTTTCAAAGCAACTGATGCTGCCTGCCGCCATTTTATCGATTTATACAACCGCTTTGGCGACTGGAACCTCGTGCTTGCAGCATATAATGCCGGTGCAGGAGCTGTTACCAGAGCCATCAAACGCTCAGGCGGAAAATCAGAATTCTGGGAATTGCAACCCTATCTACCCCGTGAAACACAAAATTATGTGCCGGCATTTATCGCAGTTTGCTATGTGATGAACCACCATAAAGATTACAATATCTTCCCCTCCGATCCCCCATTCGACTTTTATGAACTCGACACTGTTAAGGTAAAAAGTTTCCTTACTCTCGACTACCTGGCAAATAAAATGAATTTTAACCGCGATAGCCTGGGACTGCTGAATCCTGCTCTGAAGAATGGAAATATATACGGAACAGATTCAACCCCCTGGATACTTACACTGCCCAGGGCAAATATAGGTTTCTTCCTGGCAAATGAGGAATTGTTCTATATGGAGTTGAGGGAGAAAGCTGAAAAGCCCGCAAAAACCTCTGCCAATAATGGATCATTGTCCGGAAGGATGCATGTGGTGAAGAAAGGTGAGAGCCTTGGTGTGATAGCAAACAAATACCGTTGCTCGGTTACTGCCCTCAAAAAAAGAAACAACCTCAGGAGCAATACCATACATCCGGGTCAGCGTCTCATCATACCGTGATCTATCCAGGGATTCACCAATTTATAATTAAATAACAGTTTACTGTTATGTTCAGCAGTACCGGGGATTTCTGCCGCTTTCAGTTAGATTTGTCTGGCGTGAATTTTGATTAGATTCACCGCTGCTGTTGATGATAATGGTACTTTTGTACCCTGAATATTTTCAAAAAATTTAATACCATGAAAAACCTGAGCCTCAGATTGGCAATGGCAGCCATTTTTATTCCGGTTTTAATGAATTCGTGCAAACAGGTGGTCACAGATGAAAAGCCGGGATCGCATGCCCGCATCAGTGAAGTGCTTGTGATAATGGACAAACAACTCTGGAAAGGAGAAATGGGAGATACTGTAAGAAATTTCTTCGGTCAGTTTTTCCCGTATCTGAACCAACCCGAAGCCTGGTTCAGTATAATTCACCGAACACCTGAAGAATTCAACAAAACCTACTCCATCTACCGTAATATCCTCGTTTTTACCCTTGAACCCGAACTTGACGGAGGAACCATCCAGAAAGAGGAAGACTATTGGGCAAGACCACAGACGGTAATACAGCTAAAAGGCCCCGACAGGGATGCTCTTTACGACCTGTTTGTTCGTAACAGCGATGCAATACTTCAGGTGTTCGACCAGAATGAGGTGCGGAGGCTGAAGAGGGTAATGAAAAGCATAAGCAAGCCGGTAAATGCACAAAAGATAAAGAAGGAACTAGGTATCAACATTTCGGTTCCTGATGGTTATTATATAGCAAACCGTAAGGAGAACTTTATCTGGGTACGCAAGGTGATAAGGTCAAAAACACAGGAGAGCGCCTACTGGATTACTGCTGTTCCGTACAGCGACACATCACAGTTCAACCCAGAAATGGCTATGGCATTGCGCGACAGCATCTGCAAAGCCAACATCCCTGTACAGGATGAGGAATCTTATATGGGAACCGAATACCGGTTTGGATACCAAAACAGGATAATAGATGTAAACGGTGCTTATACACTTGAAACCCGCGGTTTCTGGAGAACCTTCGGCACCTATTCAATGGGGGGGCCGTTCCTCAACTTCCTGATCCATGACAAAGAACACAACAGGCTGATAATGATTGATACCTATGTTTTCAGACCCAATGAAAACAAACGCGATCTGATAAGACAACTCGAAGGGATAGTGCATACCCTCGAACTTTGATCGGACAACTCAGGTTACTTCCCGGTTAAAAGCCATTAAGTTCCATTGAAACCGTCGGGATCAGGAGCAGCAACCCTGTCAATACCAACACAAGTACCAGTGGCCAGACCCACCTGATCCATTTGTCAAAAGGTATCCTCGCGATACTGAGGACACCAAGCAGCACCCCTGAAGTTGGGGTTATCATGTTGGTAAATCCGTCCCCGAACTGGAATGCCATAACGTTGGCCTGCCTTGATATTCCTATAAGATCAGAAAACTGTGACATCATGGGCATCGTTAAAGCAGCCTTGGCAGACCCTGATGGTATTATCAAGTTTATTACCGTCTGTATACCATACATTATGCTGATGGAGGCAAATCTGCCGGCTGTCTGCATCGATTTCGAAACATAATAGAGTATTGAATCTATCACCTCACCATTTTCAAGAATAACCAGTATTCCACCTGCAATTCCAACTACAAAGGCTGCCGGAAGTATGTCCTTAACACCATCAATGAACATCTTTGTGATTGAGTTGGCACCCCAATTCATACTGATTCCGGCAAGTATCCCCATAGCAAAGAACAGGGTGGCTATCTCCATCACATACCACTGATAACCCATCACTCCGGCAATCAGGAACAGGATGGTGAAAAACAACAGGTTAAGAATGAAGAAGTGCACGGTCTTTAGAAGCATTGGAACGGAGGTCACCATAAAAAGACCTGCAAGCAGTGGTAACAGAGGCATACTATAGCTTTTCAATCCAATCTCAATTGTAGATTGAGGTTCAAGCCATGCCCAAAGGATAAGAACTGCCTGCACAAACCCGTAAACGACCCAGGCAGCTTTTGGAGTGTGATGCTTTATCCCGGACAGGGAATCGGTTCCCTGATGCCTGTCACGCCAGTACTGATCTTCACTGTAAACAGGTGAATGTTCAGGCCTTCTTTTTACTTTGCCGGCATAACGCAGTGTCCAGATTATTCCGACAGCATTGAGAACTATCCAGCAGAAAAACCGGTATTCAATACCTGAGTATAGCGGAAGATCTGACAGCCCCTGTGCTATTCCAATTGTAAAGGGATTTAAAAGGGCGCCTGCAAACCCCAGCGAGGCTGCAACATAACATATCAGCACACCGGTGATAGAGTCGTATCCCATAGAGATTGCGAGAGGGACAAATATAATGGTAAATGCGATGGTCTCCTCACTCATTCCGAATACAGCGCCAAAAACACTGAAAGTCAGCATTATAATTGTAAGAATAATGTTGTTGATACCAAGGAATACTATAGCTTTATATTGTTCAAGACGGCGGGTAAACCGTAGCATCGACATAATACCAACATCTATTGCTTTACTTGCGTTCATTATCCAGAAAGCACCGCCAATGAGGAGGATGAATATTATTATGTCTGCCCTGTCGACAAACCCTTCGAAGATTGCGCTGAAAACCTGCCAGGTCTGAGGGCTGCTCTCAGAATGAAAAGTAAAAGATTCAGGCACTATCACCTCACGCGACTTCCCGTCGGACTCTTTCTGTGTGCGCTCAAAATGCCCGGCCGGGATGACCCAGGTAAGTACTGCAGATATTACAACAATAAAGAATACAATAACATAAGTATGGGGTATGGTGCGTTTTCTGGCCATAGCTTTCAGTTAATGGGTTTAACGACACAAACGTAAATAATTTTCATCTATAACTCTATTTTATGATCCTGCCTACCGGATAAACATCCTTCGTGGTATCGTAATAAGGGGTGCGGCTGAAGATCCAGTTGTACTGTGCCCACATCTTTGAGGGACCATCCAGCAAAGTTTCTGAAAAAACCTTGAATTCATCTGACAATGCAGGATTTTGAGAAATCATCTCCCGGAACATCTTCTCCATCACGTAACTCTCTCCATACTCCTTCTGCTCAAAAATGGCATTGAAATAGCCCCACTGTAGGAAAGAATCGGGACTTCCCGGTTCGAGCGCATGGGCAATTATCCTTGCACCCTGTTGTTTAATATTTATAACCACAGAACCGGGTGGATATGTGACAGTCTTTCTAAACTCTTCCACCTTGAAGTTTTCTACCCTCATCCTGCCTTCATTTGGCAATGAACCAAACCTTACCTCGCTGAAACGGTAAAGAGACACCTCCAATGTTGAGTCCCTTCTTAATTGTTCCATTTCGATACCATGCAAGGCAAGCCGGTGGATAACCTCAGACCACTCAGCAGGAATTATGTATGCTTCCGGAAGGATTACCAGTCTCTCGGGCACGTTTTCCCTGTACCAGTCCAGGGTAAAAGTGTATGGAGTGTCAGAATATATAAACCATTCATTACCTGTAATATCACTGGTTACTGAATGGTATTTTACCCCTTTGAACTCAACAGGCACAGACTTTTCTGTAAGTTTGTAACTCAATGAAAAGGGGTTCCGCAAAAGTGCTCCTGAAATACAATGCAAATCCGCGTTTTTGTTCAAAGTTGTCAGAGTCTTATGTTGGTCATTAAGTATTTTAAGTGTGTGGATCATAAGCGTCAGGGTTGCTTTCACCCTTTGTGGATAAGGTTTCAGCATATGGGTTTCCACAAGTATCCCTGGACGATTGCGGGCAGCAACATATCCCTGCGAAAAGCGGGGGCCGGAAGCTCTGGACCTTAGACCGCTTGACGGATCATGCCACCGGATAAAAGTCACATAAGGGAATATTGGAAGACCATCAGCCTCCATGGCTCCGGAAACAGTAGGTATATAAGTTTTATCAATCCACAGTGTCAACCCTCCATCCATGTTGCCGAAATCTTCTGCGCCATATGTGATCACATACTGATAATCAGCACCGTTTGTAGTATGGATGTCCATGAAGAAATCAGGTAGCCATGTATTGAATAATTTTAACCAGGCTTGCATCTCGGGTGCATCAGCCTTGAGAAAATCACGATTAAGGTTCAGGTTTACAGCAGTTGTACGCCACCCCATCTCTTTAGGGCCATTCTGATTTACACGGTTGTATGAGCCAAAACGCTCGTGGCCGTCAGGGTTGGCTATGGGTATAAATAGTATTGACACGTTGTCGGTTAAAGAGATGTTCTCTTTATTTATTGTAATATCACGCAACAAGAGCAACCCGGCATCTTTGCCTTCCGGCTCCCCAGGGTGAATACAGGCTTCCACCATCATGATGATGCGGCCCCGTGACCTTATCATCACCGGATCACTCAATCCTTCCCTGTCAAGAATCATGGCGAAAAGAATCCTCCCCTGTGGGCTTTTCCCATATTCAATCATTGACACCATGGCAGAGGAGTCGGAAAGCATCCTGCAATAGCGATATGTTTCATCGTAGCGGGGAGTTTCCAACCCGCCGCTGCTTTCAAAAACAGTTAAGTAGTTGTTCTGCGATTGGAGAGAAAATGATGTTAATGCTATGCAAATGATGGCAACTGTTTTTATTGTCATGGATGTTTCTGCGTTTTATTCAGAGCAGCGAAATTAAGCCGATTATTTCATGAATGATTAGAAATTGAGGAAACCCTCAAAAAGTTTTTTAACTAAGGTACCCTGCTGTAAATAATGCTCACTTTAGGAATGGACTCAATTATGTAATTTTGTCGGCCAGATAAAGTTCTTTCATGCTCGAAGAAAAAGCATATTATGATTTCAGGGTTGTCAAGCTGTTGACACTACCCGACGGTAAACAGAACTGGGTTCTTACCCTTACGGGTGATGACAGGTATCTGCTACCGGTTGAATTTTACAGTGATTATGGAATCAAAGAGGGTAGAATGCTGACCTGCAGAGTTGATAAGATCAACTGCAGCGGCAGGATTTATCTTGAACCAACCCACCCCTTCTACACCGATGGTGATATCTGCCAGTTTTTATATAGTCATGAAGAAAACATAACCGATGAAGCGGGTAACAAGCTAAGAGTGATATACCTCCACGGCCGGAAAGAGGTGCTGCATAGCTGTATCTCTTTTTCTGACAGGAACTTCATGAAAGGTGACATTGTCACTGTAAGGATTGTTATGATAAAGAAGGGGAGGCTTATTCTGGAAGAAACCTGGGATACCGGCACTGAACACCTTACAGAAGGGGAGAAGTATTGCTTCAGGATCCTTAAGGTATCTGAAACAGAAGGGTCTGTTGATATGTTCGTTGAAGGGCCGGGTGGTATTAAAACAATTCTGAATCCTGCCGACTACCCTTTTCTGGATTCCTCTCCCGGAAACACATTCAATGCTGTTCTGGTAAAATGGCAGCCCGAAGGGGTACCTCTTATAGAACCTGACCACCCGCTATATGATCCGGGCAGGGTGTATCAATTCAGAATTATCAGGGTCGATGATAGAGATTCTGACACCGGAAATGAGCATAAAATAATGTGGGTTAATGACTATTATGGCAATGAAATTAAGGTGTTTCCCGGAGAATTGCCTGAATCGGGTGGTACATTTCCTGCAATGGTCAACTGCCGGGTTGTACGGCTGAAAAGGGGAAGGCCGGTGTTGAGGATGGTTTGATGAGAAAACTCAAAACTACTCCACTGTAACAGACTTCGCCAGGTTCCTGGGCTGATCAACGTTGCAGCCCCTCATTACAGCTATATGGTACGACAGTAGTTGAAGCGGTACTACTGCCAGTATCGGCACCAGCATCTCTTCGGTTTCAGGTACCTCGATCACGTAATCTGCCATTTCCTTAACTGCCTTGTCACCTTTGGTTACTATGGCAATTATCACCCCGTTTCGCGCCTTCACCTCCTGAATGTTGGAAATTACCTTCTCATAAGAGCCTTTGTTGGTAGCGATAACAACAACGGGCATGTGTTCGTCGATGAGGGCAATAGGGCCATGTTTCATCTCGGCCGCAGGATAACCCTCTGCATGTATGTAACTTATCTCTTTCAGTTTTAAAGCACCTTCAAGGGCTACCGGGAAGTTGTATCCACGGCCGAGGTAAAGGAAGTTGCGGGAATCCCTGAACTTCTCTGCAATCTTAATCACCTCTTCATTTTTTGAGAGTGCCTCCTCAATCTTATCGGGTAGTGACTCAAGTTCGTTCAGTATCTGCTGGTATCTCGACTTGCTGAGAGTTCCTTTCTTTGATGCTATCATCAACGACATCAATGCCAATATTGTCACCTGAGCAGTGAACGCCTTGGTACTCGCAACTCCTATTTCCGGCCCTGCATGGGTAAAAGAACCACCATGTGTCGCCCTTGCAATAGTGGATCCAACCACGTTGCAGATACCCAGAATTGTAGCTCCCCTCGATTTGGCAAGCTCAATTGCTGCAAGAGTATCGGCGGTCTCCCCGGATTGCGAAATGGCTATAACAACATCATCCTCATAGATCACCGGATTACGGTACCTGAATTCAGATGCATACTCCACCTCAACAGGTATCCTTGTAAGATCTTCAAATAGATACTCCCCCACAAGGCATGCATGCCACGAGGTGCCACAGGCAACCATTATGATCCGTTTTGCATTGGTAAGCTTCTGTTCGAAATCAATAACCCCTCCAAGCACTACGATTCCTGCCCTGGCATTTAGCCTCCCGCGCATACTGTCCTTTACCGACCTGGGCTGTTCGTAGATCTCCTTCAGCATGAAATGATCAAAACCCTCTTTCGCCAATGCACTCAGGTTCATCTCCAGCTCCTGAATATATGGCGTCTTCGACTCCTTCTTTATGGTGAAAATCTCCATCTCATGATTTCTCCTTAGTACGGCCACCTCTTCATCATCCATGTAAACAACATGAGTGGTGTGTTCAACGATCGGTGTTGCATCCGAGGCAATAAAGAATTCATCATTGCCAACACCTATCACCATAGGACTCCCCTTTTTTGCCGCAATGAGGAGGTCAGGATCCTCCTGCGACAGTATAACAATTGCATAGGCACCTACCACCTGATGTAACGCCATCCGGACAGCTTCGGGAAGGTCAACATTATCATTGTTGCGTATATCCTCGATAAGGTTACCCAATACCTCAGTGTCGGTCTGACTTTCGAACTTATAACCCCTGTTCGTCAACTCCTCCTTCAAAGCAGCATAATTCTCGATTATCCCGTTGTGGATTATCGTTATTGCTTTTCCATAGGAGAGGTGAGGGTGTGCATTTATGTCGGATGGTTCTCCGTGGGTTGCCCAACGTGTATGAGCTATCCCTATGTTGCCCGACAGGTCTTTGCCGGCCACGAATTGCTCAAGGTCAGAAACCTTGCCTTTGCATTTATAAAGGTTAATCCCATCATTGTGTATCGCAATTCCGGCGCTGTCGTAACCACGGTATTCAAGCCGGTACAGACCATTGATAAGGATAGGATAAGCCTGTTTCGGTCCTATGTAGGCAACAATTCCACACATATCAGAAAGATGTTAAGGGTTTGCAAACACTATTTCCAGCTTCAGGTTCCTGTCATTCACCTTGTTGCCCAAAATCACAACCCGGTTTGCCATTACAGAACCTCCTGATACCATCACCACCAACCCGTTGTTATTGTATTTGCCTTTTAGTATGTCCTGTATATAGCGGGTTATTCTGAACCGGTACTCTTTCTTTACAGGGTCATAT
Source organism: uncultured Lentimicrobiaceae bacterium (assembly GCA_964469215.1). GTDB lineage: Bacteria > Bacteroidota > Bacteroidia > Bacteroidales > SKPS01 > SKPS01. Next base: position 295,700 of record CAYXYB010000001.1, read on the forward strand.
GTGCCTCCCATAAAGGTCTCCCCTTCGATGACGTCTGAAATAAAAGCATTCTTCCCCTCGTCATTTATCCGGGCAATGGTTACCCTGGGAGGTGGAGTATACGTTGAAGCTGAAGGATCCGACTGGTCGGTTTTAAGAACAAGTTCTGCCCGCGCTATTGCTGCAGGCTTGTTCTTTACCAGATCCATGATGTAGGGTGTCTTAACAACGATTTTCTGCCCAGCCATCGGTTGAAGAAAAACACGGCTGTTTTCCCCGGTGGTGTCCTGATTGCGCAGATCTGCTGCCGCATCCTGGTAGCCATCGTGATCGAAATGGGTGAACTTCGCACAATCGGTGTTGATCAGAAACGGGTATTTTACTGTATCTTTGTCGTTGTGGTAATATAAAGTCAGGGCAGAAAGGTCTGCATTCATATTGAAATAACCCATTACACCCTGATTGTAATTATTAATCTGGTCAACAGTGATGTAAAGACCCCTGAAAAATTTCCTGAAAGCATCATTGTTTAAAAGATCAGAACCTCCTGAAGCTCCTATAAGCTTGTCGATCAACACATTGTTCATTGGAATCTGAAGCAGTGCAGGTACTTTTTTTCCATCAAACCAGGTGCTGTCAACCGGATTGAATGCCAAAACCCCATCGTAAAGCGGCTGGTTTTGATTGTAAGGAAGTGTTTGGTTGGAGTAGTAGACCGAGTCTTTGCTGAATGATGCATTCTGATCGATTTCGTAAACCCTTACACGGTGACTGAATGATGAGTCACCATAATAGCCATTGAAACGAAGTGTGAGGATGAGGGAATCACCAACGGGATTATTGCCGAAACTTACATTGTTGGTTGATAGCAGCATCTCGGTGAAGATTCCGGCAGTGACTTTCCCGAATACCGGATCGAAATAGCTTCCCAGCAGGTTCATGGTCACACCACTCGTCTGAAGTGAATCTTCAATTTTACTCCATGCAGCAACGGAGAAAGTATCAGTATAGTTTATGCCGAAGCGGTCGCCTGGTAGATTGATGATGTCGAGGCCAAAATTATCATCTTTTTTACACGAATGAAAAACAAGGGCAAGAAAAAGCCCCGGTAAAATCCACCTTAATACGGGCACCAATAGTGTTTTCAATGTATGTGTTTTATTAATGGGTAACAGGCACGTTGTTAAGCACCTCCTCGTAAAACTCATCGTATGCATCAATATAATTTTCGGTCGATTGATAGCCCAGGTAAGGCTTGCCGGTACCAATGAGGTAGTCCATCACAACGGGGTCAATCTCAGGGCTTCCAAGTATCAAAGCATCACTGAGGTCAATTATCCCTTTCATCAACCCACGGTAATCAAACGAAGAAAAGAGTTTCAAATGCTCTTCAGAGACTCCCTCCATACAGATCTTTTCGTGGAAATCGTTGCTGAGTTTTTCAGAAAAATGATCATCATAAATAGAAAAGATAATCTTGGCATCAGAGAAGATAGGGTTCTCGCGGTAGGCGGTCTTGACATAAAACGGCACCAGTGAAGATATCCAGCCATGACAATGGATCACGGAAGGAGCCCAGCCTAGTTTCTTTACCGTTTCAATAACACCCCTGCCATAAAACACTGCCCTCTCATCGTTATCTTCGAAAAAATGGTCATTCTTGTCCCTGAGAACACTCTTCCTGTGAAAGTAATCCTCATTATCGATGAAATAGATCTGCATCCTTGCCGCTTGTATTGAGGCAACCTTGATTATCAGAGGGTGATCGGCATCGTTAATCACGAGGTTCATGCCAGAAAGCCTTATTACCTCATGCAACTGGTTCCGCCGTTCATTAATAACCCCGTAACGGGGCATAAAGGTGCGTATCTCCCGCCCTTTTTCCTGGATGCCCTGCGGAAGATAACGCCCGATGAGCCCTATGTGGCTCTCTTTCAGATACGGCGTGATCTCCTGAGTAACAAAAAGCACCCTTACTTTTTCTTTAACAGTCATGATCAATCGTTTAAACGTGTGCAAAGGTAAGAAAAAATTACAATTAATAAAAGGTGTATTAGCTTTGCACCCCGAAAACTGACAGTAAGTACGAATTTTTAAGACTATTATTGCAGAAAATATTAATCTGATGGAAATATTCAGGCTGATTAAAGAGCTGGAACCGTGGATAGCTTCACGGAAAGCAGAGGGTAGGACAACAGGATTCGTTCCTACAATGGGGGCACTTCACGATGGCCATGTGTCTCTTGTGAAAAGAAGCGTTGAAGAAAATGACCTGACCGTATGTTCGGTGTTTGTGAATCCTATCCAGTTCAACAACCCCGAAGATCTGCTTAACTATCCGCGAACACCAGAGAAAGACATTGAAATACTTGCAGCTGCCGGGTGTAACATGGTCTTCATGCCTCAAAATGATGAGATGTATCCAGAAACTGTGCGGAAAAAATTCAGTTTCGGTCACCTCGATAGTATTATGGAGGGGAGTTTCAGACCGGGCCATTTCAACGGGGTTGCTATCGTTGTAGACAGACTGTTCTCGCTGATTATGCCTGACAAAGCCTACTTCGGTTTAAAAGATTATCAGCAGCTTCTGGTTATTCGCGAAATGGTCAGGCAGACCGGCCATAAGGTTAATATCATCGGTTGTCAGATTGTAAGGGAACCTGATGGCCTTGCCATGAGCTCCCGCAACATCAGGCTTACCCCTGAAAACAGAGCAAACGCACATATAATATACGAAGCACTGAAGTTTGCTGCAGAGAATTTCAATAATTATCCGGTTAAAACACTGGAAAACATGGTAAAAGAGAAACTTGGCAGCATCCCCGATTCAATTGTTGAATATGCAACCATCTCTGATGCTGAAACCCTTGTCCCTGTTGAGGAACGGGTGCCGGATAAATCTGCTGTCCTGTGCGTGGCAATCTTCCTCGGAAGCATCAGACTAATAGACAACATCATCCTTGATTAACCTTTTTCCTGCCATCATAAATTATTTCGTAATTTTGTGCCCAAAATAAACACTCAGGAGTTTAAACTGTTATATTTGTTTGACAAGATCTTTTTTTTGAACGGAATTGAAAATCATGCATATAGAAGTCCTGAAATCAAAGATACACAGAGCAACAGTAAAATCCTCAAATCTTCATTATATAGGTTCTATAACCATCGATGAAGATCTTATGGATGCTGCAAATATTATCGAAAACGAAAAGGTTCATATTTACAATATCAATAACGGCGAAAGGTTTGTGACTTACGTGATCAAAGGTGACCGTGGCACCGGCCTTATTGGGATCAACGGAGCTGCTGCCCGAAAGGTAGTTGTCGGAGATAAGGTGATTATTGTTTCATACGGCTCGATGGATTTCGAAGAGGCCAGAATTTTCAGACCAACCATCCTTTTCCCCGACGACGACAATAAAATCTGATGCCTTTAAAAGTACAGTTAACAGGTTTACTTAAATTCATCCTTTTCCTTGGCTTAGGCATCCTCATAACATGGTTGTCACTCAGAAACCTTGCACCGTCCGACAGGGCTGAGCTTGCAGATTCATTCAGCAGAGTTAAGCCTTTCTGGATAGTTGTTGTGCTGGTAATCGGAGTATTCAGTCATCTCTTCAGAGCACTCCGCTGGCAGATGCTGATAGAACCTGTTGCTGTAAAACCTTCTCTCCGGAATACCTTTCTCGCAGTGATGACCGGATATTTCGCAAATCTTGCCTTCCCAAGACTCGGTGAAGTTACCCGCTGCGGAGTACTTCATACAACTGACAAAATTCCCGTCAACAGATCCCTGGGAACAGTTATCACCGAAAGGGGAATCGACCTGATTCTTTTTGCAGCCCTCTTTTTTATTATGATGGCTTTGCAGTATTCATTACTTATATCATACATCGAAATAAAAGTATTTGCTGGATTTGAAGAGAAGTTTGAATCGGTAAACCGGGGCTGGATTGTGATTGCATTGATTTTGCTGATGATTTCTCTTGCCCTCATAATTCTGTTTGTCATCATCCGGAGCAAACCTGAAAACCGCTTTTTAAGCAAAGCTAAGAGCATCCTCCTGGGTTTTCGCGACGGTGTTATCTCAATTGCCCGTATCAGGCACCCCTGGTTGTTTGTGTTTTACAGCATCATGATCTGGGTTTGCTACTACCTGATGGCGCTCCTCTGTCTCAGAGCGCTGGAATCCACAGCCCATCTCGGCGCCGATGCCGGCCTTGCAGTGCTTGTGCTGGGTTCTGTCGGAGTGATGATAACACCGGGAGGTATAGGTCTTTTCCCGGTCATTGTAAGAGAAACACTCGAAATTTACGGAACAGAACCCACCACAGGCTTCGCCATGGGATGGATACTATGGACTTCGCAAACGGCTGTGATTATAATCACCGGCATAGGTTCCCTGCTCTGGCTATCAACCATCAGACGTAAAGCAGCCGCTACAAAAGAAGATTGAACTCAGGCATTGGCCTTCATACAGAGCTAATCTTTGTTCAGCTTTGGCCATGGTGTGTTTCACCGGAAGTAAGGTATTCATGTACAGGCATCACCTCAATTTCCCTGCTGCCATCCCGATACATATCCTTTTGACTTATTGTGATTATGAGACCATGTTTAAGATCAAAGAACTCCATGGCCTTCAGCAATCCGTTGATCTCCCGATCCTGGTTGTCGGGATTCAATTCATAGGTCACCTGAATAGCTGCCAACGGGTTATTTTTATTCATAACCAGAAAATCGCATTCCCCGTTTTGGTCATGGTAAAAAAGTTCACGGTATCTGCGTCTTAGGTGAAGATAGATAATGTTCTCCAACCTGTGCCCCGGATCTCTGTCCGGCTTGCTCGTAACTCTGCCCAGCATTCCTGTATCAATGGTATATACTTTACGCGGATTGATTAACTGTGCCTTGTATGAATGGCTGAAACAGGGCAGAAAGAATACCATGTAAGACATTTCCAGATGAGAAAACCAGTTTAGAACAGTGCTGGTAGCTCCAATACCCAAAGGTTGCTTAAGCTTTGTGGCTGTAATGCGATTCCCGGTATTGCTGAACAGAAACATGGCCAGACGCTGCAAAGACCTCACATCTTTGATACCATGCCTTGCAACAATATCCCGGCTAAGGATATTGTCAAACAAAGTGGTTAGGTGTTCATCTATACCATCTTTTAAAAATCCGGGAAAACCACCCTCCCGAAGGTACATTTCCGTAGAATCGGTCGAAGGGTTCAGTTTCCTGTACCGCAGAAACTCCGGATAGCTGAATGGGAACAGCTCCCTTGTCAGATGCCGGCCGGTGAGCTTGGTGCCTAATTCTGTCTCCATCATAGATGCATTGGATCCTGTAACAATAACCCCATACCCTTCATCCAGCTTCTGACGCACATACCATTCCCATCCTTCGACGAACTGAATCTCATCCAGCAATAGTGTTTGAGCCCCCGATTTCCTTATCACCTGATCCAGCCGCACAAAGTCATTAATGGAAAAGTTGTAAAACTGAGGTGTTTCAAAGTTCAGATAGAAAGGGTTGTGGATCTCTTCTCTGCCCAACAACTGCAACAAAAGGGTGCTTTTACCACATCGCCGGATCCCGGTAATTATCAACGCATGACTTTTCAGGCTCTTGAAATCGAATTGTATATCCCTTATCAATCCGGAGTCTCGTTGATGAATTTGTGCTTGTTGCTGCGTAGCAACATCTCTTATAACGTCTTCCAGAACCATATCGTTTTCATTATATTTGTTTGATACGAGAAAACAAATCTGTTTGTTGCAAAAATACAATAATGTTTGATGGTGAAATACAATACGACTTGTCCTGAAATAAATTTACTCTTTTTTTTCCATTTTTACACTCTTAAGTGTAAACCTATTTCAGTACAAGACACTCTGATTTCTTGGTTTTTCGCCTGTCCTCGAGCCGAAGGCTCGGGAAGGATCCTTGAAAAGTCAGAAAATCGAAGGTTTTCAATTTTTCGGGACATACAACAGCCCCGATTACACAAGATCTCAACGCAATGCCTCAACAAAATGAGAGATATATCTGCAATTTCTCATATTCCATCTGTAATAAAAGACAATTTTGTAATCTCTGTTTCCGAAATCATTACCTTTGATCGCAGAAACCCTGTTATACTGAGAATGTAAACACAAATTAAACTATTAATAATCGAACAATTCAATTAAGATGAAAAACATATTGGTTCTGATTTTATCGGCATTGGTGATCATTCTTGGATCATGCAACAAGGAAGAGGACAAGGATGATAACAAGAAGGAGATTGTTTACAAAGCGGAGATCCATACTGTAAGAGGGATGATGAAGGTTGAATTCTTTGCCAAAGATGCCCCGAACACTGTCGATAATTTTATTAAGCTCTCCAGGGCCAAATTTTATGACGGTCTTACTTTTCATCGGGTTGTTCCAAACTTTGTGATTCAGGGAGGATGTCCGAATGGAGATGGCACAGGGGGGCCGGGTTACACCATCAAATGTGAAACAAGTGGCGGCAATCAGTATCACGACAGGGGAGTTCTCTCAATGGCACATGCCGGCAAAGATACAGGTGGATCTCAATTCTTTATTTGTCACAACAGAGCCAACACCAAACATCTCGACGGAGTGCATACCGTTTTTGGCAAGGTGGTGGAGGGTCTTAATGTCATCGATCTTATCCAGCAACACGATGTCATCAACAAAATCGTGATCCTGGAGGAATAAACACCCCGCAATAATGAAATCAGAAAATAGGCTTCATCAGAAGATATACAAGGCAGAGGAGATAGCGGAGGTTGTTAAAAGGTGGAAAGATAATGGTGATGTTATCGTTTTCACCAACGGCTGCTTCGATATTGTTCACCGCGGACATATCGATTATCTCTCCAAAGCTTCCGGCCTGGGGAGCAGGCTGATTATCGGACTTAACTCCGATAGCTCGGTGAAGCGGCTTAAGGGTCATGAAAGGCCTTACCAGGACGAACTATCTAGGGCATTGATACTTGCATCCATGTTTTTTGTCGATGCAGTTGTATTATTTGGCGAAGATACTCCTTACAATCTCATCCGCCGCATTCTGCCTGATGTTCTTGTGAAGGGAAGTGACTATAGAGCCGATGACATTGTTGGTTATGATATCGTCACAGAGTCAGGTGGAAAGGTAGCGACAATAGAATTTCTCGAAGGGTATTCCACTTCAGGAATAGTATCGGCAATAAGAGGAGGAGGCAGGTGATGGTGAAGCAGAAGACCGCCTGGTTCTGCCAGGAGTGTGGTGTACAGAGCCCGAAGTGGATTGGGAAATGCCCTTCCTGCGGTTCATGGAACACTTACGTTGAAGAGCTGGTTTTGCAGAAAGGGGGCGGCGAACCGATCAAATTCTCTGACAAGGGCTCAAAGGCTACTCCCAAACTGGTTTCTGATATCCCTGCCGGAAGTGAGCCCAGGCGTTTCCTAAGCGACGGTGAATTCAACCGTGTTCTTGGTGGTGGCGTTGTGCCGGGTTCCGTAATACTCCTTGGAGGTGAACCCGGTATCGGCAAATCAACATTGCTTCTGCAGCTTGCTTTACATACCCCGGCGCTAAAAACGCTTTACGTGTCGGGTGAAGAGAGTGAGCAGCAGATCAGGATGAGAGCCGAAAGAACGGGCATAATTAACGGCGAATGTCTTATCCTCACCGAAACTCTCACATCAAACATCCTTCATTATGCCTCAAAGACCTCGCCCGGCCTGATTATTATAGACTCGGTTCAAACCCTGCAGTCTGATATGATTGAATCGGCTGCGGGAAGTGTCGGACAGATAAGACAATGTGCTGCCGAGCTTCAGAGGTTTGCCAAGACAAATGATATTCCGCTGATGCTTATCGGCCACATCACCAAGGATGGCAACATTGCCGGGCCAAAGGTGCTTGAACACATGGTGGATGTTGTTCTTCTTTTCGAAGGGGACCGGAACTACGGGTTCAGGCTGTTGCGTGCTTTGAAAAACAGGTTTGGCTCAACGGGTGAGCTGGGTATTTATGCCATGGGATCATCCGGCCTTGAAGAGATAAGCAATCCATCCGAGATGCTTCTTTCACAGCACGAAGAGCATTACAGCGGCAACGCAGTGGCAGTTATCATAGAAGGGGTAAGACCTCTGCTGATAGAGGTGCAGTCACTTGTCAGTTCTGCTGTTTACGGCACACCTCAACGTTCCGGAACAGGATTCGACCTCCGGAGGCTTAACATGTTGCTTGCAGTCCTCGAAAAACGGTGTGGCTTCAGGTTGGGAACCAGGGATGTGTTCCTGAATATCACCGGGGGAATACGCATCGAAGACCCTGCAACAGACCTGGCTGTTGTCAGTGCCATACTGTCGTCAAATGAAGATATCCCTGTGCCACGTGACACCTGTTTCGCGGCAGAGGTAGGGCTTACAGGAGAAATACGACCTGTAACAAGGGTGGAAGAGAGGATAAATGAAGCAGCCCGGCTTGGCTTTAAGCAGATATTCATCAGTAAATACAATACCGGAGGACTAAAAAAGAACCCCGCCATCAGGGTTATTGCTGCAGCCCGAATCGAAGAGATTGTTCAGAAACTCTTTACCTAGAGCGTCTTATGTGTTCCGTCGCAGTATGGTGGAGTGGAGGTGGCTTTACACTGACAGAGCCATACCTCTTTCTCATCCTGCAATGTGAACTTTATGGGTGACTTTTCCGGCGCGGAGGACTTGTGACTGCCGTCGCAGAATGGCTGGTTGCTGCTGTAACCGCAGGCACACCAGTAATGATCTCCGGCAGCTAACTTGCATGCCGCAGGTGATTTGATGATGTTTTCAGGCTTTCCCATTTGATATTTTTTTAGAGTTAAACAATCTTAATGACTGAATATTCATAGTAAAACATTTAATTCAGCTAAAAGTTGAATCTGAAAGACCCGATAAATCTGTCGACATCTATTTTTCGTACCGACTTCTCTTTGCCGTGAACTCCTGCCAAATAAATCCTGTTGGATACCAGCAGTATTATGGCTTCCGACACCATGGCCGTGTCATTAACCTCCCCTTTGGCGGAGATCCTGATCCCATCGTAATTCAGGAGTGAGTATTCCAGAGAATTGGTTATCACCCCATTTACAGGCTGAATAAAGTTAGTAGCAAGATTATTCAGGATTTTTGAACGCTTCTGTGGATTTATCATCCCGGCAGGAAGGTCGAAATGTATAACCCGGAATTCAGCTCCGGGCAGTGAAGCTTCATGAGTGAACTGCAGAACATTCTTGTCAAAAAAAATCATCTGTCCGGTTGTTGTTTGCATTTCTCCCCCTGGTGCGTCTACGGTGAAACCTCCCTGGTTTGATGTATATGGGAAAAACTCCACATGGTTTTTATTGCCTGCAACGATTATGATGATAGCAGTAACCGTAACCAAAACACCGGCGGCGATAAGATATAGATACAATGGTTTTATTCTGCCCGGCAATTTTATTCTAACCGGAAGTTTTATTTTTTCGATATAGTCTTTTATTTTCTTGATGTTCATTGCTTTATCAGTTTGATTCTATCACTTTGAAAAGCTCATCAAGTTTCGGGGTAAGTATTATCTCGGTGCGCCGGTTTTTGGCTCTGGCTTCAGGGGTATTCGAAGGATCTACAGGCAGATATTCACTTTTGCCTGCAGCTGTGATCCTGGAAGGGTCTATTTTGCCTTTGGATAGAATTATTCTCACGATCTCCGTTGCCCTCAGAACGCTCAGGTCCCAGTTGTCCTTCATCTGTCCTGTTCCCCGAAGCGGCTGATCGTCGGTATGCCCCTCAACCAACACATTTATGCCTGGGTTTGCCTCCAGCACCTTTGCTATCTCTTCGAGTGCCTTCTGCCCATCTGCTCCGACTGCAGTGCTGCCTACTGCAAACAGAAGTTTGTTCTCCATCGACACATAGACTTTTCCATTCCGTTCTTCAACCTTGAGCCCTTTGCCGGCAAAACCCAGCAACGCATCCGAGACCGTTTTGCGAAGTGCTGCAACAGTGCTGTCTTTCTGGGCAAGAACCCTTTCCAGTTCCAACAGCCGGCTCTGTTTCCCGGCAAGTTCCCGCTCAGCCTTCTCCAATGCCAGCTGCGAGGTTTCCAGATTGGAAAGCGATGCATCCATCTTCGCCCTGGAGCTGTTGAGATCCTGCTCCAGACTGTTCAGGTTAACCTCTTTCTCGGTAAGTCGCTGCTGCATAAGGTTGAGATCCCCCTCAAGCTTCTTTAGGGTATCCTCCTTGCGTATCAGCTGCTCCTGAGTCTGTAGCAGCTCGGTTGAGATACGCTGAGTCTGTAAACGGTTGTCAACAAGTAATTCATTGTTTTTCTTCATCAACAGTTCATTGGTCTGGCTCAACTGATCATTCCTTGTTCTCTCCTGAATCAACAGAGTGCCGAGCCTTGTGGTGTCGCTCCGCAATAACTCTCCATCTTTTACACTCATCTGCAACTGATCCTCACATCTGCGGAGCTGTACGTGTATCTGCTCCTGCTCCGCCTGCAGAAAAGCATTGACTCTCTTTGTCGAATCCAGTGTCTCCGCACAATCACGGTAATACCTTATCGTATTGCATGAATATGCTATAAAGACTGTAATTAACAGAATAATAATTTTGATTGCTGCTCCCTTTACCGTTTTCATTTTCACCATATATTTTGAGGGGTAAAGATAAAGTATTTTCAGAAGTTGTTTGAAAATCATATACTGAACAACTTTGACAATTCTGTGCGTCGATTTCATATATTTGCCACTGATATTCAATGGTGTTCCTGTTGTATTATCATCTGAAACCGGCAAGCAGATAATTTCGCTAAAGATTAACAGTCAGGGTTTTATGATTAACAGAATAATACGAAACAGTTACTGGCTATTGCTGATCTTATGGATAGCAATGCATATCCCGTTTTTGTCATCAGACCCGGACACTCTTGTAGATATACATACCCGGGGTGCATGGACTGATGAAGGGCTCTACGCAGGTACTGCAAGAAATTTTATCAACACCGGATATATCGACCCCTATGAAAACAGCCTGCTCACCAGGAACCCGTTGCAGACAATTGTTCAGATACCGGTCTTTTTTGTATTCGGACAATCAATCATAGTGGCACGTATACTCACACTCTTTGTGGTGTCTCTTGCTTTCTTCTTTCTCCTGAGGCGCAGGGATACAGTTTCAGTGGGAATAATACTGCTTACAGCAGGGTTTACCCAGTTTCATCTTTTCCATTTCAGCCATTATGCTATGGCCGAGGCTATGTCAACAGCCATGATCATGATGGCGTTGGTATGTATTGTAAGAGTTTCTGAACCTGAGCTTACAAAGCGCAGAAGATACAGCAGTATAGCAGGAGCCGCTGCACTCCTCTTTGCAGCTTACAGCTTCAAGATACAGTTCCTTTATATAGCCGTGATGCTCCCGGCATATACTCTGTTCAACTGGCTTTATACCTTATTCACCAGGCATCATAATAAAGGAGAGCTGAGAGATATCTTTCTGGTGTCAACCGCTTTTACTGTTCTGTTTGCACTTGTTTATGTTATTGCATGGTATCTGCCAAACAGAGAGTTTTACCACTTTGTGATGTCGCGTGAAGTTGATTCACGATTTCCTGATAATCTTAAAAATATTTTTGGTCAGGCAGGGTTTAATTTTACCGAACTTATTTTTGTTCCATACCTTAAACCACTTATTGTTACTGCCGGTACCGCACTTGTGGCCGGTATTTCCTGGCTGCTGATAAGGCCGGGTGCATGGCGCCCTGCAGAGCGCATCCTTTTTGTTTCTTCGCTGATCTGGTTCATTCTTGAAATACACAAGGCAGCCATGACATACATGCCTCATCGCTACCTGGTACCTGCCTATACATCAATTGCGGTTATGATGGCAGTGGTTCTTGCCGTTACCTTCAGGAAGGGGAATGTGATTCGTCTGGTTACAGTAATCCTGATTGCTCTTATTGCCGGATGGCAGCTAAGGTATACCCACGAAGCATATATGAGAAGAACCCGGGATCTGCAAACGGTGAACAACTATCTGAAGCGGTACAACTGGCATGGGAAGACTATAACGGGTGCATGGGCACCATCGGTAACCTGGGGTACACAGGCAAGGGTATTTCCTGTATGGTACGGCTTTGTGAATGACCACAGAGCTATTGATGCCGATATGATCATCACCGAGAGCGATCAGGACGACAGCGACAGGAGTCTTATCAACAGAGGTATTGATCTTGTGGAGCTTACAGACAGCACCAGGCGGTTTAAAGTCTGGAGATATGAGGTTGACCTTAACTGGTTGAAGAGGTAGGAAAAAATATCACTTCAATTAAGGTTCTATTATCAGAACTGAAAATAGATAAAAGGCTGCATATCGGCAGAAATTGACTGGTAAATCACGAAGACTACCCCGGCACTTATTATAGCCTTTGCCCAGATAGGAGTGCCGATAAACCAGTTCATATACTTCTCCTTAAGCCTTGAAGGCCACCAGTGAAGTACAAAACCGAACAACATCATCAAAAATACCCACTTATAACCGATAACGATATCGGGGATTAGGCTGAACTGGAAATCGGTACCAATCTGGTGCAGCAACTCGAGTGTTCCCTCCATCGACTCACCTCTGAACCATATTCTTGTGAAACTGATGAAGTTGAAGGTAAGAAATATCTTCCAGAAAGTGGCTAATTGGTGTGTTGCCTTCTCCCAGGGGCTGATTCTGCGCCAGTACTTATAAAAGATCACCCCAAGACCGTTGAGGCCGCCCCAGATCACAAACATCCAGCTTGCCCCGTGCCATAATCCCCCCAAAAGCATTGTGAGAAGGATGTTGATGTTGGTGGTTATATGCTTCCGCAGAGGTGGAAACAGCCTGGTGAGGAGCCAGATAACCGTAAACGACCCTGCCATTGAAGGTATCAGCACAAGTTCCCCCGAAATAAAGATTACAAATGTCAATATGGATATCAGGCTGATCCAGGTAAACAGCGACCCTTTACGGTTGCCCCCCATCGGTATATAAAGATAATCCTTCAGCCATGATGACAAAGATATATGCCACCTTTTCCAGAATTCACCGGTGTTCTTTGCCTTGTATGGAGAGTTGAAGTTCTCCCTTAGCCTGAATCCCATCAGCAAAGCCACCCCTATGGCAATATCGGTGTATCCCGAAAAATCACAATAGACCTGAAGAGAGTACCCATAAAGCCCCATCAGGTTCTCGAAACCGGTATAACTCAGATGATTGCCGAAGACACGATCGATAAAATTCACCGCTATGTAGTCTCCAATAAATATCTTTTTTATCAATCCCTTTAGTATCATCCATACTGCAAACCCAAACTCCTCTCTCGTAAGGCTGAAGTCCTTGTATATCTGTGGTATAAACTCAGATGCCCTCACAATAGGCCCTGCCACAAGCTGTGGAAAGAACGAAACATAAAATCCGAAATCAATAACGTTCCTTACCGGTTTTAAAAGCCCCCGGTAAACATCCATCGAATAGCTGATGGTCTGAAAAGTGAAGAAGCTGATCCCCACAGGAAGTAGTATTGCACCTACATCGAAGTGTGTGCCCGTAGCTGTATTCGCAATTCTTGCGAGATGATTCACCACCTGATACTGAGAACCGAAAAAGTTGTTGAATGAATCAACAAAAAAATATGCGTATTTGAAATAACCCAGTAACCCCAGATTGGAAATTATGCTCAATGCAACAAGGATCTGTTTTACAGGCTTCCTTTTACTATTATATATCCCCATGCCGATAAAGAAATCAATCAGGGTTGAAAAAATCAGTATGAAAAAGAAAAACCCCGATGATTTGTAATAGAAGAAAAGGCTCATAAGGAAGAGATAACCGCTTCTTAATGTTCTGTTTTTTGAATTTCCGATAAAAGAATAAATAATCAGAACCACAAGTAAAAATGCCCAGAAATAAAATTGGGTAAAAATAAGCGGATGCTTTTCGTTATAGTTGAATATCGCTATCAGATAGTCCCTTATCATGGCAATATTTGTTTTCTGCGTTTGGATTATAGTTCAGTTATTTTTTCGAGATGATTACCGTAACTTTTAATTATCGCGTTGAAAAACAGATCTCCTTTCAACAGGTATCCTTTCGGGGTAAAATGGATCCTGTCTTTTTGTATCATACCGTTTCTATACCATACAGGTACTGAGTTAATCCCCCCCATCACCTGAAAGAAATTCCATATATTGCAGTTAAAGGTTTCAGCAAGTTCGTAAATAACTCTCTCCTGATACCTGGTGTTTTGGTTCGGCCGTTTACGTCCAAGATATACATCATTGGGTACAGTAATGATAATATCTGCTTTGGGTGCTGTTGCTTTTATCTTCTCAATAAGCTGTATATAGTTATTTTTATAAACCACGGGATCAAAATTTTTCGAAAACCCGTCGTTGGTGCCTAATGAAAGAATCACAAGGTCAGGATTTATCAGGCTTAGTTGCTCCTGCAACAGGTTGGCCCTGAGAAAAGAAGGTATGCTTGCACCGTTAACCCCCAATGAATGGTAGACTATACCAGGATCATCGGAAATGAGTTGTACCCCATAAAATTCTATATAAGAAGATTGATCTGGACTCCTGAAAAACTCAAGGGTAAATGTATCTACCGGAGCGTTAAGTTTTATTTCTGTATAACCAGCAGGATATTCAGTGATTGTATTAACGAGCCAGGCATCTTCAGAAGCCAGGCCAACACTGTAAGCCAGTGCGGGATCAAAATGAAATACTCTGAGAAGGGTTGTATTATATTTATGTTCAGAATCCCTATTGCTGATAGTTATGGTGGCAAGGGTGTCGTTTGTTACTGCCATCATGCCTGTGAGCCCGTAATTGCAGATAAGATTCCGCTGTGTGTTCCGGCAATGTTGCCATCTGCCTGTCCACGAAACGGAATAGTTACGGGGATTGTTTGATCCGGTAACCGATATCGGAAACACAAGCCCACGGCCTCCATTCATCCCCGGTTGAAGGTTCTGTAACTTCTTCCTTACCTGGTGACTGTAGACGTCAGTCTGAATATGGGAACCTCCAATGTGTATGATGTTTATCTGACCCTCACCCCTGAAGATGAGAGTGTCGAGCCGGGAGAAAAAATGAGTCAGCACCTCTCCTCCACCTGGGTGTAATATAGTGTTGGTGTCGTAGTTCACAAAACTGAAATATTCAACACTGGTGGGATCATCAATGAACTGCTGACCATTGAGTGAATATGCCGAAAGCATTATGCAAATTGTCACTAAAACTGTTTGATAACTCTTCACTCCCTTCAACCCCTCAGGTTATTTGATATTTTTTCTGTACAACTGATATTCCCAGATAATGGCATTGTAGAACATATCTCCAATAAGTCTGGCCCCCCGGGGTGAGAAATGTGTATAATCTGAGGCTGCCAGTGGTGGATTGGCTGCTACCCAGGCAGGCATTGAATTATATCCTCCCATTGCTTCATACATATCCCAATAGACAGCCCCTGCTCTGAAAGTGGCTTTTTTTAGAGCATCCCTTACGTTCTCCAGCAAAGGGAATGTTATGTAATGCTCCTTCTCCTTTTTTGACATATCCGAAGGCCCGATCACAATGAAACAGGCAGAAGGCCTCAGCCTCTTCAACAGCATGAGCTGACTATAAAACCAGTTGCCATAGCTTGCACACTCCTTCTCATCCTTAATATATGGCATCACATTACCACCAAACTGCAGGATGAACAATTCCACGTTGAGGGCATCGTACATCTGCTTCAACTGTCCGCTGTTCATCCTTGTAAAAACGGTACCTGAACTACCTCGCATTGCTATATTGTCAACAAACACCCCGGGGCCGGATGTAAGGTCAACTCCATAGATGTCAGGGCTGTCGAATCCGGAAAAAGTAATGGTGACCTCACTGCTACCTGTGTTGGCAGATATGATACGCATATTCTGCTCTATGGAATCGGAACGGAGTACACCTGATGACCCTGCAATCTCAACATAAACAGGCGATCTGGCATTACCTGCAAAGACTCTGCAGGTGCTGAATGGGTACCCTGTACCTTTGAAGGTAACCGAAGCATTGTACAACAAAGAGTCGTTGGTAAGTGAATCATTCACATAAGGGAGAAACCTTGAAAAGCTTGCCATAGCGCCGAATCCTGAATGAGATACCTTCTCGCGGGGTCCGAAAAGGGCATAACGTTGCCATCGCCCGGAGAGGGACCGGTTA
Source organism: uncultured Lentimicrobiaceae bacterium (assembly GCA_964469215.1). Classification (GTDB taxonomy): domain Bacteria; phylum Bacteroidota; class Bacteroidia; order Bacteroidales; family SKPS01; genus SKPS01. The sequence continues at coordinate 311,935 of CAYXYB010000001.1, forward strand.
ACAGCCATTGAATTGTAGAGGTCTACAACAGGCACCAGGCCGGGCCCGGAACCCCCGAACTGCGACTGGAACTTTCGACGTAAAATATGCGTGATACGATCTCCTTCAATCTGTGAATCACCGTAATGTAGTATTCTTATCTGCTTCTTGACGAGGGCCAGAGAATCAAGCTTCCTGAAGAAGGGATACAAAACATTGCGCATCCCGTCAGGAAACTCCAGGTGCCGTGTCTTCAGATCAGATATCTCTATCAGTTTAATATTAAATCCACCTGTGACAGTATCATCAGCAGGTGGCTCCGGCTCAGGAACAACAACGGTATCTGTAACAGCCTGCAGCATCGAAATGTCTGCATACTCAAATGGATCTGGGCTGAAAATCTCTTTCAATGTGGGAAAGTGAATTGTGAAATTGCCCACTTTGATCCCCTCAGTAGGAAATACCAATGATACCAACCCAAGCACAAAAACAGTTGCCAAAACAAAAAAGGTTACCTTCACAGGCTTCATCTCGAATGCTACTTTTTAGGAATTTTTAATTTCTGTCCTGCCTGCAACGACCGTGGATCCCGGATCTTGTTGAGTTCCATGATTTCATCAGCAGTGATTTCCGGATATTTTGCAGCAATACCGGTAAGCGTTTCACCCCTCTTTACTGTGTACCATGTAAAACCACCTGCAGAAGCTTTGGAGGTTCTTGTGGGTTGAGAAGCAGAAGTGGTGGTACGTGCAGGTGTTGTCTGTGCCGGATTGGTAGCTCCACGTTGCTTCTCGGCGAAAGTGAGGTTGTCAATGTCCTTGAATTGATTTACCCTGGAATTAGGAACCCAAATATCAAGAACCTGTCCAACCCTTATAATATCTCCCCTCATATTATTCCATCCCCTGATGTCAGAAACACCTACATTGTACCATTCCGAAATGTAACCCAGATTGTCGCCATCTTTTACGGTATACGTCAGCTTCGTCCTGTTATGAACAGCTGATGTTGAAGGAGGCGATGGCTGAACAACCACAGGTTTGCTCTCCCCATCAGAAGGAACATGTGTGGTTGCCGCAGGTGTACTTACTTCGCTAACAACAATATTTCTTCGGGTGGGAAAATAAAAAGTGTCGCGGAAGTTGTATATGGAATCTGCGTATTCACTAAAAAGAGTGTTCTTGTCAGAGGGTAGTTTTATCCAGTAGGTCTTGTTGTTGCCTGCCGGCACTACGCTGCTTTTAAACTCAGGATTCATATCCTGCAAAAACTCAATGGGAATGTTCAACACCTCAGATACCTGTCCGAGATGTAATCTCCTTTCTACCTGTACCCTCAGGTTGAAGCCCGGATTCTGTATTTCATATGGTTTGAGACCTGTTTTCTCATACTGATGCATTAGGATATAACACGCGGCAATCGCCGGAAGGTAGTCCCTTGTTTCAACAGGAAGGTAATTATATAAATCAGAATATTGTCTGGAACCCCCGGCCTTTCTTATCGCCTTGTTGATATTGGAAGGACTGTTGGTGTAAGCAGCAATTGCGAGTTCCCAGTCGGAATAGATGCCATAAAGATCCTTAAGATGTTGTACTGCCGCCCTGGTAGCCTTTGAGGGATCCCTTCTTTCATCAACATAAGAATCGATCTGCAATTGATATAACCTCCCATTGGTATACATTATCTGCCATAAACCGGTGGCACCCCACTGAGATATCTCCCTGGTATTCAGCGACGAAAGCGCCATTGGCAAATACATTAGCTCGGCAGGTAGCTTCTCCTCTACCAGATAAGATTCGAAAAGGGGCAGATAGCCGGCAGCAAGGCCAAGCATGATCTCAACACCCTTCCTGTTTGCTGGTGAAGTATAAAAATCAAGAAAATCCTGTAACCTGTCGGAATACTCAAGTCCCAGAGACTGGCTGGCAGGCTTCAACGTTTTTGCAGCCTGTGTGGGAGTAATCTTGCTTATTGTACCCCTGTGAATCTGATCAATAATGGATTGGTTAACGAAATAGAGCCCTTCAAGCCCCTTAAGCGACCTTTCGAATGGTGCATAGCCAGGGTCACCAGCCTTCACAAAGGCCTGCATCATCAACAGGGTTATCATCATAAAAAGGATCTTACTGTAAAAATTCCGGTGCATATCTTGGTTTTTTATTTTTCATTGTTGAGATCTGAATGCAGAACCCCATTCTTTATCTCATAATTGTGTGAATTTTATGAGGATTATCAGCGAACACGTCCCTGATCAGTGTTTTTACCTGTATCAATTTTAACCTGGGAGCGGTTGCCATTTCGATAAACAACCTGATAGATAATGTTGCCCCTGTTGTCGTAATAAGTCCATGTTCCGTGCCTCAGTTTCTTCCTGTATCTGCCTTCAGCCTTTTTTCGACCATTGGCATAATATTCAGTCATCTTTCTGTCAGGTTGACCATTACTGAAGCTCTGTTTAAGATAAAGTGCTCCGTATCCGTCGTAAAAGACCCATTTGCCGGTACGGTTACCGTTTTTGTACTTACCCTTTTCAAGCAGATTGCCGGTTTCATACCACTCAGCAGCCAGCCCCTGCAGTTCACCATTGCGGTAAATGCTTTCGGAACGCTTTCGTCCTGCTGGATAATAGTGGATAGACTTTCCATGCCTGATACCCTTTTTGTAACTTACATCATATCGCATTGTGCCGTCATCGTAATAACCGCGCCAGCGGCTATTCATCTCGCCTGCAAGGTAAGTCCCTTCATCCTTTATCCTGCCGTTCTCGAACCAGTTTATCCAGTATTCATAAGGCTGACCGTCGCGGTATAAGCCCTCCTGGAGCTTCTTGCCCGACTCATACCAGGTTGTCCACAACCCATCACGTATACCCTCTTCGAAGTTGCCACGCTTCCAGTGCTCACCGGTATTGTACCAGTAGTTCCATTCACCCTGCTGTAATCCCTTGAGGAAACATCCCTTACTGGCCTGTCCGCCATGTTCATGGTAAAAGGTCCATGTTGAATCCTGAAGGTCATTAACGAGCTTCCCCTCCATCTCAACATTGCCGTTCTCATACCACCACCTTGCAAAACCGCTTAGTCTGTCATTTACATAGAACCCCTCAAACTCCTTATTGCCGTTGCTGTGCCATGAAAAACATACACCCTCCTTTATCCCCTTTAAATAAGTTGTCTCTTCACTTTTAGTGCCGCTGAGATGCCATTTTACACTCAATCCGTCTTTAGTGCCATTGTACCAGAAAGTCTCTTCCTTCTTTGTTCCTGAAGGATACCACTGCCGCCACATTCCTTCCCTGACACCCTTTTCAATCATACCCTCCTCTTTCAGAGTGCCGTCAACATACCACATCAGGTTCATCCCCTGCTCTAGGTTTATCTCGCTCATCCTGGTGCCATCATTATACCAGCTCTCCCATAAGCCATATTTTACTCCTTCACGGTATGATCCCCGTGATTGCATCTGCCCGTTGCTGTAATATCGTATCCACTCACCATCCTTTAACTCGTTCAGCATCTGTCCCGACTCCTGAAGCTGCCCCCCCTCATACCAGCTTTTTGAAGTGCCCGTGATAACATGAATCTCACTGATTAAAATCCCGTCCCTGGACCATGCACTCCACTTTCCGGTCTTCTTTCCACTGGTATATTCGCCTTCTACCATCAGGGACTCATTGTCGTACCAGCCCTTGTAAGCGCCATGCAGATTGCCGTTCACCATGGTGCCCAGCTCCATCAGCTTCCCGGTATCATGATAAACACGGTATGGGCCATTGCTGTAATTAATCTCACTCTGCAGGTTGCCGTCGCCATACCATGTCTGCCATAAACCAGTCTTCTGCCCTGACTGGTCATATTGACCCTCCTGCATCTTGCGACCGCTGGCAAAATAATAGACCCAGTTGCCGGTTGGTATCTCCTGGGTATCCTTCCTGATCACAGTGCCACGGCTTGCAAGCTGGCCGTTGGGCCAGTAGGTTTCTTTGCTCTGTTGTGCCGCTAAGGTTGAAGCCAATAGCAGCATCAGTAAAAAATATGATATTCTCAGACGCATCATCTGTTGTATTGTATAGCTGGCAAAGATATAAGGTTACCGTTTACGATCGGTAGTATAGAGCACTAAATTTTTTAAACCCTCTGCAAAGTGGTTATGTGGAAACTCTTCCAGTATTGCCAGAGCACCATCTCTGTATTCCAGCATCTTTTTCCCGGCATACTCAACCCCTCCGTAACTTATCACCATCTCCATGATTCTGTTAAACTTTTTGTCGCTCCCCTTGCGCATTCGTAGGTTGTATTTCAGCATCATCCGTTCTGCAGTATTTAATTGCTGCATCATGTAGATAACCGGAAGGGTGAGTTTCTTCTCCCTGAGGTCGGTGCCTGTCGACTTGCCGGTTCTGCTGCCTGCAGTGTAATCGAACAAATCATCCTTGATCTGAAAAGCTATGCCTGTCATTTCACCGAAGAGACGCATCCTCTCAATAACCTCCGGTGTTGCCCCGGCAGCAGCAGCACCGGTTGCGCAACATGAAGCTATCAGCGATGCCGTTTTCTTCCTGATAATCTCAAAATATACCTCCTGGTTGATGTCTAGCCTGCGGGCTTTCTCTATCTGAAGCAGCTCCCCCTCGCTCATCTCCCTCGTGGCTTCTGACACTATATGAAGCTGATCGTATTCCCTGTGCTCCAACGCAAGTAGCATACCCCTCGAAAGGATATAATCACCTGCAAGGACAGCTATCTTATTTCTCCATATCGCGTTTAATGACAACATCCCTCTCCTCTGCCACGCTTCATCAACAACATCGTCGTGTACAAGAGTGGCTGTGTGTAACAACTCTATCAGCGCAGCAGCCCGGTGTGCCGAAGAGGTGATCTCCCCATGCATCCCCGCCGATAACAGCACAAAAATTGGCCTTACCTGCTTGCCACTACGTCGCACCAGATATCGTAATACCGTGTCAACCAAAGGTATCTTGCTGCTTAACGACTGCCTCAGAATTTTTTTCGATGCATCAAGATGCTCAGGCACCAAAGAACTTATGTCAGAAAGCTTTACCATACTTCATATATTTTCAAGATCAAACTTACATCTTTTATAATCCCTCACAAAGTTAAGCTACCATTTAATAAAAATCATTTATGTTTGCGCTAAATTATTTCAGAAATGAAAGCCAGAAGCATCATTGTATTTTTGCTGTTATCAGCATCTTTTTCGGGAATTGACTCTTTGCAAGGGCAAACTTTCATGGGTGGGCTCTCTGCCGGCCCAGTGGCAAGTCAGGTATTTGGTGATGAAAGTGCCGGATATAATAAGCTGGGGATCTTCGGAGGCCCCTGGGCTAGTTTTAAATTAAAGGAAAATTGGCAGTTCCGGATGGAGATAATCTATATACAGAAAGGAAGCCGAGAAAACCCCAAAGAAGACCAGCCTTATTACAAATACAGGCTCAATCTCCATTATATTGAAGTCCCTTTAATGTTCAGATGGATTTTTAGCCCAAAACTCGAATTCGAAATTGGCGCTGCCTATGGGTTTCTTATTGATACTTATGAAGAGTTCAATGATGTCGACGAGACCAATGTCAGGCCTTTCTATCTGCACAACAGCTCTTTGATTGCCGGCCTGAGCTACAACCTTAATGAAAGATGGTCTGCCAACTTCCGAACCTCCAACTCCATTACCCCCATCCGCAAACATAAAAGTGGCCAGACTAACCCCTATCGCCTTAATTTCGGGCAGACAAACAACATCCTGACTCTCGGAATGTTTTACAGAATATAGATACACATTCTGTTTAAAATTGCTTTTTCAATTTACGCAATATATATTGCCGGTTTTATTATCTTTTGCATAATCAATAAACATGTTATCAACATGACAAATATCCTTGTTTAATCCCTTTCTTTTTTTTTTTTATTGGTGTTGCAAAATTCTTTCTCCCGGAATGCCCAAAGCACAACCGGCCCCGTTCCACCGTTGGGAACAAATATTACAGGTCATATCAATCCATCACACCTGGGATACTCTGCTGAATTGGTACGAATTCCAGCCCATAGCATCTGGTCTCTCATGGGGTGTACACTCTGCCTTCACCTTCAGAATTAATGAAATTTCAGGCATCAATGAAAAACGCAACCCTAACCCGGGAACTTTTTCCCCAAGCCCTTGTACCGACAGGATAACCGTAAAAAATTTCACGGGAGACGAAGCTGTAATTGTTATTTCCGAAATGCAAAGAAAGGAACTGATCAGGACAACTTCCAGCTCTGACCGATTCACCATTCCAACCCCTGACCTTCCTGCTGGCCTCTATTTAATCAAAGTTATCAACATTAGAATAGGTGAAGAAATATCCGGGAAGGTGTTGAAGAAGTAATTATTTCAAATACTTTAATTAAATTTGAAAACTGAAAGCAGAGAAATAGTATTAAAATATTATGGATACAGATAATAAAACGTTGAATAGTCAAATGAACCTCCTCGTAGCTATCACCGGTGCCAGTGGTGCAGTTTACGCACAGCGGTTGCTGAGCCGGCTTGAATCATTGTCTGAACAGGCACGGAGGATTGCTGTTGTTTTTTCGGATAGTGGCGAGGACGTCTGGCGCTACGAACTTGACAGTGACCCTTCAAACCTTCCCTGGATCCGTTACTCCAACAACGACTTTTTTACACCTCCTGCCTCAGGTTCCGGTGGTGTTAATACTATGATTATCATACCATGCACAATGGGAACCATGGCATCGATAGCACAGGGACTTGCCGATGACCTGATCTCACGTGCGGCAGATGTGATCCTGAAGGAGCGCAGAAAGTTGATAGTGGTACCCCGTGAAATGCCTTACAACCTCATCCATATCCGTAATATGGAACATATCACCCTGGCCGGGGGGATAATATGTCCGGCAAGCCCTTCATTCTACGACAAACCCGAAAGCGTGGATGACCTGATCGATACTGTTGTCAATAAAGTGCTTCACCTTGCAGGATTCTTATTCCCGGCCAAATCCTGGGGCGGAACCTCGGAAATTCCGTAACAGGCCACCCTTGCCTGATACAACATCCTCACAAAACCATTCTTCTCAATTGATGAGCCACTGAAGGTGTCGGCAAACCATTGCTCATCCTTATCGAGCCAGTCGGCTGGTGATGATGGCCAGTGGGAGGGGTAAGTGCATTTGTTCTCCATATTACCATTTGATGTTTTCTTCGGATTGTTCCAGGGGCATACCAGCTGACATATATCACAGCCGAAGATCATGCCGTTGAGATTCTCTGCAATCTTTTCCGGAATCGGATCTCGTGAGGTATTGGTATGGTAGGCAATGCAAAGAGAGGTGTTAAGGATGCCAGGCTTCACGATGGCTTTGGTGGGGCAGGCGTCAATACAAAGCGTGCAACTGCCGCATTGCTCCCCTTTGAAGGGTTTGCGCGGGGGCAACTCAAGGGTGGTAAGAATAGCACATAACCAGACCATTGACCCACTTTCAGGAGTAATTACGGTGCTGTTTTTACCAATCCAGCCCAACCCGGCAAGCACTGCCAGCGATCTCTCCGAAAGGGGGGCGGAATCGGTAAAGAATCTTGATATGGCACCGGGGCTGTGAGTGGCAAGAAGATCCATTAAAGGTCTTCCAAGCTTCCGTAGCCTGGTGTGATAATCCTCCCCCCAGGCGAAAAGGGCTATGCCTGTTTTATTCGATGCCGCGCACTTAGCATCTCCGTAAGGAATGGCCATGATGATGACAGAACGTGCCCCCTCAACAAGCTCGCCGGGATTGAAACGCTTGCTGACATTACGTTCAAGGTATTTCATGCCGGCATTATACCCCTCCGAAACCCACTGCCTGTATATCTCCTCCTGCCCGTACATCGGTGTTGCCGGGGTGATGCCAAAATGACTGAACCCCTGCTCCAGGGCAACAATGCGGAGCTTCTCCTTTAACAGCTGAATCGAATCCATGACATGTGTGTTTCAGAATAGCTTTCCCTGCGATACCCCCGGAACCCTGCCCAGATGACGGTACGATTTCTCGGTAACCTCCCGCCCGCGGGGAGTGCGTACAAGATAACCCTCCTGGATCAAAAATGGCTCATAAACTTCCTCTATGGTACCTGCATCTTCACCCACAGCCGTTGCTATGGTGGTGATGCCCACTGGCCCCCCTTTGAATTTGTCGACAATGGCTTCGAGGATCCTGTTGTCCATCTCGTCAAGACCGTTCTTGTCAACCTGCAACGCCTCAAGTGCAATATGGACAATGTCTATGTTGATCCTCCCATCCCCTTTCACCTCGGCAAAATCGCGCACCCGCCTTAAAAGCATGTTGGTGATCCTTGGAGTGCCACGGCTGCGGCGGGCAATCTCGGCAGCAGATACCTTGTCGATGGGCACCCTGAGCAACCTTGCTGACCTCAGCACTATGCCTGTCAGAGTTTCCGAATCATAATAATTAAGCCGGGAATTTATTCCAAACCTCGAACGGAGAGGTGCCGTAAGAAGACCTGAACGGGTGGTTGCCCCGATTAGTGTGAATGGATTGAGGGAAATCTGAACTGATCTGGCATTAGGTCCTGTCTCTATCATGATGTCAATCCTGAAATCCTCCATGGCAGAATACAGATACTCCTCCACAATATTGCTGAGACGGTGTATCTCGTCAATAAATAACACATCATTAGGCTCAAGCCCGGTAAGAAGTCCGGCAAGATCACCCGGCTTGTCAAGCACCGGCCCCGACGTAGTACGTATGTTCACACCCAACTCACTCGCTATTATGTAAGAAAGTGTCGTCTTTCCCAGTCCCGGAGGCCCGTGAAGAAGCACGTGATCAAGCGCCTCACCACGCTGCGCTGCCGCCTTCACGAAAACTTTAAGGTTGTCAGTTACACCCTTCTGCCCCATGAACTCATCAAACACAACCGGCCTTAAAGCCTTCTCAAACTCCCTCTCTACCGACGTCAGTTGTTCCTTGTTAGGATTAAGATTGCTGTTCATATTTGTATGGTATTCCGCTACAAACTTAAACCGATTAATTCATAAATTCAATATTTTTGTAATTTAATCACCTGTGTAATCATATATCATTTCGATTGATAACCCTGAAATTGAAAAGAATAACCATCACCGGACTTCTCTTTTTTACCGCTTTGCGTTTAATAAATGGTCAGGGCACAACTTCATTCACCTTTACAGCACTGTTTGCAAGTGTCCACAAACCCCTCGACAGCATAAGGATATTGAATATCACCGGTGGCACAGATACCCTCTTGTATGCAAATGATACAGTTTTGAACCTCCAGACAACCTCTTCACCAGATTATGGATATAATTCTGGATTGAAAGATCTGTGGCTTTTCCCCCCTTATCCCAACCCTGCCATCGGGAATTTCACCCTGAAATTCTTTTCCTCGTTCTATGGAAGGATCATGGTTGTTGTATCTGATATCACTGGACGTGAGACAGCCTCCTTGTCACAGTTTGTCACAGCAGGATATCACCGGTATTCCATTGACATTCAACATCCGGGTCAATACATGGTCACCGTAGTTACACCACGGCAGCAGGAATCGGCGAAAATAATATGTACCGGAATGAGTGAAGGTGTTACGGAAATCCGATATCAGGGTGTTTATAAACTCTGGGATTATAACAGAAAGGCTTCTTCAGCATTTACGTGGTACCCTGGTGACAAGCTCAGGTTTACCGGTTATGCACAGAGTGATTCTTTGTTTTTGCTTCATGATGTGATTGAGGATAATCCGATGCAGTCTACTGGTTACAAATTTAATCTTTTAACCGGGCTGCCCTGTGAGGATGAACCTTTTGTAACCGATATCAACGGAAACAGCTACCGTACAGTGAAAGTCGGCACACAATGCTGGCTGCGTCAGAATCTCAGAACCACCAGGTTCGCAAATGGCACCCCTGTTCCTGTTGTAAGCAACAACAGCATATGGATATCTTTATTCACCCCGGGAATGTGCTGGTACAATAACGATTCAGTTTCGTATGATAGTCTCTATGGTGCTCTTTACAACTGGTATTCAATATGGGGAGGCAATCTCTGCCCGTCAGGATGGCATATACCGGAGGATAATGAATGGCAGGTACTTGAAATATTTCTGGGAATGACACCTTCAGATGCAATCCTCACTGGCTACAGAGGAACAGGCCAGGGTAACAAACTCAAAGAGTCGGGAACCTCGGTATGGGCGCCTCCAAACTCAGGTGCAGACAATTCTTCAGGATTCTCTGGTTTGCCGGCAGGAAAAAGAAGCGACGGCGGAGGAGATTTCAGCGGAATGGGTAACTTTGGCTATTGGTGGACATCATCCGGCTACCTTTCCGATTTCATCTGGTACAGGATCCTTAGCTGTGATGAAACAGGTGTTTTCAGAGGTTATCACAATAAAGGACACGGATATTCTGTTAGATGTATTCGTAATTAGTAAGGCAGTTTTTTATTGTTCCTCTGGCGCTTTCATCCCAAGCCTGAGTTTTCAGCTTTTAGTTTTCAGGTGCCTCTAACCTGAAACCAACACCATGAACATTGGTAATTGAGATATTTGAATCTTGGCTGAGATATTTTCTTAACTTGGTGATAAATACATCCATGCTCCGCCCTATGAAGTAATCGTCAGTACCCCAGATTTTCTTTAGAACGAATTCCCTGGAAAGCAACCTGTTTTTGTTCTGGCAAAGAACCTGCATCAGCTCACACTCTTTGCGTGTAAGGCTTATCGGTTCATCATCCCTGTAACGCAATTGCATGTTCGATACGTCGAAAGTGTAGTTACCCAATGTAGTTAGTCTGTTGATTACCTCATTTTCCGGTCTCTTGATACGTCTGAGTATCGCCTGTATCCTGTAATGTAACTCCTCAGTGCTGAAAGGTTTTGTGAGGTAGTCATCACAACCAATTTTAAAAGCTTTTATCCTGTCCTCCTGTAATGTCTTGGCTGTAAGAAAAATGATCGGAATATCAGGATCCTTTAACCTTATCTCTTTTGCCAGCGTGAAACCATCCTTTGCAGGCATCATAACGTCAAGAATGCAGAGATCAACTTCAGGTGTCAGGTTATCCAGTGCATTCCTGCCATCCTGTGATAAAATTACCCTATATCCAACTATCTCAAGAAAATCTTTGAGCAGCACGCTAAGGTTGGGATCGTCCTCAGCCAGCAATATTGTTGAGCTATCCTTAGGTTTCATGGTTATTGCATTTCTGTTCCCATTAAACAATTGAAAAGCAATAAGGTTCAAACCTCTGGTTGTTGATATGGAAGAAAAACCTCAAAACAGCTCCCTTCCCCCGGTACGCTGTTAACCATAATGGCTCCGTTGTGCGCATTAATGACTTTTTTCACATAATAAAGCCCTATACCTGTTCCCGGAGCATTGTAAAGGTCACCCGTAGGCACTCTGTACAACCTGTCGAAGATCCGGTCAAGTTCCCCTGATGATATTCCAATCCCTTTATCAGTGAATTTGATATATACTCCATCATCCTCCTTGAAAATACTGACCTTTAGTTGTGGTTCACCAAGAGAATATTTGATGCCATTCTCAACCAGGTTGTTAAATACGTTTGTAAGATGCAGCTTGTCGGCAATGATCTCACCCTCGTAACTGCCTTCAAGAAATATAGAGCCACCTCTCTCCCGCAGCATCAATATCCCCGTTTCAACAACTCGTTCAAGCAATGGCTGCAGCCTCAAAGGCTTCATGTCGAACCGGTACATCTCCTCCTCCAAAAACGAAAGTTGTAAAACCTGGTCAACCTGCCGCTGTAATCGCTTATTCTCTTCGTATATTATGGCGGCATATTTCTCAACCTGACTTTCAGGCATATTGCTCCGATGATAAAGTATCATCTCGGCGGCTACCGATATGGTGGCAATGGGAGTTTTAAATTCATGCGTTGTATTATTAATAAAATCATTTTGCATCATTGTCAGCCTTTTATGTGTAAACAGCCGGGTAATGGTAAGCAGATAACCAATGGTAATGCCCATGAAAAGCAGAACAGATAACCATAACAGCCAGCTCGATTGTGCCCTGAGTATTACCATACGCTCATAGGGAAACCATACAACAACAGAATACCGGTCTGTATCAAGAACATTCCTTAAACTACGCTTATAAGGGCTTTGAAAAATCTTCCCCGTCATCTCATTCTCTGCTGATGACAGATGAAGCCTGCCGGTAAGGTGATCGATAATCCCGTACTCATATTCTGAATGTAATCTGTAATGACCGAATTCCTGCTTAATCAGCGCATCAAACCCGCATTCAGAAAACAACGAATCGGGGATGATCTCCCTGTTGGTGTCAATTTCATTACCTTGCTCCTGAAGATAATGATAGTGCGTTATCTTTCCCGTTTGTTGAACAACACTACGCAAACTATTCACATTCAGCAGAACAAAGGTTTCATCCATCGCCTTCAGTGCACCTGTTATCCAGAAGATCTGTGCGATAAGAAAACCTGCCATCGAAATGGTGAACAACCACATAATATTTTTTGTCGATCTCTTATCCATCTGTTCAAACTGATTTTACCGGCATAATCACTATAACAACCCCTGATTAATAACTGTCAAATTTACACCTTTTGGTGATATTTGAAAATGAACACAATCACAATATTTATAATTAGTCTAAATTAACAAACTATTAACATCATTTACATACGGTTAACAAAACAGGGTCTTTGATTGTTATATTTTTGTCTCGTGAATTAGAATCGAAGAAACAATTCAGAAAAATTCAAAGAAATTCAATTATAACAAACAAAAATCAAAAGAGATGAAGAAAGGTATTATGTTTTTAATAGCTGGTTTTATAATGATTGCAGGAACGATATATGCTACAGGTGGAATTAATAAGCCGGCGCCTGATAAGACGGTAGTTGAGATCCCCGACAAGGATCCAAAGGCTAAGAGTGCTGATGACAGCAAGGATAAGAAATGTTGTTCTGATAAAAAGGCTGATGCGAAAAATGATAAGGGATGTTGCAAATCGGGTTCAGACAGTAAAAGTTGTTCAGATTCAAAGAAGGATGATGAAAAGCCGGGTTGCAGCAGTAAAGCAGATGGAGCATCATCTGGAAAACCTGAAACCAAATCTGCGTCTTCAACTGCTTCTGCTCAGGCAACTCCTGCTGCTTCAGGCAATAATTGTTCAAGGACGAAGTGTCAATAAGCAATAATGATTCATTTTCATCGTGTGGGACCCGCAGTGATGCGGGTTTTTTGTTTTTATTTTTCCCGTTTTTTCCTGGATGACATAGCTAAAAAAACAGAAGCGGGAAACGCTTCTGTCTGAAGTGTTCCCCGCATACACTCTTCCGGGCCTTGACCCTGAGAGGTTATCAGGTTCCTGTTATTCCGGCTGATCCTGGCAAAGCATTGCTACTCTGCTTTCGGATCCGGTGTCTCAGACTTTATGCTCTTGCGGGCATCTCTTAAGGCACCGGCTGTTACCAGCCCCGATAGCCCTTCTCCCGTAGGAGGGTACTGCCGGCTTGTTTAGCTGCAAACATTTAATGCTTCCACTAAACCTTTGCCCCTGGGAAGACTCCTCGCCGGATATACCGTTGAGGTGGGTCCTTCATCACCTTCACCTGAGTGAGGGCTGCGAACTGGCTTGGGTAAGCTCTACTGCATTTGATGAACATTTCTGTTTTCTCTCTTGCCGCTTTAGATCAGAATTACGGTATTTACCCGACTATCTGACCCCACTCCCTGAGGCTCGCCTTTTATCACTAACCTGACAAGCAAAAATACATCAACCTTCTTCCTTTGTCAAGGTTTTTTAACCCGAAAAGATCAACATAAAATTAACCAGAGTTATTAACAATCGTTAATAACTATCGCAGAGTATTGACATACAGTCCCTTATCAAGAAATTTCCACCTTCCCTGAAACCTTTTTGTTATCCGGAAAAAACAAATAATCCCGCTTCATCACCTCAGCACAAGCTGAACTGTGTTTCTGCTCCTCTGCTCAAGAATGACCTTTGAATTGGCAATCAGACCCTTTATGATATCTTCAGTAAAATGACGGATGGTAACAAGTGTCAGATTCCTGTTGTATCTTATCGTAAACTGATCCTGAAGGGCTGCAATAAGACGGTTCGTCCTCTCTTCATGGTCGTCAAGGCATACCGAGAAACTGATGGCTGAGTTCTGCATCAGGTTGGCCCTAATGTTTAATGCTGATAAGGATGAAAAAATGTCTGAAATATTTCTTTCAGCGATAAATGAAAAATCCTTTGGCGAAAAAGATATTAGCGCCTGCTGTTCTTTAATTATGTAACTGGGAATATCCTGCCCGTAGGTCTTAAGATCGTGAATCAGGCTTCCGGGTGTTTTAGGTTCGATGAATGACTTGACTCTCAGAGGTATGCTTTTATTTTGTAAAGGTTTGATGGTTTTAGGATGTATGATTTTTGCCCCGTAATAGGCCAGCTCAATCGCCTCGTGAAAAGAGAGTTCATTCAGTAATACCGCATCAGGAAAAATTGCAGGGTCAGCATTCATTAGTCCCGGTACATCCTTCCAAATTGTGACCTCTTCCGCATCCAGCGCGTAAGCGATTATAGAAGCAGTAAAGTCAGACCCTTCACGTCCCAGAGTTACAGTCTGACCATTAACCGTACTCCCAATAAAACCCTGTATCAGTAATTTTACAAAACCTTTAGCACACTGTTCATTAACATATCTGACCAGGTTATCTGTCGTAATTTCCCAGTTAATCCTTGCTTCACGCAAGGTTTCATCTGTTATAATAATCTTCCTTGCATCTGCCAGTAAATAATCCAACTTCTGACTTTTCAGATAATGCCATATTATAGATGTAGAAAAAAGCTCTCCATAAGGCACAACCATTTCATAAGCAAGGTCAAATGAAGGTGGTGGAGGTTCAGTCAATATAGTATTCAGTTCCCCGAAAAGCCCCGATAATGACATTTTGGCTAGTTTATCATCCGGGAGAAGTTCATCAAGTATATCAGAATGAAAATTTCTGATTTCTTCAAAAAAAGTCGCGGCTTCTCTTTTCAAACCACTGTGCCATGCCAATGAAAGTTGCTCAAGCCTGTTGGTGGTCTTGCTCATTGCCGAAACCACAACGATAAGTTCGCCGGAACCGTAACCTGACAAAATCAAGGCCATATTCCTCACAGATGCAGCATCTTTTACAGAAGCCCCTCCAAATTTGTACACTCTCATTTTATCCTGCTTTAATCAGGTGTTTAGTATTTCTTTTATGTTTCCATGATTGCTCAAATGAAAATCACTAAGCAATCAGGTTTGTAAATGATTTATCCCGCACAAAAATAGTTAAAATGAGTTTGTTCTTCCGGACTTCTACAATATTAACAAACCAATATCTTTGCACAAATTTTTCGTTGTGAGACATCCGCTGGCTTCTGCTTTTTTTGATCACCCGCTTCATAATGCGGTTCTCGAAAAGCTTTCAGAAACACCATCTGCTCCTGTTTATTGGAAAGGGATTGTCGCTTCTGCTCTTTCACTCCATATTTCATCAATAGAGCAACTTACCGGTGAACCACAACTGATTGTAACCAACGATGAAGTAGAGGCACTGGCACTCCATTCCGATCTTGAAAATATTTTGGGTGAACGTGAATACGAGTTTTACAGGAAAAGTATGCTCTTCTTCCCCTCCCCATACAACAGCAAAGCGCGCACAGCAATTCTGGACAACAACAATGTTCTGATGAGAACAGAGGTTCTCAAAAGGCTTGGATCAGAACAGCGCAGGATTATTATAGTTACCCATGCTGCGGCCCTTTCCGATTATGTGATTACAAAAAACTTCCTTCAGCAGAACACTTTCCGGCTTAGAACAGGGGAACAGGTGGATCTTGATTTTGTTACTGATTTTCTTATTGAATACTCATTCGAAAGAGTTGATTTCGTTGCTGAACCCGGGCAGTTTGCCCTGAGGGGTGGTATAGTGGATGTTTTTTCCTTTTCTAACGATTACCCGTACCGTATTGAATTTATGGGTGATGAGGTCGCATCCATCCGCCCCTTCGATCCGGTGAACCAGTTATCGAGGGATAAAGTCAGTCACATCACCATTGTTCCTAATCTGCAGCTCCGGAGTGACAGTCAGGTGAGGCAACCTTTCTTTGACTTCCTGATGCCGAAAACCATTGTCTGGATTCAGAATCCAGAATTTGTTGCTGATGTTCTTGAAAAGCTTTCTGTTAGCCGGATCGTACAGGAGGATTCTTTTGATGATGAAATCAAGGATCTGCCTGAAAAGCTTTCGGGAAAACAGCTAAAGCATTTTTTATCCACTTTTCGTTGCATCCTACTAAATGGAGGTACAGAGCCACACGACAATTACTTTGAGTCTGACCAGGCACCCCAGCCCGTCTTCAACAAGAAGTTTGACCTCCTGAGCAGGGATCTTCGTCATTGGGAACAGAAAGGTTACAGGTGTTTCATCCTCTCAGACAACCCCAGACAAATAGAGCGACTGCAAAATATCTTCTCCGATATTAATGCAGAAAATGAACAGCTTAACTACACTACAGCAATACCCTCCTTGCATCAGGGGTTCACAGACCATCACCTTAAGATTGTATGCTATACTGATCATCAGATTTTTGAACGGTACCGTAAGACAAGTCTGGATGATGGATATAAAAGAAGGGAAGCTCTCACTATTAAGGAGCTGTTAACCTTGCAACCGGGCGATTTTGTAACTCATATTGACCATGGTATCGGGCGTTTTGATGGGCTTGAGACTATCGAAAACAATGGCAGAAGCCAGGAGGCAGTAAGGCTGATATACCGAAATAACGATATCGTTTATGTGAGCGTTCATGCTTTACATCGTATTGCCAGATATACAGGTAAGGATGGTGCTGTACCCACACTCGACAGGCTTGGTTCCGGAGCATGGAAGAGAATAAAGGAGAAAGCCAAATCGAAGGTCAAAGATATTGCGAGGGATCTTATAAAGCTATATGCCAAGAGGCTTGCCTCAAAAGGATTTGCCTTTTCACCCGACACATACCTGCAGCATGAACTTGAAGCTTCATTCATCTATGAAGACACTCCTGATCAGGTAAAAGCCACATCTGATGTGAAGCACGATATGGAAAGATCGTTCCCTATGGACAGGCTTATTTGTGGAGATGTGGGATTCGGCAAAACTGAAGTTGCAATCAGGGCAGCTTTCAAAGCGGTGGCCGACAGCAGGCAGGTCGCTATACTTGTACCTACTACTGTTCTTGCCTTACAGCATTTCCACACTTTTCGCGAACGCCTGAAAGAGTTACCGGCAACCGTTGATTATTTAAACAGGTTCAGAAGCATACGTGATCAACAGGAGATCCTCAGAAAGCTGAAAGATGGCACCCTCGATATAATTATCGGAACCCACCGGCTGGTTGGAAACGACGTGAAATTCAAAAATCTTGGCCTCCTCATCATCGATGAGGAGCAGAAATTCGGAGTTGCGGTTAAAGAGAAAATCAAGAAGCTCAGGATAAATATTGACACCCTTACTCTTACCGCCACACCAATACCACGCACCCTTCAGTTCTCCCTTATGGGTGCACGTGATCTTTCAGTCATAAGCACACCTCCACCAAACCGTTACCCTGTCCAGACTTTCCTCAGGGGTTACAGTGAAGATCTGATAAGGGATGCAATTCATAATGAACTAAGCCGTGGCGGGCAGGTGTTTTTCCTTCACAACCGTATCCAAAACATAAATGAAATAGCAGATGTAGTTGAGCGCCTGGTCCCGGGAGTGAGTGTTGCTGTCGGCCACGGTCAGCTCGAAGGTGAAAAGCTCGAGAAAGTGATGCTTGGATTCATTGAAGGCAACTTCGATGTGCTTGTTTCAACAAGCATCGTTGAATCAGGCCTCGACATACCCAATGCCAACACCATAATAATCAACGACGCTCACATGTATGGCCTTAGCGACCTTCACCAGCTAAGAGGAAGGGTTGGCCGTTCAAACAAGAAAGCTTTCTGTTATCTTATAACACCTCCTCTCTCGGTTTTGACACCAGAAGCCCGTAAACGTCTGAAAGCAATCGAAGATTTTTCTGATCTGGGAAGCGGGTTCAGCATCGCAATGCGTGACCTCGATATCAGAGGTGCCGGAAATATTCTGGGTGCTGAGCAGAGCGGTTTTATTTCCGATATCGGTTATGAGATGTATCAAAAAATTCTTAAAGAGGCTATGCATGAACTCCGCATCTCGGAATTCCCTGAAATGGCTGACCACTCCCCAGAAAAACAATGGAAACCCGGTGCAGAGTGCCATATCGAAACAGATATGGAAATATTGCTACCGGTCGATTATGTTGAATCTTCATCCGAACGCCTCCTCCTTTATCGTGAACTTGACGAACTTCAGGATGAAAACGCGCTGGTTTCTTTTAAAGAAAGACTTTCCGATCGGTTTGGACCTCTGCCGGAACCTGCTGAAGAACTAATAAGAACTATAAGGTTGAGATGGATTGCTGCCAGACTGGGATTTGAAAAAATTGTGCTTCGAAACAATCGTTTCTCAGGTTATTTTCCCGAAAGCCAGTTGCACCCGTTCTATCAGAGCGAAAGATTCGGATCAGTACTCGATTATGTTAAGAACCACCCGAAAAGATGTATCCTCAAAGAGAAAAACCAGAAACTGAACCTTGTCATAGACGGTATTAGCAATATCGACGAAGCCTTAATTGCTCTTGGTAATATTTCTGTCTGATACCGTTGTTTTGGCGAAAAAATCATTTACCTTTGTTACAGGTATGATAGTCAGTTCTATTTACCTGCTAACTTAAAAACAATAACATGAGAACAATAACAGTTGGTTTTGTCGTTTCATTATTCTTAATTTCTCTTACCGGGGTAACTCAGACAATAACGGTAACACAGTGCCAGGCTCTGATCGCAAACAGCACCAACAATGCGCTTACCGTTAATATTCCTGAAGCAGATCAGAAGAATGCAGTTGAGGCATGGAGAAAACTTATGAGAGGTTATGGCAGTAAAATTACCGGTCAGACCGAATACCTGGCAGAAAAGGTGAGGATCAGGGAAATCTCACCAGACCTTATTGATGTCTATGCTGTCTTCAAGCAGAAGGAGGGATTTGTGGAAATGATTGTCGCATTCAAAACAGGAACAGGATTCCTCAATTCAGCAACAACACCGGTGGCTTATGGTCATGCCGAAAAAATTGTGAAGGATTTTGCCTTGAAGCATTCCAGGGATGTGATACAGAAAAGATTGTCCAAAGAGAAGACAATATTTAAAAAGCTTTCTAAGGAAGAGAGAAAGATAAGAAAGAACATCAATACTTTGAACAGGAACATTGATAAATATACCAGACGCATCGAAAAGGCCAGAAAGAATATAGAGGCCAACGATCAATCCTATTCAAAGATTTCGAAAGAAATTGAAGATTCAAAGGGTAAGATTGAAAGGGATGAAAAAAAATTGAGGGAGATCAGATAATTTAGTATTGCCCCCTTTGAAAATGGAAGAGGGCATCTGCATTCAGACGCCCTCTTCCATTTTATTGTCAGTATTTGTGTTTCTATCTTGTGCCAGGTGTTTTCTGTGATGAAGATCCCCTGTGAGTACTGTTACGTGACTTTTCTGAACTGTTGTTCCGCGAAGGGGTGGCTGCACTTCCCCTGCTTCCTGAAGGGGTACTTACATTTCTTCCGGAGGCAGCTGACCTTTTGTTGTCCGGTTTTGAAGGAGATACATTTCCTGACCGGGAACTGTTGTTGCTGCTCTTTACAGAAGGTATGGATTCCGATGACCTGGTATTGTTGCTTCTCCTGACCTCTGCTGGTGGATTCGATGATCGGGTGTTGCTTTTCTTTACATCAGCAGATGAACCTGATGGCCTGGATGTGCTGTTGCTGGTTTCTGATCTCCTGGCCGGAGCAGTGTTCTGTGACCTGGTGTCAACGACTCCTTTTTTGTTCCTTGTATCAGTCGACGGATCCTCAGTCCTGAAGCTTCTGCTGTTGTTGCTGTTGTTTACAGGTGATCCACCATCCGGACTGTTAATCCTGCTTTTGTTTACTGTCTGAGATCTGGTACCTGTATTGTTGCCCACGTTCGGATTTCTTCCTGTGTTGACATTCTCATTGCGGCCGGTTGGGCTGTTGTTACCATGACTCCTTGATGAGGCTGTCTTATGATAGAGATTCTCACCCCTCGACTGTTCATCAGGCCTTGAATAGGTAGTCCGGTAGTAACCCTCTCTTATACGAACCCCAACCTGTGGAGAGTAGTGTCTTACTCCGCTGTAGTAGAAACTGTGATACCTGGGATAACGGTGGTGCGGATAGATGCGATAGTATGAATAGTAATGGCCATACCAATTATAGTGATAACCGTAGTAGTAATGCCAGTAGTGCGGACTCCAGCGAACCCAGTATACCGGGTAGTAATCATAATAATATGGTGAATGCCACACAACATAAGTCGGGGTGTAAATATAGCTGACCACAGGCCATGTTGAAACATGATAATAGTTTGTGGTGACCACTTTTGCATTACCTGTGCCTGCAGTGGCTCCCTTGTAACCCGGGTTGGGTGTATCCCCATAGTTGGGCTCAATAATGTAATTTTTACCATATAAAGCTTCATCTCCTATGAGCTGGATCACGACTGAACCATCTCTTTGCTTTTCAACAATAAAAACTGCTACATCCTGAAATTCCTTCTCGTTAACAGCAACGCTCATAACTATATTGTGAACATTACCATCAACATAATCCTTTACGAAAATGTAATCTACATATTTGTCGCCGTTAAGGTCCAGGTTGTTGATCACCTTGTCAGGATTGTTGAGGCTCTTTTCGAAACCCTCAAGTGTTTCAGAATCCCTGAAGATGTCCATAACAGCATACAAATTAAGGTTATCGCCCGGCAGGCCTAAATACTCCTTTGGGTAACTCTGTGCCGATGAAATGCTTCCTGATGCAAGCAGGAGTGTGATGACTGTGGTAAATAATAACTTTTTCATGACTGTAAGATTAAAAGGTGTGAACTGACCTTCAACAAAACAAGAGCCATGCCATAAATTTAAAGAAGCTCCCCGGAGTCTCTAAAGAGGCGAAAGTGTTTAACTACTTTCCCTTTATCAGCAGTTTATCCACCACTACCCCATCTTCTGCTATAATGTTCAGAGTGTAAACTCCGGCAGCAAGACTGCCCGGGTTAAGCTGTATCTGATACGGTTTTCCGGAAATTTCAAACTTGTTTTCATATACCACTTTACCGTCTGTGGCTGTCAACTGAACTACAAAAGCTTTCGAGAGATATTCTGAAAACTGAATATTGAATGACCCACTGGTGGGATTTGGGAATACTCTTATGACCGGGGTATTTTGATGTTCTTTGAACCCCGGGTTCTGCACAAAACTCACCTGAATTGTATCGCTTCCTGAGCAACCCATGGAGTCGGTGACCTTAACCCAGACCAGGTGGGTGCCGGAACCCAACAGAGATGTGTCTAAGGTTATGATTTGGGCTATAGAACCTGTTGACCACAGAAAGGAGCTGAAAAGACCCGGATTAAGAGTCAGGGAGCTATTGATTCCCAGCATGGTGTCATTGCCCAGATAAGGGTTGGGGGCAACCAGTACCTCCACAATGGCATAATCTTTTCCGAAACAGAGTATTGCCGGATTACCATTGTTGGTCTCAATAGAAACTGTATGTATTCCAGAGGGTAATCCTGTAGAATGAAATGTGAACTGACTGCTTGAAGGAGGTGTTCCCGTGGGAACGCCATTCACTTTCCAGAGGTAGTTGACGGTTCCGCTGTCGGCAATAGCCTGAAATGTGACTGAATCGCCCGGACAGATCTCATGGCCGGGTCCGATATCTACATTCATCGACGGATTTACCTTGATACAATAGATGTAGTTTCTTGAAAGATAATATGGGCAAGCCTTGTCGCGGATTGTTGCCATAAAACAATGTGGTTTCAGTAATGCGTCCAGTTGTGAAGGAACCCAGGTAAAGATAGCGTAGGATGAATCGGTTGACTGATTTATTGCTGTAAAGTTTGCTGTTTGTATAGCCTGGTTCCAGAATATGGAAAATTGCTCAGGGCTTCCCTGGTTGATTACATTGAAAGTGTCGGGATCGTATCCCCAGATTGCAAATCTGATGGTATCCTTAGCGCATACTTCAGCGTAAAAGAGGGTGTCATTAGGATCATATCCATTGGATAGTGTAGGGTCCATTCCCCCCAGTACAGGGATCAAACTGTTGCAGTAGATCGAATTCACCTGCATATCACGTCCTGTAACACCTATTACTGTTGGAACTCCATTGATAGTCCTCCATTTCTTTATCTCAAGCTTAAGGGGGCCTACAACATTCATGGTTGGTGTAATGCAAAGATCTCCGTTGTAGGGATTAATACTTACAGGGGGGCTTGAGGGCAATGGCTGGGTGGCTGAACAGGGAGGTATAAAGCTAACATAGGAATATCCCGTTGACATGCTGTATGATGCAATGGGATTAACAAGCTCATAGGATATTGAGTCCCCGTCCAGATCTATAGCGCCAGGATTCTGACATAAAGTTTGCTGGGTGCATAAAATGGTGACCGGATAGTTCGTTAATAAAGGTGTGCTTGATGAGGGTGCATCGAGATTGTTTAAACGGGCTTCGATATAAAAATTTGTGCTTGTAGGGGAGGAGATGGTATTTGACGGATTTCTGCAACACACATTCCAGCTTACTATCCAATTGGCGCAAGGAGCCAATACAACATTGGCCTGATATATATAAGCCTCCACGCCGTATAGTACACCACCATTGCATTGGGTAGGCATGGATGGGCATGAGACGGTGACCACCTGTCCGCTTCCCGGTGCCTGAGGCACACTGTATTCCACGAATCCTGTTGCCGGACACAAAGGGCAGTCCAAATATATGTTCACAGTGGATGGCGCTATAATACCTGTGCAATCACGATAAATTACAAGCGTGATCGTATAATTATTGCCACCTGTGCAAACGATTCCAAGATCGGCAGCAGCCATGTGGGAGGCACTGACATGGTTGTTGCATATAATAAAGCTAAAACAGATTAACAGCAGATAATTTAGTCTCTTCATGATCAATATATTAAGATATGACTGACAGTTTGTTCATTGTGCAGAGGTATATTATAGTTAGATAGCTTTAAGAGCCGAAGGTTTAGTCAGAGTATATTTTTTTTGGCTGTATTAAAAATTGGTTTACTTTTGCCCCGCTTTTATTAGGCCTTGTTCTTAATGAATATATACTCCTCCTTAGCTCAGTTGGTCAGAGCACCTGACTGTTAATCAGGGGGTCCTTGGTTCAAGTCCAAGAGGGGGAGCAGAAACATATAAATAAAGCCCTGTTAATGAATAGCATACAGGGCTTTTGCTTTTCATACATAACAAATAACTAACAAAATTTTTAATTTCGATACCTTTTTGCCCTCTTTCTTACTTTTATTCTTATCGTATCAGGTAAATTCTAGTGATTGATAATCAATTTTTTAGTATAGGAATCTGAGCCTGTTGATAGAATATAATAATAGATGCCACTTGGCAGATCACTTAATTCAAATCTTGCTGAATATAAACCTGCCTGTAGTTTGCCATTAAAAATTTGATGGATAAGCATCCCATTATGGTTATAGATTGCCAGGTCTACTTTCCCTTCCTTGCCAAGCATAAATGGTATTGTGACAGATCCCGATACCGGATTTGGGAAAGCATTCATCAATTGGTCAGTTCTTGTTGCTGCAGCGCCATGGTTTGCCACGGAAGCATATAAACCATGCGGTCCGGCAGCGGTGGGGTTTATCCCATGACAAACTATGCATTTGTTAAGAGTACCGGTATAGCCCTGCAAGGTTTGGTTCTGAAGGTTATCATTGATATTGTTGGTTGGGAAAATAGCATGAGGAGAACCATGGCAGGCACTGCAATAGAGACCCCCATGTCCCTTTGAATTTCTGTAAAGTTTGTTTGGCTCCGGGGCATATGAAGGTCCATGACATGCTGCTGCTCCGCAGTCTGGCTCCTCAAGCCATGCTTCCCGACCGTTTTTTATTGTTTGTCCAACATCTGTCACACTTCCATGACAGTTTTGGCAGACCATACCTTTGGTCTTCATAATGTCTCTGAAGCATTGTGTAACAGGGCCAGGGTGGCATTTATAACAGTCATTGGTTTTGCTGCCGTGTTTCAGATGGATGGCTTCTGAAAAGACAGGTGTTCCTGCTGTCCCAGGTGTGCCAAGTGCGTTATCTTTATGACAACTTGCGCAAAAGATGGGTTTATTATTAGGGTTGAAACCGGATACTGATTCATGTTCATTTAGAATGTGCTGTTCATTGTTATGGCATCCTGAACTGACACAATTGATCTCATTTGAAACCGGAATGACCGATTGGGTTGTTGCCAGCAGGTTGTTGCCAGAGTCAAATAATTTGATCATGGTCAACTGATAGGGATTTTCATTTACCAAATCATTGTCAGAGAAAGGCGTGATTGGTATACCATCTGCCAGAAAACTATTTCCGTTGAGGATCATTGTTCCTGAAAGTCCATTACCGGTGAGACCGGTATCAGCAGGAAAAGTCACCCCGAAGATCAAAGGAGCATATGTCCAGAAATTGGTTTTGTTTACTGAGTAGGTATTTCCGGGGATTTCATATGTGACCTTCATCCCAGGAGTTGTGACTTCAGGCAGAGATGTTGCTGATCCTACCTTTATTACCTGAGCATACTGGTTGTTGTAGGGAGGCAGGATGCAAATGTTCTCGAATTGCCTGTTGGCACAATGCATGCCCAGATCATTCCACGCCAGTATGATATGAGTGCCTGACATGATCCGGGCTACCTTATTCGAAATCTTTGTGAAGGTCATTTGTGGGTTATATAGGGCTGTTGTAATGAATAACCCTCCAATTCCCAATACCAGAAGAAAGAGTTTGTTTTTCATGGAATTGATTTTAAGTTTAATAGTTACAGGTGACGAATGACTGTGTAAAAATAATGCATAATATAAGAACATTTACATAAAAGGATGAGAATGTTTATGTTTTTATTGTGAGGTATTAAAATCAGATATATCTGAGGTTTTTTAATGTTATTATTGTCTTTATTCCCATCTGATTAACTTTTTTTTAATTCCTTAGATAACTGTTTTTCTGTTTTTTAAAAGAATACCTTTGCAGGTTCTGAAATGATAATCTGGCATAATGATATTACGAATTTCATCAGATTGCTGGTTGAAGGAATATCCGGGCCTTCCCGTTATTGATGTTCGGTCACCCGGTGAGTATCATAATGGACATATCCCAGAAGCAGATAACATAACGGTGCTTACTGATGATGAAAGAGAAGCAGTAAGCATTGCTCATAATTTAATTTCAGTTGATCCAGCTGTTGAAATGGGGTTAGGCCATTACCTCACCTTATTTCCTCAAAAATTGCTTAGCTGTATATTTAGTTTCTGTTGAGTTTTAAAATGGGAATCATTGAAAAACGGATTATCTTTGCCGTGAGATAATAGTAGTTCAATATTCAGGAGAGATGCCAGAGCGGTCGAATGGGGCAGTCTCGAAAACTGTTGATCTCTTACGGGATCCGAGGGTTCGAATCCCTCTCTCTCCGCCAATAATTGAAAAGCCATGCGAAGCAATGGCTTTTTCTGTTTTATGCGAATCTGCGTGCGAAGCACGCAAGCGAGCAGGGAAGCAGAAAAAGCCAAGTTCACGAAGTGACCAGGCTTTTCAATTATTGAAGCACCCCATTTGGGGATCACCGAAGGTAATCCCTCTCTCTCCGCTAATAATTGAAAAGCCATGCGAAGCATTGGCTTTTTCTGTTTTATGCGAATCTGCGTGCGAAGCACGCAAGCGAGCAGGATAAAATAAAAAACCAGATAATGAAATAGTTATAACAAATATTATTCAGCCAGGAATAAGTATCAGAATATCTTTTACAGTAATTCCTTCAATAACCCATATCCTGTAGCACTTGCACGGATCTGAGCTCCGGAGTGAAGAACTACCTTATAACTCTCTTTTCCGTACAATGATATGGATTTGATTTTAGTAATGTTAACAATATAGCTGCGGTGAATCCTTACAAAAATATCATCAGGAAGAAGCGACTCATAATATTTCATAGTCTTGTTCTTCAGGTGGTTTCCAAAGTCAGAAACCACCATCACATAGTCATCCTGTGCCTCGAAGTAATTTATTGCATTCAGTGGAATTACCGTAACTGTTGTTCCGGTCTTCGCTACAATACGTTCAATTACCTTATTTCCTTTTTGCATAGTACCTGAAAGCTTTTCATACTTTTCCCTGCTCGATGAACCCGGGTTCAGAATTCTTGCAACAGCCCTTGATGCTGCCTGTTGAAGCCGCTCTTCGGTAAAAGGTTTGAGAAGATAGTCAATGGCATGCATTTCAAATGCTTTTATGGCAAATTCATCATACGCTGTGCAGAAAATAACCTCAGGGGGATTGTCGAGCAATTCCAGCAATTCAAAGCCATTGATTTTAGGCATCTGAATATCAAGAAACAATAAATCGGGATTAAAATCTTTAATCATCTTCAACGTTTCAAACCCGTTTGCACAGGTTCCAACCACCTCAATACAATTATTATGTTTGAGATAGTAAAGAAGTAGCTCCCGGGCCGGTGGCTCATCATCAATTATCAGACACCTGATCTTCTTTTCCATAATGGGGCAGATTAACGGTCACATGGAAAATATTATTTTCACGGTTGATCTTCAGCAGATCATTGCTGCCGTAAATTTTCAAAAGTCGTTCACGGATATTTTTAAGCCCGGTTCCGGTTCCTTTCTGTTTTCCAACAGTTGTATTGTCAAACGGATTGATCACTTCCAATAGCAAAGCTGAACCTTTAAGTGCTGCTTTAATGGTAACAACAATTCCCTCTTCAGCATGATCAAGCCCGTGTTTAACTGCATTTTCTGCCAGGGGTTGCAGCATCATGGCAGGAACAGGAAAATCAAGGATAAATTTTTCGACAACGGTTTCTACGATAAGCCTGTCGCCAAATCTCACCTTCTCAATTTCAAGGTAATCACTGCAGTGTTTAATCTCTTCAGCCAGTGTGCTCATTACCTTACTGGAAGAGTCAAGTGAGTATCGCATAAATTCCGAAAGCCTTATCACCATCTTGTTGGCTTCGGCAGGCCTGGTCATTATAAGTGAGCTTACTGCATTAAGGCTGTTAAAGAGGAAGTGAGGGTTGATCTGAAACCTTAACAGGTTTAATTCCGAATCTTTCAACAGGTTCTGAAGTTCTGACTGCCGAATCTCCTGTTCTCTGAGTTTTTTTATGTTTATAAGGAGGTATGAGAGGCTTGCTATGATGATGTACAAAATCACTCCGGTAATTACTCTTATCGTAAGGGAATCATTTAAGAAGGATGTGTACTGTTCATCTTCTGTGAAAACTATCATAAAAAGGGGATAAAGCGGCAACAACCAAAGAAGCTGAACCATTGTTGCACCTGAAAGATGCAGAAACAGCATTTCCTGCCAGGTTCGGGAGCGAAGGCCGGTAAATCTCACCATATACCACACCCCGGTTCCAAGAACTGCCAGCCAGATGTTAAAAATTAAAGCTTCTGCAACGGAATTCAGCACCGGCTGGCCGAAATTGATAGATACCACAAGGGTATGAATGATTACGAGAACCATCCACGCCCCTGAATAAAACAGTAATAAATGTTTCTTTGATCCTGATATACCTTTCTCGGTCATAGAATTTCAGTGGTTATCTCTCCGCCTCCAAAGATAGCAACTCCATCGATTACCAGCAGCCTGTCAGGATTTAAATTGTTAGTTTTTCTTTTATCAGTAAATCCTCCCAGGACATTTACCATTTCGGTTTTAATGTTCCAGTGCGGTGGCACAATCAGCTTCACTCCGCCAAAGACTGATACTACCTCTAATTTATTTACACCCTCTGAAAGTTCACAACTACTTAGGTCTATTACCGATCCTCCAAAAACTGAAACTGCTTCACCACCCTTGAAATTAGACGAGTTGATTTTTCTTTCACTACCTCCAAATACTGCAATCTCTTCGAAATAATCGTTGCTTTCGCTGGTAATTCTCACTCTTTTGCGAAAAAGTTTTCGAGAACTGAATACCACTAAAAGACCTATGAGAATTATCACTGACGGCCATAAAGCAGCAGAATACATATCAGGTAAAATATTCAGTTTCATTGTCATAAAAAATGAACCGATGAGTATCAGCAGAAGGCCGAATAATCTTGCGTGACCGTTTACAACATTGATCAGACCAATGGCGATAATAAGTGCCTGCCATGAGAAAACAATATCCCATACCGCTGGATCTAGAAGATTAAGTTTTTTCATCATCCAGATCACGCCAAAGGTGATCAGAAGAAGCCCGAACATTATAGTTTTTCTCCTTGTAGCACTGCGCCCTTTTCCTGAGGCAAAATGTGTTTTAAATTCCATGTGATTTTCCATCTTTACTTGTTTATTTAATTAATAATAAATGGTATTGAATTTCAACGATGCAAAAGTAACCTCAGGTTGGGTGGGGTAAAAGGTCATTCCGGTGAAACAGCGATTTTTTCATGGTTAATGTGGAGTAAATCCCTGCAAACATACTGCCTCATAAAATTAACGAAAAAGATCAGATTAATGTAAAAACCATCAATAATTTATGTATCTTTACTTTTCGGACGAATCTTGATGTATGGAATTACAATAAATTCATTAATAATGTTTTAAGTCATGAAAAAGATAATTATTGTTGGGATCGATTTCTCAAAAGGATCTATGCATGCATTGAAATTTGCCATCAGCGTTGCTAATAAGGCCAATGCCAACGTAATGCTTGTACACGTTATGAAGCCATACAGGGAAGAGTCGATATTTTCTGACGACAGGGATGAAATAAGGAAAGAGGTCAAAAAGCGCATGGAAGAGATCATCAACAAACATAAGTTTGAGATGCGTAATGGCAAGCTGATGTATAAAGTGCGTTCCGGCAAAATCGATAAAGAGATTGTAAACCAGGCCAAATATCACGATGCATATATGCTGGTTGTCGGAACTCATGGTATTTCAGGGTTTGAACCATTTTGGGTTGGCAGTAATGCCTTCCGGATAGTTATCAATTCACCATGTCCGGTTGTTACGATACGTTACGGAATCGACGCAAAAAAGAACCTCTCAAAAATCATCCTTCCTATAGACAGCACTAAGGAATCCCGCCAGAAGGTTCAGTACACTGCCGGGCTTGCAAAATTTTTCAATGCCGAGATCATGGTTTTGGGACTAAGCACTTCCGGAACAATGAAGAACCTGATAACTTCCTATTGCACTCAGGTTTCCAAGTATATGTTTCAGGAGGGAGTGAACCACTCTATACATTATATCAAGGCAGACAATATTACAGATGCAACAATAAAATTTGCAAAGGAACAGAACGCTGATCTTATCTCAATCATGACCGAGCAGGAAACGACTCTATCCAATATTCTGCTTGGCTCCTACGCACAGCAAATGATCAATCATGCCCATATTCCTGTGCTTTCACTCAGGTCAAAAAACATTTATGATTTTTCTTTGCATTGAAATTCAATGCAATAATATCAGAAAGCAACAATATTATTGCTTTTTTTAATTAAGTTATTATATTTGCATGCTGGTATAATCTGCATACCGGAATAATTATGAGTTGGCAATAGCATTAAGGGCAAAAGTTCATTATTTGAGTGATTATGAAAGTGTTAGCAGTAATTTTGTTTTTATTGGTTTTCTTGCCAGTGGTTTCATTTTCGCAGCAGCGAGCTGTTGAGGGTGAAGTGACCATAATTCAGGACGACCGGGTTAATGAATTAATTGATAAGCATATACACGCAAATACTGCATTCAGCGGGCTTACCGGGTATAGAATACAGATATTTTTTGATTCGGGATCAAACGCCAGAAATAAAGCCAATAATGAGAGGAGAAGGTTCATGACACTGTTCCCACATACCATAGCCTATGTTTCATTTGATGCACCAAATTTCAAAGTCAGGGTAGGTAATTTCAGAACGAGGCTGGAGGCTGAAAAGATGCTCAGGGATATTCAGAAGCACTTTCAGATGGCTTATGTGGTTCCATCAAAAATAGAACTGCCAAACCTTTAAAAAAAATGTAGAACCATAAACCAGAGATATATGAATCTAATAGTAGTAGGTGTCGACTTTTCTGACAATTCACTTAATTGTCTAGAGCATGCATTTACAATTGCCAGGAAAGCCTCGGCAGACGTAATAATGGTATGGGTTAACATACCTTCTGTTGCCAAAGCTCTCCTTTCAGAAAAAAATGCAGATATCAATCAGGTGGTATCTGAAAAGCTGGATGAATTTGTGCGCAAGTACAAGCCTACGCTTCCCAACAGCAATCTGGAATATACCATCAGGCGCGGGAAGGTTTACAAGGAGATAGCAAATCTCGCAAAGGAGAAGGATGCAGATCTGATTCTTGTGGGAACGCACGGCACTTCAGGGTATGACCCATTCTGGATTGGCAGCAATGCCAACAAGTTAATTTCTATTGCATCATGCCCGGTGATTACTATCAGGCTTGGTGTTGACATCTCAAGGCCTCTTGCTAAAATGGTATTGCC
This sequence comes from uncultured Lentimicrobiaceae bacterium, assembly GCA_964469215.1. GTDB lineage: Bacteria > Bacteroidota > Bacteroidia > Bacteroidales > SKPS01 > SKPS01. Next base: position 342,652 of record CAYXYB010000001.1, read on the forward strand.
TCTTGACGATTCTCCTGAGACCCGGCAAAAGGTTGCCATCACTGCTGACATAGCTTCCTATTTCGATGCAGAGGTTATGATACTCGGGTTATATACCAGTAATGTAGATCATTACCGTTATCTTGTTGACACCTATTGTGACCAGGTAGTCAAGCATTTTGCGAAATACGGTATCAGGCACTCTGTACATAAGAGAGATGCTGGTAACGTTACAAAAGCCACGATTGAATTTGCAATCGAGAAGGAAGCGAATCTTATTGCAATAATGACTGAGCAGACCACCAGTGCAATGAACCTATGGTTGGGGCCATATGCCCAGCAAATGGTAAACCAGTCACCGATACCCGTACTAAGTGTCCATCCCAAGGAGTACCTGAGACAGAATGTTGGGATGTAAGGGGTGTCAATTATATACGCTCAGTAAGAATCCATTGAAAGATGTCCGGTATCGCTTTAAAGGAGTACTGACAGGTCCCGAAATCACAGATCCATCCATCAGAAGGTATCGCATACCATTTACCGTATCGGCAGCAATAGGGTTGTTTGGCTCAACAACGACCTGAGTACCCAGAGATTCGGGTTTATATGTTGAGGTTCTGTCAAGAGCAACAATCTCTTCAATAGAGTTCCGGTAAAGAATAATACCCCTGTATCCTCCGGTTACATATACCCATCCACCTATCATCTCAAGTTCAATGTATTGTCCGGATGTTATATCTATAGTGAAATTCACATATACGTTGGGTACCCGCTCCTTCCCCTCCTTGTCGCAACCCTGTAAAGGTAAAAGGACTGCAATAATAATTATTACAAAATAATGAGCAGCATTATGTTTTACGTTCATTATAAAAGTTCTTTATGCAAGAGGGGATTACAAAATTAAGTAAAAAGACAACGTAAAGTATCAACTCATATTTCAGATCAACCTGATTATTCCATATTTTCGCAGAATAAAACACAACGTTATGCAGAGGTTCAGAATCAAATCCTTACATTTTATTATAATGATTTTGTCAGTCAGTTTTCTGACAGTATCATGCAGTACAATGAGTTTTATGCAGAGGAAGGAAGACCGGCGGCTGGCAAAGAAGCAGAAGGATATATCGCAGACACGCGACGACAGGGAGGATGTATATCGGCAGCAGGTGGAGCAGCAGCATAAGATGCAGACAAAGGAGACCCGTAAAAGGATGCGGGAATTGGAGAGGAAGTCGAAACGTTGGCGGGAAGGGAAAGGCGATCCGTTTTACGAAAGGTGGATTCAAAGATGGCAGGAGATACGCGAAAACAGGCGACAGAGTCGTTATGACTGACCGATAACTGATTTGAAGCAAGAATACAGTTTAAAGGGCTCTATCTTTACCCTATCAATAAATTGTGATGATTTTTTCATTTTTAAGAGAAGAATACCTGATGCGGGTAAAAAATATTATTGTACAATATCTGCCATTTTTTGCTGCAGCCATAATTTATACCAATTTGCTGCAGGCTCAGAAACATTCTGCAATAACCTTTGAAAGGATATCAACAGATATGATCCGTTATGAAAAAGGTTTATCACAAAACACTGTACAGTGCATGATGCAGGATAGGTTTGGTTTCATGTGGTTTGGCACATGGGATGGCCTGAACAAGTATGATGGGTATACTTTTACCGTATGGAATGAGGAGAATGGCCTCAGCAACCAGAACATACAGGCTTTGCTCGAGGATCGTGAAGGACTTATCTGGATTGGAACTGAGGATGGCCTGAATGTGTATGACAGAAGCAAAGACAAGATAACAATCTACAGAAATGACCACAGAACAGAAAATTCGATCGTTCATAACAGGATAAGGTCATTGTGTCTTGACAGGAACGGTGACATATGGATAGGTACCAACAGGGGTATCTCGGTATTCCGGAAGAAACTGAACAGGTTCGAGAATTACAAACATGATATCAATAGCAGCGGAAGTTTGATAAACAACTGGGTAAATAAGGTATTCTGCGACGATGCCGGGAATATCTGGATAGGAACATATAGAGGCCTGGAGAAGTTCGATCAGTTGAAAAAGCGTTTTATCCATTTTAACCGTTCAACCGGATGGGATATGATAGCCATGCAGTCAGTCTATTCAATAACACAGGACAGCACAAAAAACCTGTGGATAGGAACCCCAACAGGCATTTTCAGAATAGATTCCGGCAAAGACTTCTGCCAAAAGATTGAACTCCTTAATATACCACAAAATGGCAATGGTGAGATAACGGTTTCGAATATGCTTTTCGACGAGATGGGCCATTTATGGATAGGGACTACAAGGCATGGCATCATAGCTTATAATCCTGTAAACAACGAGGCTGTGTTACTCCGGAATGAGAAGGAAAACCATTTGAGTTTGAGCAGCGACCAGGTTTATTCTCTTTTTGCAGACGAGGCCGGAGTAATCTGGATCGGGACTTTCAGCGGGTTAAACAAATATGACAGAAATTCCAGCAAATTCAGGCATTACAGGCAGACTTCAGACAATTCCCAGAGTTTGCTGAGCGATGTGATATTCAGTTTTTTTGAGGATGAGGATGGTATTATCTGGATAGGAACAGATAAGGGAATAAGTCTGTTTCGTTCACAAGATCAAACATATAGTCTTTTAAAGAACAGCAAAGGGATTAATACACCTTTAATACAGGGCTTGGTAAGAACCTTTTTAAAAGACAGGGAAGGTAATATCTGGATAGGCTCTTCGGGGGGCTTAACCCGCTATGATCCGGTGAATGCCAGACTTAAGCAATACGTATCTGCCGGAGCTCCTGGCAATTCATTGGTAAACAATTACGTCAGGAAAATTGTGGAAGACCATTCAGGAATGCTGTGGATTGCCACGGAAATGGGGTTAAGCAGGTTTGACAAAAAACGGGAGGTCTTTATCAATTATCAGAATGAAGACAACAACAATTATTCTCTTCCTGACAACAATGTTTTTGACCTTCATGTTGACAGAGACGGCAGGTTATGGGTGGCTACCGGAGGTGGTTTCTGTTGGTATGATCATGTCAGGCAAAGGTTTTATCAAGCAGTAAATGATAGTGAGAATCTTCTCACAGACAACCAGAAGAGAATTGCAGGGATTTACGAGGCTCCTGATGGTATCTTCTGGCTTGGAACCATGGGGGGAGGCTTAATGCGACTGGATTTCAGAACAGGGAAATATAAATTCTATATTGAACGTGATGGCCTTCCGAACAATGTTGTATACAAGGTAGTTGATGATATGACCGGAAACCTATGGGTGCCTACAAACCGTGGACTTGCAAGATTCAACATAGCTAATGAGAGCTTTGTGACATATGGGGTCAAAGATGGTGTTCAGAGCAATGAGTTTAATCTCGGGGCGGCTTATAGGACAAGGGATGGACGTATATTTTTGGGTGGGATGAATGGGTTCAACTCTTTCTATCCTGATGAAATACGTAAAAATACAAAACCGGCACGTATTGCTGTTACCGGGTTTTATATTTTTGACAAGCTCATGAAGAGAGAACTCTTTGATGGAGATACCATCAGGTTGAAGTATAGTGAGAATTTCTTTGCATTCAGTTTTTCAGCACTTGATTTTGCAAACCCATCAAAGAATCAATACAAATATTATTTACAGAATTTCGAGAAAGGATGGGTAACCACAGATGCTTACAACAGAAGTGCCGGTTATACAAATGTGCCACCCGGCCGATATGTTTTCAGGATTAAAGGATCAAACAACGATGGAATATGGAATGATAAGGGAATCTGCGTTACCCTTATTATTGTTCCACCATGGTATGCTACATGGGCTTTCAGGTTTGGTGGAGGAGCAGGAGCTGCAGTTCTGATATTTTTCGTGGTGATGATGCGTATTCGTCAGATGCAAAGGAAACACAGGGTTGAAAAGCAATTCCTTAAGATGGAAAGGCAATATTCTGATCTTGAACAAAAGGCTCTCAGACTTCAGATGAATCCCCATTTTATTTTCAATACTCTTAACTCTATCCAGAGTTATATGATCAGTAATGAATCAGAAAAAGCAGTTGATTTTCTTGCCAAGTTTGCCCGGCTTATGCGGCAGGTTCTTGCAAACAGCCGTGAGTCATTTATTCCTGTTAAGGAAGAGATTACAGCCCTGGAATATTATCTTGAAATAGAGCAGTTACGGTTTGAGGATAAGTTCAAATACGAGATAATAATTGATTCTGCAATCGACGATGATTTCACAGGCATACCCCCAATGGTGATCCAGCCATACGTTGAGAATGCTATTATACATGGATTGCTCTACAAGGAGGGAAAGGGGAGAGTAACAATTAGCCTGGAGCTTCGGCCGGACTATATTTTCTGTGTGGTTGAAGATAATGGAGTAGGGAGGACAAAAGCTTTTGAGATGGCTCGCGAATCGGGCCTGGAACGAAAGTCAAGCGGCATGATAATAACCCGCCAACGCCTCGAGATACTGAACCGTAATGAAGGTGATGAGCTTAAGGTTGTGGTGGTTGATAAAACTGATAATGAAGGACTGCCCTCCGGTACAAGGGTTGAGATCAAAATGCCGTTCATTAATATTTAATTAACTTTGATGCAACATAAATAATTAGAAACAATGAAAATAAAAGCCTTGATAATTGACGATGAGCGGCGGAGCCGTGACACACTCCGGGGAATGCTTGAAAAGTATTGCGATGATGTTGAAGTACTTGGAGAAGCTGACGGGATGAGAACAGGTATTGAAGGTATAAGAAAACTAAATCCGGATGTGGTTTTTCTCGATATACAGATGCCTGACGGTAGCGGATTCAGGTTGCTGGAGTTGCTAGATGAGATCAATTTTGAGGTGATATTCACAACAGCTTACGATCAGTTTGCTATCAAAGCAATTAGGTACAGTGCACTAGACTATCTGCTGAAACCAATTGTTCCTGCCGAACTAAAAAATGCCGTATCGAAGGTTGAAAGGAAAAAGAGTGACGGGACCATAAACAGGCATATCAAGGTTCTGCTTGAGAACCTGAAAGACAATAATCAAGCCTCAAAACGCATAGTTCTTTCCACCTCAGAAGGTATGCACATTATTGATATCAGGGATATAATACGATGTGAATCAGACGACTATTACACACGTTTTTTTATCCGTGACAGAAAACCGATTTTAGTATCGAAAACACTTAAGGAGCACGAAGAGATGCTGGGTGAGTATGGATTTATACGGCCGCACAAATCGCATCTTGTAAACATCAGTTATATAAAATCTTTTATCAAAACTGATGGAGGATATATTCTTCTGAACGATGGAACTACTGTTCCGGTATCACGCAGAAAAAGGGAAAAGACAATCCAGGAATTATCACATCTCTGAGTAATTGTACACCTCTGTTTACCCGCTTACTGCTTTACCCTTACCGATAACTGTTCAGGGTAGTGTGATTATCGTGTTAATCATTTACTTTTACACTGGCTCTTTAATTTATTAAAATATTATTTTTGAAGAGTCAGCTAATCATTTTGTTGCTTCAATTCAGCCTTTTTTACTATTTTAGCCAACGAAAAAGAACAGTATCATGGACAGTGAACTTTTATTTATACTGATTATCATCCTTACAGTGGTAATAAACATTGTAAAGGTAGTGAAGAAGAAGAAAGCACAATTGCCAAAGGTCACACAGCCGGAGCCTGCTGAAAAAAGCGGCGAAGGTGACTGGCAAAAAATGCTTCGCGATTTGCTTGGTGAAACGGAATCAAAACCTAAGCCTGTCAGTTTTGAAGAGGAAGACCAATTGGAATCTCTGGAAACACTGGAAACACTGGAGCCTCTTGGGGGGTACATCCGGGACAATATACCCTATAGTTTTGAGGAACCCGAATACTCCCGTTCAACCATCAGTGATGAAGTATTTGATGTTCAGTCGGCAATATCAGCGGTTCCCGAAACAAACTTGTCAAAGGCTACGGTTCCGGCTTCCTTTGTTCACGGAAATCTGAAAGACTTTAACATACGAAAGGCTGTTATTTACAGTACAATACTTAACAGACCTTATAATTGAAGCCCAACGTTTAAGCAAACATCATGAAAATATTTTTAAATGCAAATGGATTTATTTTTAAATTTACGCCCTTTTTAGTCAAAATCATAACCGTAATATTATCACATAAATTAACCAAATATGTTTCAGAAATTCTTATTGACCACAGCACTACTACTAGCATCGACCATGCTGGTTTTCTCGCAGGCGGGATCATTAAAAGGCAAGGTTACCAACAAGGACACCAAGGAGCCTATTCCTTTTGCCAACATTGTTGTTGAGTCCGGCGGGCAAATGGTTAGCGGAGGCACATCCGATTTTCAGGGTGAGTATCACATTCGCCCTATCAATCCCGGGACTTATGACATCACAATCAGTTATGTAGGTTTTGAGCCGCAGAAGATTAGGGGGGTGATCATCAGAAGCGGGCAGGTTGTATTTTATAATATTGAGATGAAACCTACCTCGACAGTAATGTCCACCTTTGTTGTCACTGATTATGCTGTTCCTCTGATAGATGCGGACCAGACACAATCGGGATCAACTCTCACTTCTGAGGAGATAAAGAAGATGCCGGGAAGGTCGGCCGCATCTGTTGCAGCTACTGTTGGGGGTGTATTTACAGACGAGAACGGTAATATTGGTGGTATCCGCGGTCAGCGTGCCAGCGGTACAGTAACGTATGTTGATGGTGTCAGGGTTGTTGGATCCAGTAGTGTTCCCCAGGCTGCAATTGACCAGGTAACTGTAATTACAGGAGGTTTACCTGCAATGTATGGTGATGCTACCGGTGGTGTCATCAACATCACAACCAAAGGACCTTCGAGGCTGTTTGGTGCCGGTATTGAAATTGTTTCATCACAGCTTACAGACGCTTACGGATATAACCTTCTTGGCTTCAATCTTCAGGGCCCTATTCTTACAAAAACAGAGAATGGTGTAACCAGATCAGTAATGGGATACTTCATTTCGGGTGAGCTGTCATATGTAAAAGATGATGCTCCTGCAGCAGGTGGTACCTGGACAGTAAATCCCGATACTCTCCCGTATTTGCAAAAGAACCCCCTAAGACCTTCAGGTACCGGCTTCGGAGCCTTCCCGAATTCTCAGTATATCCGCAAAAGCGAAATGGTCAATATAAAAACCAATGAATATAACAGCAGTTACGGGGCAAGCTTCTCGGGCAAGTTGGATCTCAGGGTATCAAATACTGCCAACCTGTCTGTTGGGGCGAGATGGAACTATAGTGATGCTGATGCCTGGTCCAGAGGTTCTGCGATGTTTAATCCCAATACCCGTGGACATAGTACATTTAGCGAATACAGTTTCTTTGGAAGGTATACCCAAAGGTTTGAAAGCGGCCAGCAAAGCGGAGCTCTTATAAAAAACCTGTATTATACCATAAATGCAAATTTTACAAGAACCACTGCAAAGAATAATCACCGTGACCATGGCGATGATGTTTTCAAGTACGGTTATGTAGGCCAGTTCAAGACATATAAAGCCAATTCTTATGAGTATGGGAGTGATACTGTTGCGGGATTATCAGGTGTATGGATTCATAATGGTTTTGCTGATACAATGTATTCATTTCAGAGCAGTTCCACAAATCCCCTGCTTTCTAACTACACCCAGCAATACTATGATCAGTACACTCTTTACCCCGGCTATCCACGGAACTATATTATGGTTCAGGCAGGCCAGGGGTTGCTGAATGGTGATGGACCCGCCTCAGTTTATGGTCTTTACCCGAATACAGGAAGCCCTTACGGTACGTACAGCAAAGTGTTTAATACCCAGATAGGTGTTTCGGCACATGCTTCCGCTGACATTGGGAACCATTCATTGAAGTTCGGGTTACAGTATGAACAAAGGATCGACAGAGCTTACAGCCTTGCCCCTGTTGGACTTTGGACAGTCATGAGGCAATATGCCAACTGGCATATCAGGGAACTCGACCTGAACAATCCCATTCTTATAAAGGATGCATTGGGAATATTCCAGGATACCATTAACTATAACAGGTTACTCGATAAGAACTCCCAATTCCTGTTCGACCGGAATCTAAGAGCAGATCAGAATTACGGAGAACTTGACTGGATAGATGTTGACAATCTTGATCCTTCAATCTTCAAAGTTGAATGGTTCAGTGCCGATGAGTTGCTCAGATCCGGAAGCAATGCACTTGTAGCCTATTACGGGTTTGATCACACCGGTAAGATTCTTGACTACAAACCAAGCCTTAATGATTTCTTCAACAAGAAAGATCCAGTTTATGACCGGTATTTTACCCGTCCGATACCTGCTTCTGAACCTATATACATGGCCGGGTACATAGAAGACAAATTTGCATTCCGTGACCTCATCTTCAATATTGGTCTCCGCATTGACAGATACGATGCCAATCAGAAGGTACTAAGGGATCCTTATCTCCTTTACAATGCGAGAACTGTTGCTGAAGTTACTGAACTTGACGGAGTTAAGAAGGACCACCCTGCTACAATGGGCCCTGATTATGTTGTTTATGTTAACGACATCAAAAACCCTAAGGAAGTTTTAGGTTATCGTGATGGAAGCACCTGGTACAACTCTGATGGAGTTGAAGTTGTTGACCCGAAAGTTCTTGAGTCTGCAACCGGCATTGCACCATATCTGCTGAATCCTGATCAGGAAAACATCAATGAAACTGCATTTAAGGATTACGAACCACAAACAAATTTCCTCCCTCGCATTTCATTCTCATTCCCTATTTCTGACGAGGCTCTCTTCTTTGCACATTATGATGTACTGACAAAAAGGCCTACTTACGGAGACAGGATGAATCCAATAGAATACCTCTTCATTAACAACTTTGGCAGCAGTTCTATCAACAATCCCAATCTTCTGCCTGAAAAGACGGTAGATTATGAGTTAGGCTTCCAGCAGAAACTAAACAACAGTTCATCAATTAAGCTCTCTGCTTTTTACCGTGAGATGAGAGATCTTGTCCAGGCATATCGGTTTTCAGGAGCTTACCCGGTTAGCTACTATTCTTATAACAATATTGACTTTGGTACAGTTAAAGGATATACTATAATGTACGACCTCAGGAGGAGTGCAAATATATGGATCAAGGCAAGTTATACAATGCAGTTTGCTGATGGCACAGGTTCAAGTGAGGAGTCGGCTTCTGCACTTATCAGGTCAGGGCAGCCAAATCTCAGGACAACCAACCCTCTGTCATTTGACCGCAGACATGCCATTCAGGCAGTTGTTGATTACAGGTTTTCTCAGGGACGGGCGTATAATGGCCCTGTATTTACAAGGAAATTATCTGACGGAACTGAAAGAACCATAAAGATACTTGAAGGAACAGGAGTAAACTTCACTTTCCGCGGTGGATCGGGTGTTCCATACAGCAAATCGAGCACCGTATATGCATCACTGGTTGGTGGAGGAGCAATTTTGCAGGGTTCGCTAAACGGATCCAGGCTACCATGGCAGTTTGCAATAGATGCACGTGCCGACAGGGATATCCTGCTTACTCTTGGTGAAGGTGACAAGAAGAAAGAGATTTATATGAATGTTTATGTTCAGGTGCTTAATGTACTCAACACTAAAAATGTGATGGGCGTGTACCGTGCTACCGGTAACCCGGATGACGACGGATATCTTGCTGCTGCTGAGTGGCAGACACAGATCAATGAACAGAATGACCCGCAGGCGTATCGTGACCTTTATTCAATTGCTGTGAACAATCCATACAATTATTCGTTGCCTCGCAGAATAAGGATAGGGGTAATGATAAGTCTCTGATGCTGCTGACATAATTGAAACAGAAAGTGAAAACAACAAGAATAACAGAAACAAACAATAATATTATGAGAAACAGAATTCGTTATCTGCTGGCAGTGATGGCTGCGATGTTTATTTCTACAGCCCTTCATGCAGACAAAGTACCCGGTATATTCTCTTCACCCGGGGGGAACATGAAGATTGCCTCCGGATGTTTGCCGGCTACCAGTGACACCGAACTGGATATTAACAATGTGCGGGCAAGGATAAATACCGGGGGTGACATGTGGTGGGATCTTCAGGGCGAAGCTCAATATGAAATACCCAAAGGTTCAAAAAAAACAGCCATGTTTTCAGCGGCGTTATGGATTGGTGGCCTTGACATAAACCAGCAGCTGAAGCTAGCCGCATTGCGCTACAGGCAGGTTGGGAACGATTACTGGCCCGGCCCCCTTACGATTGATGGTTCAGCTGCAATTGATGCACAGACTTGTGTTGACTGGGACAGGCACTTTGTGATCACCAGGGCAGAAGTAGCCGAATTCCTTGCACATGTTGATGATGCCACAGGTCAGTTTGTAGCCACTGAGGATTATCCCGCACCACCAAAGATCATCCAGGAATGGCCATGGGAAGGAAACACTGCAAAAGGCCAGTCACCTTACCTTGCTCCCTTCTTCGACAGGAATCAGAATGGCGTTTATGAATGGCAGCTCGGAGATTACCCATATTACGATTTCGATCACACTAATGCATTATGCAAGTCTGACATGCAAACCATTGAGACGGACAGTAGCATCAGTTTTGGCGGCAGGCTTGCTGACCAGATCCTCAAAGGGGATAAAACCATATGGTGGATTTTTAATGATAAAGGGAACATCCATACTGAAACGAAGGGTGAACCAATTGGCCTTGAGATCCGGGCACAGGCGTTCGGGTTTACTACCACAGACGAAATAAATGACATGACTTTTTATTCATACGAGATCATTAACCGTTCTACTTTCCGCCTTACAGAAACCTATTTCTCACAGTGGGTAGATACTGATATTGGATTTGCCTATGATGACTATGTTGGTTGTGATGTTATGAGGGGTCTGGGTTATAGCTACAATGGAACCGATATTGACGGCAGTGGCCAGATATGGGCATACGGAGCAAATCCACCTGCTGCAGGTGTTGACTTCTTCCAGGGCCCGTATATGGATCCGGATGGTATCGATAACCCCAAATATACGATGGTACATGTAATAGACTCTATTACAGGTGATACTTTATCGTCCACCAAGACTCAGATATGTGATGTCAGCATCAATGGAGTTAATTTCGGTGATACTATAATAGATAATGAGCGTTTTGGAATGAGAAGATTCGTATACCATAATAATACTGGTGGTACTGCTTCCTATATGACCGATCCGGAATTTGCCATACAGTACTACAATTATTTGCGTGGTATCTGGAAAGACGGCACCAAGATGCTTTATGGAGGTAATGCACATCAGAGTTCCGGAGCATACGGCCCTGAATGTGACTTCATGTTCCCCGGTGACTCAGATCCATGTGACTGGGGAACGGGTGGTGTGGCACCAAGTACAAAGTACTGGACAGAACAGACTGCCGGTAACCAACCTTATGACCGCCGTTTTATGCAGTCTGCAGGACCCTTCACCCTTGAGTCAGGTGCTGTTAATTATATCACTGTAGGTATTCCATACGCTCGTGCAACTTCAGGTGGTGCGTGGGCTTCGGTTGAACTTCTGCGTATTGTTGACGACAAGTGCCAGAGACTCTTCGAAAACTGTTTTCAAATAGTTGAAGGCCCTGATGCTCCGGATCTGGTGGTCCAGGAATTAGACAAGGAACTTATATTATATCTCGTAAACAGGAAAGGCAATCCGAACTATTATGAAGACTATTCTGTATATGATCCTTCAATTGCTTTTCATGATACTGTCCCCTCACATCTTCGCGGAGATTCTTTGTATAGTTTCGAAGGATATCAGGTGTTCCAGGTCAGGGATGCTACTGTTACTGCTGCCGATATTGAAAGGGGAGACGCTGACAAGATTAGACTTGTTGCCCAGTGTGACATTCAAAACGACATAACAAGGATAATAAACCATGAATACGATGGTTATCTCGGGCTCTATGTCCCCCGCGAAAAGGTGAACGGTGAAAATAAAGGGCTTTTCCATTCAATCAGAATTACAGAAGATAAATTTGCTTCGGGTGACAGGAGGCTCGTTAACCACAAAAAGTACTTTTTTATTGCAATAGCATATGCTCACAATGAATTCGAGCCTTATAAGATAGATCCATCGCTCCCTGAGGGATTGAGGGGACAGAAGCTCCCATATCTTGCAAGTCGCAAAGACCAGAAAGGGCGTGCTATTGAACCAACTGAGGGTATTCCCCACATTACTGCACCTGAGGCTGGTGGATCAAAGATAAATGCAAAATATGGCGATGGACCTGCAATTACACGGATTGAGGGCAATGGTAACGGTGGAATGGTTGTTGACCTTAACCCCAAAACCATTAATAAAATCATGTCCGGCCTCCCCCACACTTCCAACAATCCGGAATACCTGCCCGGTCGAGGCCCGATTAACGTAAAGGTTATTGACCCGCTCAACGTAAAACCGGGGAATTTCACTTTGGTATTCAATCCTATACCAAACATTGACACTACCAGGTGGGTTCTTTATTATGAATATAATGGCACTTATGACACTATCCATTCCAAGGAGACTATCCAGTTTGCCAAGGAACAGCTCATTCGAAAACACAAAAAGGATGATCCGGAATATATCCTTCCTGATTATGGCATTGCAATCACAATTGGGCAGGTGGCATTTCCAGGAGATGTGGAAAACGCCCCCAACAATGGAATGCTTGAGTCTTCAATAACTTTTGCCGACAGTTCCATTAGGTGGTTAAGCGGAGTTCCTGATGCAGAAACCAGAGGGCCATTTAACTGGATTCGTTCAGGCACTCTCGAAGATGCTTCAAATACAGAAAATAACGACTATATAGGACTTGATCCTGAACAAGCTTACGAAAAAATTGTTGGTGGAACATGGGCTCCCTACAGGCTCGCCTCACGGTTTGCATACGGACCGCAATGGAGTAAGTGGTCTGTCCTGAGTGAAATGTCATATCTGTACAGCGTCGACATTGTATTTACAAAAGATAAGTCATTATGGACCAGATGCCCTGTACTTGAAGCCTGCGAGGATAAAAACCTTGCAGAAGGCAATATTGACAAGATGTACTTGAGGGCAGGCCAGTCTAAAGACCGTGATGGCAAAACAGGAACTGCGGAGGCTACTGCAAATGGTTCGCAACCCACAGGCATGAGTTATTTTCCCGGCTATGCAATCAATGTTGAAACCGGAGAAAGGCTGAATATGGCGTTTGCTGAAGATTCGTACCATATTGCCGATAATGGCAGAGATATGATCTGGAACCCCACTTCAAGAGCGCTGACAGATCAGGGGTATCTCCACTATAACCTGTGGGGTGCGACAGGTTTGCAGTATAACTGGGTGCCTCTTGGTGGCAAGCACTTTATATACGTTTTTGGACACAGGGTTAACGGAGCAGATCTTATGCCTGCTTATGATGAAGGTAAGGCATTTTATACTGCTCTTTTATCTGGAAGCGAAGTGATGATAAGAAGGATGTTCCAGGATGCTTTGTGGACTTCTATACCGTTGGTTGCCGACGATCATAAGTTTACAGACCCGGCTAAGATACCTACGGAAGCCAGAGTCAGGATCCGTGTACAAAGACCTTACAGGCGTTATTACGCTGCTACAACAGGAGCAAACCCTGCTGTGAACAACGACTATCCAATGTACCGTTTTAACACCGATGCTCTTGCGACCAGTACAAATGTGAATGATGTTGCGAAAAATGCCCTTGACCTGATAAGAGCAGTTCCTAATCCATATTATGCATATTCGGCATACGAAACTGATCAGCTCGACAACAGAATCAAAATTGTGAATCTCCCGGAAGCATGTACAGTTTCTATCTATACTGTAAATGGCACACTGGTGCGTCGTTTTAGAAAAGATGACAGCAGTACATACCTGGAATGGGATCTGAAAAACCATGCTGGAATTCCGATCGCCGGCGAGGTATATATTATCCATGTAGATGCACCGGGCATTGGTGAAAAATCCATCAAATGGTTTGGTACTTTACGGCCTATTGACCTTAACGCTTTCTGATAAACTCTGAATAAGTAAGTATGTAATAATCTTTTAACTGCACTATAATATGGACAAATCAATAAAAATAATCGCGGCATTAGCTGTTATCACCTTAATGATTCTTCCGTCGGGAGATATTCTGGCCGGCAACAAGGACAGAGCAGGGCAGGCAGGAGTCATGGAGCTACTCATAAACCCTTTTGCCCGCAGTTCAGGACTGGGCGATGCCAATACCGCCTGTGTAACAGGACTGGAAGGCATTTTTATGAATGTTGCAGGCATTGCTCATACTAAAAAAGGTGAATTCCTGTTTGCACATAGCCAGTGGCTTAAGGGATCAGGTATCACCATAAGCAACTTTGGATTCACGCAGAAACTTGGTGAAAACAAAGGGGTAATTGGTATCAATGTTATGTCGATGAACTTTGGTGACATCGAGATAACAAGAGTCAACCTTCCGGAAGGAGGTATAGGAAATTACTCACCAAAGTACATGAACATTGGTATTTCGTATGCAAAAGCTTTCTCAAGCAGCATATATGGAGGGGCAACAATACGTATTATCAACCAGCAACTTGCCGATATTTCAGCCCAGGGAGTTGCAATTGACGCCGGCATACAGTACATTACAGGTTCTCTGGAACAGATAAAATTCGGTATCGCCATGAAAAATGTCGGCCCTCGTATTCAATATTCCGGTGATGGACTTTCTATACGTGGGTTTTTAACCAAAAATGACGACAATATGATTACCTTCGAACAGCGTTCAGCGGATTATGAACTGCCAATGCTGTTTAAAATTGGGGGATCTTATGATTTCTTCTTCGGGGACGAGCATAAATTAACTGCTGCTGCTAACTTCAGCTCAAACTCTTTTACTAAAGATCAGTACGGCCTGGGTTTGGAATACGTTTTACGAAGTATTCTCTTCCTCCGTGTGGGATATGTGTATGAAGATGGTATCTTTAGTGATGATGCACGCACAACCGCCCTTACAGGTCCAACAGGTGGCTTATCGGTTAATGTCCCTTTAAATAAGGACAAAGGTACCTATTTCTCAGTTGATTACTCATACAGAGCAACACAACCGTTTAGCGGAACACATACAGTAGGAGCAAAAATCAGTTTATAAAATTTGTTTTTTCGAAATCAATTGCTTATATTAGCCGTTGATTTCACATGACATAATACAGAGGCCCTTGTTTCAAGGGTCTTTGTGTTCTTTATAGATACAAGTTGTTTTATCCGAATACCAGTAAAAGATGAGCAAAATAACGTATTATACAAAAAAAGGATTTCAAAAGCTGAAAGATCAACTGGATGAGTTGGTAAACATTCAGAGGCCTTTTATTTCAAATCAGATTGCAGAAGCACGTGATAAAGGTGATCTTTCAGAAAATGCCGAATATGATGCTGCCAAAGATGCACAGGGTATGCTTGAAATGAAGATCGCCCGCCTGCAGGAATTGATAGGAAATGCAAGGATACTTGATGAATCAAAAATGGATGAATCAAAGGTTCTTCTACTTTCCAAAGTGAGGTTGAGAAACCGAAAAACCGGTAAAGAGATGACATATACCATTGTGCCTGAAAATGAAGCAGATATTAAATTAAATAAAATCTCTGTACATTCTCCGATTGCAAAAGGCCTTCTGGGTAAAAAAGCAGGGGTCGTTGCAACCATCAATGCTCCTGCCGGAATTATCGAGCTTGAAATCATTGAAATAACAAGATAAATATGAAATCGGTTTTTTCACGAATTGTTGCAGGTGAAATTCCCTGTTATAAAGTTGCCGAAAATGATGACTTTCTGGCATTTCTCGACATAAACCCTCTGGCAAAAGGGCACACTCTTGTCATCCCTAAAAAAGTAACCGACTATATTTTCGAACTCTCTGAAGAGGAGTACAGAGGGCTTTTCTCATTTGCCAAAGAGGTTGGCCTGGCAATTGGAAGAGTAATTCCCTGTAAAAGGGTAGGAATTACCGTTATCGGGCTTGAAGTACCTCATGCTCATATTCACCTCATCCCGATTAACGGTATTTCAGACATGGAATTCAGCAGGCCGAAACTGAGTTTTTCAAGGGAAGAGCTTGAGGAAACGGCTGCTAAAATACAAAGGGCATTATTCTGAGGGGGTTCTGAAATTAATACAGGCAGAATTAATTTCATTATTTGAAAATATTATGATAATCAATAACATGAACATGAATATGTTCGTTAAAGTTCCGTGATGTCTTTTTGTTTTATTCTGCCGGGGTTAGACCTGATAAATGCATCCCAACCAGAATAGTGTTCCTTCGCTGCTACGTTTAAAAGCATTCCGTTATGATAATGGCATAAGGCAACAGCCAATGCATCCGTTGCATCAAGTGAGAATGTCTCATTATCGAATTTCAACTGGTGATGCAACATGCCTGATACCTGCTCTTTTGATGCAGCTCCACGGCCGGTAATTGACTGTTTAACCTTTCGGGGGCTGTATTCATAAACCGGCACCTCACGATTAAGAGCAGCAGCAATGCATACTCCCTGGGCTCTCCCCAACTTAAGCATCGATTGAACATTCTTGCCGAAAAATGGTGCCTCGACAGCAAAATGATCTGGATGGTAAGTGTCAATCAATGATAAAATCTTATCAAAGATTTTCTTTAAACGTTGATAATGGTTTTCGTATTTTACTAATTTTAACACCCCTAAGGTGACCACTGTAAGATCACTACCGGCTGCATTAATGATCCCGTATCCAAGCATATTGGTGCCGGGGTCAACGCCCATTATTACGGTATCAGGTTTCAAATTAGTATTAAATGGCTTATAAAGGTTCAAAGATACGCAAACTTAAGAATATTTTCATCAGGGCAATTGTTGTTGTTGTAGCATGGTATGCACTATGGTATCAGCTCCGGCACCACGGGAACCTTTTTGATCTGTCTAAGCAATTCCTTGCAGGTTTCTATCAAAAGGGAAGCATTGCAACCATCAGCCTGATTATTTTACTGATGTGCCTCAACTGGTCACTTGAGGCATTCAAATGGAGTTATCTGATACGGAAATCGGAAAAAATATCATTTTTCAGATCCCTGAAAGGCATAATGACCGGTATTAGTGTGGGAACCTTTACCCCTAACCGGCTGGGTGAATTCCTGGGCAGATCATTTGTGCTTGATAAGACACACCCGTGGAAGGTATTCTTTATGACAATAATAGGTAGTTACAGCCAGCTCCTTGCCACTATAATTTTTGGCACCGCCGGCCTGTTCTTTTTTATCCGCCAATATTCTGAAATCAGCACCGGATTTCTTTATATTGATATTCTTATCGGATTTTTTGCAATCGCAAATGTAGTATTCCTGATTTTGCTCTATTTTAACATAAGCATTTTGGATAAACTCATAGGGCCTTGGTTAAGGCGAAAGAAACCGGGTTTCGGATCATGGTTTCAGGTGATTTCAACCTACAATTCAACCGAATTGTTTGTTGTTTTGATTTTTAGCTTGTCAAGATATATTGTGTTTTCTTTTCAATTCTATATCCTCCTTCTGTTTTTCAACCTTAATTTTCCATTCTGGAATGCCATGTCCATAATCGGGGTGGTTTATCTGGTTATGACAATTATCCCTTCCGTTGCTCTGTCTGAGATAGGAGTCAGAGGTTCTGTTGCTATATATTTCTTTAGCTTCTGTTTCGGATCATTAACCGGCGTCAGTGATCCTGAATTGGGTGTTGTCAGTACATCATCTCTGTTATGGCTGGTAAACATTGTTTTGCCAGCAATCATGGGAACCCTGTTTGTATATCATTTGCGGGTTTTTCGTAACAACAAAAACCAGGGGTGATGATTGCTTTTTATATAATAATTTTGCCAGTAGCAGTTTACATGTTGCTGATATGGTATTTCACTTACGGGTATCTGAAACCAACTGTCAGAAAAAGCCTCTCCTCACAAAGTGATTCGCATACGGGGATCTCAGTTGTTATTGCTGCAAGGAATGAAGAGGATAATCTTCCATTATTGCTGGAAAGATTAAACAACCAGACAGTTGACAGGGATTTTTTTGAGGTTATTGTTGTGGATGACTATTCTACAGATTCAACTTTTGAAACAGCAGTTGCAGTTACAAAGTATTACTCTTTCAGGATTATCCGGCTTGGGGAGATTCAGGCGGCAGGTGGAAAAAAAAGTGCAGTATCCGAAGGGATCAGAACCGGGAGGTTCCCCATAATACTTGTTACTGATGCCGACTGTTTGCCTGAAGATGACTGGATTTCACTTCACCGGAAGCATTTTGCTGATACAGGTTGTCAGTTTGCAGCGGGTTTGGTTAAGATCATAGATTCATGTAGGGGATTTTCAGCCATAGAGGCTCTCGATTTTTACGGTCTTACCGGTGCATCTGCAGGAGCGTCGGGAGTGGGATTGCCATTCATTTGCAACGCTGCCAATATGGCTTTTACCAGAGAAGGATATGAAGCTGTAGGAGGTATGAGTGCCCACAAACACCTAAGTTCAGGAGATGATGTAATGCTACTTCATCAATTCATCCGGAAATACGGAGCAACCGGTGTAAGCTGGATTAATGACAGAGGTGCTGTGGTCAACACCCGAGGTGCATCTTCCTTGAAAGCTTTCTTCTCGCAGAGGATAAGATGGGCATCAAAGAGTAAAAAATATCGAAATCCTGTGGCTAAGTTAGTAGCGTTGGTTGTAATAATGGCAAATCTATCACTGTTAACAAGCCTTGTTTTATCGTTATTTGGACTTTTCAACGCACAATCGACGGTATTTCTTTTTGCTATGAAGGGTGTCGTCGATTTTCCTCTTCTGTTTCTGGTCACACGTAAGTTCAGGCAGGAGTGCCTTTTATGGTGGTTTATACCTTCCGCTTTTCTGTATCCTGTTTATACATCTATCACTGGATTGGCTTCATTATATCTTAAGCCTATCTGGAAGGGGAGACGAATCAGATTATGAACCTCTTTTTTGTCATCACTTCGGCAAAAGCCAGGTCTACAGACCGTGTGATCTTGATATTCTCGAAATTTCCCGGTGTAAGGGTAACGGAAACTCCGGACGCTTCAACCACCGATGCATCATCGGTAAACTCCTGTTTAAAACCGGCATTATAGGCTTCCCTGAGAATACCGGCACTAAAACACTGAGGTGTTTGAACAAGTCTGTACATAGATCTGTCTGCAGGGGTTGTTGAGCCATTATTTATTACCCTCAGTGAGTCGTTTAGTTCAGTTACGGGAACAGCCGCACCGTATTCTGAGGCAGCCTGATATGCCAGATGAATGGTCTGCCGGCTGACAAATGGACGGACTCCGTCGTGAACACCAATAATACCATCTCCCTTAATTAGTTTAAGGCCATTTTGCACCGAATGAAACCTGGTCCTGCCACCGGCAGTAACAGAGTGGCTGATGGTGAATGAAAACTCAGTGCAGAGATCCTTCCAGAGTTTAATATATCTTTCAGGTAAAACGACAACAATGTGAATGTCGTTAAAGGCTGCTCTGAAGGCGTTGATAGTGTGCATCAGAACAGGTTTTTCGCCAACAGGAATGAACTGTTTGGGAATTCCGCTTTGCATCCTTTTACCACTTCCACCTGCCACTATAATCACATACCTCTCCATAATCAGGGCACAGAAAAAAATCAGATAATGAGCATTGCGTCGCCGTAGGTGAAGAATTTGTATTTCTCTTCAACGGCAACATTATAGGCTTTCAAAAGGAAATCGTATCCTGCAAATGCCGAAACAAGCATCATCATTGTTGACTGAGGCAAATGGAGGTTTGTAACCAGAGCATTGGCTGTGGTAAACTCATAGGGTGGAAAGATGAACTTGTTTGTCCAGCCGTCATAAGGTTTTACAATACCGGAGATGGTAACAGCTGTTTCAAGGGCTTTAAGAGATGTTGTTCCCACAGCACAGATGTTTTTCCCGGAAACCTTCGCCTTGTTGATTATAGTGGTTGCATCTTCATCGATATACATCTGTTCAGAATCGGTCTTGTGTTTTGAGAGATCCTCAACATCAACCTTTCTGAAATTACCAAGGCCAACATGCAGGGTGAGTTCTGCAAAGGAAACACCTTTCAATTCCAGTCGTTTCATCAATTCACGACTGAAGTGCATGCCTGCTGTTGGAGCAGCAACAGCCCCCTCATGTTTGGCATAAATAGTCTGATACCTAAACTGATCTTCCGGTTCAATAGGCCTGTCAATAATTTTTGGCAAAGGGGTTTTTCCCAGTGTTTGAAGTTTTTTCTTAAAATCGTCGTATTTGCCATCGAACAGAAACCTCAGTGTACGGCCGCGGGATGTGGTATTGTCTATTACCTCAGCAACAAGAGACTGGTCTTCGCCGAAAAATAGTTTGTTACCGATGCGAATCTTTCTGGCGGGATTCACCAGAACATCCCACAAGCGGGTTTCACTGTTAAGTTCCCTCAAAAGAAAAACTTCAATCTTTGCACCTGTTTTTTCTTTCACCCCGTCGAGCCTTGCCGGAAATACTTTAGTATTGTTGAGAACAAACACATCACCATCATCAAAGTATTGCAGAATATCCTTGAAGCTTTTATGTTCAATGGTTCGTTTTTTTCTGTTCAAAACCATCAATTTCGACTCATCCCTGTTCTCGGGTGGATAATTTGCTATAAGCTCTTGTGGTAAATTGAATTTAAACTGAGAGAGTTTCATACCGCTGCGTCCTGTTTTCTTTTCAAAAAAGTTATGCAAATATAATCAATTCTGAGGGCTTTGTCCAGCATTATTTTCATTTGATGTTGCAACAGCCTGATATCAATCACATTGCCATCTTTTTAGATTTAATAATTCAAATTATTGATTATTTATCTTACAGCTTAACAATTATCTGGTGTGCTTTGTTTCAAGCATTTGGAAGAACCGACAGCATTAAGGTAATTATGTGGTATCCTTATTATGGCCGTAGCAATGATAAAGCTTTGTCGAAATCATCCATCGAAAAGGCATCTTCAATAGAGTAACTTCCTGTTTTTATTCTGCGCAAACTTGTAAGGTATGCACAAGTACCAAGCATATTTCCTAAATCACGGGCAATAGCTCTGATGTATGTACCACGTGAACAGGTTATCTCGAAACAGACCTCCTTGTCTGAATAACCAGTGATCAAGAAGGAATAAATGGTTACCGGCCTGGCAGGCAGGTCAATGGTCTGATCTTTTCTGGCCATTTTGTAAGCCCTTTTACCATGCAGTTTGATTGCTGAAAATACAGGGGGAACCTGCATCAATCTTCCGGATAGGTTTTTGGCAGCTTCGTCAAGCATTTCTGCAGTAACATGTTCTGTTGGCTTCAGTTCAGATATTTCGGTTTCTGCATCTAAAGAAGGTGTGGTTTCGCCAAGCCTGATGGTGCCTGTATAGGTTTTCTGCAACTCCTGCAATCCAGAAATAGCTTTTGTCTTTTTTCCGACACATATTAGAAGCAATCCGGTGGCCAAAGGATCGAGTGTGCCGGCATGTCCGACCTTCATTAATGGTATATTGTAACGGTACCTTAGATGCGATCTTATCTTGTTGGTCACATCAAAAGATGTCCACCCCAATGGCTTATCAATTGGAATTACCATTCCAACCTCCTTAAGGTATTCTGCTGGGTTATGATATTCCGGATCCAATTGCAACCAAACCTACAATGAAACAATAAATGGCAAACCAAATCAGGTTGCCTTTTTTCACCAGCTTTATCATCCAGCTGCAGGCGAAAAGGCCGGCGAGGAATGCAGAAATAAATCCTATAAAAAGAGCAGATGCAGATACCTCAATGTTTCCGGAGGAGATATCCCCTTTCATGAGGGACAAAAAATTCTGTCCGATAACCGGTATTAGCACCATCAGGAATGAGAACTTTGTAACCTCTTCTCTTGGTTTACCAAGCAGGAGGCCTGTGGCAATTGTAGCACCCGAACGTGAAATACCTGGTAATACAGCAATAGCCTGTGCAATTCCGATGATGATGGAGTCAATGGCCTTTATGGATTTGACGCCTGACGGTTTGAAACGTGTAATAGCAAGCAAAGAGGCGGTTATAAGCAGCATCGAGCCAACAAGAATCAGGTTTCCTGAGAAGAGCATTTCAAGTTTTTCATCATCAAGGACAACAGCCAGCAGGCCTACAGGTATCATGGAGAGGAGGATGAATGCAGTAAAACGGGTCTCTTCGTTGAAACGAAACTTTATCAGCCCTTTGATAATTTTAAAGAGGTCGTTTCTGAAAACAACAATTGTACTTAGTACTGTAGCACCATGAACGACAATTGTAAAGATAAGGCTGCGTTCTGCATTAACACCCAGCAGCACCTTGCCGATTTCGAGGTGACCACTGGAACTAACAGGTAAAAATTCTGTAAGCCCCTGAATAATACCAAGAATTAAAGCTTCCAGCCAGTCCATCTATAATTACTGCTTATGTTCAGGCTGATCCTCTTTTGACATCTTGATGATGGAGTACAGGACCAGGCAGAAACCTATAAGGATAATTATTGGTGCAAGGGTCAAGCG
Organism: uncultured Lentimicrobiaceae bacterium; assembly: GCA_964469215.1. Lineage (GTDB taxonomy): Bacteria > Bacteroidota > Bacteroidia > Bacteroidales > SKPS01 > SKPS01. The sequence continues at coordinate 365,236 of CAYXYB010000001.1, forward strand.
CATGAAAGAGAAGAGTGTGTCACCGGCAAAAAACGTGGGATCATCGGTTCCGCCACCACTCATCAGGATAAATCCCAAGAAGGCTACAACAATGCCAATGATCATCCATTTGTAATTGTCTCTTGTAAATGCAAACTCGTCAACACTGTTTTTTAATGTTGGCTGAACATATTTTTTGTCTGATGTAACCTTTTTTCCGGGTTTTGCCATGATATTTTTATTATATATATGATATTCAACAAAATGAATTAGTAGTGGTAAAGCAAATCTGTTTTAATACGAAGATATCTGCGAACAGCCAGCCATGTGGAAATCCATGCAATGATCATCCCCAGCAAAAGTACAAAAGCAAACAATATCAGCAACAGATCAAGGTATTCAATGGTAATGAGGTTTTCAACTTCACGGTTGATAACAAAAAAAGTAAGCAACAATAATATAATGCTTATAAAGCCACTGATAACCCCCTGGATAATTCCCTTGTTGAGGAAAGGTCTTCTGATAAATTTCTGGGTTGCCCCAACCATCTGCATGCTTCTGATAATAAACCGGTTGGCAAATATGGCTAGTCTGATGGTGTTGTTGATCAGAGCGAAAGCAATAATGAGAAGCAACAGGCTGAACCCAATCAGGATAACACCAAATTTATGCATATTTTCATTTACCTGTTCAATCAACCCACGATTATAATGAAAATCAGCCACTATAGGTCTTGCGGCAATATCTGTTTCGAGGCTTTTCAAGCTGTCGAGGTTTGCATATTCCGATTTGACCCTGAGTTCAATCTGATCGGGAATGGGAGATTTACCGATAAGTTCAATAAAGTCTTCACCAATATCTTCAGCATATGCTGCTGATGATTCGTCTGATGAAATGAACCTCGTACTTTTCACAGAATTTCTTGTATCGAGATACTTTTGAAATCTGAGTATTTCAGTTTCGGGGGTATTGTCGGCAATATAAATGGTAAATGAGTAGTTCTCTTTGACTCTGACAGATATTTCACGGGCAAAAATTATCACGGTGCCGGTAAGGCCAAGCATATATAGCACCAGTGTTATGCTAATAGCTGTACTGATGTATGAGTTACGTAACCTTCGCCTGGCAAATTTTTCCTCTTGTTTGCTCATCCTGTTCCAAATCGGGTTGCTAAATTACAAAAAAAGAGTATTTGTAATTCATGTTGGTATATCTGATATAATATTAAACCGTTCTGGAAATGTTATGGTGATATATCCAGCAAACACAAATTTATTTTTGTGAACCCTGTGCGTTTAACTGGTTCCAGGCTGCATTCAGGTTTGATCTTGCGTTTTGAAAATCTGGTTTAATCTGAAGAGCAAGGTTGAAATACTCAATGGCTTTCTCAAAATTACCATTCATTGCGTAAGTATATCCATACTGGTTATAGATACCTGCGAGGTTGGGATCCCTGGTAAGTGCATCATTAAATGCCTTTTCATCATATGATGAAAGATCAATATTCTCAATTCCTTTATCGAGAAGGAGCTTTATTTTTTGCTTAACATTTTCATCATCAAAAAGGTTGTAATCCCTCTTTAACATACCAGTATAGCAATTTTGCATAGTAAAGAGGTTTTCAATTGCATGATTGAATGTTTCGAAAGCCTGGTTCCATCTGCCCATGTTATTCAGCAACTCTCCTGCCCTCTGATATGAGAAAACCGGGAAGGGAGCAGTGGAGGCAGACTTCAGGAAATGTTGAATTGCCTGTTCAGGTTTATTCTGTTCCTGGAATATTACCGCCATATTATAATAGGTGGCATCATGCATTACATTTTCAAACTCCAGGGCTTTATTAAAGGCTGCCAGTGCATTCTCATAATCGTTCGATTGTTTCAGGGCAACCCCCAAATTTACATAAGCTTCGGCCATTTCAGGATTTATTGCGATTGCCTTCTTGTACTGGCTTATTGCCATTTCATACTCCTGACGGTTAAGAAAATAGTCACCGTAATTCTGCATAGTGATCGCTTCCGAGACACGGCCCTTTACCGACAGGTTTTTCAGCCAGTCAGGGCTTAAAAGTGAAATAATACCAAAGATTATCAAGCCCGAATAGATCATAACCAGGAACAGACTGATTACACCATTTATTAAATTCTGCTTTTTTATCGTTTCCAATGTTTTCATTCTGGTTCCGGTTAATTACTGTGTATAATGAACATAACCTCTTTTTCTTCCTTTTTCAGCCTGTTGAAGACTTTACAGGCTTCTTCGGTGGGCAGAATAATTACCTGAAGCCCCCTGCCGGTTTCCCTGTTAAAGATAAATTGTGATTCAGCATCTTCAGGAAACCCCATTCTGGATTTAACCTCTTTTCCACTGCCTATCAGGAGAATGTTTGAAGCTTTTTTGAAAAGAAATCTGATGTCTGTCTGGTTGAAGAATTCCTTCTTGTCAACAACCCTAAAGCACCCGTTTTCAAGAATCATTACATCAAAAAATGGTATCGGTACCCCTTTGTACACAAGCAACCCTTGTTTGTAATCAGTAATATTTCTGTAGTGATTTCGTGCAATTGAAACTGATAAAATAATTATCAGCAAGCCTGCTAATATACCAAAAACAATTTTTTCTGTTCTGGTTCGGGTTAGATGTATAATAAAGAAAATAACCAGGAAGACTAAAAGTGTGATAAAGACAACATTAAATGCATACTTCGATTCTGTCAGAGCAGAGCTTACAAACAGCAAAATATATGTAAAGACCATCATCCAGGCCACAAGGGCAACAGGATTTTTCAGGTAGTCACCGAATTTTCTCTCCCGTATTATCCAGCCCTTTTTAAGGATTAACGATGGGTTGTTATAGATAAAATACAGAAATAAAACTCCCATCAACACACCCCATAGATCCTTGGCAATATCTGATATGTCGAAAGTTCTGCTGGATATAAACACCTGTGCCATCTCGTCAAATGTTGAGATTAACATAGCCATAAAAAAGACCCTCAGTATAATAGCTGCCGGAGTCTTTTGTTTGGCTGAGAACAGCTGATAAGCAACGAATGAGAAAATGCCATATGCAAAATAGTGCCAGTTGTGCTGAAGCTGGTAGAATGGTATGTCAAGGTAGTAGTCAGACGTTTGTTGGCCAATAATCCACATAAGCAGGATTATGGCCCAAACCAGCATTGTTTTCAGGGTTGTTTTTCTTCTGAACCGGTAGAGCATTATTGCAATAAACACTATAAGAATTGTTACCAGCCAGGGTATCTTAATGCCACCTGCCATGAACGACCACTCCGATAGCATACCTATTGCATCCTGCAGGTAATTCTGCAGCATCAAGAAGGGAGTAATCAGCAGGAGCATGCTGTAAAGAGTAAGATTAACCCTTGGGGAAAAGATTCTGTTGAGGGATTTGAACATAGACAGGGGGATTAATTGTGGTTTTTTTTAGGATACTTTAATCATTTGATTGCACAGGGCTAATGAGCCACTATCAATTTTTGAAGGGACATCCTGTTTTTCGACTGGGCTTTGATTATGTAAATACCCCCTTCACAAATCTGCATGGTTAACAGGCTTTCGTCAGGATCTTTAAAGGTCAGTACTTCTCTTCCGGTTTCATCAAGAACCGAAATGGAAATTACAGGTTCGGGTATTTTTAGTGAAAAGATTCCTGATGAAGGGTTTGGGAACACGACAATCTGGTTTTCGGGTTCCGGGTAATTGGAAAGATTCTGAGGAGCAGAGGCGAAGATGGTTTGCACGAATCCCGGCAGGCCTGCGTAGCAGTGCCGGCCTCCAAGGTACACACCATTTGGGATGAAGTCGCACTCGATTCCCAAAGCATTTGGAATGTTAACCACAAAGAGGTATTCGCTGAAGAATGAGGTTCCGTATATTTTACCGTCAGGCCCAAGCTGGAGGGCACCCAGGTAACCGCTTCCAAAAGGCCCCAGAGGAATTGAACCAACAGGTATGACGGATGCGATTATTGCCTGCGGATTTCCCGAGGTTAGATCGGCCTGGTATAATAAGCTGTCTGAAGTAAAATAGAGTTTACTGCAGTCGGGTGAAAACTCAATTCCATAAACACTCAGATATACACCGGGAAAGCTGATGGTGTTGGAGATTACTCCTGTTGTTGCATTGAAGCTGAACAGTTCAACCATACCTGCATTATAAATTGCCAGAGCCAGTTTTGTGCCATCGGGTGAAAGTTTCATGCATCCTATTGCGTTCTGGGTTCCGCCAACGCCTCCTGCTGAATGGTCTATGCCGGCTGTTGATATTACGGGAGTTCCAACACCCGCAGAGGTAACGGGATAAGCATAGAACTGATCGGAATTGCCGGGGTGGGTTACAACCCAGATATCGGTTCCGTTGCTGTGTTTTACTGCAGTGATTTTCTCGGTAGAAGGGGTATGCAGAAGGATGTTTTTCTGGGTAACATCTCCCAGCCCCCCTTGCAGTGTCATATCTACAACTGAATACCTGAGGCCGTTGGCATAAAAGAAAGCATCGGTGGTGAAGATGTAAAACAGGTGGTTGGTGCCGGGTTTGGGTACTATCAGAGCCGACTGTGACGAAGACTCATGGCCGGCAAGCCCTGATCCGTTGGGCATCTGGATATGGTTGCGGTTCCAGACCTTCAGCCCGCTTGTGTAAAAAAGAAGGTTGCCATTGACGTCGCTTATTGAAGAGCATCCTTCATCCTTGTTCATGGCACCGTTAAGCAGATAATAGGGGGAGCCGGTGTTAAAATCGAGACCTGCCTCCTCTCCGAAGTACCAGATGCTGGCCTGCTTGTCAGTCTGAGCGTTTATTTTCAAGAGGCTGCACATCAGCATTAAAATAGCAAGTGTTCTCATTCCACAAAGATATTAATGTTTACCGGCAACCTGATAACCATAGCATCGAAAACTTTTTTAAAAGTATATTTTCCATCTAACAAATTACTTAAGGTCAGTTTCCATTATTGTTCATAAATGACTAATAGACACTATTTTATGTTTTCATGCAAATACGAAAAGAAGGCTAAGGATGCAAAGTGAAAAGAACCTATTATATGAATGCAATTATACTTTTTTTTTGGGGGAGGAGGGGGGATTCTGACTTTTCTGTCGTATATTTACCACGTCTTAATTCTTTATTACATTATTAATATCAACATTAACCAAAACACATACTGTCATGAGAACCTTAACGTTTCTGTCATTGTTTTTCATGCTTGCCCAAATGTCTGCACAACCTTACCAGATTACGTTTAGCGGCTCTGGTTTGAGCAACACGGTTACAACCGTTGAAGTACTGAACCTTACCCAAGGTACCACCTTAACCCTCAACGGAAGCGATATTCTGGAGCTGGTGACAAATATTGGCGTTCCTGAGGTAGTTAGTAATAATGGAGAAATCATAATCTATCCCAATCCAGCAGAAAACTCATGCAGGTTAGAATTTTACAACCGGCAGAACGGGGATGTGCGCATTGAACTGTTTGATGCATCAGGGAAACTGATTTTGCAGAATGAAGATTACCTGACACAGGGTAGTCATTCGTATGAACTTTCAGGATTGAAGTCGGGTATGTTTGTTCTTAATGTGCACACGCCTGCAAGTTCCTGCTCCGTAAAGGTTATCTCAACCGGTTTTGTGTCAGGGTTGCCTTTGCTCAGATATGGCGGCATAAATTCGCCAACAGCTCATCAAGCCAGAGTTGCCTCTCCAAGCGGCACTATCCAGATGCAGTACAATGCAGGCGAGATGTTGTTGTTTAAGGGGATCTCAGGGAATCATTCACGAATTATCACTTTATTGCCAACCCAGAACTGGTCGATAAATTTCGAGTTTATTGCCAGCGCTGACACTGACGGCAACCACTACCCTGTGGTGACCATCGGCACCCAGACCTGGATGGCCGGGAACCTGCAGACCACAAAATATAGCAACGGAGATCCTATACCTAACGTGACTGATAGTGCAGATTGGAAGAATCTGACAATGGGTGCCTATTGCTGGTACAACAACGATGAGGCTACTTACGGTTCCACCTATGGCGCTTTATATAACTGGTATGCAGTAAACAATACGAAGAATCTTTGCCCCACAGGCTGGCATGTACCAACGGTTGCTGAATGGGAAACGTTTACTGATTTTCTGGGTGGAGATAGTATTGCCGGCGGCCCTTTAAAGGAAACCGGCACTGCCCACTGGAACAGCCCCAACACCGGCGCAACCAATTCCAGCGGTTTTACTGCTCTTCCGGGAGGCGGCCGCAACAGCTCCAATGGAAATTTCTACAACATTGGATACGGCGGCTACTGGTGGTCGTCTACGGCCTACTCTACTACAACCGCCTGGCTCTGGTTACTGAACTACAGTTACAGCAATGTCAACAGGGGCAGCTCCAATAAGAACTCCGGGTTCTCTGTGCGCTGCTTGAGGGATTAATTGACAATTTGACAATTTGACAATTTATACCGCCGAAGGCGGTTGGATTTTTTTTTTTAATATGATCCTTCATTCAGAACTACCGGTATATAAATCGTGTTATGACCTCTTGCTGGAGATCTTCAGGTTTACCAAAGAGTTTGGTCGTGAGTACAAGTATACGGTTGGCGAAAGCATTAAAAAGGAGACCATAGAGCTCCTTACGCTCATTTTCAGGGCCAACAGCCGCACCGACAAAGCCCAGGTGTTGCAGGGAAGCAAGGGAAAGGATTGAGGTAATCCGGCTCTTTATCCGTTTAATGAAAGATATGCGGCAGATCAGCCTGAAACGATTTGTGCAAGTAAACCAAAGAGTGGAGGAGGTATCAAAACAGCTGACGGGATGGCAAAAAAGTCAGTTAAAAGTTCATAAAGTTTATAAAGTTCATAAAGTGTGTGGAGTTTGTGGGGTTCGTAGAGTAGGGAGTGTGGAGATAGAGAGGTTTGAGGATATTATTGCCTGGCAAAAAGCAAAGGATTTATCTGTTAGAACTTAGTACATGACAAAAATTTATAAATCACCGAAAAACAATACTATATGTTAATAATTTGGTGATAACTAAAATTCACAATTTGATATAGTACCCTGGCATTCAATATTTTAAATTCAAATCACGACAAATGGATCCTGGATACACAAACACCAGGGCAGAGAGTAAAAATAACGTTATATTCGCGACATTATCAAAAATTTTTGGGGACAGTGTGAATCTGGCCACCATCAAGTTCTTTGGCTTGTTTATCTGTGCTCATTGCAAGATACAAACCGTCTGTTTTGAGAAACTCGCAGCTGACTTTGATTCTCAGGCAAGAGTGGATTCTTCCCTATTCGAATCCGGGAGAACTTCCGGGTTGACATCCCTAAGAACGGGCATCATGTAAAAGCATCCTGGATTTTTAACCACGTATTATTTGATAATGAGAATTTTTAGTAAAAAGTTTTATTTATGACCTGATCCGTTGCAAGATGGACAAATTGTAGCATTGGAATCAACAGTATAACCTTTTCCATCGCAACTGTAACAGCTTTTTTTCCCTGTTCCACTACAAGAAGAACAGTTTTGGCTATTGGTTCTATCAGCACTGTAAATACGACCTGCACCACCGCAAACGGTACATCTTTTTCCGCCATCTCCCATACAAACAGAACAAGTTTTTTTATTTGCACCAAGATAGCCAGAGCCACCGCATTTATCACATGGTTTTCCGGCTTCTTTTTGGGCTGCTTTCACCTTTTCCTTTTCTTCAAGTGCTTTGGCTTCTGCAGCTCTTTTTATTTCTAATTGTTTTACATAATCGCGATATTCTTGATCTTTTGCGATCTTAAGATTTTCTCTGTTTTTTGATTGAACTACCTTGGCAAGACCTCTGCCATCAAAATATTCAGCTTTAGTAAAAATTTCCGGAATTGCAACTTTTCCTGTAGTATCCACAAAAACACAACTGTCTTTTCCGATTGTTACCGGCAACAATGATATTGTTGTCGCAGCATTTCGTTGGTACATTCCGGCAGTATCAACCGGAACAAGTTTGCCATAACGGTTAATTAACGCACCAAACGGATAACCCTTCGGATCTTTTAAGTAAAAATTAGACAAATAAATCCACTCTATCCTGCTCAAATTTAAAAAAGGCATACCCTTGTCTAAATATCTACTTTCTAAACGTGAATATAAAAAATTATTTGTAGATTTAGAAGAACCACCATAAACATGATTGATCAAAATATCAAATTGAATTTTCATTTCCATTTCTTTATCAGGATTTCTGTTAGTTATACTTATTTCTTCTCCCGTTTTATTAATCCATTTAATTTTATCCTTGTTTTGCAGAAATGCCGCACCTTCAATAAAATAGCCCGCAGCAGTCGCTTTTTTCAAAGGAATAACAAGTTTGCCGTTATAGTCTATGTAACCCCATTTCCCCTTTTTCTCTACAGCGGCAAGTCCATCTGAAAAATATTCTATATTATCGTATTCAGTAAGTATTTCCTGTTTTGTAGCTTTAATCAAAAGGCCATTCTTTCCGTTTTTCTTAATGTAATACACTGGATCCAACATATCTGACAAAAGTTCATATTCAGGATTTACAACCCAGTTTCCCAAAGTATCAATCATTCCATATTTGTCACCTTTTTTCACCAGTAATTTACCCCAAAAATAATGTACCATATATGGGTAATTTTTACGGTCTGATACTTCCAAAACCCAACCCGGATTACCAATCAGATCAATGTCGCCGCATGGTAGGGGTTTACCATTTCTGTCGAATAAAAAATCCTTCCATTCAGTCGAAAGAACAGTAACCCCATGTCCCAAATATAACCCCATTTTATATTTTGCATCGTAAACTAATACTTTCCCATCCTCATTTTTAATTCCATAACTTCCGTTTTCACAAAACAAAATAATACCATCAATTTTAGGATAGCTGTAATTATCCTCTGATACAACTTCGCCAGCAATATTAATAAACACATTTAGTCCATCTTGTGCTTTCATACATAGACAAAAACAAACTAAAAAGAAACTTAAAAGAATAGATTTATTCATGAATATTGAAATTTAAAAAAGGTTAAAATAAAACTATAATTTCAAAAAACAAAGATACATTTCCAATAAAAAACAAAAAGTGTTTTTATGGTTCTTTTTACTTTTGTGTGGTTAAAGATACGAATGAATTAACAAAGTCAAGAAAAATGTTTTGTCAGGCAGAACTTTTTGCGAAAGCCTTGCTAATTGAGACACCGTGGTTTGTTTCAGAGATCAGGTTTGATCAGGGGAACAGTCGCCTCGATATATGGATTGATTTTGAGAGGGGGTCGTTGTTCTATTATGAAGATGCGTCGCTCGGTATCAAGGGTAGGTTCAAGGCTTATGATACCAGGCAGAAGACCTAGCGTCACTTAAACTTCTTTCAATATGAATGTTACCTGCATGCCTGGGTTCCAATACCGGATTTGCCCGGTGGTACTTCCGGGCTACCCATAGCTGAATAGAACCTATCAAGCAGGCTGCATACACCATTAAAAGGCACTGGAATGGTGTGCTCAACTGGGTGCGCTACAGGATCAGCATTGGAATCCTTGAAGGGTTTAACTCCATATTTCAAGCCGCCAAAACTAAGGCCAGAGGATATCAAAGATCGGATACAATCATTGCTATCATCTTTCTTCTAACTGGTAAAATCGATTACTCCAAAATTAACCCTTGCCTCATTACCCACTCAAAATGACAAAGAGTCAAACTTTCAGCATACATTATATCGTAGTAGAATGCCATGATGCAAAAAAAAGAAAGCGCCTCTTTTGAGACGCCTTCTTGGGGGTGAGGTTCGTGGAGCATATCGGAATCGAACCGATGACCTCTTGACTGCCAGTCAAACGCTCTAGCCAACTGAGCTAATGCCCCTTTGATTGGGTTGCAAATATAAACCATTTTTAATATGTATGTCAATCAAAAACTGATTTTTCCCTGTTAAACCCCTATCTTCGCAGTTATTTAACAAGCCTGACAATTTATGCGACGACTCTTTGCTGCAATAGATATTCCTGCTGAAGCGGAGTTGCTTTCGCTGATGAAGGGTGCTCAACAATTCTTTTCGCAGGATAAGATCAGGTGGGTGAACCCGGTACAGTTGCACCTCACACTGAAATTTTTCGGTGACACCCCCGAATCTGTGATCCCTGTTATTGAAGAGCGTTTCGCACAGGTTGTGAAGGGATCTGCACAGTTCACTTTTATGCTGAAAGGCACTGGTATTTTCGGCAGCCGATACAAACCGAGGGTGATCTGGGCAGGGACTTCCAATGACAACCTGCTCCGGGTTCTGGGAGAAAAGATACTCGATGCTGCCTCAGAGGCAGGTTTCCCGCGCGACAGGCTCCCCTTTGTTCCCCATCTTACCCTCGGACGTATAACTCATGTAGCTGACAAGAAGAGGCTGAGCATGTGGGTTGATCAGCATCATGATACTATACTTCAGGAGATAAGTGTAAACAGAGTAACACTTTATGAGAGCACACTTAAGCCTTCAGGGGCAGAGTATTCGGTGGTAAATACATTTGTGTTACCTTCGTTACGGGAATCATCCTGAAAAGTGTTACTTTATAGATCAGAAATCAATAATAGCTAAGTCGTTCCCGCCGCGAAAAACTGAAATTCATGCATATACCACCGGTATTGGAAGAGGCGATGATAAAACTGGTCACCAGGCTTGCGGGCAGGGAGGTGACAGGGTTGTCGTGCCGTCCGGCATCGGGGGGGTCGATAAACAGAGCAGCTTATGTCAGCGGAGGAGGGGTTTCTGTGTTTGTAAAATGGAACAATGCTGAGCGTTATCCCGGAATGTTCGAAGCAGAGGCGAAAGGGCTCAGCCTTCTGGAGGATCCGGGTTGCGCTCTTGTTCCTGAAGTGTATGAGTGCTCCGGGGCAGGAGGGATATCATGGCTTGCAATGGAGATGGTTGAATATGGCACCTCAGATAATGAATCAATTCACTTTTTCGGATTAATGCTGGCAAATCTTCACCGCAACATTGCATCCAAATTCGGACTTGACCACGATAATTACATGGGATCTCTGCTACAGAGCAATAAACAGCACGAAAGTTTCCCGGAGTTTTTTATTGAAGAGCGTCTGTTGCCTCAGCTCAAAATAGCGTTAAGGAAGGGAAGCCTGACGGGCAGGGACGAGGAGGCCTTTGGAAAGCTCTTTAACAAGCTCCACTCCATAATTCCTAAAGACTTCCCTTCACTTGTGCACGGAGATTTCTGGTGTGGCAACTATATCAGTGGTACCGATTTTCGCACCTGGCTTATTGATCCTGCGGTGTCATACAACCACCGTGAAACAGATCTCGCTATGAGCAAGATGTTCGGAGGCTTTCCAAAAAGATTCTACGAATCTTATCTGTATTATTCCCCAATTGCCCCCGGATGGGAGCAGAGGGTTGAAATATTTCAGCTTTACCCCCTTCTGATTCATGTGAATCTTTTTGGCGGAGGTTATACAAGATCGGTCAAGTCGATTATAAAAAGGTATGGATAAAGAATGACCGCTGCAACATCACCGGCATATTCGTCTGAAGTTAATTGCAGCATCAATGAACCAAATTAATTTAAAAATGTACTATTGTGAAACAATAAAAAACATAGAGCAATGAAAAATCTAAAAACACTGGTCTGCATTATTATTTGTGCCGGGATGGCATTTACGTCGGCGGCCAATGAACCAAAGAAAGTTAGTTCGAAGATAGATAAGGTAACGGTTTTCCTTCAGGGGGCACAGATAGTGAGGAGTGCTTCAGTGAGTGTGCCGGCCGGAACCACTGATCTTATTTTTGAAGATGTATCGCCCAACCTTAACACCGGCAGCCTTCAGGCCGGAGGCAGAGGTAACTTCGTGATTATGGGCGTTCGGTATAATACAGAGTACACCCCGCCCGGGCCTAAGAAGGAGAATGCTGTTCCGTCTACGTTGCTGAGGCGTATTGAGCTTACCCGTGATTCTCTTCAGTCTGTTGACTTCGATGTTGAGATGGTGAATTACACACTTCAGGCATGGACAACAGAGAAGAACATGCTGGAGCGGAACAAGCTGATTACGGGTGAAGGCAAGACTGATAGCCTTGCACTGTTCATTCAGGCCATGGAGTATTACAGGAAGAAGATCCATGAGATAAACCAAAAGATTATTGAGGTGAAAATGGAGCAGAAGAATATCCAAAAGCTGCGAAATGAAATTTCCGCAAGACTCACGGAGCTTGTCAATTATAAGAGCAGGCTTGAGCAGGAGAATGTATCTCAGGAGTCATACAGCTACCAGGTTATCGTTACTGTTTCGGCAAAAGCTGCATCAACAGGCACTGTAAGTATAAATTACCTGGTTAACAATGCATCCTGGATTCCCACCTATGAGCTTCGTGCCGAAAACAGTTCGGAGCCTGTTGTTATCCATTATAAAGCGATGATTACGCAAAGCACAGGTGAAGACTGGAAAAACGTAAACCTGGTGCTTTCCACCCTGAACCCTCAGAGGCAGCATGCCAAACCAACTCTTGTTCCCTGGGTGCTTAGGTATTATCAGCCACCAGCTGCGGTATCCTATCAATATTCAAATATGTTGATCCCGGTGTCGGCTACGACAAAATTAAAGGATATCAGCACTGATAGTGAATCAGAAATAAAGGGTGTGAGAGCATATAATCAGGGCATTGCCTCTTCAATCTCTGCCTACACCCAGCAGATTGCCACCTTCTCGAATGTTGAGTTTGAGATAGAGCTTCCCTATACCATACCGTCTGACGGGAAGTCACAACAGGTAACCGTTATGGAGAAAAAGGCAGAAGCTCTCTTCAAACACTATACAGTACCGAAGATCGAAACTGAAGCATTTCTGGTAGCCCGCCTTACAGGCTGGGAGGAGATGAATCTTCTGCCGGGAACGGCCAACGTGTATTTCCAGAACACTATAATAGGATCAACACAAATTGATCCGGGCATTATCAACGACACCCTCAATATCTCTCTGGGGCGTGACCAGGGGATCAGTGTTACACGAAAGAAGCTCAAAGATAAGGAAGTTACGAGGGTGCTCAGCAACAATATTGAGAAGGAGATCACGATAGAGATCTCTTTGAGAAACAGGAAGAATGAGATTGTGGATATTCAGGTTGAAGATCAGTTGCCTGTTTCGGCAGAGCAGGATATCAAGGTGAAGGTTTTGAAGGAAGGTCTTTCCGGGGCTACCAATAACGAGCAGGATGGCACCCTTATCTGGAATCTGAAACTTGCTCCACGTGAATCAAAAACCTTCACTTTCACATATACCATCAGTTATCCGAAAGATAAAAACCTGCCGTTGCAGTAGATTTCTTTAACGTGGCAGGTGATTGACCCGCGTTGATCGATGCAATTTCGACTCAATGACAATATGGCAGGTAAACCGAACACAAACTGCCCTTTTGACATACTGCACTCGTAATCATTAAATAGTTTAAAAATATGAAATAGAGGCGATTAACAACTCATGGATGTTTTATCCTGATGACTGGAATATTATTTGACTACTTCCTTCAAGAATTAATAAACAAACAAGTTTAACTAAAAAAATAGGAGGAACAGACAATGTTACCAGTAATTCAAAGGGGGATTAATCCACGGGTTTTAAACAACATCTTTGATGATGATTTTTTCACCGGTTTTTTCGGTGACAGCAACAAGGGCACTTTGCCCGCAGTAAACATCACTGAAAGCAACGATAATTTCAGCATCGATCTTGCTGCTCCGGGTTATAAGAAGGATGATTTCAAGATCGACCTTGACAAGAATGTATTGACAATTTCGGTTGAGCATCAGGAGAAGAAAGAGGACAAGGAAGACAGCAGGATGCTCCGTTGCGAGTACAGGTACACCTCATTCTCAAGAGCTTTCACCCTTCCCGACAGTGCCAACAGTGATAAGATTGCTGCATCATACAACGAGGGTGTTCTGAAGATAAACATCCCGAAGCACGACACAGCGAAGACCAAACCCGCAAGGCAAATCAGCATTAAATAATAAAAGGCCGGCAGCGATGCCGGCTTTTTTTTGAACATTATTTCCTTATTCCTGTTTTCTTTGCACAATGTTTATGGTTCCGGGTTGTCAAAACCGGGTTATTGGTACTTAATAATCAAAATGAAAAAACTATTTTTTGCAGCCTTGTTTATTCCGGGGCTTTTTTTTGATGCGAATTCACAGCCACCTTCTCAGGCAGCAGGTACAGTAAGCGGCAAGGTTGTCGACAGCAGGACAAGCCTTCCTGTTGAGTATGCCAACATAGTAATATTCTCCACAGACACTTCACTTGTTAACGGCAGTGTAACCACCGGTGAGGGTGTATTTATGATCAGCGATGTCCCTTTCGGAAACTATCTGTTAAAGGCCAGTTTCATCGGGTACGAGGATTTGTGGATTGACTCTCTTGAACTGAACCACCGAAGCCGAAATGTAGTTTTCGAAAGGATCATGTTAAAGCCTTCGGCGCAGATCCTTGGTCAGGCTCAGGTTACTGCACAGCGTTCTGTTCTGGAGATGCAGATAGACAGGAAGATTTTCAATGTTGACCAGAGTATTGTATCTCAGGGTCAGACTGCAACCGAGGTTCTTGAGACTGTTCCTTCCATTGAGGTCGATATGGACGGGAATGTAAGCCTGCGGGGAAGTGGAAATGTGACCATTCTGATTGATGGAAGGCCTTCGGCACTCATGGGCAGCGATGTTGCTACGGCACTGAAACAGATCCCTGCAAGCATGATTGAGAGTGTGGAGATTATAACAAATCCTTCGGCAAAGTATGACCCTGAAGGGATGTCGGGGATCATCAACATAAAGCTGAAGAAAGACCGAAGGGGTGGACTTAATGGTGTGGTTTCAGCAGGTTACGGAACCTGGGAAAAGTATAATGCATCACTGAACCTGAATTACAGAACACAGAAATACAACATCTTTGCAAATTACAGCTTCAACAAGCGTGATTATTTCCGAACCGGCACAACCTTAACAACCAACAAACAGAATCCTGATTCTCTTTTTTATGCCGATCAGGAGATGTTTATGAAGGGTTACCACAGATCCCACATGATCAGGGGTGGTGCAGAATGGTTCATCAACAAAAGCAATACTTTCTCGGGATTCATCACATACAACATCAACAGCAGAGGTTCAGACGATACTGTAAACACAATATACAGGGATGTGAACAGAAAAATTTCCTCAATAACAGACAGGATCTCTACGGGCACTGATGAGGGGCAGGGCTATAACGTGGTAATGACATGGCAGAAGCAGTTCAACAAGCAGGGGCAGGAGCTCCTTGTTGACGCCAATTATTCTTTAAACGACGGAACAGATAAGTCTTTGTATCTCGATACAGTTTATTTATATGACTACTTTCCGGCAACGCTTGGCAGGTATGACAGAAAGACTGCATTGAGTAATAACAAGGTAGCCTCACTTCAGATAGACTACACACATCCGATAACTGCTCTTTCGAAGCTTGAATCGGGTGCCAGGGTTGGTTACCGGTTTCTTGACGATGATCAGGATGCTGAAAGCTTAAAGGACGTTTCACAGGGTTGGGTACCCGACACAAACCGCATCAACAATTTCATTTACAACGAGCTTATCGCGGCAGCTTATATTACCTGGTCGGGGCGAGTGAAAAAGCTTAGCTATAAAGGGGGGTTAAGGTTTGAACAGACATACACCACCGGTGAGCTTGTAACTTATTCGGACACATTTAACAATCAATATCCGGCGTTATTCCCCAGTGTTCATTTTTCATACAAGCAGGATAAGAATACGGAGTATCAGCTTAGTTATTCACGCAGGATCAGCCGTCCGAGGTCAAGGATGCTCAACCCTTTTGCCGATTACAATGATCCGATGAATGTAAGGCAGGGTAATCCCTACCTGGATCCTGAATACACCAATTCCGTTGAATTGGGTTTTTCGAGGTTTTTCAAAAATTCAAGTATTATCAGTTCAGTATTTTATCGTCAGGTTAACGATCAGATCGAGCGATTTAAGATCATTGATTCTGAGGGTATTACGATAATGACATTACGCAACCTCTCGAAGGGGATACAATATGGTTATGAGCTTGTGGGCACATACAATCCCTACCGTTGGTGGACTGTAACTGCAAATTTCAACATGAATCAGCGGATACTGGATGCGGACAAGATACAGGAGGGGTTGCGTAACAGTGGCCTGATGTGGTCGGTGAAGATGATGTCGACCATGAACCTGAAGACCGGCACTTCGGTTCAGCTGAGTGGCAATTACAGTTCTCCGAGGATCCTTACTTTGGGTATCTCGGCGCCCCGTTACGGAATGGATCTTGGAGTAAGGCAAACCTTACTTAAAAACAGGGTATCTCTCAGCCTCCGTGTAAGCGACGTTTTCTATACTTCCAACTGGATAATGAGCCTTGATGGAAATGGCTTCAGCCAAGAGATAGAGCGCTATTTCGATTCAAGGGTAGCATTTCTTACCTTTACATATCAGTTTGGCCATCAGCAACGCGACAATTCAACACCCCGCAGGAACCAGCGTGGTGAAAGCAATGGTGATGATGAGGGTGGTGGCGAAATGATGTTCTAATTAGCGGAAGGAAAATACTCGTGTGATGTTGAAGCCGAGGTATATGTCGGCCTTTTTCCAGTTTCCCTCAACTTCTGTAATATATCCGGGATCGTAAATAGGAAAGCTGTTGGTAAGAAAAAGTTGGAACACATGTCCGCCAGTCTCAATATCAACACCCAGTGAAAGCAAAGGCCGTGTTTTATCTTTCCTGTAGTTTGCAGGAACATAGAAATATTCCGCGTTGACTGTGAATCGTGGGAGTATCTTGTAACGCCCTCCAAAGCCAATTGCAAGGATGTCGTTACTGTCAGCAGTTGATTTTACGAGGTTATAGTGCACCAGTGCTGGTGTTATCTGAAGCGACAGGTCTGAGGTGATCTTTCTTGCGATGAGTAGTTTATGAACATACGAAAGCCTGTGAGCAAACAGGTAATCGTTATTGTCATCGGGCCATGGTTTAATTGTGATGTTTGCTGAAGAGTAATATACTACGGTCAGTGGAATATTTCGCTTACCGGTTTGTTGCCTGAGCAACCGAAACTTCAGGCTTCCGTCGAACATCTTGCCATAGGTGCTTCGCCCGAACCCTGCAGTAAGCCAGTTGTTTATACCATACTCAAATCCCAGCCTTATTGTTGACTGATCGAGCCCAAAGAACTCATCGAAGCCACTGTTTAAACTACCGAAGTGATGTGATACTGTGAAAATAAGTTCTGAGGGAGGTGTCATCTCAACAGATTGGCTGTTGATGATACGTGTTGACTTAAAGGTGGCAATTGTGTAATTGGATTGGGGTTTCCCGTCGTCGAGTAGTTGTTGAAGATCACCTTCCTGGGCATAAGAAAATCTAACGGCAACAATAAAGATTGCCGCTAACAGGATTTTAAATGTTCTCATAAGGTCAGATTTTGGTTGCCTCAAAGCTAACACTTATTGTGATAACTTCCGATACTGCCTTAGGTCTTTTTACCTTATATTCTTTCAGCCTAACAGAAAATTCTGATTTTCCGGATACTACACCATCCTTCACCTCTATTGTGCCATTAACGGTTACCTTTTGGGCAACACCATGTATTGTAAGATCTCCTGTGACCTCAACCTGCCAGGTCCCGTTCTTCTTCAGGTCTATCTTTGGGAAGTCTTTTATCCTGCCATTGAAGACGGAAGTTGGATATTTGTCAGACTCCATATAGTTTTCGTTGAAGTGCTCCTGCATAAGAGCCTTCTCGAAATTAAATGATTTGATAAGAGCCCTGAAAGCTAATGTGCCATCAGAGAAATCCAGTGCCACATTCACCTGGTTGTTATGTGCTTCGATATTCTCCATTAGTGTTTTGGAGAAGAATGATATGCTGCCGTTCCGGGTTATATACTTTTGTGCTGTAAGGCTTGCTGGCAAAAGGGTTGTAATAAGAACTACAAAAACAAGGATCTTTTTCACGGTATTTTTTTTATGGTTTAACAACTGAGCATTTTTCCAATATCACATCTCCATCTGAAAATCCGGTAGATGGATCACCTGTGAAGCCTGAACAAAAACCTTTAATTGTGATGGGTTCTCCGGTTTTTAACAGATGATACGGCATATCTTCAAGGAACGTGCATCTAACGCCCTGAGGGCCGAAATCCCCTTCACCAAGCAGGAAAACTGCTATTACAAGGCCGTTAACATCTTCAACTGCATCCGGAGAGCCCTTGAGGGCAATCATTTTTCCGTTATAAGTATTGATTGCCTTTTCATAATCGGTTAAATATGCGTCATATATTTCCTGAGGGGTGAGTTCAAAATCGGCTTCTGCAGAAGAAAAATCTTTGTGAGGTTTGTTGTAAACGAAAAACCAGATATATAATGCCCCGGCAAAAAACAGAATCAACATTGCGATACCTGTTCTTAATGTTTTCTTTTTCATAGTGTGTTGTTTTATTAGTTATAAGCTCAATTTAATCAATTGTTTAAATAGCCCTGATTAATCCATGCGGTTATTCTTTTCAGGGAACAACTGTCAAGTTGAGGCTGACCTGAAGGCATTGGTTTATAACCCGGGAGGTGGTAAACAGAACCCTCCAGGCGACCGGATTCAATTGTAGCTTTGAGGCCTGCATAATCGGATGTTTTGAAAGCACCGGCGCTGTGGCAACTGTTGCATGAACTTGCCATGATCGGTGCAATATGATTATTATAACTCACTGCTGTGGTGTCGCAGCCATCATCTTTTGCAAAGAGATCCTCTGCATTGTGCCAGGTACACGACATTTGCAGAAGCGCTGTTACAATAACAAGTGCTAAAAACGTCAAAATTTTCATAGATTTAAAAAATTAATTCTTCACGTTTTCACTACCCAACCTCGAAATGAAAAACTGATGTTATTCCAGAGTACAAAAACCACCTCATCCCCCTTCGGCAGGTATAGGTCATCGCCCGCCCCCTTCTCCTCAAAGTGAAGAAAATTGATATACAGCGCATTATCCCCCACCTACTTTGGGATAGGAGGTTTGGGGGGTGAGGTGCATAAGTACGATAAGAATAAAACCACTCTTCATTTTGGGTTTGTTATAATGTGTTTAATTCCAAAATTATACAATTAGTTGTATAGTAGCAAATCCTTTTAAAACCTTGTGATCCTGAATTATTTTTTGATAACAGGAACATGGCTCCTTACAGAAGATAAACCACTGAATAATAAAATTGTTTAAAAACACTAATCAATGTTGATGGCCGTGATCACTGGCGGGTGTATTTGGCCGCAGTTGAGAGAGCACAGGCCCCAGGAAATATTCAAGGGCAATAATTATTTTAACCACAGGGTCTTTGAATTGTTCCTTATCCATCCCGGCAATAAACTCCTCTGCGAATATTTGGGGAGAAACCGTATGCTGCGGCATTATTTTCCGGTATGATGCCATCAGGTAATTGTCGGGATAATTTATATCAATAACACAATTGCTGATTTTTTCATCGTAGAGAAGGTCTGGTATATGTTGTTTTTCAATTCTCTGCATGATCTCTTCCAGTTCAGCGGTTCTGAAGATCCAGCCTGTATCTGGGCGGTTAAGTAATAGTATATGGCTCAGGTATTTCCTGTAACCGTTAAGCTTATCATTTTCATTGTTGAAATATCCGTTATCCTGAAGAAATTGTTCAAAAGCGTAGCTCAGATCTGTAAGCACAGAATATTCATTTTCTCCGATGCATTTTCTGAGTTGCAGGCCTGTATCATCTTTTATGCCTGAAGCGCATCCAAACCATGTTGTTGTAAAAACAACGGTGGTCAGTGCCAGAACCAACAATGAATATTTCATGTTTAGGGTGTTTTTAGTTTGAAACCAATGCCGTGAACATTTTCCAGAATAATTGTTTCATCATGCTTCAGGTATTTTCTAAGTTTTGAGACGAACACATCCAGGCTTCTGCTTATGAAGAAGTCTGAGTTCTTCCACACTGCATCAAGAATATCTTCACGGTTTACTGTCCTGTTTTTGTTTTTGATCAGGAAAGCCAGGAGTTCTGCTTCGCGATATGTAAGTTTTTGCTCTTTATTGTTATTTGTAAGGACATTGTTTACAGGGTCAAAGGTGAATATTCCGAGAGTCAGGATTTCATTTTCATCTTTTACAACTGATTTTCTCGGCCTTTGCAGGAACACGTTTATTCTTAGCTGAAGCTCTTCAATTGAAAATGGTTTGGAGATATAATCATCAGCTCCGGTTTTCAACCCTTCGATTCTGTCATCTTTCATTG
Organism: uncultured Lentimicrobiaceae bacterium; assembly: GCA_964469215.1. Taxonomy (GTDB): domain Bacteria; phylum Bacteroidota; class Bacteroidia; order Bacteroidales; family SKPS01; genus SKPS01. The sequence continues at coordinate 385,566 of CAYXYB010000001.1, forward strand.
TGCGGGCAGTAAGGAATAAAATCGGCACATTTTCATTCACTCTTCTGATCTTTCTTGCCAACTCAAAGCCATCGGATTTTGGAAGCATTACATCGAGGAGGCACAGGTCGAAGTTTTGCCTGTTGAATTCTTTCCAGGCTTCTAGGCCGTCGGTGCACCAGACTATTTCGAATCCGTACATCTCAAGGTTGTCGCGGGTAACATAGCTTAAAGCCTCATCATCTTCAACATAGAGTATTTTAGGTTTTATATTTTCGGTCATAAACATTCAGGTATTCAATTATTAATAATTTCGACAATGAACTTTCCGGGGATTTTTATTATGAACTGTGTACCTTTTCCGGGCTCGCTTCTGAGGGATATTTTCCATCCGTGTGATTTGATGGCATGGCGCACATAATGAAGTCCAAGGCCAAATCCCTTCACATTGTGTATTGCACCTGTCGGCACTCTGAAAAAGCGATCAAAAATTCTCCTCTGAAATCTCCTGTCAATACCTATTCCGTTGTCGGAAACTGTTATTGTAAGATCATTATTATCTTTCAGGGCAGACACCTCAATTCGTGGAGGCTTATCGGTATATTTCAAGGCATTATCGAGCAGGTTGACCATGATATTTGTAAGGTGAAATCGATCTGCCTTAACTATCATAGGTTCATTTTCAAGAGAAACGGTTATGCTGCCCCCACGTTTCGACAGAGCTTCTTTTTGGCTCTCGGCAAGGGTTTTAAGCAATTCCGCGATATCAATATTCTTAATTTCAAGATGTGGTTTTCTTTTTTCGATATTGGCAGCCTGCAGAACCTTTTCCACATGTTCACGCAAGCGTTCGTTCTGTTCGCTGATTATCCCCAGATAGCTTAAAGTTCTTGTCCGGTCGTTAAGCATTTCCTCCTTCAGCAGAACTTCAGAACTTATAGCAATTGTAGATATTGGTGTCTTGAATTCATGGGTCATATTGTTGATAAAATCGCGCTGGATCTCTGAAAGCCTTTTCTGCCGGAACACCAAATAAAGAGACCATCCAAAAAAGATAACAGCCGATATCAGGATCGCTGAAGAGATGAACCATACGTTGGTATTGCTGATGATGTAACTTTTTTTTCCCGGGAAATGGATACCAAAGTAATACGTGCAATCCGGGCACAGGACAAACTCATGGCCTGATGAAAGGGTATCTGTAGGATCTGCCATACTCACATACCTCCCAAAGACCATTTCGTTTTCATGACAGTTGTATATGGCATATTCAAAGTCGAGGGTAAGGTTTCGTTTGATAAATTCTCTTTTAAGAAATAGTTCAAGGATGTTTTTATCAATAAGGTCATTCACCTCAACGATAAATGAATTGGAGGAAACCTGATGCACAGGTGTTTTACCCTGCAGCACCGATTTGTTGAATTCGGCAATTTTCATTGCCACATCAAACAAAGCCACGCTGATGGTCTGATTGAAATGATTTTCACGGATTGCATATGTCTTCTTAACCCAATATACCTGGAATGTGATGATCCCCACAAGTGTGATGATGCCGAAGATGATAAGCAAACGGATACTGTAACTTTTCATCTTAAAATATTTCTGACATTAGGGTATGGTGAAACCTTCATGTTGATTGTTATTATCGGTTGTTTTTGCGTTTGACAAGAAATGCCGGACTCTTAAGGGGTAAAATTAGTAATTTTGTTTAAATCCTGTTAAAAGAAACGCAAATCAAAACGCTTCATTATATCAAGAAGAGCAGGCCTTTACACTTTATTTACATCTTTTTAAGCCCTTTTAACAGGATAGCACATTGTTTGTTGTTATTTTGCATCTCCGGATGAAACAAAGAAGTATCCGGGATTGTTAAAAAGACCAGAAAGGGATTAAATTATAAATCAGACAACTTATGAAGATCAGAGGTGTTTTATTATCCACAGTATTAGCGTTGACCGTTGTTCTCACAACATCCTTCATTCCTACTTCAACACAGGACAACGATGGCCTTATCCGCTGGCACAAGACAAGTCACGATTTTGGTGCAGTGGTTTTCAACAAGGTTGTTCAGACAGAATTCAAATTTACCAATATAAGTAAATACCCGATTGTAATCACACGAGTAGTTCCCTCATGCGGGTGTACTGTCCCGCAGTATGATGAAATGCCTATTCTCCCTGGCAGGGACGGAGTGATAAAAACATCATTCAATGCTGACACAAAGGGCATTTTCAACAAGAAGATAACCGTATTAATGGATGTTGGAACCTATGAGGTTTACATAAAGGGTCAGGTAGTAGATCCGTAATGTTCTATACCTGCTTTGTTTTTTAGCCGGATCAAATTTTAACAATCCGGCTTTTTCATTTTATAAAAATTAATGAATAAAAATGTAAAAATTCCTTTAAAATTTATTATTTTTGGAAAACATTCCCATATTGGGAAAGAAAACAGGTTTTTAACTTAGAACAAACCTTAAAACATTAAACCATGAAAGACATGACTCTATTTCTGGCAATGGAAAACCAGGAAACACTAGCGATGATAAAGGAGATGCTGGGTCAGTTTGAGGAGATAGAAGTTACGACTTATACTGATCCTAAAGAGATGTTGGGAGATCTGTACAAGAATCCCCACATAGTAATTTTCAGCATCAGTTTTTCAGATTACAGTGGTAGTGTGATTATGAAAAAGATAAAGAAGGCTGATCAGGATATCACGATGACTTTTGTAACTCCTGAGCGGCTGGCGGATCAGGTCGGGCAATTGATGAACCTTGGAGCGTACAGTTATATCAACCGTGACAAAGATACTGAGGAACGGATTCTTAATGTTCTCAGGAACACAATAGAATGGCATCATCAGAAGCTTGAGTTAAGGCGAATGCGTGCTGAGCTTGGCAAGAAGTATAAATTCAGCCGGCTTCTAAGGGGTAATTCTACATGGTTGCATGAGTTGTACAACATAATTGAACGTGCTGCCCATACAGGTATACCAGTATCGTTATACGGGGAGAAGGGTACCGGTAAAAAGCTTATTGCCAAGACCATTCATTTTCACTCTTCATTTGCCGGGAATCCATTCATCGAAATCGATCCGGCTGTTGTTCCTGAATACCTTATCGAGGCAGAGTTATTTGGCACAGAGAGAACTTTCAGTTCGGGTGAAAAAGAGATTTTCAGAGGTAAGATTGAGGAGGCTCAGCGGAGCACTCTATTTATCAGGAATGTAGAAAAGCTACCTGCTTATATTCAGGATAAGCTCTCCAATGTAATCGAGGAGAAGATATTTTATCGTGTAGGGTCTGAAAATCCTTTGCGATTCAGTTCGCGACTGATAGTTTCCAGCGAAAAGAGCCTGCTTGATTGCGTACACAAGGGGATATTCAGCGAATCGCTTTATTACAAGCTTACCGGAATTCCCGTGAGGATTGCCCCTTTGCGTGAGCGTGATTCCGATATATTGTATCTCGCCCGCATGTTCCTGAACCGGTTTTGCCGTGATCATGAGATAAAAAAACTTCACATGACGGAAGCTGCTCAGCAGAAACTGGTCAACTACCCTTATCCGGGCAATGTTGCAGAATTGAAAGCCGTTGTTGAACTTGCTGCCACATTGGCTTTTAACCGGGATATCGATGTCGGAGATGTACATTTCTTCAGGACAGATCCAATGTTGGAGATACTGTCGAAGGAGCAGACACTTAATGAATACACACATCATATAATAAAATGTTATCTTGACAGGTATGATGATGATATAATCGCTGTTTCGGAGAAGCTTGATATCGGCAAATCGACGATTTACAGGTTAAAGAAGCTTGGAGAGATCTGACTTCTGGCGGATCAACCAAAAACCTGCACTTTTGCGAAGCCATTTAATGTATCTTTGCAGAACGTAGTAATTTTAAAACTGTCTTAATGAATTTGTTGTTCCATCTGGGCAGGTATCTGCTGTTGATGAATAAGGTTATGAGAGGGACCTCCCGGAGGAAGATCTTCTGGCAACAGGTTGCGCTGGAGTTTGACCAGATTGGCATTGGTTCACTCTGGATCGTCCTGATTATATCTGTGTTCATGGGAGCGGTTGTTGCCATTCAGATAGCCTTCAATATTGACAGTCCTCTACTTCCCAGATACACTGTTGGATACATTACTTCTCAGAGCATAATTCTTGAGTTCAGCCCAACTATTCTGGCATTGATACTGGCTGGCAAGGTTGGAAGCAGAATAGCTTCAGAAATAGGCACAATGAGAGTTTCAGAGCAGATTGACGCACTGGAAATAATGGGAATAAATTCAGCAAGTTATCTTATTCTTCCCAAAATTATTGCAGCTCTGTTTGCCAATCCATTATTGATAATTTTTTCTATGTTTCTTGGCATTTTCGGTGGTTGGGCAGCAGTAAATATTACAGGCATGTACTCTTCTTTCGACTATATATATGGGATACAATCCTTTTTTAAAGTGTACCAGGTAACGTATGCTCTTACAAAGACTGTAGTTTTTGCTTTTATAATAACATCGGTTTCGGGTTATTATGGTTATTACACCTCAGGTGGTGCTCTTGAAGTAGGCAAATCAAGTACAAAGGCAGTTGTTTCAAGTTGCATTATGATCATTGTTTTCAACCTGGTACTGACACAACTCTTTTTGGCATGATACACACTGAGCATCTGAATAAGAGTTTTGACGGCACCAGTGTTCTGGATGATGTAAATATCTGTTTTGATCAGGGAAGAACCAATCTGATTATCGGGCAGAGTGGATCAGGAAAGACAGTTCTGATGAAGTGTATTGTAGGATTGCATGAGCCCGATTCCGGAAATGTCTTTTTCAACGATCGCAATTTCACCACCATGTCGATTTCAGAACGTAAGCATATACGTAATGAGATAGGAATGCTTTTTCAGGGAGGAGCACTTTTCGATTCCATGACGGTTATTGAGAATGTGATGTTCCCTTTGAAAATGCTCACCAACCTTAACTACAGGAGCAGGGTTAAAAGGGCAATGCAATGTCTTGACAGGGTAAACCTGAAAGGTGCTGACAGGTTGTTGCCTGCAGAGATCAGTGGGGGAATGAAAAAAAGGGTTGCTATTGCGAGAGCCATTGCCATAAAGCCAAGGTATCTTTTCTGCGATGAACCCAATTCAGGGCTTGACCCAAAGACTGCCACAATAATTGACCGCCTGATTGCTGAAATAACTGTTGAATATCAGACAACAACAATTGTCAACACTCATGACATGAATTCTGTTATTGGCATTGGCGACAAGGTCTATTTTATTCATCAGGGGAGGCTCTGGTGGGAGGGAGACAGGTTTTCGATCCTTGAATCTGACAACTCCGAGATCCGGAATTTCATTTATTCAAACGAAATTTTGAGACATTTCAGCAAAGAATAGCGGGAGAAATATTCGCAATATGAATATAATGGATATTCTGATCGGGATACCTTTGTTATGGTTTGGTTACAAAGGATTTACCAAAGGATTAATATCAGAGATTTTATCATTAGTGGCACTAGTGGCAGGTATATGGCTTGCTGTCCATTTTTCATGGTTTGTGGGTGGACATATTGAAACCTTATTCGATGTTAAAAATCAATATGTTTCGTTGGCAGCGTTTACCATAACATTCCTTGGTGTGGTATTTCTCATGCATTTTGCCGGCAAGATTGCGACCAGGCTTGCTTCCAAAACGGCATTGGGGCTGACAAACAGACTTGCTGGTGCTCTGTTCGGTTTTCTGAAGGCAGCCTTTATAATAAGTGTGGCATTATATCTGTACGGCAGAATTGACAACCAGATGAAGATCATACCTGAAGAGATAAGGAATGAATCGCTGTTGTTTGGTCCGGTTTCAGCGATGGCTCCGGCGATTATACCGAGACTTGAGGCTGAACAGGGTAGGTTTAATGAGGCTTTCCATTCTCCATCAACGCCTTGATGGCCGGCAAATCCTTACCTTCAAGATATTCGAGCATAGCACCGCCACCCGTAGAGACATATGACACCTGATCGGCCAGGTTATATTCGTTTATGGCAGCTACAGAATCCCCACCTCCGACGGAAGAGAATGCCCCGCTGATAGTGGCACTCGAAACGGCAATAGCAATGGCTTTGGTACCCTGCTTGAAATTGTCCATTTCGAAAACGCCCATCGGGCCATTCCAGAGTATTTTCTGAGAATTGTTGATAATTTCGGCAAAACGGCGGCAACTTTTTTTGCCAATATCAAGTGCCATCCAACCATCGGGTATACTGTATGAAGATACTTCCCTGATATTGGCATCATTGGAGAAAGCATCAGAGATAATGGCGTCTGTAGGAAGATAGAGGTTAACCCCTTTGAGCATCATCTCCTTAACAAGGACTTTTGCGAGTTCAATCTTGTCGTCTTCAATTAGTGAATCACCAACCTGACCATCGAGAGCCTTGATAAATGTGAAAGCCATACCTCCTCCGATTATCATATTGTCGACTTTGTTAATAAGGTTCTTAATGATAGAAATTTTAGAGGACACTTTTGCCCCTCCGATGATGGCTGTAAAGGGGGAAGCATTTGAGTTCAGCACGTTATCGAGATTTCTGATTTCATTTGCAAGCAGAAGGCCGCAATATTTTTCCTTTTTGAAGTATTTTGCCACTGTATATACAGACGCATGGGGGCGATGCGAAGTTCCGAATGCGTCATTCACATAAGCATCACCCAGGGAAGCAAGATTTTTTGCGAAGGTTTCATCACCTGATATTTCCTCAGGATAAAACCGTAGATTTTCGAGGAGCATTATCTGGCCCGGACTAAGGTTTTTGGCAACTTCGATGGTTTTTGGACCAAACAGATCCCTGTTGAAAATGATATTCCTGTTCAGGAGTTTTGAAAGCAGAGGCACTACAGGTGTGAGTGAATAATCGTGTTCGAACCCCCCGGTAGGCCTTCCCAGATGAGACATCAGGATGACTGCTGCACCATCATTAAGCACTTTGTTAATGGTTGGTAATGACTCTTTTATACGGGTTATGTCTGTGACCTGTCTGTTATGGTTCAGGGGAACGTTAAAGTCGACCCTGATCAACACTTTCTTACCCTTGAAATTGGCATCCTCGATGGTTTTAATTTTCATTTCTGTTAGATTTTTGGGTGATGATTGGATTGGTCAAAAATAGGAAAGAGATTTTCAAAAAACAAAAATAAAAGAAATCCTTTATTTCCTGTATTATGATTAATTTTGAACTTTTCCTTAGACATGATATTTCGGATGCGGGGTAAAACAGTTTAAATCTATGGATTCGACACATGATCTGCATATTTCGTGTATTCAGGCACCGGTTAAGTGGGAGGACAAGGAGGGCAATCTTGATGCCTTTGAGTCTCTGATTGACAGTATCGGATCACCTTGTGACCTGATTTTATTACCGGAGGTATTCAACACAGGATTTTCGATGAACCCTGTTATGTTAGCTGAGCCTCCTGACGGGGACACTTTCCGGTGGATGCAAAGGATCTCCACTTCGAAAAGGGCTGTTATTGCAGGAACCATGATGGTGTCAGAGGGAGACAGGTTTTATAACCGCCTTATCTGGGTCTATCCTGATGGCACCTCGGGTTTTTATGACAAGCGGCATTTGTTTCGTATGGGAAGTGAGGTTGAGCATTTCAGCAGCGGATCCGGAAAAGATATATTTTCTGTGAGGGGATGGAAAATTATGCCATTGGTCTGTTACGACTTGAGGTTTCCGGTATGGAGCATGAACAGTCGCAGTGAAGACGGATATCATTATGATCTGCTGGTATATCTTGCCAACTGGCCATCTCCGCGGCGCCATCACTGGAGGCAGTTGCTGGTTGCCAGGGCAATTGAGAACCAGGCGGTGGTGGCAGGAGTCAACCGTACGGGCACCGATGGTAACGGGATAAGGCATTCAGGATATACTATGATTATTGACTCATACGGCAAAATCGTTGCTGAGGCTCTTGATGCCCCTGTTGCGGTTGTAAATGCAACTCTTTCCAGAAAAGAGCTGGATGATTACAGGTTAAGGTTTCCGGTTGCCAACGACTGGGAGAACTCATTTTTGTAATGGCAACTTATGACAGAAAATAACCACCCGAGCATTAGTTATTATTACCGCCGTTTACCCACCAGAGAGATCACAATTGGTGACCTGCCAGTGGGGGGTGATAATCCGATCAGGATACAGTCGATGGTAAATACATCTCCGGAAGACATAAAGGGTACTTCAGGACAGATCATTGCACTTGCGGGGGCGGGTTGTGAAATCGTGAGGATGGCAATTCCATCCGTAAGGGATGCCGGGCGGTTGCCGAAATTAACCAGGTTGGTGAGGGATGCAGGTATAAGGGTACCCCTGGTGGCTGATGTCCATTTCAACCCTGCAATTGCGGAATTATGCGCAAAGTATGTTGAGAAGGTGAGGATAAACCCCGGCAATTACCGCACACCAGGCCTACCGGTGCCAAAAATCTGGAACCGGGAAGCATGGTTGAATGAGCAAGAAGAGACCGAAAAGCTTATCAAACGTCTGATTAAGATTTGCAGTGACCATGGAACTGTAGTAAGAGTTGGTTCTAACCATGGTTCTCTTTCACCAAGAATCATGGCTCGCTATGGCGATACACCGGAAGGGATGGTTGAAGCAACCCTTGAGTTTATCAGGATTTTTAACCGGAATAATTTCCATGATCTGGTGGTGTCGATGAAGTCGAGCAACGTGAGGATAATGGTGATGGCATACAGACTGTTGGTTGAACGCATGAATGGTGAGGGTTTCCATTACCCCATTCACCTGGGTGTTACTGAAGCCGGACTGGGTGATGAAGGAAGGATTAAGTCCGCTGCCGGTATCGGACTGTTGCTGGACGAAGGTATCGGGGATACAATCAGGGTATCGCTTACTGAAGATCCTTTGGCGGAAATACCGGTTGCACAACAACTTCTTAAAAGATACACGAAGATTCGGGTTTTGCCGGAAACGTTGCCAATTAGTCCAAAACTAACTTTTACATATTCCGGTTTCAAACGCAGAGATACAATTTGTGTAAGAGGTATAGGAGGTAAAGAAACTGTGGTAGTTGTTGGCAGAGAGGTTCAGGGAAAAAGTAAACAACCCGACTATTTCGCAGAAACCAAAGAAGGTGTTCCGGTGAAAGAGCTTTACCCGGCTGCCGGCAACAGATCACTCCCTATGAAAGTAACTCCGTTTCAAAAAATGAGCATATCCGGAGGTAATGAGGATTATGCTGTTTTGCTTCCTGAATTACCTGATACAGATGTGGCAGACATGTTCAAAGGTTTGATGAATATTGTTGCTATTATTCCGGTTACCCTTCATTCACATCCGGGTATTTTGAGGCGATGGATAGAGCTTATGGATGAGAGGAATATAAAGATACCGGTAATAGTAAAGATAATAACCAAGGAAGAATCTGAAGATGAGTTGATAGTAAATGCTGCTGTAACTGCTTCCGGCATATTCACTGACGGACTTGCCGACGGGTTATGGATTGATGTGGATGGTTATGATGATCCTTCAGGCCTTGCTTTCAACATTCTTCAGGCAACGAGGGCCAGGATCACGGCCACCGAATATATTTCATGTCCGTCGTGCGGACGTACGCGGTTCAACATCCAGGAGGCAGTTCACAGCATAAGGGAGCGCACAATTCATCTTGAAGGGCTTAAGATTGGGATTATGGGGTGCATTGTAAACGGACCGGGGGAGATGGCGGATGCCGATTACGGATATGTTGGGGCAGGTAATGGAACCATCAGCCTCTATAAGGGCAAAGAGGTTGTTCGCAGAGGGGTGAGGGAGGATGAAGCGATCGATGCTCTTATAAACCTTATTAAATCCAATGGCGACTGGAAAGAACCGCCTCAGCAGGTTTCAATTCCATAGCAACATCATGTCACAAAAGTAAGTGAGGCCCTACCGGTTCTGGTAGTAGCCTCACAAGACATCAGAAATCAACTGAAAACTTACGGGTAAAACGATAATATAAGTCAGATACAAGTAATACGTAAATACCCGGGGAAAGTTTCCTGTTTATGTAAATTTTATTTTTTCCATTGACAACATACCGGCCAGAGTGGTGGATTTTGCCATTACAATCAGCAATTTGCAGATTCACATAATCCTCTTTGCTGTTTTCTATTTCAACCACGATGCTCTCCAACCGGCTGATGACAGAGGTAATTGTAAGCGGTCCGGCTGTTTTTCCCATAACCTGAATGACAGGCAACAGGGTTACTGTTCCGTCATAATCGGCCTGCTTAAGCCTGTAATAGCACAGCGGGCTGTAGGGGTTGTTGTCGGTAAACCTGTAATGCATGACAGAACCTGAATTGCCTCCTCCGGGAACTCTGCCTATTACAGTAAATCCAACAGGATCTCTTCCCCTTTCTATCTCGAAATATTGATTATGTTGTTCAGATGCCGTACTCCATTGAAGATCAACATAGCCGTTTGGCAATAATGCTGCTTCAAAGCCAACAAGAGTTACTGGCAACGACGAGATGGTATAAACTTCAATGTCATCTATCCGCCATGGAGATGTTGTGGTTGATGATTTTCGGAACCTGATCCATACGGCAGCAAGATGTGTGAATGCTGAAAGATCTGTTTCACAAAGGGTAAACGTATTAGCAGTGGTATTGTCGTGGCTGAAAGTATCAACAGGGGTGAATGATGAAGGATCACCGTTTGTTGATACTTCAACGATCATAAGTTTTGCTGTTGCTGAGGTTGTTCTCCCAAGCTGAAATCTTACTATTGAAGGAAACCCGGTAACCGGTAAGGTCAGGCTTCCGTTATAACTGGCATAATTTACTGCGGCAGGTGGGGAGACATATGATCCGGAGGAGGTTATCCGGGTTACTGCATCTATGAGCCATCCCGGTTTAGGGAAGATGGTGTCAGTAAAATCCTCACTCAATATAAGGCTTCCCTGAAACTGACCGAAAGAATCGCGGCAACAGATCAAACTCATACCAATTGTTAGAAACAAAATCAGAAACCTTCTTATCATACCTTTTCCCTCCATTTTTGTTAATTGTATGTTTGATTGAAATTCAGAAAAAGGAAAAAAAATGTCAATGATTTGTGATTTTATTAGTAGAATATTCATTTTAAACACCTTAAAAGATCATCATGAATGTTTTCAATAATTTTTCATCAATAATGTCCTGGATCAGCCCAGTTTATTATTACAGTTAAAAAGAGACCCGGCTGGAATAAGTGAATAAAGGTTAATTTTGCCACATGATAAGAAGTAATTATCACACACATACACGTTACAGTGACGGGAAGGGTGAGCCTACGGATTTTATTGAACATGCTATAAAACTGGGGTTCAGTCATCTTGGATTTTCAGATCATGCGCCGGTGACTTTCGACAATCCATGGGGTTTAAAGTGGAATGAGGTTGGCACATATGTTAGGGATATTGAGAAGACAAAGGAAAGATACAGAACAACGATAAACATTTACAGGGCTTTGGAGATTGACTATATACCCAAGGTATCATTTCCGTTCAGCTTTTTCAGAAGTGGTGCAGCAATTGATTACACAATAGGGGCAGTACACCTGGTTCACCATCCGGCAAGGAGGGCTTTATGGTTCATAAACGGAAGCAGGGAAGAGGAATTTATTGATGGGTTGAGAGACATATTTGACAACGACACTGATTATGCGGTAGGATGTTTTTACCGGCAGCAGATAGAAATGATACAAACAGAGCGTCCAGATATTATTGCACATTTCGACAAGATAAAAATGCACAATAAAGGTCGATATTTTGATGATGAGTCTCCTATGGTTCGTGAATGGCAAAAGGAGCTTCTTAAGGTTATAAAGGCTGCAGGAACTGTTGTTGAAGTAAACACCAGGGGCATTTACAAGGGGAGGTGTGATGAGCTTTATCCCTCAGACAGGCTAATCAGGGCATGTGTAAAGGCAGGCATACCACTGATGTTATCGAGTGATGCGCATAAACCCGAGGAGATTGACGGATATTTCAGTGAAGCAAGGCTCATGCTCAGAGATGCAGGGGTAAGAAAACTTGTATTTTTCGACGGAAAAAAATTTACGGGCTACCATTTGTAAGACTTTTTTCCGTTAGCTTTTAAAATGTTAATTTTGCGGCCTGAATTTGATTATTAACAAACAATAGCGGTATATGAAAAAGATCAGAGTAGCCATTAATGGATTTGGCAGGATAGGCAGGCTTACATACAGGGCAATGCTTCAAAAGGGTAACATGGAACTGGTTGCGATAAATGACCTAACCAATGCGGCCACTCTTGCTCATTTGCTCAAGTACGACTCGATACACGGGAGGTTTCCCGGGGAAGTTGGTAATGATGAGGATCATCTGATTGTGAATGGCACAAGGATAAGAGTTTATGCGGAGAAGGATCCCGGGATGCTTCCCTGGGGTGATCTCGGCATTGATGTTGTTGTCGAATCGACAGGTGTTTTTCGCAGTCGCGACAAGGTGAGCAAGCATCTTGAGGCTGGTGCCGGGAAGGTTATTCTCACAGTACCTTCAAAGACCAGCGAAGATGTAGATGCCACCATAGTGATTGGAGTGAATAATGAAATGCTGCGGCCGGATCACAGGATACTTAGCAATGCATCATGTACCACCAATTGCCTTGCTCCGATGGCCAAGGTTTTACACCAGAGGTTTGGGATAGAACACGGGTTGATGAACACGATTCACTCTTATACCAACGATCAGATCATTCTTGATTCACCACATTCCGATCTTCGAAGGGCCAGAGCTGCTGCAATGTCCATAATACCTACATCAACGGGTGCAGCAAAAGCTGTGGGGCTGGTAATACCTGAGCTCAACGGAAGGCTTCATGGTATGGCACTGCGGGTTCCCACTCCTGACGGGTCGATGGTTGACCTGACAGCAAGGTTGAGCAGGACAGTTACCAAAGAAGAGATAAACAATGCCATGAAGGAAGCAGCGGAAGGTCAGATGAAAGGCATTCTGGAATACACTGAAGATCCTATTGTAAGTGCTGATATCATTGGTAATCCGCATTCATCAATTTTTGATGCTCAGCTTACAACGGTAATGGAGGGTAACTTCATTAAGGTTATTGCCTGGTATGATAACGAACATGGCTATTCCTGCCGGGTTGTTGATCTGATAGGGATGATAGGTTAACCCTGGTTTCGCCATTCCAGTATCTTCACTTCATTTCCATCAAAAACAGCATATGTCTGTTTGTTTATCCATTCTCCTACGTTTATGTAAACGCTTCCTTCTACCGGCAGATGGATAGTAATGTGCCTGTGGCCGAACACAAAGAAATCGGCGTGATTGTTTTTCAGATATTTTTTAATGAAAAGGATGAGGAACTCTTTATCTACACCAAGGAATACATCTTTTCTGTAGGAGTTTGCTTTCCGGCTACGGGAAGAGAAGAAGCTGGCCAGTCCGAAGCTGAAGTTGGGATGGAATCTGCCGTATAGCCACTGGAAGAAACTTGCGGAGAAAACCCATTTCATCAATTTGTAGCCGGTATCATCCGGTCCAAGGCCATCGCCGTGACCGATGAAGAAAAGTTTTCCGTCGATTTCATGGACTACGGGTTTGTAATGCACCTTGAGGCCGATCTCCTTTTCAAGGTAACCGAATGTCCACATATCATGATTGCCGGTAAAGAAATGGATCTCAATCCCCTGATCTGTGAGTTCCGACAGGCAGCCAAGAAGCCTGGTGAATCCTTTTGATACTGCAAATCTGTATTCAAACCAGAAATCGAAAATATCGCCCAGCAGGTAGATTGTTTTTGCATTGCGGCTCACATGTCTCAGCCAGGCAACAATCTCCTTCTCGCGCACCAGGCTCTCTTCCCGGTTGGGGATTCCAAGGTGAAAATCTGAGGCAAAGTATGTGAGGGTATGGTTTTCCAATTCAGAACATAATAGATTAGCAGCACACAAACATACAAATTTTATTTGATCCGCACCTTTCCCGGCAAAGTCAAAGGATTTAAATGGTGCAGATTAAGCACGAAGCGTATCTGGTTGATGTATTTCCGGTCTATCTTATCTAGTTTCTCATAATCTGCGAAGCTCTTTGACTCAGCAAAAGGGAAAGGGAAGTATATTTCTGCCACGTTACGTATAATTGAAAGTTTTACACCTGCGCTGTAAAGAAACTGAAAACCAAAGAATTGATCTTTTGTCACATCTGCAAACAGGCCTGCATCAAGCCACAGATCGAAAGGAATCAAACCCGGCATGGTGGTTGAAAGGTTTGCAGTAAACATCCACCTTTTATTGTTGCCAATAGTGGTGACTCTTTTAAAACCACCATCAGTGATATAAAAATGTTGTCTCAGAATGCCTTCAACATGGTATCTGCTCAGGTAGATGTTGTCGAACCATGGATCATGCATGTCGAATTTTGAGGTCATATAATTTGCTATACCGGCGGTAGTAAACTTGAAATCTTCAGATTGATTTTTCCCGTTATTGAGCAGCATAATCCCTCCATAGAGACGTATTGAAAATCCTTTGTCAGGTTTGTTATAGCTGAAAAGGAAGTTATTTTCGGTAATCAGCCTGAGGGTTCCGCCACATTGCTGGAAAGCTGCCTGCAGAGTAAATGGGTTGATAATCCTGTTAACCCTGTGCCGCCACATTATCTCGTTCATTACATAGCTTTGCAGGTTACCTTTTTCCCAGGCACGAGCAACATAATCATTTACTTCAGAGTCTTTGCCAACGATGACAGATCTGAATCTGATCATTTGCCGGCCCTTATCCGGTCTTGCGGAATGTTTTAAATGCACTTCAATGTAGGGCATAATTCTGTTCCAGGAAAGGTCGAAGTGTTTATTATCAAGACCGTATCTCTTAATTTCAGCACCTAATACCAGTTTTACAATGGAAGGTTGTGAAAGAGTAACAGTATGCAGCAGGCGGGCTGTTCCGGCAGGGTGCCCGTTGTTAAATCCGTACAGAGGCATAATCAGGTATTCTGTCTTTGGTTTGATGACAGGGTTGCTGTATGAAGCAATTCCTGCCATGATTCCGTTGTTGACATTCCATCCGATAACCGGCGAAAGGATCACATTTGTCCGGTATGGGTTTGGGGCTGCAATAACAGGTATCAACCTGACAGGCTCTACCCGTTTGAATAATCCTTTGGTTCGGATCGAATTGTTTCTTCTGTTAATTTCAGGTGTGAGGTATTCTTTGTCGATAACAAACCGTCCTGTTACATGTCCTGTATCAGAAAAATGAATTACGCTTTCACCGTTGTGGCCGGCAAACCAGGTGGTAAAATCACTCTGTGGGGTAATTCTGGTAACAGGGTATGGAACTGCAATACCTGCAACATTTTGAACTTCAAGGCTGAAACCTTCGGGAGTTCTTTTCACTTGTAAAATCCTGTAATCAGGCATTTCAGGCTGCATCAGAAGATCATGGTTAAACCATAAAGATGTCTCTTCACCGGCGATGGCAGTAATAAGAGATTTGAGTGATTCGGGAGAAGCAATTTTTCCAGAGTTGATTTCGTAGTATTTTCTTATCAGCATCCTGAACTGTTCTTCCCCCATGGATCCAGCCAGGGAGCTGAAAGCGAAGGAGCTTTTCAATTCAGTAAAAGCGGTATATTCTTTTTGGGAAAACTGATCTGCTCTAAGCATCAGAGGTTTGTATTCATTGCTTATCAGGAACAACATCATATAATAATCTAGTCTGTTGAAAGGTATATCCCTGAGTCCCGCAATGTTCATTCTTACAGCCGGATCAAGGAAGAGGTTTTGCAGCGATACTGAATCGGGGTAGTATTCCCTGATGTATTGAAGAGCATAGTATTCCGGGAGTCCCCTGCCAAGCCAGGGGTGTTGATAGTGGTCAACTGCAATTTCTGCATTGAACCAATGGTCTGCCACCCCTTCAATAATTGCCTGTTCAAGAAGGAAAGGTGCCAGAACCGAGCCGATTCTGATCATCCCCGGATATGCTTTGCCACCCTTCAACCATGCGGTTTGAACCAGACTTATTGATTCATAAGGGTATTCGCCGGCGTTGTGTATCATGTACCGAATGGCATTTTTCAGCACCGGCATAGCATTACTCCAGAATTCCGCTTCATAAACAGTGAAATAGAGATTCAGAATTATCATTTCGGTATCACCTGCTCCGGTGATGTTGATAAGCGTATCCTGAAGGAACTGGAACCTTTTATCGAGGCAAAGTGCAAAATCGGAGACATTGTTACGGGTGAATCTCAGGGTCTTTGTTTTGGCATTGGAGGCAGGGAATCCGGCGCTTTCACGTTTACCCCAACGGTTAATTTTCCTGGTTTTATCCAGGAGGCTCTGTTTGAATTTCTCCTCATCGGGGTTATCATCCCTGATTCCTGATGTAGCAACGATATAGTTTCTGGGCAGAGTTATCTTCACATCAAAATTACCGAACTCACCGTTGAGTCTTCCTTTTTGGTGGAGAGGCATAATTTGCCATCCACCGGCATTGTAGACTGCCGGGCGGGGAAACCAGTGAGCCAGAAAGTAGGCTTGCCTGTCGTGACTGAGATCAGCAACCGGAAGGCTTGGCATCTGAAGCCTGAACATGATGTTAATTACAATGTGAGAGTCTGGTAACAGGGGACTGGCCAGATCAACACGGTATATCTCCCTGTATCCATCATGTTGTACCCACCGCAAACCTCTGCCATCAACTCTGAAAACAACGCCGGTCATACTCCCTGTTTCTGATTTTCCGGCAAAATTCAGGCTTCCGTCACCATACAGAAGCAGATTTTCAGACAGGGCAGAACCGGGTTGGATACCTTCGGGCCAGAGATGAAAAAATATATGCCGGAGTGTGTCAGGTGAACGGTTATAATATACCATCGAATCGGTACATGTAAGCACATGTCTAACATCATCGAGTTCACAAGTGAGATAATGATCTACCTTTTGCTGAAATCGTTGTATGGTTTCAGCTTTCGCAAACATTCCGGAAAGCATAAGAATAGCAGCCGGCAGAAGGATGGTTCTTATATAAATCAACATGTAAAAGTAAGCCTGCATTATTATTTCAACTATTCTGATGTAACATCTCCGGTTGAATCGATCCCGGTGGTCGTTGTGGAAGTCGGGAATATCCAATACAGACGCCTGGCAAGTTCTTCAGCTTTTAATTCTCTATGCATAATCTTTCCCTCCTGATCCACAAGAATCATCATTGGGTTATTCCTGACATTGTAATCCTTTTCAACAATCGTGTTACTGAACAAATGGACCCATGGGAGGCCATCGATCCGGATGGCATTCAAAAACAGTTGTTTGTCTTCGCCATAATAGATGCCCAGTATCTCAAAGCCCCGGTATCTGTAGTTCTGATAAAGCTCCGCAAGTTGCCGGTTTATCTCCCAGCATTCCTGCCGCCGCGCATCCCAGAAATAAATCACCACATACTTTCCAGTGAAAGATGAAAGAGAAGTTTTTTCTCCGTTTTTATTAACAAGGCTGAAAAATGGTGCCGGCATACCTGGCTGTAACAGCTTTTCACGCGCCTCAAATGCTTCTTTTTCCTTTCGGTATTCTTCGGTACGCTTAAGGAAATCAATTACATGAATGTTCTCAGGATAAAGGTTACCCAATGATTCAGAGATAGATTTAAAAACCACAAAGTCATCTTCAAGGGTAAAAAGATTCATTCCAGGCCTAAGCACCTGGTATGCTGCAATGATGGTTGCGGGAGATTCAGAATACCTTTCAATGAACGAAAGAAGCCAATCCTTATGTTTTGTAATTTCCTGCCTGGAAATAGTGTCGAAGAGTTCTTTTTTCGCGAGATAGTTTGAATCATATTTGATCTTGATCCATTCCTGCCCCAATGAGTCGAGTGTTGCAAGGGTAAGGGCCTTATGTCTATCAAGTTCAATTAACAGTGAAGATCCTCCTGAGCCATTAACGTTATAGTCCTCTCCGTATTTGCCTGAGGTAGTAAAGATTGTTATTTCCTGCCCGGCTTCAGCTAGCAGCAGGATCTTTTTTCCGGAATTATCGCCAATGAGAAAGAACTCAAAATCGGGTGTATAAAAGCTGAAATTCACCTCTCCTCTCTTATCAACTCTGCCACTATCGGTCAAGACGCTTCCATCAAGGGTAATCTTTTCAAGATAGAGCATTTCACCATTGCTTTCCTTAACTTTAACCCGTATGAATGTATTATTGTCATGTTCTTTGTCACGGCATCCCGAGAATATCAACAGAAAGGTAATGAGGAATATCGAGAATTTAAATCCGGTGTTTTTCAGGGACATAATTAACACATTTCATAATTTTCGTAAGGGTGCTAAGATACATCTTTTATCACAAACACACGGAACAGTGCTATTTGATTACCTTTGCATTTTCAATATAAAAGCAAATGGAGAAAGGAACCGACAAGGCTTTTGCACAGCTGCTGAAGATCATGGATGATTTGCGCAGGCAATGCCCCTGGGACAGGAAACAGACACTTGAGTCGTTGCGATATCTCACTATTGAAGAGACATACGAGTTATCGGATGCAATCATTGAAGGTGAGGATGAAAGCATCAAAAAGGAGCTTGGGGATCTGATGCTTCATATTGTTTTTTACTCAAAGATAGGCGAAGAGAAAGGATCTTTCAACATCAAAGATGTTCTTGACAGCATCAATGAAAAGCTGGTAAAGCGTCATCCTCACATATATGGGGATGTTGAAGCTAACGATGCAGAAACTGTAAAGAATAACTGGGAGAAGATCAAGATAGGAGAGGGAAAGAAATCTGTGCTTGAAGGGGTACCTTTATCGTTGCCTGCCATGGTAAAGGCATACAGGATACAGGAGAAGGTTCGGGGAGTAGGCTTCGACTGGGAGGAGACTTCTCAGGTTAAAGCCAAGGTAATGGAGGAATTCGGGGAGTTACAGGATGAGCTGGATAATGGCGGATCACCGCAGCGTGTTGAGGAGGAGTTTGGTGATCTCCTGTTTGCTTTGATCAATTATGCCCGGTTCATTGGGGTAAATCCAGAGGATGCGCTTGAGCGGACAAACAGAAAATTTATCAAAAGGTTTAAGGTAATTGAGGAGCGGGCTAACCGGTCAGGCAGAAGGCTTCATGACATGACTCTGGCCGAGATGGACTTATGGTGGGATGAGGCAAAAGGAGAAAGTATGTAGCATCTCTTAATGTTCAGAACTTGCAAGGTACTAAGGCACAACCACAGGAAAATCAGTGTCGAAGTCGATAAACTGAACCTCTCTAAGGATGTTCCTCAGGAAATCGGAATAAAGGTCAGAGAATCTGAAAGTATTAAGGTCGTAATAATCGAGAGGAAGTGGTTTATTCCCGACATCTCCCATATCTATTGCTGAGGTATTGAACTCTTCCAGTTCCTGGAATGTTACCAGTTTTTTCATGACCGGCATTTTTCCAAAGTCTTTGTTGAGGAGGAGTTCCACGATCTTGTCTGCAAGTGTCTGTGTGAGCCTGCGGTCATACTGTCTGCAAAGTCCTGAGCGGGGATAATAACCTGATATCTGGGCTCTGGCTTCAATTTTTGTTCTTTTTGATATTTCTGATGCTATCACTCCGCTTATTCCACCGAATCTGGGGTGGCCAAATTCATCAACCTCAGATGAAGCGTAAACAACATCCAGCTTCTGACTGGTTTCATCATACCACCGCACCCCTTCTGACACAGCAATGATAAGGGCTTTTTTAGGGTGGCGCATATAGTTTTCTTTAACAAGTTCGAAGAACAGCTCTTTTTTTTCCTGAGTCATTGGCACTTCGGGTACAAGTGCCATGCTTGCTCCGCCAAAGGTAGCGGTACCGGTAAGCCACCCTGCATCACGCCCCATAACTTCCAATACCATGATCCGCTGATGTGATTCTGCCGTAGTTTTGATGTTGGCGGTCATTTCAGCTATGGCTTTAGCTGCAGAAGGGAAACCCGGGCAAAGCACAGCTTCGATTTTTTTACCCTCAACATGGTGGAATGTACGTGTGCGCAGATCGTTATCTATTGTCTTGGGAAACCCAATAACAGGAATCCCTTCAGTTTCGTACAACTTTTTGGCAGCTCCATTGGTGTCATCACCACCAATTGTTACCAGCACATCAATACCATATCGTTCCAGGTTTTTCAAAACCTGCGGCACACGGCTCTCCGGATTTTTTTTTGAAGGGAAAGGGTTTGTGCGGCTCGACAGGAGGGCTGTTCCACCATACCAACCATCGTAAGGAATATTGGAAAGGTCTATGATGTCACCTTCACCCAACAGCCCCTTCCATCCTTTTCTTACACCGTAAACCCTGTAACCGAGCAGAGAAGCACGATTTCTCACGGACTCTATACTGGAATTTAGAGCAGGGGTGTCTCCACCTCCTGTAAGGATCGCGAGGGTCTTGCCCGAGAAAAGCTTTTTACTCATAATGTTATTGTGTTGTTTTTTCAAATAGTGATACAGTGACAAAAATAAGGGAATAAATGATGTGGAGCAAATGTGAGGGCATGGTTAATTTATTCGCCTTTATTCAACATTTCCAATATCTTATCCACAAGAACCTCCGCCAGCCTTATTTTTGATTCGTGTGTCCATCCGGCGATGTGGGGCGAGAGGATCACCCGTTGTGACCTTACAAGGTATTGAAATGGTTCAGGCAGCAGTTCTGCTTTCAGCATTTCAAATGAACTCTCTTCGTATTCAATCACATCGAGTGCTGCTCCGGTAATTTTATCCTGTTTTATTGCCTCGCTGAGGTCATTGGTGTTTACTACGCCTCCGCGTGAAGTGTTGATAAGGATAAAAGGTTTTTTAAAACGATTGAAATATTCTTTGCATGCGAGGTAATGTGTTTCGATGTTCAGGGGCACATGAAAACTCACAATGTCGGCTTCATCATAAACCATCTCCATATCAACCTCTTCAACATGGTCATTGATGAATTCGGTTTTGTATTTGTCATAGGCAATGATTCTGCACCCAAAGCCTTTCAACCTCTGTGCAAATGCGCTTCCCATGTTTCCATATCCTATGATGGCTATTGTTTTTCCTTTGATTTCCGTTCCCCGGTTCTCTTCACGACGCCAGATACCCCGGCGCACCTCACTGTCGGCGATCAGAAGGCGGTTCATCAGTGCCAGCAACATTCCTATGGTATGTTCTCCAACTGCATCACGGTTCCCTTCGGGGGAATTGAGGCATTTTATCCCTTTTGAAGTTGCATATTCAACATCAATATTCTCAAGGCCTGACCCCAGACGGCCTATGAATTTAAGACTGACAGCTTTTTCAAGAATGTGACTGTCGAGAGTGATGCCACTGCGGATGATTATACCGTTGTATTCCGGGATGATACCCAGATAGTGGTCATAACTCAGGCCAGGCAGCCAGTCGCAATGAAAACCGTGACTTTCAAGCCGGTTTTTGATTAATGGGTGTACGGTATCGATGAAGAGGACTTTTCTATTCATAATTTCAATGGAACGGATTCCAGCCCTGGGCTTTAAGTTCAACTTTTGTTCCCGATCTACTTATCAGGTGGCACCCTTCAGCAGGGTCAGTCATGTAGCCGATAATGCTGATATCGTTGTGATCTTTAATCTTGTCATAGTCATCATGGCCGATGGTGAAGAGAAGTTCATAATCTTCACCTCCGTTGAGGGCTGCTGTTGTTGGATCGATTTTCAGTATCCCAAGCTGTTCCCAGGTGGCCTGGAAGATGGGTAGTTTATCTTCAAAAATAATGCATCCCAGATTTGATTGTTTGGCAATGTGCATGATATCGGAGGATACTCCATCAGAGATATCTATCATAGCAGTAGGTTTCACTCCTTTTTCACGAAGCATTCCGGTAATATCCTGCCTGGGTTCGGGTTTGAGTTGCCTTTGGAGGATATAATCCATACCTTCAAGTTCGGGTTGCATATTGGGGTCGGCTTTAAATACCGTTTTTTCTCTTTCGAGGATGAGCAAACCGGCGTATGCAGCGCCAAGGTCACCGGATACGCAGATCAGGTCGTTTTCCTGTGCTGTGTTTCTGTATACAACATCATTTTTGTTAGCGGAGCCAATAGCAGTTATTGAAAGCACCAGACCGATACGGCTTGATGTAGTGTCTCCACCAACAAGATCAACATTATACCTTTTACATGCCTGCAATATGCCGGCATAGATCTCTTCGACAGCTTCGAGGGTGAACCGGCTTGACAGGGCAATGCTCACCGTGATCTGTTCAGGTGTTCCGTTCATGGCATATATATCGGATAGGTTTACTGCCACAGCTTTGTATCCCAGATGCTTCAGGGGATAATATGTAAGGTCGAAATGAACTCCTTCAACAAGCAGGTCTGTGGTTACCAGAACAATCTCACTACCATAGCTTAGAACTGCTGAGTCGTCGCCAACTCCTTTGATGGTATTTTTTCGTTCCGGGATAAAGTTTCCAGTGAGCCGTTCAATAAGTCCGAATTCACCAAGCTTTGAAATAGGAGTAAGTTGATCCATGGAATTTTTTTGCAAAAGTAGGAAAAAAGAGAGCCCCGTCTTCAAGCAACTGAGGCGGGGCACTTCAAGGCTATGTTAAGAGAAGGCACTATATCAGAAAAGTCCGCTGATATTACCTTTAGCGTCGATATCAATAACTTCTGCCGATGGTTCTGTGGGCAAACCCGGCATTCTCATGATACTTCCTGATATGGGTACAACAAAACCGGCACCTGAAGAGATTTCAATCTCCCGGATAATTACGGTGAAGTTGCGTGGCCTTCCTTTTTTATACTGATCGTCGGATATTGACTTCTGGGTTTTAGCCATACAGATTCCGAGATCCTCAAAACCAAGCTTTTTGATGGTTTCCAGATCCTTTTTTGCCTGCAGCGCATATTCAACACCATCGGCACCATACATTTGGGTAGCAATGGTATGGATCTTTTTCTCAATACTCCAGTCCAGCTGATAAATGGGGCTGAAGCAGCTCGGGCAACGTTTTGTGGCTTCCACGACTTTTTCGGCAAGTTCAATTGCCCCTTCACCTCCCTTTTCCCAGCCTTCGCTAATAGCAACATCTACACCCATCTCTGCACAATGTTTTTTAAGCAGATCTAATTCAGCTAATGTATCGGTGTGGAATCTGTTAATGGCTACAACAGGTTTGAACCCGAAGGTGTGCATGTTTTCAATGTGTTTGTCGAGGTTTTCAAAACCTTTACCGAGAGCTTCAAGGTTTTCATGGTTCAGTTCGGCAAGTTTCAGCCCTCCATGGTATTTAAGAGCTCTAATTGTGGCTACCAGTACTGCTGCTCTTGGCATCAGGCCACCTATCTGGCATTTCAGGTTGAAAAACTTCTCTGCTCCCAGTTCTGATGCAAAACCTGCTTCTGTAACAACATATTCTGAGTGACTCAATCCCATCTTTGTGGCAATGATGCTATTGGTGCCCTGGGCAATGTTGGCGAATGGACCGCCATGGATGATTGCAGGGTTGCCCTCGAGTGTCTGAACGAGATTGGGTTTTATGGCATCCTTCAAAAGGGTGGCCATTGCACCGTTGGCTTTAAGATCACGCGCAAAGATAGGTTTGTCATCATGGGTAAATCCAATGAAGATGTTCCCGAGCCGATTTTTGAGATCCTTCAGGTCTTTAGCCATACAAAGTGTTGCCATGACCTCCGAGGCAGCAGTAATGTCGAAACCTGATTCACGTGGCACTCCCTCTTTTTCCCCTCCCAGGCCTATTACCATACGGCGAAGGGAACGGTCATTCATGTCCATCACCCTTTTCCATCTTACTGTACGGGAATCGATACCCAATGAGTGTTTTTTATTCTGAAGATTATTATCGATAAGAGCTGCAAGCAGGTTGTGAGCTTTTTCAACTGCCGCCAGGTCACCTGTAAAATGGAGGTTGATATCTTCCATTGGAACCACCTGAGAGTAACCACCACCCGTAGCACCACCTTTAATACCGAAAACCGGCCCAAGTGATGGCTCACGAAGCACAACGGTTGCTCTCTTACCGATACGGTTAAGCGCCTGGGTAAGGGCAACGGATGTGGTTGTCTTCCCCTCACCGGCAGGAGTCGGGGTTATGGCAGTTACAAGAATAAGTTTGTTCTTTCTGACTTTTTTCTCATCAATCAGATGTAGGGGCAGTTTTGCTTTATACTTTCCATACAACTCAAGCTGATCATGGTCAATACCCAGTTTATCTGCGATCTCTGTCACTGGTCTTATAGCTGCTTCACGGGCAATGTCAATGTCTCTTTTCATTTGTTTTGGATTTTATTTTTGCTCTGTTAATGCTAAGGGTCTAATGAATATTATAACATCATTCAGAAGAAATTGTTTTGAATTAAACATAATTATTGCCGTTAAGACAATTATTTAAGGAATTGTTAAATCAGTGGTGATCACTATTTAAGCAAGTGAGTTAAAGGATTTAAAACACCTGTACACTTTTCTGATGTTTTATTTGATCATTAACAACCTTTTGTAAACGAAACATGAAATTATTACCTTAGCCGACTGAGAAAACAGACAATATAACCATAGTAAGACAACATGTTGAACATAAATGAAATTCAGCAGCTTATTGCCCGTAAGCTTGAGAGGGAATCTGTGATAAACGCACCAGAGTCGTTGTATGAGCCTATTCATTATATCATGTCGATAGGAGGGAAACGTTTGAGGCCGATGCTTGTAATGCTGGCAGCACAGCTTTACAACCGGAACCCGGAGGAGGTTCTCGATGCAGCAATTGGCGTTGAGGTCTTTCACAACTTCACACTTATGCACGACGACATCATGGATCACTCACCGATAAGGAGAGGAAAGCCAACTGTTCACAACAAGTGGAATGTAAGCACTGCAATTCTTGCAGGTGACACCATGATGGTGATGGCATATGACTATTTTTTAAAGAGTAAGACAGAAAATGTGATTGAGGTAGTGCGCACTTTCAACCAGGTCGCGAGGGAGGTATGCGAGGGCCAGCAATACGACATGGACTTTGAACTGCGACTGGATGTAACCGAGGATGAATATATGAAAATGATAAGGCTTAAGACAGCGGTGCTTATGGCTGCTTCACTTAAAATTGGCGGCCTGGTTGCCGGGGCATACGGTGAGGATCTGGAACTGCTTTATCTGTTTGGAGAAAAAATTGGCCTTGCTTTTCAGTTAAAGGACGATCTGCTGGATGTTTTCGGAGATGTTAACAAGTTTGGAAAGCAAACCGGTAACGACATCATCACAAACAAAAAGACCTATCTGCTTGTGAAATGCCTTGAGGAAACAGGTAAAGAAGACAGAGAATCACTTGAACACTGGCTTTCAAGAAGCGACAATCCTGATGAAAAGATATCCGCTGTTACAGGGTTATATAAGAAGTATGATATAGATGGCAAAACCAACAAGCTTATAGAAGATCTCTATATTGAGGGAATTGGCTTTTTGGATAAAGTATCAGTAGAGGCAAGACTTAAAGAGCCTTTATATGAGCTTTCCGGATCTTTGAAGATCAGGGAAAACTGATTAGATTTTTATAAATCTGATCATGTTTGCAGAATCTCCGGCAATTACCCTTAAAATGTAAAATCCCGGTTTAAGATTATCAAGAGAAATTGAATGGTAGTGATTACCAGGAAGTGTTGAATACAAAGTATTACTTGTTAACATTTGTCCTCCTGCACAATAAATTTCAAAGGTGATATCCGCTACCGTTAACATTTCAAATCCAATATTCAGCAGGTCTGACGCTGGATTTGGCCAGTAAGACATTCCGGCAAGGTAACCGGTAGGTTCGTTGATACCTGAAACCTCCTCGGAAACAAAAAGATAGGTCAATGTATCAATAGGGGTTCCATTGGTAAAATGAAACTCAGTGGTATATTTCACAAGAGGTTTTTTAGTTGTTGCAGAGACCCAGGCATATTCAAGAATATCCTTTACATTGGTAACCACACCAGGGTAATCATCTTCGATAATATGATGAGTTTTAATTCTCAGAACATTTTGATGGGTACCTGTAGACAATAATAATGCACCCCAGGCATCGCCTTCTGCTTCCCAGCTTCCCGTTTTCTCGTAGGCCATACTACCGACAGAATCTGAACATGTGTAAGTTGATGTGACCTTTGTATTGTAAGTGAACGGATAAGTGTAAAATATGGCAGGATTGTCATAAATGGCTGTAAGCATAACATTGGCGTCACCCAGTTTTTCAAATTTTGTTGAACTTGCAGTGAAAAAATGATATGTTCCTGCTGCAAAATGGTCTTCGTAAGCTACCGTTGACCCCGGAAAAGAAGCCGCATAAGGAGTTGAGGCAGGGCTGTGATATCTGCCGATATTGGGATTGTATGCTATTGATAAAGTTGAAAAATCCCATGTAACCTGAGCGCCGCTGTTGCCAGGTGTGATGGTAGGATTAACAGAATGATATTTGTAAATGTCCCCCGGAACAGGGTTGAATGCAGAGGTTATCTGCGGCTGGGAATACATAATGCTGCTTAACAAGAGCAAAACAAATGCAAAGTAGATCTTTTTCATCAGATTATCGTTTTTGGATTAGACATTTAGCAATGATTTGACATAAAACTTTTTTGGGAGATAAAGTTAATATCAAAAAAGAAAATTGTCAATAGTTAGCTGAAATAATAATGCCAAAACAATTTCAGACTAAAGTACTGAAAAAGACTTACATATCATTCATGAAGGTCGCTTAGCCTGGAATAGAGGCCTGAAATCTGTATATCGAGCAGATTATATCGATCAAATATTTCTTTTTCAAGGGTTCCTGGCGATAATTCAGAAGGGTTGGCAAGCATATTTTCTATTTGATGTTTTTCGTCTTCCAACCGGCATATATCATCTTCCAGCCTTTTGATTTCCGATCGCAGCTTTCTTTGGGCTTTCTCTTCCTCTCTTTTTTGCTCGTACTTTAACCGATTTTCATTTACGTTAAGGGTTTTCTGCCTGTTTTTCTGAATTCCTGCCCTTTCGAGTTCCCTGAGATTTTCAATATTTCGTGCTGAAAGGAAATCGTAAACATCGCCCAGATGTTGTCTTATTCCCTGATTGCGGAACTCGAAGACTCTGGTTGTAAGATCCTGAAGAAAATCCCTGTCATGTGAAACCACCACCAGTGTTCCGTCGAATTGAAGAAGGGCGTTTTTAAGAATATCTTTTGACCGCATGTCGAGATGGTTGGTAGGCTCATCAAGAATAAGGAGGTTAACAGGGGTGAGTAACATTCTGGCAATTGCCAGCCTGGTTTTTTCTCCACCTGAAAGAACCTTAACTTTCTTATCAACATTATCACCTGCGAAGAGGAATCCTCCGAGAATTGTTCTGAGGCGGGTTCTGACATTTTCGGGGGCAACCTCTTCAAGAGTCTGCAGCACAGTGAGGTCTCCGTCAAGCAGCTGAGCCTGGTTCTGTGCAAAATAACCTATTTCTACGTTGTGGCCCAGGCGAGCCTTGCCGGAATGGTCAATTTCACCTACGATTATCCTGGACAGGGTTGTTTTTCCTTCGCCGTTGCGACCTACAAAGGCAACAGCATCACCCTTAAGAATTGCAAAATCAAGATCTCTGAGAACAACATTATTGCCGAATGCTTTACCGAGGCCGGTTGCTTCAAATACTATACGGCCACTCTGAGGTGCGGGTGGGAAGCGGAAATGAATGGAGTTGTTGTCAATCCCCTCAGGTATCGTGTTATCCAGCTTTTCGAGCATCTTTATCCTTGACTGCACCTGGCGTGCTTTTGTAGCCTTATACCTGAATCGTTCAATGAACTTTTCAATCTCCTTTATTTCCTGTTGCTGGTTGGCCCATACCGATTGCTGATGCTCAAGCTGCTGTTCACGCAGTTCGACATAACCTGAGTACGGGGCTTTGAAATCGTATGCTTTTCCTCCGCTTATTTCAATGGTACGCCTGGTTACATTATCAAGAAAGGCTCTGTCGTGCGACACCAGTATTACAGCCCCCGGATAGTCTTTAAGAAACGTCTCGAACCAGGTTATGGATTCAATATCCAGGTGGTTGGTTGGCTCATCGAGAAGAACGAGGTCAGGGCGTTTAAGAATTATCTTTGCCAGAACTACCCTCATCTGCCATCCACCGCTGAATTCCGCCAATGGCTTGTCAAAGTCGTTGTGTCTGAAACCTAGTCCCAGCAGCACTTTTTCAACATCTTCAACCATCGTGGTGCCTCCAAGAAGGTGCACCCTTTCAGTGCTTTCAGCAAGTTCATCAAGGAGTTTATGGTATTCAGATGACTTATAATCATTATGGGAAGATATCTCTTCATTTAACTCACGTATCCTTGCCTCAAGATTCCGGATCTCATCAAAGGCTGTAAGAGCTTCATCCTTGACTGTCATCTCACTAAAAAAGTCAATCTCCTGAGGCAGGAACCCGATACGTTTTCCGGCAGGGATCACCACATCCCCTGTGTCGGGGTATATCTCTCCGTTGATTATTCGCAACAGAGTTGTTTTGCCGGCACCGTTCCGTCCGACCAGGCCAATCCTGTCGCGGGGATTAATCAGAAAAGATACTCCGGAAAAGAGATCTTCACCTGTAAAGTGTATGCCAAGGTTCTGTATTGAGTACATTGCATCAGGGGTAAAGAAGAATGGTGGCAAAGATAATGTATGCAAATGACCCTGCGAACTCTTCAGATGGATTACCTTCAGGTAAATGCAGAAAAACCTATTTTTGCGCTGTTAAAAATACGACAGGATCCATAAATAATCTATCGATGCACAAAAAGACTTTTTTAAGCCGTTTTCTGTATGTTATAGAGAGGGGAGGAAATGTTCTCCCACATCCTGCCAGTCTTTTCGGTATTCTGGCCCTTCTTGCACTTTTGTTTTCGTGGCTGGGCAGTGTGTTCGACTGGACAGTTACACATCCAACCACAAAATCATCCATTCATGCTGTAAATCTTATGTCAAAAGATGGTTTGCACATGATTCTACTGAACATGGTTGAAAATTACACAAGCTTTGCACCTCTTGGAATTGTGATGGTTGCTCTGTTGGGAGTGGGCATTGCTGAAAGCAGCGGCCTCATCTCTGCAGTAATAAGGCTCCTTGTTCAGCGTGCCCCACGCAGAATGTTAACTTTTGTACTGGTATTCACAGGAATACTTTCCAATATGGCCTCCGATCTTGGTTATGTACTGATAATCCCAATGGCAGGTATTATTTTTCATGCTGTAGGAAGACATCCCATTGCAGGTATGGCAGCCGCCTTTGCCGGTGTTTCAGGAGGATTCAGCGCAAACATCTTCATTGGGACAATTGACCCCTTGCTGGCAGGATTATCAACGGAGGCGGCAAGGATAATAGATAAAAGTTACTATGTGCTTCCAACTGCCAATTACTATTTTATGGCAGCATCAACATTTCTGATTGCTTTTGCGGGAACCTGGATTACCCACCGGTTTGTGGAGCCCCGCCTGGGAACCTACAGTGGGGACGTACAGCAGGAATCAATAGGATCACTCAGCAAACTGGAGAAAAAAGCTTTGATGTGGGTGGTAATTACTGTTTTGATCTGGTCAGCAATCATTCTGGCAGGGATCATCCCGTCTGAAGGTTTCCTCCGAGGACCCGGTAACTCAATACTCAAGTCACCATTACTAAAGGGATTTATAGCTTTTCTTTTCCTTGTGGCAGGATCTATGGGAATAGTTTATGGCTATGTCTCAGGCAGGTTTAAAAGCGACTCAGACGTTGTTAAGGATATGGTTGACAGCTTAAAGACCCTGGCAGCCTTCATGGTGCTTGTTTCCTTTGCCGCACTGTTTGTGGCCTATTTCAAATGGAGTAACCTCGGGCTTATTATAGCAGCAAAAGGTGCTGCCCTGCTGCATCAGGCCGACATGGTGATGATTCCTCTCATAACAATATTCATCATCCTTTCCGGCTTCATAAACATGTTCATGGGAAGTGCTTCGGCAAAATGGGCTATTCTCGGGCCTGTCTTTATTCCGATGTTTATGATAGAGGGTTACAGCCCCAAACTTTCGCAGGCTATATTCAGGATTGGCGAAAGCGTCACAAACCTGATTTCACCCATGATATCGTTCTTTGCACTCATCATTGTTTATTTTAAGAAATACGATAAAAAGGCTGGAATAGGCACTCTTATTTCAACAATGCTTCCATACTCCATTGGATTCTTCATCCTGTGGACAGCTTTGATAGTTATCCGGACACAGCTTGGAATACCATTGGGCCCCGGTTCAGGTATTTATTATCAGCCACCTTTGTGATGAGTTAAATTATATTTTTGCAAATCAGAACAATAAAGACTTTCAAAATAAGTAATGAATATGTTGAAACCCGCAGATAACAATGAAAACAGGTCATTGAATTTTATCGAGGCCATCATTGAAGAAGACATCAGGCTTGGAACTTATGAAGGGAGGGTTCACACCCGGTTTCCGCCTGAACCCAACGGATATCTTCACATTGGACACGCCAAATCGATATGCCTGAATTTCGGACTGGCAGAGAAATATAACGGGAAGTGCAATCTTCGTTTCGACGATACAAATCCGGAGACAGAGGATACAGAGTATGTTGACTCTATAAAGGAGGATGTATTGTGGCTTGGCTTTAAATGGCACAAGGAATTGTATGCATCAGACTATTTCGATCAGTTGTACGACTGGGCTGAGATGTTTATAAGGGATGGGAAGGCTTATGTGGACGATCAGACTGCAGAGGAGATTTCACGCCAAAGGAAATCGCCAACGGAACCGGGTATAGAAAGCCCTTATCGCAACAGGAGTATTGACGAGAATCTCGATCTTTTCAGAAGGATGCGTGATGGTGAATCCGGCGAGGGTGACCGTGTTTTGCGGGCAAAGATAGACATGAATTCACCCAATATGCACATGCGTGATCCGGTTATGTACAGGATCCTTCACAAAGAGCATCATCGTACAGGGAACAAATGGTGCATATATCCTATGTATGACTGGGCTCACGGGCAGTCGGACTTTCTGGAAGGGATAACCCATTCAATCTGTACCCTTGAGTTTGAGGTTCACAGGCCGCTGTACGGCTGGTTTCTTGACCAGATCACCTCGGGTACGTATAGGCCCAAGCAGCGTGAAATGGCCAGGCTGAACCTGAATTATACCGTAATGAGCAAGCGCAAATTGCTCAGGCTGGTGAAGGAGGGGTATGTTAATGGCTGGGATGATCCGAGGATGCCAACTATTTCGGGTTTAAGGAGAAGGGGATACACTCCTGAGGCTATAAGGATCTTTGCAGACAGGATTGGCGTTGCCAAACGCGAGAATGTAATCGATACGGCATTCCTTGAACACTGCCTACGAGAAGACCTTAACAAACGTTCTCCCCGTGTGATGGTTGTTATTGATCCGTTAAAAGTCATCATAACAAATTATCCTGATAATGAAAAAGATTTGCTTGATGCAGTGAATAATCCTGAAGATCCGACAGCAGGTTCCCGTAAAGTTCCTTTTAGCAGAGAGCTATATATCGAGCGGGATGATTTCATGGAAGATCCCCCAAAGAAATTTTTCAGGCTTGCACCCGGAAGGGAGGTGAGGCTCAGATACGGATATTTTATTACCTGCACAGATGTGGTCAAAGGCGAGGAAGGTGTGATAACTGAAATACACTGCACATACGATCCCGGGACACGTGGCGGTGATGCACAGGATGGCAGGAAAGTGAAAGCGACACTCCATTGGGTGTCAGCAAAGGATGCAGTTCCGGTAGAGGTGCGGTTGTACGATCGCCTCTTCAGAGGAGAAAATCCTGAAGATTCAAATGAGGGTGAAGATTTTATCTCCAACCTGAACTCCGAATCACTGAAGGTCGGTAAGGCTTTTGCCGAACCCTCATTGGAAGAGGTTGCTCCTCTGCAACATTTTCAGTTTGAGCGGCTGGGATACTTTAATGTTGATCCGGACTCCGCACCGGGAAAACTTGTGTTCAACAGAACTGTGACTTTGAAAGATGATTGGGCTAAAATAAGCGGAAAGGTATAGCACCATGAGAATAGCGATTGTTGGCGCCACCGGCCTTGTCGGAAACAAAATGATCAGGCAGCTTGAATCATCAGGCTTACCTGTTGAAGTATGCATTCCTGTTGCATCATCCCGTTCTTATGGGAAAAAGCTTCAATGGAAAGGATCAGATATTGAGGTGGTTGGCATAGAGCAGGCACTTGCGATGAAACCCCATCTGGCTCTCTT
Organism: uncultured Lentimicrobiaceae bacterium; assembly: GCA_964469215.1. Taxonomy (GTDB): domain Bacteria; phylum Bacteroidota; class Bacteroidia; order Bacteroidales; family SKPS01; genus SKPS01. The sequence continues at coordinate 417,848 of CAYXYB010000001.1, forward strand.
CTCATGCGGTAGCGAAGCATCCCTTGAATATGCCCCGATGTTTGCAGGATCGGGATGCAGGGTTATCGACAACTCCTCAGCCTGGCGCAGAAAGCCGGATGTTCCTCTGGTGGTTCCCGAGGTGAATCCTGATGCTGTAAAAAAGGAGCACATGATTATCGCAAACCCGAACTGCAGTACTATTCAACTCGTTGTTGTACTCCGTCCACTTCAGCATAATTTTGGAATAAAAAGGGTTGTTGTATCCACATATCAGTCCGTTTCAGGGAGTGGCATCAAAGGGCTAAGGCAGCTTGCTGATGAACGTGCTGGTATTATCACCGAGCTCTGTTATCCCTATAGTATTGATCTTAATGTGATCCCTCAGGGTGGAGGTTTCCTGCCGGGCGGCATTACAACCGAAGAGGATAAACTTATTTTTGAAACAAGGAAGATAATGAACCTTCCCAAACTGGCAATCTCTGCCACAGTAGTCCGTGTTCCAGTTAACTTCAGCCATTGCGAGTCTGTAAATGTTGAATTTCCGGTGAAGGTAACACCATCACAGATCATTGAAGTGCTTGAAAAAGCACCGGGGATTATTGTAGAGGATAATCCGGCAGAGCAGATATATCCGATGCCTGTAAATGTAACGGGACGTGATGAGGTTTTTGTTGGAAGAGTCAGGCAGGACGCATCCCTGGAAACGGCTGCTGACATGTGGATTGTTGCTGACAATGTTTTGAAAGGGGCCGCGACAAATGCCGTTCAGATTGCAAAGTTGATGTATGAAGGAGGACTTATATAAAAAAACGACATCAAAATATGAAACACAACCGTATCCAGAGGATAATCCTCGTTTGTGCCTTTATTCTGATTTCCTCATCCACGGAGGCGCAGATCTTCAGGCAACGCAAGCTCAGGAATCTGCCAGGTGTGGTTTCTGTAGAGAAGTTACAGCGTGGCGCTCATTTCAGGAGTAAATACCTAGTAATGTTTGAGCAACCTGTTGATCATGATGATACCTCTGCCGGAACATTCAGCCAGAGGGTTTTTGTGTTTCATAAAAGCTTCAGCCGGCCGGTTGTTTTCACTGCAGAAGGATACAGTGCCGAATATGCTGAACAACGCCGGTACACTGATGAAATCTCTTCAATATTCCGCACCAACCAGATTGTTGTGGAACATCGTTATTTCGGCAGGTCATTACCCGACAGTCTGGATTGGGATCATTTGACCGTTGAAAATGCTGCTGCTGATCATCATAAGGTAATTCAATCTTTCAAAACCCTCTACCCCGGAAGGTGGCTTTCCACCGGCATCAGCAAAGGTGGAACAACTGCCATGATACATAAAGTACTTTATCCTGACGATGTAGAAATAACCGTCCCGTATGTGGCTCCCCTGAATTTCGGTTTAGCTGATGGCAGACATGAAGTCTTTGTTTATACCAACGCTTTGCCCGAATACAGAAACCCAATAAATGCATTTCAGACCCAGGTTCTTTTGCGGCGCGATTCTATCATGCCCAGGTTAAAACAGTATGTTGAAGGAAACAAACTTACTTTTAAGATAGGGCTGGATGAACTTTATGACTACCTGGTTCTGGAGTATGCATTTTCATTCTATCAGTGGGGTCTGGATGTGAACACCATACCCTGGGATGGTGGTACTTATGATCAGTTTTTTAATCACCTTGTCACTGTCGCACCACCTGAATATTTTGCTGTTGAATCTTATGATGAGTACCTGCCTTTCTTTGTGCAGGCTGCGCGACAGCTTGGTTACTACGGATATGAGATCAAGCCATTCTGGGATCTGATGACCATTACAACAACAGAGGGATATCTTCAGCGTATATTTCTGCCTGACAGCATACAGTACACCTTTGATCCTTCAATTTCATACCGTATTCAGAATTATATAGAAACAGAAGACCCGAAAATGATCTTTATCTATGGGGAATGGGATCCATGGAGTGCATCTGCGGTTGTTTTTGACTGGCGTGAGAAGAAAAATATGCTGAAGATAGTTAAACCCCGCGGCAGCCATCTTACACGCATCAGTAATCTGCCTGAATCCCAGAGGAAGCAGGTGCTTGATCTGCTGGAGAAGTGGCTGTATCAATAGAGCAAACTAACTGTCACCATTGATAGGCACGTTGATTTCGCTGTTCGATGTAATTTATGAAAGATTTGTTAACCACTTTGTTTCCACCGGGTGTGGGGTAGTTTCCGGTAAAATACCAGTCGCCCGTATTATCCGGGCATGCAGCATGCAGGTCTTCGATAGTCTGATAAATTATTTCAACTTTGGCATGGGTCTTTTCCGGAGTCAGAATTTTGGCAATACGGGCAGTTATCTCGAAAGTTTTCAGAGGTTTATAGATTTCTTTTACATAGTTGACCATTTCTTCTTTGGGCAGGTTGGCCTGGGCTTTACATTTGTTGTAAACTTCTGTTATAATATTGTCTAGCTTGCGTTCGCGCAACAATTCGATGGCGGCCCTGAAAGCAATGAATTCGCTTAGCTTTGCCATGTCTATACCATAGCAGTCTGGATACCTGATCTGGGGTGCAGAAGAAACGATAATGATCTTGTAAGGTTTTAGCCTGTCGAGAATTCTGATGATGCTTTGTTTGAGGGTTGTGCCCCGTACAATGCTGTCATCGAGAACAACAAGTGTGTCAACATCATCTTTTACTGAGCCGTATGTTACATCATACACATGGGTGGCAAGGTCATCACGCAAACTTTCCTGGGCGATGAAGGTGCGGATTTTTACATCTTTAATGGCAATACGCTCAATTCTGGGGCGCAGGGTGAATATCTCATCCAGCACCTTTTCGTCCAGAAGCCCTTTTGACTGCAGTATCTGTTCTTTCTTGCGTTTATCGCAGTAATCATAAAGCTCCTCCGAGAAGCCCCTGAAAGCTACTGCAGCGGTATTGGGGATATAACTGAAGACTGTATCGCGCAGGTTATAGTTGACAGCTTTCAGAACAGCGGAAGCCAGCCTCCGTCCGAGCTCTTTCCTCTCTTTGTATATTTGCTGGTCGGTTCCGCGACTGAAATATATCCTTTCAAAGGAACAACTTTTGCGTTCGAGGGGTTTTGTAAACTGAACATGATGAAAGTCGCCGTTGCGTTTTATTATCACAGCATGGCCGGGCTTTATCTCCTGGATAAGTTTGTACTCCACATCAAAGGCAGTCTGAATCACAGGACGTTCGGAGGTAACCACAACGATCTCATCATTTTTGAAAAAGAAAGCTGGCCGTATTCCTGAAGGATCACGAATGACAAAGGCATCACCATGCCCCAGCATCCCGGCAATGGTATATCCTCCATCCCAATGCTTTGATGCACGTGACAGGATGTTCTTCACATCAAGATCCGCAGCAATCAGAGGGGATATATCCTTCTTGGAGTGCCCCATCGATTTGAAATGACTGAAAAGCTTTTCATTCTCCTCATCAACAAAGTGCCCGATTTTTTCAAGAACAGTAATTGTATCTGTTGTCTCAATGGGATGTTGACCCAGATTTACCAAGGTGTTGAAGAGCTCATCAACATTGGTCAGGTTGAAGTTACCTGCAAGGATTATGGTGCGTGACTTCCAGTTGTTGTGCCTGATAAACGGGTGAACACTCTCAATGTCGTTTTTGCCGAATGTGCCATACCTCAGATGACCAAGAAAGAGCTCTCCGGCAAAATCGGCATTCTCTCTCAGCCAGTTGATATCGTGCATCCTGGAAGGATTTTTCTCGCACAACTGATCGTAATGCCGGTATATCTCAGCAAAGATATCTTTTATGGGTGTGTTGCTGTTGGATCTTTTGCGGTGATAGTAGTTTTTCCCGGGCGCAAGGTTTAGTTTAACGCTTACAAGACCTGCTCCGTCCTGCCCACGGTTGTGTTGCTTTTCCATTAAAAGGTACATCTTGTTGAGCCCGTAAAGGCTCGTCCCGTATCGGGCCAGGTAATATTCAAGAGGTTTAAGCAACCGCACAAGGGCAATACCGCATTCGTGCTTTATTTGTTCGCTCATCTTCCGTTAGCTGTTAAGATGCAAAAGTAGTCTTTTTCCATGACCTGAAAAATTCAACCATTTAATGGCAGTTTCTTTTTTTGAGGTGCTAGCCCCCGAAATGCAACAGAGTTCAAAGGTCTGGATGAAATACCCCTTCAGGGTTGCTATTGGCATCAGCTATTGATGTAATCAACTATCTTAAACCTTATTGCACAATGCTTCAGTAGCTAAGTCCCGCTACGAATAGGTGCATTTAGGGTGCCCTATTCTAAACATTGTGGATAGTATTGCTCCTCGAATATGCACACATTATTGGCATCGCCTCAAAAAAAGATTTGGCCCTTTAAATCAAATTTAAAAGATATACCGGCTGGTATTTGAAACTTTGGAAACACTATTTTTGCAAAAAACAGTTGATATTTTTCTCTGACTAAGCTTTCGGGATTTTCTGGTCTGAAAAACCCGAAAAACAAAGGGTATTATCAATTGCAATGCAAAGGATTAATCAATAAAGAAATGAAAAGAATTAAAACAGCACTTATTTCGGTATGGGACAAGGATGGTCTTGAGCCGTTGCTTAAGATGATGAAGTTGCTGGACATAAAAATTTACAGTACCGGCGGAACCTATGAATATATCCGTAGTACAGGGATTGAGGTTACTTCTGTTGAAGAACTTACAGGATACCCCTCTGTTTTCGGCGGAAGGGTTAAAACCCTTCACCCTTCTGTTATGGGAGGAATACTTTTCAGAAGAGACAATCCTGAAGACCTCGAAGATTGCAGAAAATATTCGGTTCCACCGATTGACCTTGTAGTAGTTGATCTCTATCCGTTCAGGGCAACTGTGGAGGCAGGCAAAGCCGATGAAGAGGTAATAGAGAAGATAGACATCGGCGGGATATCTCTGATACGTGCAGCAGCCAAGAATTTCAGGGATGTTGTGGTGATACCCGGCAAGGCTGGATATTCAGAGCTTTTTGCCATCCTTGAAAATGGTGCACTCACATCAGAAGAGATGCGCCGCAAGCTTGCTGCAAAAGCATTTGATGTTTCATCCGGTTACGATACGGATATTTATAGGTACTTTTCATCCGGGATGGAATCCCCTTCATTGAAGATCAGTTCAGCAAATGTAATGGAACTCCGTTATGGTGAAAATCCTCACCAACGGGGCTATTTCTATGGGGATTATTCCCGGAAAATGGAACAGCTTCATGGAAAAGTCTTGTCATACAATAACCTGCTCGACATTGACGCTGCTATGAAGATCATGGAGGAATTCACTGAACCTACAGTCGCTATTCTGAAACATAACAACGCATGCGGCCTGGCCAGCCGTGAAAACCTCTCAGAGGCATGGAGTGCTGCTCTGGAGGCAGATCCGCTGTCTGCCTTTGGGGGTATTATAATTCTTAACCGCCGCGTTGAAATTGATGTTGCTGAAAAAATCAGCGAAATCTTTTTCGAGGTGATAATTGCTCCTGAATTTAAACCCGAAGCCTTTGAAATACTTGCAAAGAAGAAAAACAGGATCATTCTCAGATCTATCAGTGATAGCGGTTTTACACAACCACTGAGAAATGTACTCAACGGATACCTGGTTCAGGATGCAGATGTTGCGGGCACAGAGTACCCGGAGTTCAGATCTGTTACAAACCGCCAACCTGATGAAAGAGAGATGTTGGACCTGATGTTTGCAAACAAGATAGTAAAGCATTCCAAATCAAACGCCATCGTTCTGGTTATCAACAGGCAACTGATTGGTTCAGGTACAGGTCAGACATCACGTATTGATGCCATGAAACAAGCCATTGCCAAAGCAAGAGCCTTTAGCCTGCCTCTGGAAGGTGCAGTAGTTGCCTCTGATGCATTTTTTCCTTTTCCTGATAACGTAGAAGTTGCATGGCAGGCAGGAATCCGCTCGGTGATTCAGCCGGGAGGCTCTGTAAGGGATCAGGATTCAATAGATTTTTGCAATGAACATGATATTGCAATGGTTTTTACAGGCAAACGACATTTTAAACATTAAAATTCATACATTTGCCGGTGTAAAATTTAAATAACTTACAAACAAAGATATCCTGATGGGATTATTATCTTTTTTTACCAAAGAGATCGCAATAGACCTGGGTACTGCCAACACCATTATCATTCAGAATGACAAGGTTGTTGTTGATGAACCCTCAATTGTTGCCGTTGATCGAATTACCGACAAGATTATTGCTGTTGGGAAGAAAGCCATGATGATGCATGGCAAGACTCACGATAACATTAAGACCATTAAGCCTTTACGCGATGGTGTAATTGCCGATTTCAAGGCGGCTGAGTTTATGATACGGGAGATGATCAAGATGACGGAGAATAAACGTTATCTGTTTCCTCCCAGCCTCAAGATGGTTGTCTGCATACCGTCGGGCATCACCGAAGTAGAGGAGCGTGCTGTTCGTGATTCGGCACAGCAGGCTGGCGCAAAAGAGGTCAAGCTTATCCATGAACCTATGGCAGCAGCCATCGGTATCGGGCTTGATGTGCTTGAACCGATTGGCAACATGATCATAGATATCGGTGGAGGCACCAGCGAAATAGCAGTGATTGCCCTTGGGGGTATTGTGAACAATAAGTCGATTCGTATCGCGGGTGATGATTTTAACATGGATATTATAGAATATATCCGGAAGCAGCATAATATCAACATTGGCGAACGTACTGCAGAGAGGATCAAGATCGAAGTGGGTGCTGCTCTGCCTGAGATAGATAATCCTCCACCTGATCTGGCTGTCCATGGGCGGGATATGCTTACGGGGATACCCAAGGAGATCATGGTCTCTTATCCTGAAATTGCACACTGCCTCGACAAGTCGATACTTAAGATTGAAGCTGCCGTGCTTTCGACCCTGGAGATGACACCACCTGAGCTGGCAGCCGACATTTACCGCACCGGCATATACCTTGCCGGTGGAGGATCGCTGTTGCGAGGTCTCGACAAGAGAATACACAACAAAACCAAGCTTCCGGTACACACAGCTGAAGACCCTTTGAGAGCAGTAGCACGCGGAACAGCTATTGCACTGAAAAATTTCGACAACTTCAGTTTCCTTATACAGTAAGGTGTCAACCTGCTCAAAATGACATGCACTGATGCACCGCCTTATTGCATTTCTGCTCAAGAGATATACCCTCATCCTCTTCATTATTCTGGAGGTGGTTGCAGTTACAATTGTCGTAAGCCAGAATAACTATCACAAGACCGCATACCACCAAGGTGTTACCGATTTTGCCGGTGCAACATATAAAGTGTGGTCGGATATTACAGGATACTTCTCACTGAAGAAACAGAACAGAAAACTGGCCGAAGAGAACGCAGAACTTCATAACAGGTTGAAAAGCTCCTTCCGGGCTTCGGATAAAAAAATCTTCGTCTGGAATGACACTTTGTACCAGCAACAGTTTCAGTATGTAAGCGCACAGATTGTGAATGCTTCAGTGAACCGTAAGAAGAATTTCATCGTGATCAATAAAGGGAGCAACCAGGGAATCGATTATGATATGGGTGTTATTTCCACTGATGGTATCGTTGGAATGGTTAAAAGTGTGTCACCCAATTTTGCACTTATCATACCTGTTATTAATATCGATGCCAGCATTGCTGCCAGACTTAAAAGCAATGACCAGAATGGCATTGTGAAATGGGACGGTAAGCATTTCAGTCACGGAATTATGAAGGGCATCCCGGGACATATTGAGATAGAAAAGGGAGATACCATCATCACCAGCGGACAATCACTCTTTTTTCCTGAAGGAATAATTATAGGATATGTTGATGATTTTACCAGAAACCGAAGCGATAACTTTTATACTATAAGGCTGGGTTTTTCAGTCGACTTCAACAGCCTGAATCACGTATATGTGATCAGGAACCTTATGGCTGAGGAACAGATCAAGCTTCTAAAGATCATTGAGGATGAACAGTAGTGTGCTCACATATTTCATAAGGTTTGTAGCTCTGGTTGCCACCCAGATACTTGTTCTGAACAAGGTGCAGTTCGGAGGTTACCTTAACCCCTATATCTACTTTCTGTTCATTCTGATGCTTCCGCTGCGTACACCACCACTGGTGATGATAATTACCGGATTTGCATTGGGATTTATTGTCGACTTCTATTCCGGGCTTCCCGGCATACACACTGCATCCACCCTTTTTATTGCCTACTTCCGGAACCGAATAATAAAGGTGGTTATCGGCCTCAGGGAAGAGGATTTTCTATCAGTGCCCGGATTCAGGGACCTCGGTGTTTTCCGGTTCATATATTATGCAGGTGTTATGGTCCTTATTCATCACTTAATATTGTTTTTCCTGGAAGTATTCACCTTCAGCAATATATTTGAAACTCTGTTAAGAGCAGGTGTTAACACCATCGTTTCTCTATTGTTTATGATTGTGACACTGGTACTTTTTGAAAGGAAACATAATGAGTAATGGTATCAGAACTGCTGCTGTTGAAATTATGGCCCCTGTGGGAAGTTATGAATCTCTGACTGCTGCATGGCAGGGTGGGGCCAACTCCGTATATTTCGGTGTAGGAAAGCTGAATATGCGTTCGGGATCATCAGCCAACTTCTATTATGATGACCTTAGCGCAATAACCGCCTTTGCTCATGCACACGGCATAAAGTCCTATCTTACCCTCAACACCGTAATCTATGATCATGAACTGGAAGAGATGCGCAGGATTGTTGATGCATCATCCGGAGCAGGCATCTCTGCAATAATTGCTTCCGATATGTCTGTTATCAGGTATTGCCGTGAGGTTGGTATGGAGGTTCACATGTCGACACAGACCAATGTTTCTAACACCGATGCTGTAAGATACTGGTCGGAGTATGCCGATGTGATTGTTACTGCACGCGAACTTAACCTTGACCAGGTAAAAGAAATAATTGATACCGTCAGGAAAGAAAATATCTGTGGACCCTCAGGAAAGCAGGTACGTATTGAATTGTTCGCCCACGGGGCTCTCTGTATGGCTATTTCGGGGAAATGTTATCTGAGCCTTGACAATGAGCTTAAGTCGGGAAACAGGGGAGAGTGCCTGCAACTCTGCAGGAGGGGATACCGCGTTGCCGATGTAGATGGTGAGCACGATTTTGTTATTGATAACGAATACATTATGTCTCCAAAGGACTTGTGTACCATAGGTTTTCTAGACAGGATCCTGGATGCAGGTGTTGTGGTGCTAAAGATCGAAGGAAGGGGGCGGCCTGCCGATTATGTGAAGACTGTAACAGAGTGCTATCGAGAAGCTGCCGACTGGTGGCTCTCGGGCAGGCCATGGCGGGAGGCGCCGCTGGATGATTGGATGGATCGCCTGAAAAGCGTCTATAACCGGGGTTTCTGGGATGGTTATTACCTTGGCAGAAGACTGGGAGAGTGGACAACCCGGTACGGAAACCTTGCCACAAGGAAAAAGGTCTATGCCGGCAGGATAACAAATTATTTTTCAAATATAGGTGTTGCTGAGGTGAAGCTGGAAGCTATTTCCGTGAATAAAGGTGACAGGATAATGATCATAGGGCCGACGACAGGGGTTGTTGAGCATGATGCTAATGAATTAAGGGTTGAGCTGGAACCTGTTGATATGGCAGCCAAAGGAGAGGTTTGTTCAATAAAGGTTCCTTCACTTGTTCGCAGGGGAGATAAGCTATACCGGATTATACCGGCGGAGCAGGTTACCGACGGGCAGTAGAATGTAACCTTCGTAACTGTTTGTATTTCTTAAACACACCCACCGCTGTTCCGCAGCATACTTCCAGCCCTGCCTTGCCATCAAGAAATCCAAGGTTTATTAAATAATCCCTGATAAACCTTACCACAGGTGATAACCACAGTCTCACCGGGCCAACCTTTTTGCCTTTAGTGAACATTGAGTTTGCTGAGAGGGTGGCAAAATGATCCCGCTGGGCAAGATAATCCTGCCGTTTGGGGAATGAATAATGCAGCAGGTCACCTTTAAGGTGAATTTTGTCAGGTTGGCCTTTGAATATGAGCACCTCATGGATATCACCTTCCCAGCGGCCGAAGTCACGATGCCAGATCCTGATCTTTGTATCAGGATACCAACCCGAATGTCGGATCCATTTACCGCGGTAATTGGTAATGCGGTTCATCGAAAAGACCTTGTTTTCAGGCCACTCTTCAGAAATTTTTTCCAGAACAGAAGCTTTCAGCTGATCTGAAAGAGCCTCATCAGCATCTATGCTGAGGATCCATGGATTTTCAGTCTGCAGGTTTCCAAAATTCTTTGCCGGTGAGTATCCTTTCCATGTGCGCTCAAACACCCGGGCACCATACCGGCGGCATATTTCAACAGTTTCATCTGTTGATCCAGAGTCAATCACCAACACATCACCGATTATCCCCGACAGTGATTCAAGAGCACGCGCAATGTTCTCCTCTTCATTCCTGGTGATTATGACAGCAGAAATCTGTGGCATATTGTTGTGATTTACCTTTGGCTTAAAATATCCCGGCTAAATTAAACAAAACAGTGATAAAAAGCCGGTCTGTAATAAGGAGGTGCAGGCTAATTGGAATAGAGGATTTTTATAAGTGACTCGTTCAACCTTGAAACAGCCCTTTCCATGGCGGCTCCGGGGTTAAGTATTCTTCTGCTGATCAACGGGGTATATGTGGGAAAAGGAGAGTCGAAAGGTTGAAACTTCTGATCCATAACCACAATACCACCAATTCGTGAAGCCTGATGGTTGTATGCAATGTATGCTGCGGAACTGTCAGGGGCTATATTGTTCTCTTTCAGATACTGAGGGTCACGTTGGACATGGTAAATCTTCTCCTGGGATGAAAAATGGTTAAGGTCTGCCGTATAAATATGTCCAAGGGAGGTATCGGGTTGTACCGGCTCAAGCTTGTTGTTCAGAAGGATCGTATCAAGCATTCCATCTCTGACCAGATTAGAATTGTAGTCATAGAAGAAAAGCACCCTGGAGAATGTGTATCTGTTGAATGCATTTATCAGCATAAGGTTTTCTTTATGAGTTCTTGTTTTGAGCTGCTCCGCCTCTTTCACAAGGCCGTTTTCATGCAAAGCATTAATGCTGGTGAGCATAGAGCTGAGCCTTACCAGCAAGACACCCTCCTTCAGCATCTGGGCATTAATGCTTGCAACTCTTCTTCTGGCAGCATCTTCAGTTGTTCTGCGTGAAGGACCCCATCTATCCAGGTTCCATCTTAACCCTACCTGGAAGTGAGTCATCGGAATATCCAGACCGGTAAAACCATATCGCAATACCAGAGCAGTTATATTATCGAAATATATTGTTGTACCCACAATAAACTGCCCCCAATTTCCAAACCCCTTAATCTCTTTTCGCTCAACTCCGGATGGAAAACTTCCGTTCAGGACAGCCATTTTAGAAGTGTTCTCAAAACCATACCGGTATCCGGCATTCAGCTGAATCAGCCCTGCCAGGAGATAGCCGGCCATGATCTCACTGCTGAAGTAAGAATATCTGTACTTCTGGTATGGTGTATCCCGGTTCACACCCTTTATGATGTACTCCAAATCAGTAGTTACACTGATTTCAGGTGTGAAATTCACACTCAGAAATATACCACCGTAAGGCATTGCAACACCGGTAAATCCCGTTGAATCACCGGTGAAGGATGAAGAGGTTATGCCTCCAACAACACCATAACTAAAAACAGGAGGAAAGCGATCAAAAGGCAGAATCTGAGCCGATAACTTATGATTTGCACTACAGATAACCACAAAATAGGCAAAAAACAAAACTATAAACCGGGAATTTTTCATCACATAATTTATATGATTTGGTGCCACTAAGATAATACAATTTATGGGAATATGGGTGAACTCATCATAAATGAACGTACTTTTGTGCTACCGGGCGGGGATGTAACCGAATGAATTTCGAATCTCGGCAAAAGCATAGTTTTAGGCGAGATTCGGTGTTCGGTTATCAAAAAAATTTCTCATTTATTAATCTATCAGCACAACAGGGATTTTGTATTTTCTGTATCCCATTTGTTCCTGGTAAAGATAGACGCAGACGATGTAGACGCCTCCCGGGCAGAGGGCACCATTGTTGCAGGTTCCATCCCATGGAATACAATCACCTGATGCGGCAATGCTTTCACGAAGCAGGTGCCTTACTGTTCTTCCGCTCTCATCAACCACAATGATTCCTGCTCTTGTTCCCACCGGAATTTCATCAAGAAAAACAAAGGCAAGATTATTTTTCAGCGTGCTGTGTGGGCTGAACCATGAGGGTTCCACTCGTGGTTTGCCGGCAATAAGAGATGATGACGGCCCCTGTGAGTTACTCCTTGTTGGCGTTGCCCATCCGGATGCTGCACTGGCAGAATACCAGTTCTCTCTTCTTGACCCTGACATAGAAACAGAAAGACGTTCCAGTGCTATTCCACGTGTGTCGGAAATGCCAGGAGCATGAAATGCCGGCAGAAAAGTCATCCGGTCCAGCCACCTGCCATTCTGGCCCGAGATGATGTAGTCGCCCCCCTGGTCAGGAAGCGAAGGAAGCTTTGAGCTCAGATGAACCTTCCCCGGTTTAGCATTGGGATGGTTGGCTAAAACCTTGTCAACATTCCGGGTTATAACTGCATAATCATCCGGAAAGAGAAGTGCCACCTGATCTGTCAGAGGGTAAATGTCTTCTACCACCATTTCAAGAGTGTCAATACGGGCCAGCACGCACATCGAAAGGTCAATAATCCTGTTAGAGTTGTTATAAAGTTCGATATACTCTTCTCCGTAAACTGATGGTATGAACATGATCTCGTTGAAGACAAGGTCTGCACTGTCGGGTATTGCAGGTATGCCGAATGGTAGTTTAGCTCCAAGACTGAAATTTCCGGCACAATCTTTCAGGGTGTCTTTCTGCACAAGGTGATAAATTTTGTCAGGCAATAAATGTTCTGCAAGGTGGAAATCAACCTGGTTATACAAAGGTGTTTTAAGGGAAAAGGACGAAATGGCTCCTGGTATGTTCTCAACTTCAAAGAGAATCAACATGTTCCGCATTGTATCTAAAGGTTCGCTGAATGATACCTGCAAAAGCATATCGTTTATTACACTAACTTTAAGTGTAGCAGGAGCCTTGATATCAGAAAACGGATTGAAAAAACTGTTTTGTTTGCCGGGAGTTCCACCAGTAACATCTCTGCTGCTGCACCAGGTACCAGTCTGATCGCATGGATTTTCAGAGTCTTTCAGTTCAAGAGAATAGCCTCCATCAGCCTGATGTGTTGTTGCATGCCACGCCGACAGATAGCATACTGCATGTACAAGGTTCCCTTTAAAATCCTGCAAAGCGAGGCAGGCCCCCTCGTTTTTCAACTGAAGTTTGGATAGTCCGGCCATGTAGGTGTATCCTTCCCATAGAGAGGTATCATTTTCATTGACAAGTAACAGATAACCGTCACCTGGCAATACCATGCATGGCAAAGGGATCCTGGTATTGTCTATCCACAGTGTCCATCCGCATAGCGAAATATCAAATGATGCCACATTATTTATTTCAATGTATTCAGATTCGGGCAATTTCACTGCCGGAGACGGATCAGCCATTATCTCCGTAATAAGAACATCATTCCTCAGGGCGGTATACCAGGTGAAGGAAATTACCGAGTCAACCATCACATTGCCGGCTCTGTCGGTGATGCCGCAAAGAGTAAGGGTAAGTTGCTGCCCATCAGGAAAAGCAAAGGGATAATGAAGGTGAACAGTTGATGGATCGGAATCGGTAATGACGCACAACAATGGCTTCCCGACAGGATTGCTGACAGTAAATCCCGCAAGGTTCTGAGAATTTGAAGAATGAATAGGTTCTGAAAACTTCAGGGAGATCTGAAAAGGATCCTTTAGGGAAAACTCCCTGAGAAATGGAGATAAAGTATCAATAGTGAGTCCACCACATAAAACATCATCAACATAAAACTTCGTAGCATTGCTTGAGGTATACCGGCATTCAACACCTGCCAGTGCAATATCCGGGGTTACCGGATAAAAGATCGAGTCAACAAGAGTGAGAGTGTTACCACCTGTAGGGTTGGTGTACAAAAACCAATGATTGCTTTTACACACTACTTTAAAGCGCAACTGGTTGGTTGATTGATTGTAAATATTTACAGTATCGATAATTAAAGGCACAGTTTGTCCGGCGGATTCGTAGTACAATCCTACCAGGTCGTTATCCATACCAACACCGATAAAAACAGCGTCTTCGGTAATTGCCGGAAACGAGGTGCTACCCGTCAGATAAAAACGTACGTGGTTTGAGGCAGATGGATTGAATGAAAGCTTGAACCAGGCAGACCACTCCATCATACTGTTCCATGGCTGCAAGGCGTAAATTACCGATTTGCCGGAGCCAGTTGTATTAAGCTGTAATGCCGGCCTCTGTTCAACAGGGATTGCCGTTGATGAGGTATATCGGAAATGTGCTGTATCGCCATTCCAGCAGACCAATCCTGAACTGTCATCTGAGAAATCATCGAAAAACTGACAATGACCTGAAAAGGCAGATATCAGCAAAAATACAGCAACGGAAAAAGATCTGCTAAGGCTCATATTAACCTCCATATAATAATAATTACCACATTCCGGATTCGGTCCGGTATAAGGTATATTTGACTAAATGGAGAAAAAAGGAAGAAAAAATCAAATAATCGTTTCGGCTGGCGACTGAGACAAGGACTTAATTTACATCATTCGGTCATTATGCCTCACATAATCAAGAAGTTGATTGGCCACATCCGATACAAGGACAATTTTGTCGTAATCGATAAAAACACCATTGAAATACTGCATCACCAGTGAGTCGCCGTGACACGTTTCAGGCAGGATACCGGTAAACAGGAATCCAAGGCTTTCGAGTTGAGGTACTATCTGCGGTGTCATCGGATCTCTCAGGTTAAGGTAGAGCTCAATCACCTGGATCTCATCCCTGAACACTTTCCTCATTTCATTTCGCATAACCTGCATTGTATCGGGGCCGTACTCCATAACTATCATCTCTGCCAGCGATCTCAGTGAATGAACCTTAACCTCCATCACGCATTTCTCACCTGAAGGCTGTGGGTTTTTGTCCAGAATACATTCAACATCATCACCAATATTTTCAAAAAGCAACTCAATCATGCTGCGATGATGCATTGGTGCGTATATCTTCCTTTTAACAGGTTTTGCAAGGTACTTAAAGCCAAGCACATCGGAATTTCTTTGAATAAGAGTATCTGCAATTCCCTTAAATGATAAACTTTTGGGAGAGTGACCCAGAAGCATGCCGCAGTCTTTATAGCCTAGTTTCTGACAGAGTTTTTGTGTATATGGATGAGCGGTTACCTCTTTGACCTGAATTCCTCCCACACTTCTCTTCAATGCCTGTAACTCCGTGAATTCACTAAGTTGACGTGCAAAACCCTGGCCACGGTACTTCTTCTTTGTAACTACAATTCCTAATTCAGGAGGAAGAAGATCGTAAAAAATCAATCCGCAGTGCCCACCAATATCATTATCACCTGTAACGGCAACAACGGAGATTAGTTTGCCCTGAAGGTTCATGGCTGCAACTCTTTCAGGGAAGTACATGTTTTCGTTTGCGTAAGAATAGCCGTAGCAATCGTAGATACATCTGCATACCTCAACAGCTTCATTCTGCTTCATCAGACGAATGTTGAACTCGTATTTCTCAATTTCTTTATCCTGCGCAGGAGGGGGAACAGCCTCCGGCTCAGCAGGTTCAACCCCTTCGGGCACCACGCTTTTTGTGTTCAGATATTTAATAAAAACCACCTCTTTCCCCTTAACGCCGAGGTTGTTGTAACGGTATTCATCCATGGTTTTGCGAATCAGAAATGTGCCAAGCCCTTCAGTATTGAGTTTGTCGGATTCTGAATCAGGATCAAAAACCGGTTCTGCATCAGGATCGTATGGCAGTCCCATATCATGAATACAGATCTCAATACCATCGGGACGGTTTATGAACCTGATGTCAAATTCGGACTCTTCGTCAACTCCAAACGACTGTTTTATAACATTCAGACAGGCTTCTTCAACAGCAAGCTGAATTCTGTTGCTGTCCCACTTCGAAAAACCAATAAGCTCCGCAACAACACCTGCATAAGCTGTTGCAGCAGATATAAGCGACCTCTCGTTCGGAAGGCGTATCAATCCCATGTCTTTCATCTAAATATGATTTTAATTATCGAACTCACTATTAGGGCTTTAATGAAGGATGAAATAGTTTTTAAAATTAATCATGCACCCGCTCAATTTGCGGTGGGGTAAAATCAATTTCTGAGAGTTATTCTTTATCTATCGATGATTATTATTTAAATCAACACAGAGTCTTCTCTGAGAAATTTTGGTCAGGTTGCGGCTGAATCGACATCCTCGTATATTGGGAATATGGTTGTAAAACCCGAGATTTTAAATATCTCGTTTATAGCTGGTTGAAGGCTGCAGATCTTTAGTTCGCCACCGGAATTATTGATTTTTTTTAGTGCAATCAGAAATACCCGCAGCCCGGAACTGCTGATATAATCCATTTTTTCACAATCGATAATAATTTTTGCGCTGGGTTCAATTATTTCATTGACGCTGGATTCAAAACCGGGTGAAGTAGCTGTGTCCAATCGCCCCTGAATGCTAATGACCTGGTAGTTGCCCCGGATACTGATCTGTGTGTTCATCATAAAAAACAGCTTAATTTATCAGAATAAATATTGAAAGAATATAACTCAAACAAAACTACTATTTATTTGAATAACTCAAATGTTTTGTAGAATAAATTGTCTTCATGTTCTTTCTCCAGATCTTTTTAGTCTGATTTTATTTAAACAACAGCCTCCGTAAGATACTCTGATAGTATTTATATTTGTCAATTGATCTTACATCAATCAGTAAACCATCATTTATCCCAGAGAAATGAAACACAATACAAGTTTGATTCACAAGACAGTTTATGTCGGCATCATTCTTTTTGCACTAGCAGGCTGCAGAACACCGGCACTACGGCACCCCAATCTGATATCAGAAATGACAGAATACCTTGAGCAGGTTGCTGAAAACAATTTTATGGGGCTGGTTGATCTTGAGGTTTTTATACCAGGTATTATAACCGATATCCGTTATGCAACAACCAATAATTTCACCGGTGAACAGATCTATACCGAAGCCGGTGTATTTGTCCGCCGGCCTGTTGCAGAAGCCTTAAAGAAAGTACAGGATTCTTTATCTGCCCATGGGCTAGGACTTAAAATTTACGATGCTTACAGGCCTTATTCAGCATCTGTAAAATTCTGGGAGGTGTATCCTGATACCAACTTCGTGGCGGATCCGAAATATGGCTCACGGCATAACCGCGGATGCGCAGTTGATGTAACCCTGGTGAACCTCAGCACACGAGAAGAGATTCCAATGCCAACTGATTATGATGATTTTTCGGAGAAAGCACATCCGGAATTTATGGAATTCTCTGAAGAGGTGATTTATAACCGCTCATTGCTGTTTGGCATAATGGGGAGTTATGGTTTTTCTCACTATCCATCCGAGTGGTGGCATTTCGATTTCAACGGTTGGGAAGAATATCCTTTAATGGATATTTCATTCAGAGATTTAAGGAATTAATTCATGGAATTCTCATCAGTGATTTTGGGAAATATGTTATTGGATTCTCTCAGGGTTCAATATTATTTTCAGTCAGAAATTTCATCAGCACTTCAATAAACTCATCAGGGTGTGTTTCCATGGGGCAGTGTGCAGCACCTTTAACAAAGACAATTTTTACATCCGGCATCTTCTCAACAACAGGAAGGTAAGTACCTGAAGGCACCCACTTATCACGGTCGCCCCAGAATGCCAAAACGGGAACCGAGATAATACCCGATTCAACAGGGAAGAGTTCCCTGTAGCATGCAGCAGATTTCAGGATGGCTCTTGATGTACCCTTTATTTTCAGAGGCCTGAGATAACCCATGGTCTCTTCCTTTGTTGGTTTTCTTCCGTATGCTGATGCAACAAACCTTTTAAGCATAACACGATTCACCAATACAGGTTTTAATGTTATCAGGAGAAGGCCACGGTTAAATCCTGACCTTATAATCCAGGGTGCTTTCAGAGCGTCGGTTTCAAGATGAGAAAATATCAGTCCGTCAACCAGTGTGACACTTATTACGCTTTTTGGTGCACTGATGGCTAGCGTTTGTACAATGCCTCCACCCAATGAGTGCCCCACAAGATGCCATTTGCGTTTGGGGAATGTATTATTAATAAAATTGTTCAGCAGTGTAGCTCTTGCGGTAAATGACTGATTAAGCTTATGGCTTTTGTCACTGTAACCGAATGGGGGAACATCAACAGCAACAATCTCATAACCTGATTTCTGAAGCGTGTCTGTTATATAACGCCAGGAAAATGTTGAGCCAGCGAAGCCGTGCACAAGCATTACTGAGCCTCTGAGGCTGTCAGTTAAGGAAGGGAAATAGCGATAATGGATTTTAAGTCCATCCACAGAAGTGATTTTACTGTCAGGAAAGTGTAGCTTCTCGCTGATCTGCCCTGTTGACCGATTATGCATGATAAATGGTACGAGCAGACAAATTATCTTCAGTAATACTCTCATCGTTTGACTGTTTTCGCAAAGATACGAACTCCGTAGTGGACTAATCATTTAAAATGAAAGATTTAATTTTTGATTTTGATTGATATTTACCTTTGCGTTGCGTTTTCCTGAAGTATCGAATCATGAAACCGGGATTGAAGTCTTTAGGCCCCGGCCTGTTATGGGCTGCAGCTGCCATTGGTGTTTCCCATCTGGTACAGTCGACCCGTGCCGGAGCTAATTATGGGTTTGAACTTATCTGGTTCATCCTGCTGATAAATATTGTTAAATATCCGTTCTTTCAGTTTGGGCCAAGATATGCATCTGCCACAGGGGAGTCGTTGATGCATGGTTATCAGCGGCTTGGAACATGGGCAGTTTGGATGTTTATCGGGCTCACCTTCCTTACTATGTTTGGGATCCTTTCGGCGGTAACACTGGTAACCGCCGGGCTTTTTGCAGGAATTACAGGTGCCGGAATTTCAACTGAAACCTGGGTGATAATATTGCTGATAATCTGCGCTTTGATCTCTTATTTTGGCAGATTCAGTGTGCTGGATCACCTTGTGAAGGTTATCATTGTGACCTTGTCTATGGCAACCCTGCTGGCTGTGGTTTCGGCCGCCGTGAAATGGAATCCGGCAACCATTGCGGAGCTTCCCGGGATGCGATGGCGTTTGGCCGATGTCGCATTCCTTATTGCATTGGCAGGATGGATGCCAAGTGCTATCGACATTTCTGTGTGGCATTCGTTCTGGACACTTGCAAAAAAAGACAGGCAGGGTAGAATCCCTTCCGTAAAGGAGTCGCTGTTAGATTTCAACACAGGATACATCACCACAATAGTTATTTCTGTTGGTTTTCTGCTGCTGGGAGCGCTGGTGATGTACGGCTCCGGTGAGGAACTTTCAGCAAACGGAACTGTATTTGCAAAGCAGCTCATTTCAATTTATACCAACTCCATTGGCAGCTGGTCATATTACATCATTGCCATTGCCGCACTCACTACGATGTTCTCCACCACCCTTACCGTGATCGATGGTTTCCCGAGGGTGCTGAGTCATATGTATCTATTTATGTCAAAACGGGATCCTTACCGACGCTACCCCCGCAGGGAAAGGAAAACCAAACAGTTCTGGCTGATATTCATGATAGCAGGTACTTTTCTGATCATCCGGTTTCTTTCATCAAGTATGAACTGGCTGGTAGACCTGGCCACCACCTTGTCATTTCTGACAGCTCCCCTTTTGGGGTACCTGAACCTCAGGGTCATGACAGCCGACCATGTGCCGGTGGAAGCACGGCCGGGGAGAGCGCTGGTGCTCTTCAGCAAGGCAGGTATAGTGTTTTTGGCTGCCTTTGGGGTGGTGTTTCTGGTGTGGCGATTCTTCTTATAGCATTGCTGCATCACAACACCTCTATATGCCATCAATCGCAGCAAAGGTTCTCCTGATCCCTCTTCGCCATTTAAGATCATCATACCCGAAAATGACGAACAAACCATGTTTTGAGGTGTACCTGATTCCGTATTTCTCTCTAAACCTTTTTGCCCTTTTTCCGTTCTGAATGAAAGGATGTATTGCCCCTAGCATGCAGGTTCCAAGCCCAAGGGATTCACCAGCATACATTGCGGCCGTGGCTGCCACCACAGGGTCAGCAGGATCAGCATAGGGCGAGCCATAGAAATAGATTACCAGCGGCGCATCATAGGTTATCACATTCCGCCCTTCTTTAATGTTTGAAATATATATATCAAACAATGGCCTCAGGAACCCTTTGATCATATCATCACCGGTCTTACCCCATATCGGGCGCATCAGGATCCTGAACCAGGGCGACACAAACCACCTCATTTTTTCAAGGTGATTGCAAAAGTCAGCGACAAAAGCTCTGCTCTTGTCATGGTTATCCAGCAGCATAACATGAACATCAGAAGGGGGTAAGCCCATAGGAGCTGTTGATGCAGCATCAAGGATCTGCCTGATTTTTTCAGGCTCCACCACCCGGTCGAGGAATCTTCGGGTACTGCGCCGGCGCTGATAGAGAGCCAGTAAAGAGCTGTATCCGGCAGCTTCCTCCTTCGGGGGAAGAGTGAACATATACTCCGGCGACAGGGTTCGCCCATGAATCTCAATTGCGCCTTCGGGGCATACTGCCATGCAGTGTCCACAACCGATGCAGCCGAAAGCAGGATTTTCACTGATGGCGGCTTTGCCGTCTTCAAGTTTCAGGCTCGAATCGGAGCAGATGTCAACACAGGTTCCGCACCCGATGCAGAGATCGCGATCGATTAGTATCTCAGCAACTTCATTTGTTCTTGATGTAGGGATGGCCATGGTTTTCGTTTTTTGCAAATATCCTTAAAAATAACTGGTTTTAAAAATTATGGTAATCAAACATATCCGAAAGGCAATATTTTACCGGTCTCCTAAGCAGTTTTCCGGTATCGGTATACTGCCAGGAAGGTAAACAAAGCAGCAAGAATCATAAGGGCAATAATATCATATCTTATATCATAAAAGGTAGATCCTTTGAGCATTATCATCCGGTTTATCCTCATGATATAGGCCATTGGATTTATCAGGTCTATTTTTTGTGCCCACATCGGCATGCTTTCCAATGGGGTGAATATACCGCTCATTAGTACAAAAATAATTATGAAGAAAAAACCTGAAAACATGAACTGCTGTTGGGTACGTGCAAAAGTAGAGACAAACAGTGCCAGTCCGAGTACCCCTATCAGAAATACCGTTGAGCACATGAACAAAAGGGCGATGTTACCTTCGAAGGGAACCCCGAAGGTGAGGATTCCGATGGTCAGTCCAATAGCAAGATCTGCAAGCCCGATGAGCAGAAATGGTGTCATTTTGCCTATGATGAACTGGTATTTTTTAACGGGTGTTACGTTGATCTGTTCAATAGTGCCCGATTCCTTCTCTTTCACCAGATTTAACCCTGCCAGGATAAAGCCGATAGCCAGCACCAGTATTCCCAGCACTCCGGGCATCATGTAGTGCTTGTAATTAAGCATTTCGTTGTACCAGTAGCGATTAGTCAGGGTTACCTGCTTCATTTGCCCCCCCTCCGGAATTACAGCGACACTTTTTATGGTGTTGATATTGTAATTCCGTATCACACCGTTCAGATAGCCATAAGACAATTGTGCATTGGAGGCATTAATGGCATTTACAGTTACCTGTATGCGAACAGGAATTCCCCGGGCGATATCTTTACCAAAACCGGCAGGTATCTGCAGGATGAGGTCGCACCGGTTCCGGTGCATCAGCTCCTGAGCCTCCTCTTCCGAGAGGGTTTTATATTTAACCCTGAAGAATGAGGAACCCTCAAGCTGACCCGTCAGTTCACGGGAAGCAGGCGTCATATCCCTGTCGATGACACAAAGGTTAACATTTTTAATTTCGAAGGTCACTGCAGGCACCAGAATAAGCATTTGCAAAACAGGAACGGCAAAAATAGCCTTGCCGAGAAACCTGTCACGGAAAATCTGTAAAAACTCTTTTCTGATAAGAAATAAAATTACCCTCATTGTCTCTATTCCTTCGGTTTATTGAAGTCTTACCCTGAAATTCTTTAAACTGAGGCCGATGGTTCCCAGTGTGAATAAAACCAGAAAAAGTGTTTCCTTCCATACAAATCCGATACCTGTTCCTTTTATCATGATGTTTTTTATGATGGTAATAAAATACGCAGGTGGCAGGATTTTGCTAAACCACTGGTAAGGCAATGGCATACTTTCGACAGGAATGATAAAACCCGACAACAGCACAGTAGGTAGCATCATCCCGACAAGGGAGATAAAAATGGCTTGCTGCATATTTTTAGCCACTGTTGAAATAAGGATTCCCAGTGAAAGGCTCATCAGAATATAAAGCATCAGTTCAGCAAGCAGCAAAGCCAGGTTTCCTTTAACAGGCAGTTTGAAAACGAACCACGACAAAAGAAGTATCAGGATTACATCAACGAACGAAAGGATGAAATAAGGAAGTACCTTGCCAAGGATGATCTGCACCGGTCTGAGTGGCGAAACAAGCAATACCTCCATTGTGCCGAATTCCTTTTCACGTGTGATTGTTATGGATGTCATCAGTGCACATATAAGAATCAGAATAAGGGTAATAACACCGGGAACAAACATGAACTGCCCCTTGAGTGCCGGATTATAGAACATTCTCACCTCAGGTTGTACCAGAACAAGCTTCTGCATTCCGGATCCGGCCAGCTCATTATTAAAATCGGAGATGATAGCGGATATATGACTGGTTATAAGGGTAGCCATATTGGGTTCGGAACCATCGGCGATGATATGAAGGGAAGCCGTGCCTTCGCTGATGAGTTTCCTCCCGAAATCCTCCTCCGGTATAATAACTGCCTTGACCCTGTTCTGCCTGAGCATTTCCTCAGCATCCCGGTAACCAACCGGTTCAGCATATTTAATAAAGAATCCTGATGAGCATATCTTTGCGGTAATCTGACGGGTGATTTCATCCTTGGAATGGTCTAGAAAGGCTATCTTCGTCTTTTTTAGTTCGGTGCTTATAACAAATCCAAAAAGCAGGATCTGTATGGCAGGAATCACGAAGATAATGATCATGGTCAGGGGATCCCTGAAGATATGGAGGAACTCTTTTCTGACAAATCCAAGGAACCTTTTCATAATATCAGTTGTTAGCCGGGCGGGCAATTTTGATAAAGACCTCTTCCACTGTTGATGCCCTGTATTTCTCTTTGAGTGCTGCAGGGGTATCAAGAGCTACGATTCTACCTTCATTCATAATAGAAATCCTGTCGCAGTATTCAGCCTCATCCATGTAATGAGTGGTAACAAAAACGGTAATACCGCCGGCAGCTGTTTCGTATATCATCTCCCAGAACTGCCTGCGGGTGATTGGGTCAACCCCTCCGGTAGGCTCATCAAGGAATACTATTTTAGGTTGATGAATCACGGCCACGGCAAATGCCAGTTTCTGCTTCAACCCAAGCGGAAGTTCGGCAATGAGTTTTTTACCGTAAGCTTCAAACTGCAACCTCTGCAGAAGCAGCCCGGTTTTTTCCCTTATTTCTTTCTTCTTCATACCATAGATACCTCCGTATAGGGTAATATTCTCGGTAACTGTAAGGTCTTCATACAGGGAAAATCTCTGGCACATGTAACCGATGTTTTTTTTGATTTTTTCAGGATTTCGTGTAGCATCCACCCCTGCAATAATCACCTTGCCTGAGGTTGGTGCAGATAGCCCTGAAAGAATACGGATGGTGGTGGTTTTACCGGCACCGTTGGCACCCAGAAAACCAAAAATCTCTCCGGAATATACATCAAAATTAAGATTATCGTTGGCTAAAAAGTTGCCAAACTTCTTCACCAGATTCTGAACCGAGATCACCGTTTCATGTTTATTAATATCCATTTTGTTCTATAAAGCTTTATCTTTATGCTGTATAAGTTCCAAAAATCTGTCTTCTATACCAGCGACTGTTTCGGTAATTGTGGCATCTGTAATTCCCTGTTCCTTAAGGAAGAGAATCAGCGGTTCTGCCTGCTGGTCATCCTTTAAAGTAATATGGACATATTCACCAAAGGGCCATGCTGTCAGCGTTCCCGGATAATTTTTTATTGCTGTTATCAGACGATGCTTCTCGGCGGATTTGACCTTAAAAAGAGGTTTACTGAATCCTGCTGTGATTTTTTGAGGGGTATCAACTGACAGTATATTGCCGTTCCGGATTAGAGCTACCCTGTCGCAAAGTGTCGCTTCATTCATGTAAGGTGTCGATACAACAACAGTAATGTTGTGAGCTTTCAGCTTACCCAGCATATGCCAGAATTCAGCCCTTGACACAGCATCCACGCCAGTAGTGGGTTCATCAAGTATAAGCAGTGAAGGCCTGTGGATAAGTGCACAGCAAAGAGCCAGTTTCTGCTTCATGCCCCCCGACAGCTTCCCGGCAAGCCGTCTGCTGAAAGGTTCAAGATGGGAAAAGATGTCGCTGACAAGTTCATAATTTTCCTCTAAAGTGGTTCCAAAGACCCTTGCGTAAAAGCGGATGTTCTCTTCAACGGATAAATCAAGGTAAAGGCTGAATCTTCCCGGCATGTAACCTATATTTTTCCTTATCTCCCGGTACTCTTTACGGCAGTCGAAACCCATCACCTGCATCTCTCCGGCATCCGGTAGGAGAAGGGTGGTGATGATCCTGAAAAGGGTAGTCTTTCCGGCGCCATCAGGGCCGATGAAACCGAAGAGCTCCCCCGGCTTAACCTCAAAAGTAACGGGGTGCAGTGCTGTTGTGGCACCGAACCTCTTTTCAATTCCCTGTGCATGAATCACGGACAGCATGATGCTAAAATATTGCTTCACCGGGCATGCCCGCCTTCATGGCTCCATCGTTGGGCACCTCAATGGTAACTGCATACACCAGGGTTATCCGCTCCTCCCTGGTCTGAATTATCTTTGGTGTAAATTCGGCCTTTTCGGCCACCCTGCTGATTTTACCTTTGAAGGTGCGGTAGCCTTTGACTCCGTCATCGATCCGCACTGTGCATTCACAGCCGGTTTTCAATTTTCCCAGTTGCCCGCCACTCACATACACCTTCAGCTTCATCAGGGAAAGGTCAGCCAACTTTGCCAGAGGCTTCCCGGGTGCGGTGATTTCACCCGTTTCAGCATATTTCTCAATGATAACCCCGTTGAGCGGGCTTCGTACCCTGCTACGTTCCATTTGCTCCCGGAGGAGGTTCTTCTTAGCCTGCATTACACCAAGCTCTGAATTAACCGAATTGTTTTGCGTGAGATTTGCTGCTATCTGCTTCTCCAGCACCGCCACCTGCCCGGTGAGATCGTCGTACTGCTTCCGGGTAGCAGCATCCTCTTTCAGCATTCGTTCAACCCTGGTAATGTTCACCTTCAGGTTCACTATCTGCTCCTTCAGGATATCATTCTGTGCTCCTATTGTGGCCATCTTCGATCTCACTCCCGTCATCCCCGCCTCAATTTCAGCAAGTTGAAGGGTGTATAAGGCAGTGTCGACCCAGGCAATTACAGCTCCCTTTTCAACTGCCTGGCCCTCCCGTATGTCAAACTGCAGTATCGGACCCCCGGTCTGGGCTGAGAGGGTGACCTCCTGTGCTTCAAATGTGCCAAAAGCATCCGCCTGATCTTTATTGCTGTGGCATCCGGCTGCTACCAGCAGGGCAATTGTAATCAATAGTTTATTGTTCATCATAATGTTTTTTCAGATTTCATTATCATATGAAAATTACTTATTTTCTTGTGGAACAGGGTGCCGGTAATTGTATCCTGCAATATTCAGGTACTCGGATTTGGCACGTGCAAGGCCAATTCTGTGGATTTCATTGCTGATCCATGCCTCCCTTTCTGCTGTAAGCTCTTTCAGGTATTCGGAAACAGTGAGGATTCCATTATCATATTGTGATGTAGCAGCGGCAACAATGCGGGATCTTAGCAGGATCAGTTCATCATCGGTCTTCAGCAGAGCCTCAAATTTTTCAATCTCAGCATGTTTGGCTTCAAGTTGTCGCAGAAGGGTTCCGGCGAGGTCATTCTTGCGCCCCTCCAGGATCTCTTTTTGCAGCAGGATGCCCCGCTTTTCATGTTCAGCTTTTTTCCAGTCGAAAACATTCCATTTTATTCCGGCTCCTGCAACACCATAAGGAGCGAATTCGTCGCGGAAGAAATCACTTCCCGGCGGATTACCCATTCCCGCTGTGGCGAAGAGATAGGCCTTTGGCATCCTTTTACTCCGGATCATATCCAGTGATGCATTCAGCTGTTGTTGTTTCAGGTCGAAAAGCTCCAGCTCCGGCCTTGTCAATTCCCGGTTCCCGGCAATCGAAAATTCCGGAAAGGACACAACAGTGGATGTGTCTACAGGTATGCCGGTGATGTCTGAAAGCATTCTCAGGGTTGCAGCACGGTCAATTTTGCATTCCTGAATCTGCTGCTGCAGCTTAACCTGCTCGCATCTCAGGATATTCATATCAGTCTCCATTACCATCCCTTCCTTCATGCCCAAAGCTGCCGACTGAATTCTCCGGTTGATGAGGTTGAGGTGTATTTTGAGCAATTCCTCCTGCCGCTGGAGAAGCAACAGGGTGAAGTAGTACTGGCTGATCTGGGTGCGTAACCTGTACAACTCCACATCCAACTGCTTCCCGCTTACCTGCAGGTCGGCCCGTTCCAGTGCCCGTGCACTCTTTACTGCACCTCCGTCAAGAATCATCTGGCTTACATCCAGAGTGACCTTATACTGTTCATGTGGCAGGGGATCAAGCCTGTCGGCGATCCCCGGAACAGGCAACGCATCCAGGGTGGAAGAGAGATCTACAACAGAAGTGTTGTAAACAAAACTGCCGCCTGCATCAATGTTTGGGTACCAGCCGGCAGTAAGGTTTCTGTCCTTAATATACCAGATTTCAGTCAAAGCCTGCTGTTCCGCCGAAAGAGGGGTATGTGCAATGGCCTTTTCATAGCACTCCTGTAAAGTTAATACCACCTGTGCTTTAACACTGAATGCCCCGGCCATAAGGGCTGCTACGATTAGAACGAAAGGCTTTTTCATGACGTTTGGCTGTCCTTTAGGTTTTTTAATGCAGCAATTATAAAATCAGCAGCAAAGGTTTTTCTTTCTTCAATGTAAAGGTCGAAATCATACCCTGCCTTCTCCATTATGCTCCCGATTATCCCCCTGGCAGCAAACGGAAAAACACTCATCGAGGCTATGGTGGTCATCAGCTGAGGTATCTGATTACGGTTGATACCCAGCGTTTGCAGCTCTTCAGGATGCTGCTTCTCCAATATCATCCATAGTTTCTGAACATTGAAGTGATCAAGAATTCGTTTCAGCCTTGCAGGATTCCGGTTTAGTTCATTCATGATGAATAAGGGGAGGCGTGGGTTTTTTTGTAAAAAAGTGATATGCTCCCGTAAGAAAAACCTGATCTTGTCCTCCAGAGAAAGATTCCCGTCGAAAACCGGGGCAAACTTTTTAAACATCATCCCCGCAATCTTCTCAAATACCGCGTCAAACAGCCGGTCTTTTGTCCGGTAATAGTAATGCAGCAAAGCTTTGTTGATACCGGCATGGTTGGCAATGTCCTGCATTCTCGCTCCGTCCATCCCTTTGTCTAAAAATACATCTGTGGCCGATTCAAATATCTTATCCTCGGTAAGCTTGTCTCTCTCTGTCATGTTATTTAAATAATCGGATTAACGTTTCAGATAAACCATATAGTTTAACCATGTGGACAAAAATACATCCTTTTTAAACAAACAAGGATTTTTTTTGATTTTTTTTCATTCTTCGATTGCATCCTGAATAATTTTCAAATCTGTAACTAAGATAGTGACGTTAGTCTGTTAAGGTGTTTAGTGGATAATGATTATTTTTCCTGATAGGAATTGACGCGTGGGAATGGACTCTGACATCATTGATTGTTCTCCTGTCATAAGATGAGATGAAGTATCTCTGGATTTTTAAACCATATAAGAACATATAAGAAGCACTAAGTTAGAAATATCTGAGTGATTCTCAGTGTTCTCAGCGTCTCAGAGGTAAATCAAACATTTTAATTGCGGTATCGCGGTGTTGAAAAAGGATATATAAACAAAAGTTTTGTATCTAAATCACATTAAATAAGTTAACCAACCAAAAGAATAAAAGATGAATAACTCCTTACTTTTTATTATCTGCCTGATGGTTTTCAGCGATGCGGGTTTTGGATAGGTCTGGGTTGATAAGGGAGCTGTCTGGCATCTGGACTGGTGGGTTCCGCAGGATTAGGTTTCTATAGAATAGAATAGGAAAAAGACACCCTGATTCAGTTTCGGGAGTACCAGAAGATCATAACGAACAAATACGCCTTCGGGTCACACAACGGACAGGTCTTTTTACTGGGCAAGTGGAAACTGCCGGATCAGTTCACTTATGTTTCGGGAGATACTGTATTTTACTGGCACAACAACCACTTTTACGTGTTATATAATTTCGGTGCTGCTGTTGGAGACAGCTGGGTAGTTACCGTGGAAGATCCCACAGTCGTATCCCCGTGTGATGACACTTCCCGTGTCATTGTAACCGATACCGGACGGGTAACCATCAACAGTACGAGTTACAGATATATCACCATAGATCCTTTTTCCAACGCAACTGTGGGGATGAAGGGAACCTATGTGAAACGGTTCGGAAGTATCGATACGGACTAAAATAATTTTCAAACCCTTTTTCCATATCCTTTTGCACGCGATTCACTTGGTTTAATCGTTGAGTGGTATTTTTTCAGATTCAAATGTTTTCAGGACACTTCTTTAGGGCTGTACAATCCTTCCGGAGGAGTCTGCGATTCGCTGCTCCAAATTATAGGCATACAAGAGCCTCAGGTTGATCAGATATCTCTTTACCCGAACCCTTCATCAGGACTTGTTTACATCGATGATCCCATGAAAACGGGAAAAATTGCTGTGTTATATAATTACCAGGGTGCAATGATCAGGAGGTTTCAACTGAATGCAGACAAAAACCATTTTGACATCAATGATCTCCCTGGCGGAGTGTACATGGTTGTGATCCGGAACCCAAATGGCCAGGGCAGGTCATACAAAATCATCAGAGAGTAGTATAGCGAAAAAACGCCCCCAATCCCTGCTTCGTAATGTGGGTGGCCAATACGGAGCTTATGCTCCGGGAATAGCAGGTCAGGTCATTGGGCGACGACAGTTATTCCCTGGATATTCTGCGCATTTGTTATTGATGAGCCCACCCCTGTATTTCTTTTAACCGCAGAGAGTGCGCAGAGGTTACGCTGAGTGCGCAAAGAAAGCTCTTTCATAATTTTGACCCAAAATGGATCAGGCTTCAAAATGAGCTCTATGCAGCCTCTGCGAACATCTCAGCGTTCTCTGCGGTTTAGCTTTCTATCAACAAAACAGGAAAGGTTTAATATTAGTTACTTTTCGGAGTAAACTCATTGTTTAACATTGATGCAAAACATTTTCAGGTTATTCTTTATCTTTGAGGTCATTTGAAGAACACAGATTATGACCACAGAATATCAGACAGTCAATCCGGATGAGATCATAGTGTTAATCCGGGCCGAACTTGTAAAGAATGCTGATGAGAAGACCAGGGCGACAGGGCAGAATTTTTTCAAAGAGGAGATTGCCAGCTATGGAATTAAAATTCCGGTGATTCACCAGATCAGCAAGGCATGGTTCAGGGAGATAAAGACTGCATCAAAACAGGATATTTTCTCATTATGCGGGACCCTCTGGAAGTCGGGTAAGTTTGAGGAATGTATCATCGCATGTAACTGGTCGCATGGGTTACACAAGCAGTATAAGCCTGACGACTTTCAGCTCTTCGAACGCTGGATTGAGCAGTATGTCACCAACTGGGCTACATGCGACACATTCTGCAACCATACGATGGGAACATTCATAGAGATGTACCCCGGTTTCCTGAAAGAGCTGAAGAGGTTTGCAGGCTCCGGCAACAGGTGGATGCGTCGGGCAGCAGCGGTTTCACTTATAGTACCGGCCAGGAAAGGGATGTTTCTGGAGGACATTTTTGAGATTGCAGGCCTTCTGCTCACAGACAAGGACGATCTGGTGCGGAAGGGTTACGGCTGGATGCTGAAGGTGGCCGCGGATGCCCATCGCCGGGAAGTTTTTGATTATGTGATGAACCAAAAACATATAATGCCAAGGGTGGCTCTGCGCTATGCCATCGAGAAGATGCCGCCGGAGATGAAGGCTGAAGCGTTGAAGCGCTGTAAGTGAATAGTTATCAGTAAGCAGATATCGAAAATTAAAGATTATGAAAACACTTCAGGTTATCAAACTTGTAATCTCCATCGGACTGCCGCTGGCTGCAGGAGCCATAGCAGGGATGTACACCTCTTCTGCGATGACTGAATGGTATGCCAGCCTGAACAGGCCGGTTTTCAACCCGCCGGGATGGGTCTTCGGTCCGGTATGGACTCTCCTTTACATCCTTATGGGCATCTCCCTGTTTCTGGTCTGGAAGTCGGAGTCGGGACAGGTGCGCAACATTGCCGTGGGCGTATTCTTTGTCCAACTGGCACTGAACTTCGCCTGGAGCTTTATCTTTTTCTATTCGAAGATGATCGGCCCGGCGCTGATTGAGATCATCGTACTGTGGATCACCATCCTGATCATGATGGCGTTGTTCCATAAAGTCCGCCCCCTGGCAGCATATATCAACATACCCTATCTGCTGTGGGTCTCCTTCGCCACGGTGCTCAATGCCTCATACTATGTGTTGAACAGGGGGTGAGAAGAGGTAAAACATGCTGTTCATCAGTACACAAGATTTTTTCACCACAGATTACACAGATTCATACAGATTTCCTGGTTATTGTTCAGGTTGTTTTGGCTCAAACGCATGGCACTTATACTCACCACTGTCGTGCTGATCTAACCTGATAAGTGTTTCGGATTTGTCCACGCAGGAAATCCATGACAGTGCTTCGGAAATTAATACAGCAGATGGTGGCTTTGGCTGTTTGAATGACATATTACAGGTAAGGTTTCAGGAGAATTTCCCTTGCGCAAACTGTTGCTGATGTATCTGCATAAAGGTTTTGTTGCCGTGGGTGAGGTCTTTTTGGATGCGCTCTTTTCCAGACACGCCAATCCGGGCATAGGCGGCATGTTCGATCTGATCGGAGAGGATGATTTTGCCGGTGTTTTCGAAAGTGATCAGGTGCCGGTCGAAGAGGGCATCGTATGTGGGGGAGAGGATAATGCCGTTGTCCACATCAAGGCGTTGGGCATCAGAGGCCTCTTTCCAAGGGACAATGTGGGAGGCGATAAGTATGCGGGTATCGTTGAACTGAGTAACTGCACATTGATATTCCCAGCGATGTAGCAGACTTTTTCGATAAGCACTCTGCCCTACACGGGTAGTCACCAGTCCGGAACGTTCGGTCTCATTGGGTTGAAGTGCTTCGATCATTGGCACAGAATCGGAAACCAATACTGAATCCATCATCTCACGACTGATCGGCAATTCCACTCCGGCCCGCTTGAAGAAAAACTTGATCCCAATTCGAAGATCCCCTTCCCGGTCTTGCGTTTCAAAGAACCCAAAGTCAAAAAACTCCATCTCACTCACAAAGCGAACATAACCACGGTTCACATACTCAAACAGAAATACTCGTTTGCCCTCTCTCAAATGATCTCTCAAAGCGAGGTTTCCCCGTGAAAACTGCATGTCGCCCACTTGCCCTTCACCAGTGTACGAGAAGATGTACTTGTTGTCCCACTGGTCTTTGTAACCATGCTGCAGCCCTTGTGATCCACTGAAGATGAAGATGTACGGCACCTTCGAACTCGGGCAAATCCCACTCTGCCTGCTCCCTCCATACTGATCATGGATGGCAGCCCGCTGATAGATCTGGCCTAGTATGAAGGGGAGTGGGGGCATGGGGGGTGCTGAATAATGAAATGATGTATGATTTCTCCTTATGTTTATCCTTTGTTCTTAGAATAGCCTGTTTAAAGATTAGATGTACAGCATTAAATTTTTGTGTTAAACCTATTATATCTTGCAAAATAATCATCTATCTCTGGCCTCAATTCTAAACCAATTCTTTCAAATATATTAAGCAGATCGTTATATGCTCCAGTACCACCAAGAAAATCCCAAAATTCCTCAGCAACTTTAAGCTCCATATCCAAATCCAGCATACCTCGCATTGTCCAGCGGTTATATGGTTGTGGTTCATAAGGATTGTAAGGAATGGCAATAATAGTTTGAATATCTGCTTCAGGATCTTCGGCCAGGGTTGCCGCAACCCATTCTAATAATGTTCTTTTAAACTCTTTAAACCCACCGGCATTAGGCTTGGCAGTCTTTAGGTCTAATAAGTAGATTGTTCCTTCACCGTTTATTAGTTTAATATCAACTTTGGTAGGTTTTACTTCATGCATTTCGCCGGTTTGACAAACCTTTCTTATTTCGTTTACTTCTTCAACTTTATTCGGTGAAGATCTTGCAGTAGTTAAACTATCAATAATGTCTTGAATAACTCTGTGTGATCCAGACGAAATACTATAACCTGCAACTTGTTGTGATTCGGCATATGGAAACTTAGGGCGAGCCAATGCACGTGCAACTGGTTCAAAAATGCTTGTGCCAAAATTTGTGTTTAAGGAATGAATAAATGAAAATAAAGCCATTCTATCTTTACCCAATAGCCGGGTATGAAAAGGCATTACGGCTGGTTCTGGATTGTATCTCTCAAATTTTTGCCTTAAACCAGTGCGTAATACAGCTTCGACTTGACCTGTTTGTTCTGGTGTTAGAGCCATGTTATAAATCTATAGATTATGATAATATTGCAAATATAAAACAATATTGCACAAACATAAAAACCTTACATGGATAACAAAAGCCGAATGTGATTTTAGGGACGTTATAGTTTCGACTTCAAATGAAAAATAATCTCAGAATACGCACCCTTGTTCTTTTCGGTTCGGTTTAACACTGGTCGTTTATATTGTTTTACTATCTGCATTCCGGCATTTTCAGCAATAATCGGATACATATTGTATCTGTCGTTAGCAACAAGAAATACATCATAATTCTCTACCATGAATTGTTTTGCATTATTTAAAACAGCACTAATCCCATCAATATAGCTTTGTTTTGCCTCCTTCCCCTTCCCCCGAAAGAGAGGGCCTATTTCCTGTTCGTCTCTTCGATTAAAACCAAATAAATCATATGCATATGCGTGCTGCTCATGATAATCGATTAGTCCCACATAAGGAGGAGAAGAAAATATCCCCCGGATTTTCTGTTGTCTGAAAGTTTCAATGAAGACCGGACTTGTACGCTCGATTTCAGCTTCTAAATCCAGTGTGCGACTATCTCCTGTGAAGCAATGATGGAATGTGGGTTTCCTTAACTTATCGAATGCAGCTAGTCTTTTCACAGTATCTGAGCTATATGAAATCCACCATTTTAAAATTGAGAACAATGGTTTGCAGATCTTGCCATGTTTGCTGCAATAGTAAGATGTTGTAACTGGGTCGCGAAGTGTTGCCAGATCATCATGGGTTGTAGCCCTGCAACTTCGAATTGTGCGACTAAGTATAATGGATATTATACTCTTTGTTTGCTGATTTTCTATTTTCCTGATCTTTTCAAACACGAAATCAATTTCTGATCTAATGTGTTGGCTATACCATTTGTCAAGAAATGAGTCACTTCTATTTTGAGGCAGAACAATGTTGTATTCTTTTATGAGTCGGTTATAGTGTTCTAAAAAAAGTTGTTCCTTTTCTCTTCCATAACTATTTTCGTCAATTTCTTTTCGTTTTACGCGATATTTATAACTCGGAACTGGGAAGTATTTATTATTGAATTCATT
The DNA here is from genome assembly GCA_964469215.1 of uncultured Lentimicrobiaceae bacterium. Classification (GTDB taxonomy): domain Bacteria; phylum Bacteroidota; class Bacteroidia; order Bacteroidales; family SKPS01; genus SKPS01. Next base: position 451,950 of record CAYXYB010000001.1, read on the forward strand.
TAGTGCTTTTAATAATTTGTCTTCAAACTCAATAGTTTTTGAGTTGAATAAAAAGGTCTTTAATCCTCTTGTTATTCGGTTAAGTTCTGTTTGAATATCAACAAGATTATACTTATTCACCTTGCAATTACTAATTAAGGCATTGAAGGCCGAAACATCAATCCCAATAGAATGGATTCCTAATTCGCAAGCTTGAACCAAGGTAGTGCCACTTCCTGAAAATGGATCTAACACAATATCTCCTGGCTTAAAATAAACCTCACGTTTAAAAACATCTGTATTCTGATCTAAAAAATATTCTACCAATTGAGGAATAAACTTTCCTTTATATGGATGCAGCCTGTGAACATGTTTTGTGGTTTCGGCTTCTGTATATTGATCGAAAGATAGTGCCCAGTTAAGGTCATCACCTAATTGCTCAGTCCACCCTTCGCGTTTTAAGGTCTTTTTGCTTTTGTAGTATTCAACAAGTTCTTCTTTGAGTATTAGTGTTGTTCCATTGTCTCCTATTTTTCTTACTCTGCCATATTGTACAAGGTACGAGATATTATTTGCGCTAACGTTTTTGTCTAAGTAAGCACTTGCCCATTGACTTGCTTCCTTAATTGTCATCAATTCCTGTTGTTCATTCTCCAGCATTTTTCTCATATCTAATCCTCCTTTTAGCTGCTTCTAATGCTTCAATTGCTAGATAGTCATCCTTCAAAGCAAAAGCAATTATTTCACCTAAATAACATATCAAAAGCATTTCCCTGTCAATATTAAGAAAATCAGCTATCTTTTCAAGCTGGTCTCTTGTTGCTTTTCTACTTCCTCGTTCAATTTTGCTTAACAAGGCAATATCAATGTTAATGCATTCCGATAATTGACGTAGCAAAATGCCGTGTGCCTCTCTTTGTTCGCGTATTATTTGTCCCGTTGTTTTCACCCAAAAAGTATCGCTTGACAAGTTTTGTCAAATCTACTATGAAAATGCTAGAAAAGTCTACAGAATATTAAAAGTTATTAACATTTTATTAATTTGCTCAATATCCTTACGTTACATAGGCTGATTTGCAGCACCCCATCCGACTCCCCGGGCAACCTTTTGTCATGCAGCCTGTACCTGAACTCACTTGCCATGCAGGAACCGCCGCACCACCATCTCCGTCTTTGTATCCTTTCCTTTGATCAGGCTCATGTTGTAGCTGCGGGTGGCGGGGGAGTGGACGTCGGTCATAGGTTTAATTAGCAGATGTTTGATTTAACCCGGAGTTACCAGGTCAGAATATCGTCAAGCTGCTGATCAAGGGTTTGCCGGAATTCGAGGTAGTCTGCCGGCCTTCTTCTGTTCATATACATCACCAGAAGCCCTGTAACAGTATATCTCAGCCGACCTTTTATCCGGAGAGCTTGCTCGCTGGTTACAGATCCCTTACGGAAGCACTCATTCCAGTCTTTTTCACAAACACTGTCGAGCGAGCGCTCTATGATATCCAGTGTTGATTCTTTGTTTCCAAGGTCCCCGGCCCTTGCAGTGTAGAAAAGTTCAAATATGCCCGGATATTCAGTGAAATACCCTACGTATGCCTTTACCCTTGCCCTGATTTTTGATGTGCAACCCCGGCCTTCTGCCGGAGCATCATCTGTAAACTCCAGGCACTCCTGCTGAAAATCCTGAACACACTCGAACAGCAACACATTAATGTCCCTGAAATAATTGTAAATTGTTGCAAACGAGTATCCTGCATGGTCAGCCACCGACCTTACACTTACCCCCCTAATACCTTCCCCTTTGATTATAGCTTTTGTAGCTTCAATAAAATACCTGCGCATCCGCTCTTCCTGAATCTCTTTCTTTTTCATGATTTTTTTTAAAATTTTTTTGAACGGTGCAAATATAATGAATAATGATAATTCAATGAACGATGTTAAAATAATTGGAAAATTTGCTAATTATCAAGGATTAGATCATGTTTTCGCCGCTTTCCGGGCTCTTCTTATCCGCCTCCTTCTAATCAGCAAAAAGACAATAATTATGATGATAAAGAGGATCAGCACCCAGTTATACAGCAGGATGTAAAGAAAGTCGACAAATTGGTGCCAGCCGCCGTAAACAGATTGCTTAAGCTTTTCTGATACATCTGCCCTCTTTGAGGGTGAGTATCTGAAGGCTTTCTTCTGGCTTATCTCCAGATGAAGCTTGCTGAAGGAAACCTGGCCCGAAAGGTATTTCAGGCGGCCCATGGTGCTCTCAACCTCCTCTTCAAGTTTCCTGAGCCTCTCCTGGATTTCCAGAATCTCCTGCACATTCCGGGCTACCTTCAGCAGCTCCTGGTAACGGGCAATGTAGCTCCTCTTGTTTGCAAGCCGTGTCTCAAGGTCAATATACTCTTCGGTTACATCCCTGGCTTCAATGTACTTGTTTTTTACTTCGCTGTCTCCATCCTCAAGCGTTGCAATGAATTGCTCAAAACGTTTTGCCGGAATCCTTATGGTGAGAGTGTAGGTGGCCAGTTGGGTTGTGTTTTCTAATCTCTCGTCTTCATAATACCCGTTAACGGCATTTATCAGTGAGTCAACCCTTCTCTTTTCGGAAAAAAGATTATTTGCCTCCATCTCCATATAGCCGTTTTTAATGATCTTCTTCGGTATTGATTCCTGAATGTCTGAAGTCTCATCAACGGAAGCTTCATCAGCTTCGACTGCATATTCTTCAGATGATTCAAGAACATTGCTCCTAAGATCTTCTGAAGTATATTCTGATCTGCATGACATCAGAAAAAAGGTGGCAATAACCAGGGTGATGCAATATTTCATTGGATTACCGTTTAGGTGATTTATAATATTTACTGATATTGGAATTCCTTTGTTCTGAACAAAGATAAGTCAAAAACCTGTGGTTTTTCGTACTGAATATTTACACATCTTCATAAAAATTCGGTTGCAATGGTTTGATGCTTATCTTTGTGCGGTTGCAGAGATCGGCAGATAATGACAGGCAATCATCAATGCCTTTGTTTTTCTGATCATCGCAGCACCCAAATACATAACTATTCTTTTCTATGAAGAAGATAATGTTAGGCCTGCTTCTGATTTCCGGTTTTATGCATTTAAAACCTCATCTTACGGAAGCTCAGACGTCAGCAGGCAACGACTGGGTTTTACAGACCATAAACCAGGATTACTGGAAGTTCCCGGTAGTAAATACGGGCATCTACAGAATCGACTCTGCCACCCTTGCCCAGGCAGGTGTGCTTTCCCTGCCCGGATTCGACCCCAGAAAGATACAGCTAATAAGGAACGGTACAGAGGTTCCCGTATTTATCCAGGGAGAGCAGGATGGTGTTTTCAACGCCACCGATTACATTGAGTTTTTCGGCAAAAAGAATGATGCTTCTGCAGACCGCAGGTTTTTCAGTGACACAACATGGCAGGTGAACAAAAGCCACAGCCTTTTTACAGACACCGCCTATTATTTTCTCACTGTAGGACCGACCCTCTCCAACTTCAGATTAATTATAGAAACGGATGTGAATTACAGCAGCTTTCTTCCTGCCGAGAGCTATTTCTGGTCAAAGGCTACCTTTGAGCCTGCGGGAACCTATGCGCTTGGAGGCCTCCTGGGAGAAGATTACTCTAAAGATTCGCGATACATGGATGGTGAGGGATGGGTTGATTTCCCATTTGGTATTGACCTGAACATGACAAATCCCCGTCAGCTCAACCTGCAGACACTGGGTGCATATTATCAGGGTCCTCCGTCAACACTCGATTATGTAATAGTGGGGAGGTCGAAGTATGTATTCAAGAACCCTGCTTATCCCGGCAAGAGCCATCATGTGAAAGTATCCATTGATGGTTTGTCGGGGGCACTGGATGACTTTACCTATTATGGTTACCAGGTTTCCAGGCGCAGTGTTCAGTTTCCTTCCACATCCCTTTCGACAGGTTTTTCCACCAAGTTCCTGTTTGCTGCCGTTGATGATATGTCGACCATACCTGCACAGGAGCCCACCCGAAGCGACCGCAATTCTATTGCACTGGTGGAACTTACATTCCCTCATGGAACCAGCCTTGGAAATGTTACAGAGAAGTGGCTTTATGTTGCCGACCATCCCCAGAAAAGCAAAACATATCTATCGCTTACCAACCTTCTGGTGTCATTAGGTTCCCCGATATTATATGACCTTACCAACAACCGCAGAATTGTTGTTACCACCTCCGGTAATGAAAGGCAGATGCTGATACCAAATTCACAGGCCGGAAATCCATCGGTGAAGGAGTGTTATCTTGCTTCTGAAGCTTTGGTCATACAGGTAACCAAACTGAATCCCCTTTCCACGGGTAACAGTTTTGCCGACTACTTTGCAGATTTTCAGCAAAACCAGTATGATTACATGATCATCACACACCCCTCTCTGATGAACAGTGCCTCCATGTATGCACAATACCGCGCTACAGGAGGGTATCCGGCATTGTATAAACCAGTGCTGGTGGATGTTGAAGGACTTTATGAGCAGTTTTCATTCGGAATACGTAACAACCCCCTTGCGATCGAAAATTTTGTGAAGTTCCTGCATCAGAACAGCGTACTGCCTCAGAACATCTTTATTATTGGTAAGGGATATGCAACCATCCATTCACGTAGGGATAGTACAACATTCAGGAATTCACTTGTTCCGGGTTGGGGATATCCTGCTACTGACAATATGTACATCAATCGTCTGGCTTCCACACACATAAACAACATTTACATTGGCAGGCTGGCAGCAGCAACGGCGACAGAAGTGGATGTCTATCTCGAAAAGGTGATGCAGTATGAGGATACTCTGAGGCTGAAGAATGAGATGTGGATGAAGAGAGCCATTCATCTGGGAGGGGGTAATAATTCTGCTGAACAAACATATATAAAGTCTGCCCTTTCAAGATGGGAGAGTGTGTTTAAAGGGCCTGCTTTCGGAGGTCATGTTACCACATTCCTTAAAACCTCCACAGAGCCTATCGAGATTCTGAAATCACAACAGATAAAGGCAACGATCAACAACGGGGTGATCCTTATGTCGTTTTTCGGTCATGGTTCAGCCATCGGATTTGACCTCAGCACCGACGATGTTCACAGTTATAACAATGAAGGACGTTACCCCCTGGTTATTGCCAATTCATGTTACTCGGGCGATCTTTTCAACAAGACCTACACAAAAAGTGAGGAGTTTGTGCTAACGCCTAAAAAAGGTGCTATTGCCTACCTGGGCTCATCAAGTTATTCAACTATTAACGTGTTGAATGAAATCAACGACACCCTGTATTACCATATTGCAGATGCCGGGTATGGTAAACATTTGGGAGCACTTGTGAGAAGCGGTCTGCGACCCCTTACTTATAGCCCTACTTCATTTTATCATCAGGTAACATACCAGCAGACAACTCTCCATGGTGACCCTGTCATTGTTCTCACTGCCCAGGATAAACCCGACTACAGGATGAGCACCGAGCAGATCTTCTTTTCACCTTCCAACGTGACCAATGAGATTGATTCGTTCTCAATCCATATTATCAGCAGGAACGCCGGGAAGGCACTCAGCGATTCATTTGCAGTGACAATAAGCCGTATATTCCCCGATAAGTCGGTTTCTGACACCACCTTCTTTTATATTAGCACTGCCTTTCAGGATACGTTCACGGTTTATTTACCGGTTAACAGGTCAAAAGGTATTGGACTGAACTTTTTTGAAGTCACCCTGGATGCTCTTTATCAGATACAGGAATCGGATGAAACAAACAATGCTGCTGTTGCGTCATTGTATATAAAATCATCAGGACTTATTCCTGTTTATCCTTATGAATTTGCTGTTGTTCCTGCCGACACTGTGACACTACATGCAAGCACTACAGATCCTTTCTCGGGGGTAAAGAGGTACCACTTCCAGATTGCTGACAACCCGCAGTTCCAGCCTTTGCTTGCCACCCATACAATGCAGAGGAGCGGAGGTGTGCTGAGCTGGAAGCCACCGGTAACCCTTACCGATAGCATGGTATATTTCTGGAGGGTGGCAGTTGACAGTCTTGATCATCCGGAGGGTATTACCGATTGGCGCGTAAGTTCATTCAGGTATATTGATGGCAGGACAGGCTGGGCGCAGGCTCATTTCGACCAGTTCAGGGGAAACGAATATCAGAAAATCACTTTTGATACTCTCACTGAGAGGTTCAGCTTTCTTCCCGAGCATTTTGAACTTACCGCCCAGACGGGTATTTATCCAAACCTTACTGCCAATCAACATTATTTTTCCATCGACGGAGTTTATCAACATCAGGGTGCGTCAATAATATCAAACAGTCTGGATGGTGGTTTTGTCTTTGCAGTTTTCGACACTATCACAGCTCAGCCTTTGAAGGCGGTTAACACATCAGCATCCTGGAACGGCAACTGGGGTCAGTATCAGGAGCCGGGAACCACAAAAAATGCGTTTGAATTTCCCACACACACCTCACTGTGGCGCGATGCACTGAAAACTTTCTTTGATTCGGTACCACAGGGAAGTTATGTTCTTGGTTACAGCATCAAGAACCATCATGCTCAGTTGTACCCTGAGGCTTTGTACCAGGGTTTTGAATCGATAGGTAGTGCAACGATAAGAAGCCTACAGAACAATACACCTTATGTGATATTTGGCAGGAAGGGGGCCTCCGTCGGGGATCCTGCAAATGTTGTGGAGCTGTCGAAACCCGGTGCTACCGACACCGTCAAATTTATCAGGATCCTTACAGCAAACTGGAATCAGGGGAAGATCATTTCAACAGACATAGGGCCGGCCATAAACTGGCAGTCTGCCTACTGGAAACAGGTACCATTACAATCCGACCCCACGATTACAGATACAATCACTTTTACCATTTCGGCCATTGACAAGGGGGGGAATGCCCATAATTTTCCGGCTCTTACAGGCATTAAGCCACAGCCTGACAGTTTGGTTATGCTGGGGCAGTTGGTTGATGCATCTCTTTATCCCTACCTGAGGTTTTCTGTTGACATGAGTGATAAGGTCTTTACCACACCTGCACAGATGAAGTCGTGGATGGTTTTATACACCCCCGTTGGGGAAACAGCCATTGACCCTTCGTCGGGATTCACCTTTCACAAGGACACTATCCAGCTTGGCGATTCTGTCAGGTTTACCATCGCTACACGCAACATCAGCGCCTGGGATATGGACAGCCTGCTGGTTCATGCACGTGTTACCGACAGGGAGCGGAGAGTGCATTATCCTTCCTATAAACGTTTTGATGTTCACCCGGCAGGAGACACACTGATGATTCATGGAATAGCCTTCGCCACTGGAGCCATGGCTACCGGAGAGGCCACTTTATGGATCGAGGTTAATCCTGTCAACCCCCTGACAGGGCATTACGACCAGTCTGAACAGACACACATAAACAACTTCGGGGAGAAAGGTTTTGTTGTCGTTGGAGATAACAGAAGCCCCCTGCTGGATGTCACTTTCGATGGCATTCAGATCCTCGACGGAGATATTGTCTCAGCTCAACCCGACATTGACATTCAGCTTACCGACGAAAACCTGTTTCTGCTGTTCAATCAGCCCGAAGATACAGCTATGTTCAGGGTATACCTGAAGTACCCCGGCGACAACGAATTTTCTCAGATCCATTTCCTCAAAGATGGTGTGGATCAGATGTATTTTTACCCTTCAACAGGTAAGCAAAACAGCTGCCGCATACATTTTCCGGCCGATTTTCTTGGAAGGGACGGTACATATATGCTCAGGGTTGAGGCAACCGATAAATCATTAGGTCTCTCCGGCTCAATTCGCCATCAGATATCTTTCAGGGTTATCAGTAAGGCATCCATCACGGAGGTTCTGAACTGGCCTAACCCTTTCTCGTCCAGAACACGATTTGTGTTTACATTAACGGGATATGAACTGCCAACCGATTTCCGGATACAGATTATGACCGTCTCCGGCAGGATCATCCGTGAGCTTACAATGGATGAACTGGGGTCCATTAACCTCGGAAGGAACATCACTGATGGTTACTGGGATGGTACGGATGAATTTGGCGACAAGGTAGCCAACGGTGTTTACCTTTACCGCGTGATAACAAATATTCGCGGTCAGTCAATTGACAAGATCTCAACAGATGCTGACCGCTACTTTAAGGAGGGGTGGGGAAAAATGTATCTTATGAGGTGATTTATAGTAATAAGAAAAGATGTTTTACGTTAACCATCAGCAAAATAATAGAGATAATGCAAGGACACATAACAGGTAAAACAGTTTTAACGCTATTATTCATACTTTTTATTCATTCTGTTGCTCATAGCCAGGCACCAAAATACAGCAATGAGTTTCTGTCGCTGGGTGTGGATGCCAGGGCTTTTGGGATGTCGAACAGTGTTGTGGCTTCTGTAATGGGTGCACCTGCAGCTTACTGGAACCCGGCAGGAATGCTTAAAAAGCAGTCAGATATCCAGCTTGCTCTTATGCATGCAGAGTACTTTGCAGGTATTGCCAAATACGATTACGCAGGCATTGTGGCTGTTATGGACAAAACAAGTACCGCAGGCCTCTCATTTATCAGGTTTGCCGTGGATGATATCCCTGACACCTCTGAGCTTATTGATGCTGATGGCAACATCAATTACGACAGGATAAGGTCATTCTCCGCAATTGATTTTGCCATGTTGCTCTCTTTTGCAAAAGAGACCCGTATTAAAAACCTTTCAATAGGAGGAAATGCCAAGATTATCAGGCGGAAGGTAGGCAGTTTTGCCGGAGCATGGGGCTTTGGATTCGACCTTGGAATACAGTATGCCGGAGATCACTGGAAATTTGGTGTTACCGGAAGGGATATTACCTCAACATTCAATGCATGGTCATTTGATCTAACTGACAAAATGATTGATGTGTTCACCCTCACAGGAAACGAGATACCTGAAAACTCATTGGAAATAACCCTTCCGCGACTCATTGCCGGTGCCGGACGCACCTTCGTGCTTGGTGAGAGGATAAGCCTGTACACAGAAATCAATTTTGACATTACCACAGACGGGAAACGTAACACCCTGATAAAATCAAAACCGTTTAGTATTGATCCCCATGCCGGTGTTGAATTGTCGGTGGGCGGGTTTCTGTTTATAAGGGGCGGCATCGGCAATATTCAGCAGGAATATGAGATTGGAGGCAAGAGGGTAACAACCCTCCAGCCCAACATGGGAGCCGGCATCAATATCAGAAACAAAATTCTTATTGATTATGCACTGACAAATCTAGGGAATTCTTCTTCAGCCCTATACTCAAATATTTTTTCACTTAAAATAAACATCAACAGCAAAAAATCAGAAAATGCCCGATAAGCATTTCATAACTTATAATACCGAAAAATCAGGAATCTTTGATTTCGTGTTTTTCGCCTGTCCTCGAGTCAAAGGCTCGGGAAGGATCCTAGTCTCGTCTGAGGACGAGAGAGAAAATCGAAGATTTTAATTTTTCGGGACTCATGACCCATAATTCATAACTTTATAGGAAAATATGGTTGTATTGACCCCCTTCGAAAAGGCATTGAAGTTTCGCTCATTATTATTGCTTGCCGTCCTCTCCGGGTTGTTGCTTTCATTGTCACTCCCCGTCAGGGGCCTCCCTGTGTTACTTTTTGCAGCACTTGTCCCATTGTTGGTTGTTGAGGATCATATCCATCAAAACCGGTCTAAATTCAGGAAGGGCACCTTTTTCCTTCTAGCTTTTATAACATTTCTAATCTGGAATACTGCAGGAAGCTGGTGGTTAAAGAACGCCTCAATCGGTGGAGCCCTGATGGCTATTGTTGCTAATACGATTCTGATGACATTTGTTTTTCAGTTGTTTCATGGGGGGCGAAGGCAATTCAGGGGCAGCAATACCGGATATCTGGCTCTGTGTTGTTACTGGTTAGGGTTTGAGCATATACACCATTACTGGGAAATCAGTTATCCCTGGTTATCATTCGGGAATGGCTTTTCTGCATGGCCGGTATGGGTGCAGTGGTATGAATATACAGGCATCCTGGGAGGCTCCGTCTGGGTGCTTATTGCCAACATGCTGGTTTATAATCTTGTTAAGCATTGGTTCGCAGGCCAGAGGGATTTCAGATTCCTGATTATAAGGTGCATTCCTTTATTGATCTGGATTCTTGTTCCTTTAACTATCTCTCTGATAAAATACTATACCTGGAAACCCGAAACAGAATCTGTTGAGGTAGTGTTGGTACAACCCAATAATGACCCTTACAGCGAACAGTATACCATCCCGCCGGTTACGGCAGTAAACAATTTTCTTGACCTGGCCCGACCGATTATAGGTGATGAAACAGATTTTGTTATTGGTCCGGAGTCTATGATCCAGGAAAGCCTCTGGGAGCGGCATCTAGATGCTTCCTCTGTTATTGACCACCTGAAAAGTTTTGTAAACCAACACCAGGGGACAACGGTAATTGCCGGAGCTTCTTCATTCAGGATGGTATATAAAGGTGAGCCTATGTCAGATGCAGCCAGGGAGTTGGACCCTTCATTTGTAAACTGGTATTCGCAAAATTTTGGTGTTCCGGCAGATAGCCTTACAAATTATTATGATGCCTTCAACCTTGGGCTTGCAGTTGACACATCAGGTATTACCGGCCTTACTCACAAATCCAAACTTGTTGTCGGGGTGGAGAGAATGCCCTACAAGAGGTATCTTGAATCCATTGCAGGAGATCTGTCATTCAACATGGGGGGAACAAGGGGTACCCTTCGTACCGATGACAGCCGTTTTGTATTCAGGCACAACCGTACCGGCACACGTTACGGTGTTGCAATATGTTATGAATCGGTGTATGGTAACTTCTTTGGCGATTTTATCAGGAATGGCGCGCAGTATATGTTTATAATCACCAACGACGGATGGTGGGGAAACACACCCGGCCACAGGCAGCATAACGCATTTGCTTCTCTGAGAGCTATTGAAACCCGAAGGGATATTGCAAGATCAGCAAACACCGGTATAACCTGTTTTATCAACTCAAGAGGTGACATCCTGCAACCTACCCGTTACTGGGAAGAGGATGCAATTAAAGGACGGATCTGCATGAGCAACAAAATGACTTTCTACACGAAATACGGTGATTATATTGGAAGAATGGCGCTTGTGGCTACGGTTCTGCTGCTGCTGATAAGAATTGTTTATACTATTGTTCCTTTAGGGGTTAGAAAAAGGTGAAGCTGAGGCTGCATCCCGGATTCGCAAAGCGGTATAGACAGTTTTGCTGCAGGTAGCACGATTATTTAGGCTCAAAGGTGCTGGTGAAAAGATCAAAGAAGTTATCGTCATAATATTTATCCATTCCCATTAAAGTTAGCGAAAACACATTATTGTTCACCTGAAAAGCAATGGCTCTGCATTTTACCGTTTCCTTCTCATAGTAATAAGTGAATGCGTCATAACCTTTGAATTTGCAACTCTCAAACCCGTGTATTGTAGTATAACTATTCTTTTCCAGTGCTTTTTTAAATACATCGAGCAATGATAAATGCATCTTGTTTGCTAATTGTATCTCCTTAGCATTGTTGATGCGAAATATAAGTTGGCATCCGACAGGGTAATAATTAATTTCTTTATAAGAATACACCGAAATGGAGGTTCCCCAACTTTCAATTGAAGACTCATTCTGTTTAGGTTCTTCAGATAACCGGATTCGACAATAGGCATTGGAATAACGGTACGGAAAGTAGGTGTCAAGCATTAATGTTTTTTGCTCCTTTTCGGCTTTTGCAAGAGCGGCCTCTTTTTCGGCTTTCTCTTTCGCCAATTGCTCAGCTTTTGCTGCATCTGCCTTTTCTTTTATATATTCGTTTTCCGATACCCGGTTGCCTGCCAGGTCTATATAACCCTTAAATACATCCTTGATCCTTATATGCGCCCTGCCTTCGCGAAAAGCACCTGCATCATCGTACTGACAGGGTATGATGATGTTGCCGGTATGATCCATGTAGCCGTATAACTTATTCTGCCTGATGATTCCGATGCCATTATTGAAGCTTATAATCTCCAGATCCTGAGGCAGGACAGCAACTTCAATACCCTTGCTGTTGTATAAATGGGTGCCTGTTTCTGATTTTGCCGTGAAGTAAGATTCTCCGGCATCTTTTACAGAAATATACTTTGCCGGGATCAGAACCTCTCCTTTTGTGTTTGCAACACCTGTTTTTCCATTCAATGTAATCTGGATCAGGCTGTCATTCATCTTAAAAATCTCATCATACTCAAAATTCAGAACAAATTCCTCACCATTAAAAAACCCCCATTTGTTGCCGTTTCTTACCAGAAGTACAGGTTTAAACCAGTTGCGGTAATTCAGTTCTTTGAATTCATCAGCAATCATGTTTTCAATTCTTCTTCCATTCTTATCAAAAAAGTGATATTTCTTGTCGGAGGTTTTTGCCCAAACAATCTTATGGTAATCGCCATAAGTAAAATCGGCATTATCGTATTCAAATGGCACCAGAATCTCGCCTTTTGTATTGATTACACCATACTTTTCAGTGTCCCCGATGACCGTCTTAACTACGGTAATCCCGTTATAAAAATCGGGGATCAAATAATTCACCGGCGCTGCAATCATTTCCCCCTTCAGATTTGTGATTCCATAACTTTTTGAGCCATTCTCCTTTGTAATACTGTAAATGATTATTTTACCGGTGAGCCTGATATGGTCTGAGTGTTGTGCGAGGATCATCTTCCCGTCCTGTCTTACGATATTATAGTTGTATTTGGGCAGGTAATATTCATCGTACCCGGTTTTGATTTTAATCAGGAAAGAATTCTCCAAATCTGGCAACACCTTGATTTCCTCACAATTCTCGGTGATGATCCTTTTTCCTTTGGAGTTAATCAGGAAATACCCTTTGTCGTCACTTACACGTGCAAGGTTTCCGAAAAATTCAGAAGCGGTGTTGAATTTTATGGCAATGACCATTTTCCCTTTTTCATTGGTGTACCCCCAAAGCAAGGATGAATTATCCCGCACGGGGGTGAGTTTTGCCTGTGCTATCCCGGTAATGGTACAGATAAGCAACAAGGCAACAAAAGATATTCTTCTTATAATGCAGGTTAATTCCTTTTCAGTCCCCATAAGGATGATTTTGGATAATTTTTTGGTAGCAAATTTATATGAAATCAGCATTGAGAGGCAAACAAAAAACTCAATTTTGATGATACTACCTCCGCAATTCGAAATTGGTACCCAGATATAGCTTCCTCACCTGCTCGTCCATTGCGAGTTCTTCTGATGTGCCTGATTTAAGGATGCTTCCTTCGAACAACAAATAGGCTCTGTCAGTGATGGAAAGGGTTTCATGCACATTATGGTCTGTTATCAGGATGCCGATCTGTTTTTCTCTCAATCCTGAAACAATGGTCTGAATATCCTCCACGGCAATGGGGTCAACACCGGCGAAAGGCTCATCGAGCAGAATAAATCCAGGATTTGTAGCCAGTGAACGTGCAATCTCTGTCCTGCGCCTTTCACCACCTGATAGTGTTATTCCGGCACTTTTTCTCACATGGGTAAGCCCAAGTTCCTCAATGAGTTTTTCGAGCCGTTCCTCCTGTTCACTTCGTTTTAACCCGGTAAACTGAAGCACTGACCTGATATTATTCTCAACACTCATTCTCCTGAAAACCGATGCTTCCTGTGCCAGATATCCGATACCAAGCCTCGCCCGTTCGTACATCGGGGTGTTTGTGATCTCCCTGTCGTCAAGAAAGATGCGGCCGGAATTAGCCTTTATCATGCCTACAATCATGTAAAAGGTTGTGGTTTTGCCGGCACCGTTAGGCCCCAGTAACCCCACAATTTCCCCCTTGCTCAGCTCCACTGAAACGCTGTTTACAACGGTACGGTTGCGGTAACGCTTCGTTAACTTTTCTGCTCTCAGGATCATGACAGGGGTTTTAAAGGATGCAAAACTACGCATAAATTGGTTAGTATTTTTTTATTGCATCTGCTTTGTTTTTCAAAAATCTTTTTATCTTTGCAGCCCAAAATCGGGCTTCGGTACTGACACATAAGGGATATAGACTGAAATTAATAGATATCACTGCTGTTCAGGGATGAACAGATGAAAAAAAATAAATGGAAATGTACGCAATTGTAGATCTGGCAGGCAAACAATACAGGGTTGAAGAGGGGCAGAAGGTATATGTGCACCGTCTTGAAGGTGAAGAAGGAAGTACCATAACGTTCAGCAAGGTGTTGATGATAGATGCAGACGGAAAGGTGAATATTGGACAGCCCGCCATCGAAGGGGCTTCGGTCAGTGCCACAATCCTCGAACATCTCAAAGGAGACAAGGTTTTGGTGTTCAAAAAGAAGAGAAGAAAGGGATATCAGGTTCTTAACGGTCACAGACAGTATCTGAGCCAGATAAGGATAGACAAAATATCGGAGAAGGCTGCCCGTAAAAAAGCTGCAAAAAAAGCAGAAGTTACGGAAGATATTGTTGAAGAACCAAATGTTGAAAGTGCAGAATAGTAACTCATAATATAGGTTTATCATGGCTCATAAAAAAGGGGCGGGTAGTTCACAGAACGGCCGCGAATCGGAAAGCAAACGACTTGGTGTCAAGATTTTTGGCGGGCAGGCTGCAGTTGCAGGTAACATAATAGTTCGTCAGAGGGGAACAACTCATCACCCGGGTGAAAATGTCGGCATGGGAAAAGACCATACCATATTTGCTATGGTTGATGGTGTTGTCAGATTTCAAAAGAAGCAGAAAAACAAATCATACGTTTCTGTTGACCCTTTTGAAGCTGAGATTGAATAACCAGTTTAAATGAAATAAAGAATCCCGGCTTTAACACCGGGTTTTTTTTTACCTTTCCCCACCCGTTAAAATCATTATTGAATCAACATCAACAATAATATGTTACAGATACAAATAATACGTGAGGACCCGGATTTGGTTGTAAACCGCCTGGCTATTAAGAACTTCGATGCCAAAACCATTGTCGGTGACATTCTGGATCTCGACAGGGAGAGGAGGGAAACCCAGAAGATGCTTGATGAGCATCTGGCGGAGGCCAATCTTGCATCAAAGCAGATCTCTGTGTTGATGAAAGAGGGCAGGGGAGATGATGCTGAGGAGCTGAAAGCACGTTCGAACGAGCTTAAGCTGATGGCAAAATCGTTGAATGAAAAAATGAATGCTGTTTCAGAGAACCTTCACAATCTCATGTTGCTCCTGCCAAATATGCCGCACCAACTGGTAGCTGCCGGCAAGGGGGCTGATGATAATGAAATGGTATATTCATGGGGGGAGATCCCCGTGGAGGGAGATCATACCATACCTCACTGGGAGCTGGCAGCAAAATACAACCTCATTGGTTTTGACCTGGGATCAAAGGTCACAGGAGCAGGCTTTCCGTTTTATATCAACAGGGGGGCAAAGCTTCAGAGAGCACTTATATCTTTTTTTCTCGACCAGGCTGTGGAAGCTGGATATACTGAGTACCAGACACCGTTGATGGTTAATGAAGAGTCAGCATTCAGCACCGGACAGTTGCCCGATAAGGAGGGCCAGATGTATACTTCCACAGCCGATAACCTTTTTCTTATACCAACCGCAGAGGTGCCCCTTACCAATATATACAGAGACATAATTCTCACAGAATCTGAATTACCTGTTAAGATATGCGCATACTCACCATGTTTCAGGCGTGAGGCAGGCTCTTATGGTAAGGATGTAAGAGGTTTGAACCGGCTTCATCAGTTCGACAAGGTAGAAATAGTACAGATAACTAACCCCGACAACTCCTATAATGCTCTTGAAGAGATGAAGGATCACGTTAGTGGACTGCTGAAAAAGCTCAAACTTCCGTTCCGGATTATGCGACTCTGTGGAGGGGATATCAGTTTTGCATCAGCTATGACTTATGACTTTGAGGTCTGGTCTGCAGCTCAGAAAAGATGGCTTGAAGTCAGCTCCGTATCAAACTTCGAAAATTTTCAGTCGAACAGAATGAAACTTAGGTTCAAAAGCAACCTGGGGAAAACCAGTCTCGCCCATACACTAAATGGGAGTGCTCTGGCGTTGCCTCGTATTGTTGCCGCAATGCTGGAAAACTACCAGTTGAAAGACGATATCGAATTACCCGAAGTTCTCGTCCCATATACCGGTTTCAGCAGGATTATAGCCAACCTGTAAACCTTACCCAATATTATTTGTTAATTTTGTATCCCCGTTTTAGCAATCTCATTGCATTATAACAATATGGAGCAAAAACCGTTCATTATCATAAAAGCTGAAAAACTTAATAATTCTGTGGTTCCGGGTAATTCTCCGGGAATTGGAAAAATCAGGCTGTTGACTGTTGATTGAGAAATGTTTTTAATGCGCATAAAATCAATATTATATGAATTGGAACTTTTTGTTTAAATCCGGTGCTCTTCTTTTCTTTGCTGTCATGTTTTCATTTCCTGTTTTTTTCTCGTCGTGCCGTTCAGCCAATGAAAGGTACTTGCTAAAGCAGATTGACACTTTGATGGATATGCATGAAGAGACAGCTTCCCTGATAAAGATGGTTGACACCAATGCCGTAAACAGTTCAAGACAGGCATATTCTGACAACTGGAAAAAGATGATGATGGTTATTGAGGAGATTGAAGACATAAAACTTGTCAAGGAAAGCGAATACTGGAACTACATAACACTTTATGAATCAAAGGATCGTCAACTTAAGAAACTGTTAAGACGGTTCAATAATATGTATGAGCGCCATAAAGTGAACGAGACGCAGTTAAAGACCTTCCGTAATTCTGTCCGAAGAGACCAGATTCCAGGTGATTCAGTTCAATACTACCTGGAGGTTGAAGGCGCTGCTGTAAATGACCTGAACAGGGAAGCCAAAGCCTGGATACCTGAGATTGTTGTAACAAAAAATGCTCTTGACAGCCTTAGTAATATTTGGGGTGATGCATTTAACTATTTCAGTGATATTAAGGCAAATGAAAAAATGAAACAAAACAGATGATGAATCGGTGGCTTTTTTGGTGTTTTATCTTTTGTAGTTTTTTGCTGGTTGGTGTGCCATTGTTGGTCAATGGACAGGACAGGACAACAGAGCAGCTTGCATTGCAGTATTACAACAATGGTGAATTCGACAAAGCGGCTGAACTTTATGGTGAGCTTTTCAAAAAGTCCCCTAACACTTTTTACTACAATTATTATCTGAATTCATTACTTGAAGCAGGTAATTATCGTGATGCTGAGCGGCTGGTAAAAGGATTGAAAGAGACCAGGGAGTTGAGGCGGAATTTCATTGTTGAACTTGGCTACATATACCAGCTTCAGGGCGAGTTCAGGAAGGCTGAGCGTGAGTTTGAGAAAGCCATTGAAAAGATGGAGCCTACACGGATTGCAGTGGTTGATCTTTCAAATGCTTTTCTCATTCGTAGGTTGCCCGATTATGCCGTCAGGGTATATCTAAAAGGTAGAAAGGTTGTGCCTGATGGTTACCTTTTCCACCTTGAACTGGCAAGTGTTTACCAGTCGATGAGGAATTTCGGCGGAATGATGGATGAATATCTCGACCTGATCACTACAGATGAAACAAGGGTTGACCTTGTTCAGAATACTCTTCAGCATCTGATGAACAACATGAATGAAGAGAGCCTGATACAGATCGTGAGAGGAAAAATCATCGAAAGGGCTCAGGCGAACCCCGAAAGGATTGTGTTCAGTGAACTTGTTTTATGGTATTCCATCCAGCAAAGGGAGTTTTCCCTTGCCCTTACCCAGGCGAAGGCCATGGAGCGAAGAACAAAGGATGAAGGGGATGCAGTCTTCAGGGTTGGGCAGCTTGCCGCTTCAAACGGATATTATGATGTGGCTATTGAAGCCTTTGAACATATAAGGTTAAAAGGTGAAAACCATTTCCTGTACCTGAATGCTGAAATGATGCTTCTTGAGGTCAGGTATTCAAAGATGATGGATTCAGGAGTCGAGGATATAGCAGGGATTGAAAAACTAAGCATCGACTATCAAAGAGTTATAAATAAACAGGGAAAGAGTGCCGGGACAATAAATCTGTTGCGCAATTATGCACATCTTCTGGCTTTCTATCTGGATCGTACAAAAGATGCAACCAACCTCCTTGAAGAGGCCATACGGCTGACCAATCTCAACCCGGTTGTAGTAGCGCAGTGCAAGACCGATCTGGGTGACATATACCTTATGAGTGGTGAAGTGTGGGAAGCAACACTGTTGTATTCACAGGTTGAGAAAGCCTTTAAGTACGACCCTGTCGGTTTCGAAGCAAAGTATAGGAATGCACGGTTGTCTTTCTATATCGGCGAGTTCGACTGGGCTCGAACACAACTTGATGTGCTGAGATCGGCAACATCGAAACTTATTGCAAATGACGCGATGGAACTTTCGTTGCTGATATCCGACAACCTGGCCGAAGACAGTAACATTGAACCTCTTTCGATGTATGCCAATGCCGACCTCCTCCTCTTCAGAAAGAAGCCTGACCTTGCAATGCAGGTGCTTGATTCAATTTCGGTTATGTTTCCGTTTCACAACATTCAGGACGAAGTGTTGCTGAAAAAGGCCGGAATAATGATAACCCGCCGTAACTTCGAAGCTGCAGATTCACTTCTTGAACAACTTCTTTCAAATTATGGTGATGATATACTTGTCGATAATGCCCTTATTATGCAGGCCAGAATGCATGATCAACATCTGAACAACAGGGTAAAATCTGCGGAAATCTACCAGAGGCTTATCATGGAACATCCCGGAAGCATTTTTGTGTCAGAAGCAAGGTCGAGGTTCAGAGAACTGAGAAGCGACAACATTAACTGATGGATCATTTTGTAAAACCAAAAAAGGAGTTAGGACAGCACTTTCTGCACGACAGAAATATCGCGGCCAAAATTGCTGATTCAATACCTTCCCATGAGATCCCCCTGCTCGAGATAGGCCCCGGTATGGGAATGCTTACCGGATATCTGCTGAAAAGAGATAACCCGCTTAAGGTCATTGAAATTGACCGTGAATCGGTGGCCTTTCTCAAAGGCAATTTCCCTGATATTGAAAGTGATAATCTTATTTCAGGTGATTTCCTAAAGATGGATATCTTCAGATACTTCGACACCCCTTTTGGTATTGTTGGCAACTTCCCTTACAATATCTCATCCCAGATATTATTCCGCATGGTCGAAAATCATGAAAATGTTCCTATGCTATGTGGTATGTTCCAGAAAGAGGTTGCAGAACGAATTGCAGGAAGTCATGGAAATAAAAAGTATGGCATTCTGAGTGTTCTACTTCAGACATGGTATGATGTAAAGATACTGTTCACAGTAAATGAAAACGCATTTATTCCACCACCTATGGTGAAATCGGCTGTAGTGTTGATAACATCAAAATCTGAAAAGCCGGAAATTAAAAATACCTTGCTTTATATCAGAATTGTTAAAACTGCATTCAACCAGCGCAGAAAAATGTTAAAAAACACACTTAAGTCAGGCTTCGGAAAAACGTTGGCCGTATCCTTCGCTAACCTGCGTGCAGAGCAGCTTTCAATAGTGGATTATATGCACCTTTATAATGAGATATCAGACCAGATAAGTTGTTAATATTTTTTTTTTCATAATATACTGCAATTGATTTTTTTATATTTTTGCCGAGCCTGTAACCTATTTTTTTAAGTTGCGTTAAAAAAACCAAAATTTAATTGCTGATTATGAAATCAAACTTCAATTCATTGACAGCATCAAATAGAGCAACTCTAAGGTTGTTACCTTCATTCATAGAATTATTTATTCCATTTACACACTGGATAGCACCCCAGGTTGATATGTCGGGAAAGACAGAAAAAAGGGAGACCTGCAAGCTGTGCTCCTGCACATTTGCCTTTGAAGATCCTTTTTGCCCCTCCTGTGCCTCACAGGGGCTGTTTATTCATGTTACAGAAAGTGAGTAATTTTTTCAGACCCAATTCACGGTTTTCTTATTTGTAGTATAGTTTTCTCAACAAGTGTGACTGATTATTTGCCTTCATTATCTCAGTTATTTTTCTCCTGTTTTCGTCCTTGTACCAGAGAAGAAACATCTTTTGTTCTTTTCTTTCGTTTTCTGATTTTACTATATGTACAGGCCGGTGGTCATAAGGATTTATTCCTGAATAATACATTGTCGTAGACAGGGTCATAGGTGTTGGTGTGAAATCCTGCACCTGTTCAGGTCTTTGTCCGGCAGATGCCAGGTCGCAGGCCAGTTTTCCCATAGCTTTATGGTCGCTTCCGGGTAGAGACGAAATAAGATAAGGGATGAGCTGTTGTCTTAATCCGGAATCTCTGCTTATATCCATAAAATCTTTTCTGAATGAGAGGTAGGATGAGAACGGAGGTTTCCTGATCAGGTTCAGTACATCAGGATCGGAATGTTCCGGTGCCACCTTTAACCTCCCCGAAACATGATGGCTTATAAGTTGACGGGTATACTCACGAAGATGGTATTTCCCGGTTACCTCTCCGGGATGACCTGTGAGCATATCATATCTGATACCGCTTCCGATGAACACTTTTCTTATTCCTGGTTTTGCCTGCACTTTCTGATATAATTTTATCAGATGTTTATGGTTGAAATCCAGATTTTTGCAAATTGATGGCCATATACATGATGGGCGGTTACATCTGGCACATTGCTCCTTTTTACTGCCTTCCATGCGGTACATGTTTGCACTCGGCCCCCCAAGGTCTGAAATAACACCGCGAAAGTCTTCCATCCGGGAAATCCGGGTCACTTCATTTAATATTGATTGCTCAGACCTGCTGGCAATCCATTTACCCTGGTGCATGCTTATTGTGCAGAAGCTACAACCCCCGAAACATCCCCTGTGAATTGTTACTGAATGGCGTATCATTTTCCATGCAGGGATTTCACCCCTTTTCCTGTAGCGCGGGTGTGGAAGCCTGGTGTAAGGAAGATCATAAACTGCATCCAGGCTATCTGTTGAAGGAGTTTTTTCCGGAGGGGTTATCACCACGAACTGGCCTGCTGTCGGCTGAATAATGACTTCCGGATCTGCTTTATTGGATTCTTTTTCGATAATTCTGAACGCTTCGGCGTAGGCAGATTTATTATCAGCGCATTCTTCAAAAGAAGATATTACCTTATTCGTACAGACAGATTGTATATTAGCCACCTCGTCGGCAGAAGCAATAAATCCACATTGAGGTAGATTAATCCTGTCAGCACAGTTGCCACCTGCTTTAAAGAAGTCTGCCATCTTACCAATGACCTGGTCTGCCATTCCGTAAACGAGCAGATCTGCACCGGACTCATAAATCATAGATGGTTTAACCGCATCGGACCAATAATCGTAGTGTGCTGCACGGCGCATGGATGCTTCAATTCCACCTGCCACAACCGGTATTTCAGGGAAAAGGTTTTTAAGGATTCTGCTGTAAACCACAGTTGCATAGTCGGGCCTGAATCCGGCTTTTCCGCCAGCGGTGTAGGCATCGTCGGAACGGAGGCGCTTTCCGGCAGAGTAGTGGTTAACCATTGAATCCATATTTCCTGCTGTAACCCCGAAAAAGAGCGCTGGGGTTCCAAGTTTTCTGAAATCTCTCAGATCATCCCGCCAGTTTGGCTGAGAGATTATACCGACACGGTAGCCTTTGGCTTCTAGCACCCTCCCAATTATTGCAGTGCCAAACGCGGGGTGGTCTATATAAGCATCACCGGTGATAAGGATGATGTCGAATCCATCCCAGTCACGTTTTGCCGCTTCTTCCAACGACATTGGAAGCCAAGCGCTTATGGGGAGTTGCTCTGCCATTAAATTCATCTTACCGATTACAAAGGTAACCGGATTGGTGAAACCCGGTAATAAAAAAAGTGGGCAGGATTATAATGCAGATACCGGGAGGTGTTTACTTTCTGGATTCAATCATTATTTCGAGAATCCTTACAGCGGCATCGGAAATCACTGTACCGGGGCCAAACACAGCCACAGCTCCTGCTTTGTAAAGGAAGTCATAATCCTGGTGGGGAATAACACCTCCAACGATTACCATTATATCATCTCTTCCAAGTTTTTTCAGCTCTTCAACTACCTGTGGGACAAGGGTTTTATGACCTGCTGCAAGACTTGAAACCCCAAGAACATGCACGTCGTTTTCAACAGCTTGTCTTGCTGCCTCAGCAGGTGTCTGGAACAATGGCCCGATGTCAACATCGAAACCTATATCGGCATAACCGGTTGCTACTACCTTGGCACCCCGGTCATGACCATCCTGCCCCATTTTGGCAATCATGATCCTGGGCCTTCTCCCTTCAAGGTTGGCGAACGTGTCGGCCATCTCTCTGGCCTTGTTGAAGCTCATATCCTCTTCGGTTTCTGATGAATAAACTCCTGAAATAGTTCTTATTACTGCTTTATAACGTCCGAATACTTTTTCGCATGCCATAGAGATCTCACCAAGGCTGGCTCTCTTTCTGGCTGCATCAACAGACAACTCAAGCAGGTTGCCCTCTCCGGTTTCAGCTGCTTTGGAAATTGCTGAAAGAGCAGCCAACACCTCCTGTTCATTTCTTTCTGCTCGCAGCTGCCTCAGTCGGTTTATCTGTGCTTCCCTAACAGCTGTATTATCAACTTCAAGGATCTCAAGAGGATCCTCCTTTGCAAGCCTGTACTTGTTTACCCCTACTATGGTGTCACGCTTTGAGTCAATTCTGGCCTGCTTGCGTGCTGCCGCCTCCTCGATACGCATCTTCGGAATGCCGGTCTCTATTGCTTTAGCCATACCTCCAAGAATTTCAACCTCTTCAATAAGTGTCCAGGCCTTACGTGCCAGTTCATGGGTAAGCGATTCCACATAATATGAGCCGGCCCATGGGTCAACAGCTTTGCAGATGTTGGTCTCTTCCTGAATGTAAATCTGTGTGTTTCTTGCAATACGGGCAGAAAAGTCTGTCGGCAGCGCAATAGCCTCATCCAATGCGTTGGTGTGCAGCGACTGTGTATGGCCCAGTGCGGCAGCCATAGCCTCAACACAGGTGCGGATTACATTGTTGAAAGGATCCTGCTCCGTGAGTGACCATCCGGATGTTTGTGTATGAGTGCGTAAAGCCAGTGATTTAGGATTCTTTGGATTGAAACTGTTTACAAGTTTTGCCCATATCATGCGTGCTGCCCGCATCTTGGCAATCTCCATGAAATGGTTCATCCCTGATCCCCAGAAAAAAGACAGCCGTGGCGCGAAAGTATCTATATTCATCCCTGAGTTTACACCTGTACGAAGATATTCCAGGCCGTCGGCCAATGTATATGCCATTTCAATATCCGCAGTGGCACCCGCCTCCTGCATGTGATATCCGCTTATGCTGATCGAGTTGAATTTAGGCATATTTTCCGAAGTGTACCTGAAGATATCGGCAATGATCCTCATGGATGGTTCAGGTGGGTATATGTAGGTGTTCCTGACCATGAACTCCTTCAAAATATCATTCTGAATGGTTCCGGTCAGCTGTTCCGGTTTCACCCCCTGTTCTTCGGCAGCTACAATATAGAATGCAAGTACCGGCAATACTGCTCCGTTCATTGTCATCGACACAGACATCTTGTCGAGTGGGATCTGGTCAAAAAGAATCTTCATATCCAGAATGCTGTCAACTGCCACTCCTGCTTTCCCAACGTCACCGATAACACGCTCATGGTCACTGTCGTAACCTCTGTGTGTTGCAAGGTCAAATGCTATCGAAAGGCCTTTCTGCCCGGCAGCAAGATTACGCCTGTAAAATGCATTCGACTCCTCTGCTGTCGAAAATCCTGCGTACTGCCTTATTGTCCATGGCCTCAGAACATACATGGTCGAATATGGTCCCCTGAGGTATGGTGGTATGCCTGCTGCATAGGAAAGGTGCTCCATTTCAGACAAATCGCCGGCACTGTAAACAGGCTTTACCGGTATCTGTTCAGAAGTCATCCAGTTCCGGGTTATACCTTTGGCTTTTTCCCATTGTCCTGTATCACATTGCTTAACAGGTTGTCTGAAATCTATGTTTTTGAAATCCGGTCTCATTTTATATAATTTTTTTTGCGTTGAATATTAAACAATACCCAGCATTTTCTGGAATTGTCCAAGAGTAACAAGCGCATTGGTTCGTAAATGGATAAATTCGTCGACACCTGACGCTTTTAAATCGTCGATAAGGTCAACAGGGTTTCCGGCAACAACAACTATAGGTGGATTAGCTGTTGACTTAAGTTTCACCGCCACCTCCATCCCAATGGTACCATACTCTTCATCAGAACTGCAGATAACGATTATTCCTGCACGTGAAATTATGGCTGCTTCCACAGCTTCATCTACTGAGTTGAATCCGTTATTGTCATGAATTCCAAATCCGGCACAGCCAAAGAAGTTGGTTGCAAAACCGGCGCGTGCCTTGCGCATGGAAGGATTGCCAATGTTGAGCAGAAATACGGAAGGCCTGTCATTACCATTTCTTACATGCTGTTCTGTTGCCATCCGAATCTCTTCATATCCACCCGAAATCCGGTAAAGGTTCAATCCGGGATAAGACCGTAAAGATTCTGCCTTATATTTATCGAGCATTACCTCATTTGTATTCGGATATTGATTTGTTCCGAGAATAGAGGTAGCCCTGCGGGCTACGGTTTCATCACGTAATTTCGCAGTGGCTTCAATATTCATCCTCAGGCTTCCGTTTCCGGCAACCTTAAGAAATCCTCCCTCTTCCTCTGTTTTTTTGAAAAGGTCCCATGCAGCTGTCGCGATCGAGTCGGTAAGTTTTTCAATATAATAAGAACCTGCAGAGGGATCAGCAATTTTGTCCAGATAGCTTTCCTCCTTAAGTATAATCTGGGTATTGCGTGCAATTCTATGTGAGAAACCATCCGGATAGCTGTAGGCTGCATCAAACGGGCATACCGAGATGCTGTCACATCCTGCTATTGCGCCAGACATCGCTTCTGTAGTTCCTCTTAATAAATTTACCCATGGATCATACAGGGTTTTGTTCCTTAAAGATGTTGTACCATGTATATACATATATGATGTCTCAGGTGCTGATGGATTGTATTCCTTAACAATGGCAGACCAGAGCATTCTGGCAGCCCTGATTTTGGCTATCTCCGTGAAATAGTCTGAACCAAGCGGGAAGGTAAACTGCATTGCAGGTGCAATCTGGTCAACGGTGAGACCACTGTCAGTAAGTCTCGAAAGGTATTCATTGCCTGATGAAAGAGCATAGGCAAGCTCCTGGACAATACCTGCACCAGCATTGTGAAAAACGTCTCCGCTAACATTGATAATCCTGAACGAAGGTAGTTCCTTACGTATGGAGGTTAACAAATATACAGCTTCGTTGATATTGTCCTCGAGGCTGTTGTAAAAGTTGCCATACAGCAGATAATAGTTGAATGGATCATATCCTAAAGACCCTTTGACTTTTAGTGGATTGGAACCTCTCAGCTTCATTATTCTTATGAATAATTCAGTGATATAAGGGTATTCTCGTGAAGAGATAAAATGTACCGCAGTCTTTTCAGGATCGATATAGCGGATAAGAGCAGAAAGGTCATCAATAGAATTAACTTTTTTGGTTTTAAAACCTATGCCGTTTGCTCCGCGGTCAGCCGCTTCAACGGCCATCATGTTGGCAGCTTCTATGTCGTCAGTGTGGATATCCTGCCTTATCTCCCAGTTATTGTTATAAATGCGTCCGCCCCTAACAAAAGGGAATTCTCCGGCCATAGACTCTATATGGCCTAAAGCTTCGGTGTCCTCAATACGGTAATATGGCCTGAATTTTAATCCGTCATGGGTCTTCCAGATGAGCTTCTTCTCATAATCGGCCCCTTTCAGATCTGCCTGTATCTGTGCTTCCCATTCTGAAGTGCTTACAGGAGGGAATTCAGCAAACAGCCTGAGGTTATCTTCTGATGAACTCATTTTGTTTTTGTTTTTGATTTTTCTTAAAAAAGCGCGGCAAAAATACAATATTCCTGTGGTATGACAAACCTCTCAATATTTACAGCATGTCATTGGCCGTTAAGCATTTCTCGCAAATAGTGCTCCGGGAATTTTTAATAGCCTTCAGCTTTTCATACCGTAATCTATCTTAATAGAGCCGGAATGTTAATGTTGTTACAAAAATTTAATATTTAATAAATTACAAGTAAAAAAAATATTTTGTTTTGCAGGCAATTAAAAAAATACATTATATTTGCAGCCCTAAAACAAACATAACTAAGTAATAATCAATAAAAATTAAGTTATCATGACTAAAGCAGAAATTGTAGCCCAGATTGCAGGCAAAACCGGAATTGAAAAAGTAGCAGTTCAAGCCACTGTAGAAGCATTTATGGAATCAGTAAAGGGATCTCTTTCAGCAGGTGAAAATGTTTACCTAAGGGGATTTGGTAGTTTTATCGTTAAAAAAAGGGCAAAGAAAACAGGAAGGAACATTTCAAAGAACACCACCATTATCATTCCTGAGCACAATATTCCGGCCTTCAAACCAGCCAAGACATTTGTTAGCAAGGTTAAAAGCAGTGTAAAGTAAGTCCTTAATCCTTTTTAAAGTACGATTAGATGCCAAGTGGAAAGAAGCGCAAGAGGCATAAGATGGCTACTCACAAACGTAAAAAACGTTTGAGGAAGAATCGGCATAAGAAGAAGTAGGTCTGATATCAGGAGGCACATCTTGTATGAGGAAAGGGGCATGTCGCCTATAAATCTATCTGATGCAGGATGTGCTTTCGGTGCCGGTATCATTATTGCTCCCGGGTTTATTCATTGCATTGCATCGGCGAAACAGATGCGTTAGTCTGTTAAAAACCCAGAGAAACAGTACAGGTGAGTAAAGAAATTATAATTGATTCCACCCCTACCGAAGTCAGAATTGCTTTACTTGAAGACAAGGTGTTGGTGGAACTGCATAAGGAGGTCACTAACAGGCAATACACGGTTGGTGACATATACCTTGGAAAAGTAAGGCGCATAAATCCCAGTCTTAATGCAGCTTTTGTTGATGTAGGGCAAGGTAAGGATGCTTTTCTTCACTACCTTGATCTGGGTCCCCAGCTTCGATCACTGATGAAGTATGCCAAAGCCGCTGCATCATCAAAAGATAATTCTTTTAGTATAGAAAAGTTTGATCTTGAGCCTGATATTGATAAATCGGGTAAGATGAGCAATATTTTAAATCCAAATCAGCAGGTACTGGTACAAATATCAAAAGAACCCATTTCTACAAAAGGGCCCAAAATTACATCCGAGATATCACTGGCGGGAAGAAATATTGTATTGATACCTTTCTCAAACAGAATCTCTGTTTCACAAAAGATAAGAAGTGTTGAAGAGAGGAACAGGTTAAAAAGGTTGTTGCTCAGTATTAAACCAAACAACTATGGTATTATAATACGCACGGTAGCCGAGGGCAAGCGAGTTGCTGAACTTGTGGCCGATCTCAGTGATCTTACATCGAAATGGGAAAAAATAACCCGTAAACTTGCCAATACCAAAGCTCCTGCAAACATCCATCGTGAAATGGATCGTTCATCAGGTATGGTCAGAGATCTTGTAAATGAATCGTTTAACAGCATTATAGTTAACAACGAAGAACTTTACGAAGAATTGAAGAGTTATATCAGGTCAAGGGTTCCTGAAAAAAGTGATATTGTTAAGCTTTACAAAAGCAAAAAAGGGATATTTGATCATTATGGCATTGATATCCAGATCAAGAATGCCTTCGGCAGGAAGGTTACCATGAAGGATGGATCAACATTGATCATCGAACATACCGAAGCAATGCATGTGGTGGATGTCAATTCAGGTTATCGCATGAGCAAGGATCTTGAACAGGCACAGAATGTTCTTCAGACAAATCTTGAAGCGGCCCGTGAAATTGCCCGCCAGCTAAGGCTTCGGGATATGGGTGGTATTATTGTGGTTGATTTTATAGACATGCAGAATAAAAACCACCGCAAGGAGCTTTTCGAGACCCTGCGTGATGCCATGAAGGCTGATAAAGCCAAACATTCTATTCTGCCGCCTACTAAGTTTGGACTGGTGCAGATCACAAGGCAACGTGTCAGGCCGGAAGTTGAGGTGAAAACACTTGAAAAATGTCCTGTCTGTAGTGGATCCGGAGAAGTAAAGGCAAGCATTGTGCTGATAGATGAAATAGAAAAAAATATTGCATATCTGCTCAGGGAACAGAATGCCGGTTATCTCAAGCTCACAGTTCACCCCTTCATATATGCTTTTCTTACCAAAGGGCTGTTTTCGTTAAGATGGAAATGGTACCGCAAGTATAAAAAGTGGATAAGGCTTGCTCCGGATTCTGCTTACCACTTTATGGAGTATCGGTTCTTCAACAAGCTGGATGATGAGATAAATCTTGTCTGAAAATCAGGAGAAATTCTGTTATGGCACAAAAACTCCTGACAGCTGAAGCTGCACTCACAAGAGCCCGGAAATACTGTTCATATCAGGAACGGTGCTCCTCCCAGGTAACTGAATGGCTAAAGAGACTTGGAATGACTGATAAACAAGCAGTGCTTATCATCAGTGATCTGAAGAAAGACAATTTTATTGATGATGAACGATATGCAAGGGCTTTTGCAAGAGGCAAATTCAGAAATAATGGATGGGGCAGAATAAAAATATTGCAAGGGCTTCGGGCATACTCATTAACTGATGAAATTATCAACACCGGCATTCAGGAAATAGATGATGATGAGTATTACAACCAGGCCGAAAGGCTAATTGAAAGAAGAATAAAATCTGCCAGCTCTCAGAGAGAGCTTACATACAACCTGAAGCTGCGGATTATGACCTGGGCTTATTCCAGAGGCTTCGAGAAGGAGCTTATAAAGGAAATTATTGAACGTTTTTGTAAATAACAGAATTATGATCCTTATTGAACAGAAGAAAGAGTATCAGGAGAGGCTGGTTGCCTTGAGGAGGTATCTTTGACATTGACAAAAAAAGAACACAGATAGATAAGCTAGAGGAGATGACGGAATCTCCGGATTTCTGGAATGATCCTGCAAAAGCGGAAACAATCCTTAAGCAGATCAAACCGCTGAAGAAGTGGACAGATGCCTATGATGATTCGCTGAGCGCCTGGGAGGATTTTGAGGTAATCTGGGAGTTCAACAAGATGGAGGAGGCTACAGACAAGGAGGTTGATGATCAGTTTGAAGTTTGCAGGAAGCTTATTGAAGAACTGGAATTTCTCAATATGCTGAGCAATGAAGAGGACAGGCTATCTGCAATGTTGCAGATAAATTCGGGTGCCGGAGGCACCGAGAGCCAGGACTGGGCTGAGATGCTTATGCGCATGTACCTCAGGTGGGGTGAGCGTCACAATATTGCCACATCAGTTATCGACAAGCTCGATGGAGATGTGGCAGGCATTAAACAAGCTACCATAGAGTTCGATGGCGAGTATTCGTTCGGAAACCTGAAGGGGGAAAACGGCGTCCACAGGCTCGTAAGGCTTTCCCCATTCGACTCCGCCAACAAGAGGCACACTTCTTTTGCTTCGGTTTATGTGTATCCTGTTGTAGATGATAACATACACATTGAAATCAATCCGGCAGATCTGTCCTGGGATACATTCAGAAGCAGTGGCCCAGGTGGTCAGAATGTAAATAAAGTCGAAACAGCGGTGAGGCTCAGGCATGCCCCGTCAGGTATCATTGTCGAATGCCAGGAAACAAGATCACAGATGCAGAACCGTGATAAAGCGATTCAGATGCTTAAGTCACAGTTATATGAGCTGGAACTCAGAAAGAAAAAAGAGGCGCAGGCAGAAATTGAGGGTAACAAGAAGAAGATTGAGTGGGGTTCACAGATCCGCTCTTACGTTATGCACCCTTACAAGATGGTTAAAGACCTCCGTACCGGCCATGAAACAGGCAATGTGAATGCTGTCATGGATGGAGACCTCGACCCATTCATCAAAGCCTTCCTGATGGAGTTCGGCAGCAGCAGGTAAATGTTTCCCAACACTAAATAACCGAATTTTTGTAAGTTTGTGCTGATGAATGAACAATCTGCAAAAGTGACCGGAGAGACAGTAATCTATAAAACAGGTTCCTTTGGGACTGGTTGCCATGGTATTCCTCCATACCCTTTCCTGCTGGTTTTTATGTTTTTCATGCTTGCCATCCATCCGGTAAGTTCATACCCCATAGATACAATACATATCTCAAAGAAAGTTGACCCCGAAGAACGTTCAAAGGCTGGGTTCGGTATCGGGCTTGCATCCTGTTTAATACTCTCTTCGGAAGTTGACCAGACCATTTTTTCGGGATTCAATGTAATGTCAACATGGCACAGTAATGAGTGGATGCTTGAATTCCGTGGCAGGTTTTTCTTCGGAGAGCTTGACATATACCAGTTTGAAACAGCCGGCTACAGGCCTTTCAGTTATGAAAATCCATTATTCTATGCTGGTGGTGGAATAGGGTACGGTGGAATGAACAGGAAAAAGCTGCAGATCTCTTCCATAAATAATATGCCCTTCCAGGGATTGTTATTCTATAACGGTAACGGAGCTCACGCTTTCCTCGGCTTATCATACAGGATCCCTTACAAACCTGTATTTTCATTCAGGGTCGATCTGGACTATATGCTTACTTTATATAATATAGATGAGATCAGGATGCCCTCCGGGATAAGGCTTGCAGTAACAATCATTCTCAATTCACCCGATTGACATCCATGCTTTCAATAGCATCGTATATGACCTGATGAACACGTTCCCTTACCCTGAAGAAATTTATCTTCTGATTCTCTGTATTGGGATAAATCCTGTTCGACAGGAATACGAACACAATGCGGTTTTCAGGGTCTATCCATAAGCATGTTCCGGTGAATCCTGTGTGCCCGTATGTTACATCGGGGGCTGAAGTTGCAATAATGCCGCGCCCCGGAGATGGTATGTCGAATCCCAGGCCCCTGTGCCCGGTTTTCTGTTTTGTGGTGAACTGTTGAACAACCAGGGGATCAAGAAAACTTTTACCCCCGTAGCTGCCGCTGTCGAGAAGCATCTGGCCCAATACCCCAAGATCATGTGCATTGGCAAACAACCCAGCGTTTCCTGCAATACCACCAAACAAGGCTGCCGTCGGATCATGCACAGTTCCCTGTATCTGCTGACGACGCCACCTTATATCATTGGCTGTCGGTATCATCTCATCACGTCCGAAAACTTCAAGAGGATTGAATAAACAATACCGAAGGCCAAGAGGCTGATAAAACTCCTCCCGGAGATATATGTTCAAGGGTTTCCTGTTTACCGAATCTATCGCCTGCTGCAGAAAAACCATGTTGGCATCACTGTATAAATATTGTATCGAGGGGCTTATCCCAATCGACTTCACCATTTCCCATAGTGTATCGAAATAGTTTCTGTATAGATACATGCCCTCTGCTACCATGATATCTGCACTGTCAGGTATCAGAACAGGTGAGTACATCTCCCGGTAACGGTTTATACCTGCTCTCCTGTCGAATGTGCTTAAAAATCCTGATATCGGAAGTGCCGGGGGAAGGCCTGAACGATGAGTCAGAAGTTGGCCGGATCTTATCCGGAATACATTTCGTTCACGGGTGGAAATAAAAAGAACAGTGTCTGTAGCTATATATAAAGTGTCATTTATTGATTCAAAATTTTTATATGCAGATAAGATCTTTTCCCGTTCTCTCCGGCTTCCCTTCACAATAATGGTGTCGTTTCTGATTAGTGTGTCAGGTACGGTATATTCCATAGACGATTGCCGGTTTCGAAAAAATTTACCTATCGGATCGTCAACAGACATCTTTCCGGTTTGTGTCATCTTCATGAATGCAATTGTGGTGGCTGCAACCTTTGTGACAGAGCCCAGGTCATAAAGATGTGTCAGTTTTACTGCGGTGTCACTGTCGTAAGTTGTAGTACCATAAGCCCTATTGAAAATAACGTTGCCCTCCCGGGCAATGAATACCTGGCAACCGGGGAAAGCACCATTCTGTATAGCTTCTGTAATAATTGAATCAATAAGGTTAAGCATCCGTGATGGGATACCTGCTGCCTCCGGCATTGTATGGTTCAGCCTTATTCTTGGAGTGCCGGATAAACCATCCCCGCCCCTGATTCTGACAGAATAGTCAAAAGGAACAACCCCATTGGCGCTGCTGCCCCCAAAAAGAGTATTGGCCAGATGCCGCTGTGTTATTGGGTGTTTATCCCAGGCGTGAATAACAACCGGCAAATCAAGAATATCTTCAAGGGATACAGGTTGCCCTATGTGTATAGTGACTATCTTCATGCCATCTGAAAGATTCTGCAGCAAATACAAAATATCAGGCTTCCAACCCTCCTCCACAATAAGTATGTTTATTGCCCGTCTGTCAAGGTTTATAATTCCTCCATTTCTATATCTTATAATCCTGTAATCTGCAAATAACCCCATAGTGTTGGTGAATTCTTCCATGTCTGTTTTTGATGGCAGATATACAGTATAGCCCGGAAGAAATCCCACTTCCCTGAAAGGTAAAAGCCCGGGTGAGTCCTTTAATCTTATTGTTGCTGCTTCCTTTAAGCCAATGAGCAACCTAAGGTATTGGGTTTCATTAAATGATTTGCTGGCAGGAGTCACGGGCTCTGCTGCCTGATTCTGCAACCATTCCCTGTATAAAAGTATCCTCTTTGCCGCCCCATTTATAAGACTTCTTACATCCTTGTCATTGTTACACCTGCTGATTATAGATTGCACTACCTTTTCCTGCAAAGGCTTAGATAAGATCATGTCAGCTCCGGCATTAATCAAATCGAAAAAATCTTTCTCATGCCTTATATCTCTGATGGTAATTATTAGGCCGTAAAATCCAAAAGTGTCTTTAAGAAATTGTCTGAAGCTGTTTTGATATTGACGATTACTCTGGATTGAATCTATGAATATTGCCGGAAGTTCACCGGAGAGGATATTTTTATATGACACCATCAAAACAGAATCATTATGATTTTTCGGATTGGCAATTTCCTTTATTATTTCAGGCAAAAGTGAAACGGGTATTACCCCTTTATCAAGTGCGATTTGAACGAACCTTCGTATCAAAGATTCCTGCCGTCTTGCCAAAAAGGTGTCAGGAAGCTGTATGGAATGGTGCCGGTTTTCCCATAAAGGATAAATTGCCATTGAAACCCCTGCTGCCTTAATCTGTGCAAGATGATGGCGGAAATAGAGTTCAAGAAGCGAATCACTGCGTATACTGAGTAACTCCTGCTTCAACAACATCAAAGGATTGTCGGGTATGCTGTCAGGATTGTCTATTATTGACAGCGGGGGTGCAGCCATTCGGGACACACTTGTTTTAAAACTGTGATACCTGCTGAGTGAGTCAAAACTTAGAGATATACCACCTTTAATTAACGTAGAATCTGAATAATTGAAATCTTCGGCAAGATGCCGGTGCATCAGTATCAATTCAATTTTTTCACGGGTGCTCATCCGCATGAAAACAGAATCGGCCCACAATCCTGAGACACCTTGAAGGGGTATTGAATCCGAATCCCTGTCATAAGTTCTGAAAAAAGGCATGACTATCATAAGCAACACTATTACCAATGAGGTAATCACTGCCAGGTTAACCCTGACGGATTCTCTTCCGGAT
Organism: uncultured Lentimicrobiaceae bacterium; assembly: GCA_964469215.1. GTDB lineage: Bacteria > Bacteroidota > Bacteroidia > Bacteroidales > SKPS01 > SKPS01. Next base: position 485,673 of record CAYXYB010000001.1, read on the forward strand.
ATTCGGGTTTTTCCATCATTGTTTTTCATGTTACAACACCCTCTTAAAATCAGCTGATGCTTTCCGGTTCATAATATCAATCCGGGACTTTCGTGATCCTGAATTTAGTCAGGCTAAAATAGATCTTTTTCTGTCCGCTTTTACTGTTTTGCAGGAATCATTAATTTTGCTGTCTGAACTTAAAACAATCCTCAACAATGACTACGATAAGTACAATTTACAGGGGTAATCTCCGTACGGAAGCTCTCCATCTTCAGTCAGCTACCCTTCTGATTACCGATGCTCCAACCGACAACCAGGGCAAGGGTGAAGCATTCTCTCCGACAGATTTGCTGGCTGCCTCGTTGGGAAGTTGTATGCTGACAATCATGGGCATCTCTGCAAGAGAACATGGTTTCGATATTGATGGCACCAGGGTGGAGATTACCAAAGTAATGGCATCCAACCCAAGAAGAGTGTCTGAAATAATTCTGGATTTTACCTTCCCGCGAAACGACTATTCCACAAAACACAAAAAGCTTATTGAGGCAGCAGCCCGAAACTGCCCTGTGGCACAAAGCATCCATCCTGATCTGAAAAGGACCATTAACCTCAACATCTGAATCAGCTTTTTGAACTTATTTGCTTATTCAGTGAAACATTTCAGGAAATTTCCCTGTCTGTAAATTTGTATGTCAAAACAGTTACTGTTGATTGCAGTAGGCATAATTTTTATGTATCTTTACATTGTATTAATACCCCCTTTAAATAAGAAGGGTGAGGGTTCGGGGTATGTGACTAAATGTTTCACTCAAAAACCTGTTATCATGAAAAACAGAACTTTACTTTTTGCCACATTACTGGTTGCAGCTTTAATGACTGCTGCCATTGAAGTTATCAGCTTTTCCATAGGAGCACCGAGCAATGCTTCCGGATCACCGAGCAATAACGGATTAACCTGTTTGCAGTGTCATCAGAGCAATAGCAACCACATGTTAAACTGGATAACGTCAACAGAACTGAGCCAGGGGTATGTGCCGGGCACACAGTATAACATGAAAGCCAGGGCAGAACAATTTGGCTGCACCAAGTTTGGTTTCCTTGTAACAATTGAGAGGTTTGAAGGTACCAAAGCGGGAGTGCCTGTTGTGACGGATGCTACCAGGACACAACTCAAAGACACCTACTACATTACACATACACAGGCAGGTACATCAGGTCAGGATTCAGGTGTCTGGACATTTATATGGCATGCTCCCAGTGCCCCCATGGGCACGGTTTCACTCTACGGAGCCTTTCTGGCAGCCAATAATGACAACCTTAATACCGGTGACCAGGTCTATGTAACCTCTAAGGATGTTTTTCTTTTTGGAACAGCCGGACTGGCACATCTGAGTGCTTCGGAACTTAACCGGATGTTTGTTTGCCCCAACCCTGCAAACACCACTCTCAATTTACACCTTAGTAATGATGTTGAATCTGCGATTCTGAATATTATGGACATCTCAGGCCGCAAAGTAAAGGAAATTTCATGGGTGATGCCGAAGCAAATGAAGGTTGACGTATCTTCGCTGCCTGAAGGGGTTTATCTGCTTCATCTGTCGTGGAAAGATGATTATGCAGTTGCCAAGGTGGTAATAAGACGTTAATCTACAGAGTGAAAAAAGATTTGTACACTATACTTGCCAAAACTCTGGCAGGCCTTGAGGAGGTGCTGGCGGAAGAGCTTGAAGAACTTGGGGTAGAAAATCCTGTTGTAGGTAACAGAGCAGTTACATTTCAGGCGGATCAAAAATTATTATACCGGGTAAATCTATGGAGCCGCATAGCTTTGCGGTTCTTCAGATTGATAGACACCTTTAAAATAAACCAGGTGCAAGACCTGTATGACGGAGTCGCCCAAACCCAGTGGTGGAAACTGATTGGTGTTGACCAGACCTTCAGGATCGACAATACTGTAAGCTCAGAACTGTTCAACAACCCCCTCTATGCTTCACTCGTTGCCAAAGATGCAATTGTTGATCAGTTCAGAAGACGTTTCAATGAGAGACCTTCTGTCAGTAAAGAAACTCCCGATTTCACACTACTGCTGGCCATTAAAGGCAATCTGTGCAGTTTATATCTCGATAGTACCGGTGATGCTTTGTTTAAACGTGGATACCGTATCAACACAGTTGCTGCTCCAATCAACGAAGTGCTGGCAGCCGGAATATTGAAGATCAGCGGCTGGCACCCCGGAATTGCTCTTGTGGATCCAATGTGCGGTTCAGGTACAATACCTGTTGAAGCTGCCCTCATGGGCATGAATATCCCACCGGGATTCAACAGAGGCTATTTCGCCTTCATGAAATGGCCCGACTTTAACAGATTCGCCTGGAAAGAAATAAAATCTGAAGTGTTTTCAAAACAAAGAGATGTAACCCTGAAAATATACGGTTTCGATATCTCTGAAGGAAATTTGCGAATTGCTGATGAAAACATAAGATCGCTGAGAATGCACAAAGATATTGTGCTTGGTAAAGCCGATTTTCTGACTCTTACACCTCCGGAACCGGAAGGCATACTTGTGTTCAATCCACCATACGGCGAAAGATTGAAGAAAGAGAACCTGATTGAGTTTTACCGCAAGATAGGGGATGCCATGAAAAAGAATTTTAAAGGTTATACAGCATGGATCGTAAGCTCCGATATGGATGCCCTCAAAGCCATCGGACTTAAACCAAATGCCAGGCACACCCTGTATAACGGTAAGCTTGAATGCCGTCTGATAGCTTACAGGTTGTTCTGAATGATTGCTTATATTATCCCTTCTTATTGGAAGGTTATATTGCTTAATAATAATTATGTATGACTGACATAAAAACAATAGGTGTGCTTACCAGTGGAGGTGATGCCCCGGGAATGAACGCGGCCATAAGGGCAGTTGTAAGAACAGCATTGTATTATAAACTTGATGTCTTTGGTATATACAGAGGCTATGAAGGCCTTATCGACGGGGAAATTCAACAAATGAATTACAGATCGGTGGCCAAAATAATCCAGAGAGGGGGCACTATTCTGCAGTCGGCAAGGAGTCCGGGGTTCAGAAATAAAGAGGGTATGGAAAAAGCATACAGCAACCTTAGGAATCATAATATTGACGGGTTGGTGGTTATTGGCGGAGACGGCACCTTCAGAGGTGCCGAAGAATTCAGCAACGGGTATGGTATTAAAGTAGTCGGTGTGCCCGGAACTATTGATAATGATCTGTTTGGAAGTGATTTTACAATTGGTTACGATACAGCTATAAACACTGTGGTAGAAGCTGTTGACAAGATCAGGGATACAGCAGGTTCTCATAACAGGCTATTCTTTATCGAAGTGATGGGAAGGGATGCTGGTTTTATTGCCCTCAGAAGTGGAATCGCCACAGGAGCAGAGGATATTCTGATACCGGAAACAAAAACCAGTATCGATGAACTTGTTTCAAAACTAAGATACAACCGCAGCGAGACGAAAACATCTGGAATAATAATAGTTGCCGAAGGGGATGAAGAGGGTGGTGCTTACGAGGTCGCAAGAAAAGTTACCGAGCAGTTCTCCGGCTATTCAACGAGGGTTACTGTTCTTGGCCATGTGCAAAGAGGTGGATCACCAACCTGCATGGACAGGGTTCTGGCAAGTACTCTTGGCTATGAATCTGTAATTGCACTTTTAAATGGCCGGAATAACGTCATGGTTGGGCAGGTAAACAAAAAAATTGCCTATACACCCTTCACCATGGCAACAAAGCATCACCAGGATATAAACCGCCAGATGCTTGAGATGGCAAGGATACTGTCTCTTTAAGCAGCGATTTGATGGAGGCGCTCATTAAATATGCTGAGGTGATTCTTCCGGTTCCACTGCCGGGATACTTTACATATATTATTCCCTCTAATCTCGAATATACTGCCCTTCCGGGAAAAAGAGTGGTGGTCTCCTTCGGAAAACGGAGGGTAATGGCAGGAATAATCAGAAGAATTACTGATGAATGCAAAACTACCTCAGAACCCAAAAATGTTCTCGATGTCCTTGATGAAGAACCGCTACTTGATGAAAATCACCTTCGGCTCTGGGAGTGGATGGCCAGGTATTATCTGTGTACACCTGGTGAGGTTATGATGGCAGCCATGCCAGCCCTCTTCCGCCTCGAAAGCGAAACATCGGTTTCAAAAGATCCCTCCTGGAACGGAAAAACTGAACATCTTACAGATAACGAATATTTGATCGTTGAGGCGCTGAAATTTTCAGAAAAACTCACAATAAGCCAGATTGCAGAAATCATAGGCCGCAAAAAAGTCTTAAACCTTTTGCAGGGATTGATCGAAAAGGGAGTTTTGATATCCTGTGAGACAATTGTCGATTCCTACAAGCCTAAAACAATATCCATGGTTAGGCTAGGTGATCCGTATTGCAATGAAACGGAACTCAGAGACATCTTCACAGTTCTTGAGAAAAGAGCTTATAAGCAGCTGGAATTGCTGATGTATTATGTACAAAAGTCAAATATCAGCACTTGCAATTCTGAAGGAATAAGCAGACAACAGCTCCTGGAGGAAACAGGTGCTTCAGCTGCCTCATTTACTGCCCTGCTTGCGAAAGGTATTTTCGAAGAGTTTACAGTGGAGGTTTCCCGGTTGGGTAATTTTCAACAAATTTCAGATCCCGGAAAGATAGTCCTCAGTAAACAACAGAACGAAGCACTGCAATCTATAAATGAAGGTTTTATAAAAAACAGCCCGGTACTTTTACATGGAGTTACAGGAAGTGGTAAAACCGAAATATATATCAAGCTTATCAGCAATGTTTTGGATCAGGGCAAACAGGTTTTATACCTTCTGCCTGAAATTGCCCTTACAAGTCAGATTATTAACAGAATGAGATCTTTCTTCGGCAACAAGGTGCAGATATTCCATTCAAGAAATTCCGACCGTGAAAGGGCTGAACTCTGGAACAGGATTATACGGTTCAAGGGTGAAGACAATGACCCTTTTATCCTGATAAGTGCAAGATCAGGGATATTTCTGCCATTGACCGACCCGGGACTTGTAATAATTGACGAGGAACATGATTACTCATTCAAGCAGTCGGATCCCGCACCAAGATACCATGCCAGGGATGCTGCAATAATGTATGCCAGGATATATGGCATACCTGTGTTGCTGGGTTCGGCAACACCTGCTGTGGAATCATACCATAATGCTGTTACAGGGAAATACCACCTTGTAAACCTGCCCGTAAGATATGGAGAAAGCCGGTTGCCCGAAGTACTGGTGGCCGATGTGGCTGAAGCTATGAGAAGACGTGAGATGAAATCACATTACACTCCTTTGCTTATCAGCCAAATTAAGAAAGCATTGACTGACAGGCAGCAGGTAATCCTTTTTCAGAACCGGCGGGGTTTTTCCCTCAGAGTCTATTGCCTCTCCTGCGGATGGCACCCGGGTTGCCCCAATTGTGATGTTACCCTTACATATCACAAATTCATAGATAAACTTAAATGCCACTATTGCGGATATTTACGCAGTGTGCCATCAAGTTGCAACGACTGTGGATCCGGTGAGATACGCACATCGGGATTTGGCACTGAAAAGATTGAAGAGGAGATTTCGATACTCTTCCCTGAGGCCGTTGTCCAACGCATGGATTTTGACACCACCCGAAAAAGGAATTCATACCAGAATATTATCCAGGACTTCGAAAAGCGCAAAACAGATATTCTTATCGGAACGCAGATGGTAACCAAAGGGCTTGATTTCAGCAACGTCGGTGTTGTAGGTGTTATGAATGCTGACAGCATGATTGCCTTCCCCGATTTCAGGTCTTTCGAGAGAAGCTTTCAGCATATAGTGCAGGTAAGCGGCCGCGCCGGCCGCCAGGCAAAACGCGGGATTGTGGTTGTGCAAACAACAAGACCGGGTCATGATGTTATTAAACTTGCCATAGGAAATAACTATACCGGCATGTTCAACCTTCAGATTTCCGAAAGAAAACAGTTTCTTTATCCACCATTCTGCAGGCTGGTTAGGATTGTATGCAAATCAACAAAAAGAGAAAACCTGAACGACGCCTCTATGCAAATCGCAACATCGCTCCGCAGTAAATTCCCCGACCCTGTCCTCGGTCCTGAATATCCCGCTGTCTCCCGGATCAAAAACCAGTATATCCGTCATATCCTGATAAAACTTACTCCAGACGGGACATTGAGCGAAAAAAAACGCATTGTCGGTAATGTCGTAAACCAGTTCAAATCAAATCCCGCCTTCAGATCAGTTCGATTTATAATAGACGTCGACCCTTACTAAAACACCCATAAACATACCACCAAAAAACCCGCAAATTCGTGATACTTTCAAACTTTCAAACTTGATAAACTCATAAACCAAACAACCCATCCCTCACTCTTCAATAATAAGGTATATATCCTCATTATCCCTTTTCATCAGGTATTCTTCACGCCCGAAGGTTTCTATCTCACCTAGGTCATGTGTCAGTTGTTCCCTTATCCTCTCATTTATTCCGATCTCCTCAATGTAATACTTTTTCTGCATGTTCATATGACGCAGCTCAGTATTAACCCTATACCGCGATATCAGATTGTTGCTGTCGAAAAATAATAACCATACGATAAAAAACAGAATGGTAAGGAGGTATTTGTTGGAAATGATTCTTATCAACCTTGACCTTTTACGTTCTGGCTTTTCCCCATTTTTAGGATTTCCTGTTTTTTCATCACTTTCAGGAGCATCAGGTGACAGCTCCTCTTCGAACAACTTTTCGTCTTCGTATTGCATCTTGATTTTCTTTAGCCAATAAAGATAGTGCCTTTACAGGCTGATTTCGATTAATAACCATCAAATTTTCAACCTTCGTTTGTTAATGAAAACAATAGCTATAATTTTTGTATCTTGCATTCAAATTCAGGTTTTATGACAGTTGAAACATTAATCACCTATCTGATATATGTATGTGGCGCTGTTCTTATATGGCTAGGGATAAGGTATTTCTGGATTGGTATCAGGCAGAGGGTACACCATCCCGAGCAATGGACAGAATACAGGAAACTTGGAAAAATTCCGGTTGAACTGATTGCCTTCGAGAAAAGGTATGATGATAAGATAAGGTTGTATAATCTTTGGTTTCAGATTAAAAGGCTGGATGAAGAATATATCCCGGGCGATTTTGCCGAATTGGGTGTTTACAAAGGAGACTCTGCATGGATTATCAACAAGCTTGACCCTGAAAGAATGCTTCATCTTTTCGATACTTTCAAGGGATTTTCCGACAATGATCTTGCTTTTGAAACCGGTGAAGCTGCCAGATATTCATGGCACGACTTTGCCGATACCGATGCAGAAATGGTTATGCAGAAGCTTGGAATGAGCGACAGGGTTGTAATTCATGAAGGGTATTTTCCTTTAACCACAAAGGGATTGGAGGAGGTGCGTTTTGCTCTGGTACACATTGATGCTGATCTGTATGCACCTATTAAGGCAGGTCTTGAGTTTTTTTACCCGAGATTAGCTCCAGGTGGAGTGATCATGGTGCACGATTATTCACGCCAGTGGGAAGGCCTGCGAAAAGCAGTGGATGACTTCTCCCTCACCATACCGGAGACACTTATACATGTGGCTGACAGGTTTGGCACTGTTATGATAGTCAAAAACAGACATATATAAGGTTCACTTAATCAGTGTTCGCATTAGACTGACTTATACTTTTCGGTATATTATGACGATAGAAACCGGATTTTGTTAAATCGATTCTCCAAGAAGGGTTGCAGTGGTGCAATCCTTAACCTTAACTTTAACCTTATCGCCAGGCGACTGGCCTGCTGAAGGGAAAACCAAAACCTTATTATGAGATGTACGGCCGAAAAGTGCTTTTTCCGATTTCTTTGACACACCCTCAACAAGTACCTCAAATGTTTTCCCCAGATCAGCAAGGTTGCTTGCATGTGACAACTCCCTCTGAAGTGCAATTATCTCATTCAGCCTCCTTTTCTTTATAGCCAATGGAACATCGTCAGTAATTTTTTCAGCAGCCAGGGTACCCGGGCGTTCCGAATACGCAAACATATAGGCAAAGTCAAATCTGCATTCTTTCATCAGTGTCAGAGTTTCCTGATGATCCTGCTCGTTTTCGGTGCAAAACCCTGCTATCATATCGGTGCTTATTGCAATTCCGGAAACAGATGATCTTAATTTCTCAACACGTCCTGCGTACCACTCCCTGGTATAGTTCCGGTTCATAAGATTCAGAATCCTGTTGCTTCCTGATTGTGCAGGCAGGTGAAAATGATTGCAGATGTTAGAAAATGATGCGATTACATCAATAAGATTGTCTGAAAGATCTTTTGGATGCGAAGTAGCGAACCTGATCCTCAGCTCCGGAAAAGAATCGGCAATCATGGCAAGCAGACCCGGAAAACCAATAAATCCTGATAAGGCTAAAGGGTGCTTGAACTTGTATGAGTTGACATTCTGGCCAAGAAGGGTTACCTCTTTGTATCCTTCAGCAACCAACCGCGAACATTCATCAATTATTGTCTCCGGATCACGGCTCCTCTCCCTGCCCCGTGTGTATGGCACTACACAATATGAGCAAAAATTCTCGCAACCACGCATAATCGAGATGAAAGCAGAAACACCGTTCGATGAGTATCGCACAGGCTCCAGATCATCATAAGTCTCTTCCTCTGAAAGAATTACATTAGCTGCCCTTTGCCCTGAAAAGGCATATGCCAGTAATGAAGGTAAATCCCGGTAACTGTCAGGACCGGCTATTAAATCCACAACAGGCTCCTCATCAAGTAACTGCTCCTTCATCCTTTCTGCCATACACCCCACAACACCGATGGTCAAAGACGGACGCTTTCGCTTTAATCCCGAAAGTTCACGCAAACGCTTTCTTACACGCTGTTCGGCGTTGTCTCTAACAGCACAGGTGTTTATAAGTATAAGATCAGCATCTGCTGCTTTACGGCAGATAGAATATCCCTCTCCTGTCATTACCGAAGCAATGATCTCACTGTCAGAAAAATTCATCTGGCATCCAAATGTCTCGATGAAAAGCTTCATAAAATAACTTTAGCCTGCAAAATTAACATATAATGTTTATACCCTTTACCGCTAAGATTTGCGACAAATTGGACAGGTTGAAATACCATATTAATTAATTTCGTTTACTTTGCACCACTTTTCCAGATAAAGTGAAAGTGAAATTGTCGAAAGGAACGGATTATTCAATTCAAAACTGAGGTTGATGACGAAAAATCTTGTTATTGTTGAATCACCTGCAAAGGCCAAGACCATAGAAAGATTTCTTGGACAAGGCTTTGTTGTTAAGTCGAGTTTCGGGCATGTTCGTGATTTAACCAAAAAGGGCTTGGGTGTTGAGATAGAAAAGGGTTTCGAGCCGATATATGAGGTGCCTGCTGATAAACAAAAGGTTATCCAGGAACTTAAAAAGCATGTTAAGGATGCGGAGGTGGTATGGCTTGCTTCCGATGAGGACAGGGAAGGGGAAGCCATTGCATGGCACCTTTCCGAGACTTTAAAGCTTAAAAGTGAGAACACACGGCGTATAGTGTTTCATGAGATAACCAAAACAGCTATTGAGAAAGCAGTTAAAAACCCAAGGCCTATAGACATGCATTTGGTGAAAGCTCAGCAGGCGAGAAGAGTGCTTGATCGTCTGGTAGGTTTCGAACTTTCTCCTCTGTTATGGAAGAAGGTAAAACCGGCACTCTCGGCAGGCCGTGTCCAGTCGGTGGCAGTCAGGCTGATAGTTGACAGAGAGGATGAAATCCGAAACTTTGTATCCCATTCAGCTTTCCGTATCACAGGCCATTTCTACGACCCTTCCAGTGACGGGCAAGCAGTTGTGAAAGCTGAGTATCAGCAACGCTTTGATATTGAAGAGCAGGCCCGTGATTTCCTGAACCTTTGTATTGGTGCCTCATTTTTGGTTCAAAGTGTTGAAAAAAAACCTGCAAAACGCTCTCCTGCACCACCTTTTACTACCTCCACACTCCAGCAGGAAGCTGCCAGAAAGCTGGGTTTTTCAGTGGCAAAAACCATGCTTGTAGCACAACAACTCTATGAGAGTGGAAAAATAACCTATATGCGAACCGACAGTGTGAATCTGTCCGATCTGGCATTGGCTAAGTCTAAAGAGGTTGTTTCTTCGCTTTTTGGTGATAACTACGTAAAAACCCGGAAATACAAAACCAAGACCAAAGGTGCTCAGGAGGCTCATGAGGCTATCAGGCCTGCTTATCTGGAAAATCAGCAGATTTCAGGAGATGCCTCCCAGAAAAGACTGTATGACCTTATCTGGAAACGAACAATCGCTTCCCAGATGAGTGATGCCGAACTTGAAAAAACACAGATAAATATTGCGGTTTCAGCAACCAATACCCCTTTCATTGCCCGCGGTGAAGTAGTCACCTTCGATGGATTTCTCAAACTTTATATGGAATCTGTTGATGATGAAAACGAAAACGGAACCGAAGCCAGGTTGCCGGCAATGAAGACGGGTCAGAAACTTGTCTATGACAAAATAGTCGCAGAACAAAGGTTCTCACAACCACCACCCAGATACTCAGAAGCAAGCCTTGTGAAAAAGATGGAAGAACTTGGTATTGGGAGGCCAAGCACATATTCTCCAACTATTTCAACTATTCAAAAAAGGGAATATGTTGTGAAGGCTGATAAAGAGGGTGACAGCCGCAAACTGACGGATCTTTGTTTAACCAATGGCCTGATTGAAAGACATGAGAAAACAGAGAAGACCGGATATGAAAAGAACAGGATTATACCAACTGACCTGGGTACTCTCGTAAACAGATTTCTGGAACAGTATTTTAATGAAATTATTGATTACCATTTTACCGCTGAGGTTGAAAAAGTGTTTGATGAAATTGCTGATGGGAAAGTACCTTGGAATCAGATGATAGAAATCTTCCACAGCAGATTTCATAAAAAAATTGAAGAAACCGGTGACACAGCAGAGCGTTTCAGGGGAGACAAACTACTGGGAACCGATCCTGTAACCGGTAAGAAGGTCTTTGTTAAAATAGGCAGATACGGCCCAATGGCTCAGCTTGGAGAAACTGAAAGTGATGAAGAGGTAAGGTTTGCCGGGTTGCTTAAAAACCAGAGCATTGAATCTGTTACCCTCCAAGAAGTACTCGAGCTTTTCAGATTCCCCAAGACTGTAGGGGATTTTGAAGGCAAACCCATGACTGTTGCCACCGGAAGGTTTGGCCCTTATGTTAAGCACGACAATAAGTTCTACTCTATTGGCCGTGGTGATAATCCCCAAACCATTAAAGCTGAGCGTGCAGTTGAAATAATACTGGCTAAAAGAGAAAAAGAGCTGGCGAATATTATAAAAACTTTCGACGAAAAGCCAGGCCTGATTGTGATGAATGGTCGTTTCGGCCCTTATATTGCCTATCAGAAAAAGAACTATAAAATACCCAAAAACAAAGATCCACGCCAGATAACACTTGAGGAGTGTGAATCAATTATCTCAGACAATGAAAATAAAAAACCTTCCGGCAGGGCACTCAGGCCCGGGAAGAAGTAATATTTGCCGTCACCAAACAGAAACATAACAATAAGTATGGAACTGTCTGACTTCTTTCAGCCTCTCAGTGAGGATCTTTTACCTGATGATATCATCACAAGGAACAGAATTGGAGAAACAATTGACGGTTATTTTCAGGATGGCCCCTTTCCCGATCCTTCCGGTTATGAAATTGCTATTATTGGCGTACCTGAAGACCGCAATGCGCTAGTCAATATTGGTTCAGCAATGGCGCCTGATATTGTCAGGGATGCTTTTTACAAACTCCATAAAGGTGCAGTTCACCCCCGTGTTGTTGACCTCGGAAATCTTGTAAGGGGGCATTCACCTGATGATACATATTTTGCTCTTGCCAGCGTTGTTTCAAATCTTATTTCAATGAACGTGCTGCCCGTTATTATTGGCGGCAGTCAGGATCTTACTTTCGGGCAATACAGAGCCTATGAAAAACTTGGCCAGATAATAAACCTGGTGGCCATAGATCCGAGATTCGACCTGGGTGATGCTGAAGGTACTCTCGATAATTATTCATATCTGAGCAGGATAATCCTCCATCAGCCTAATTTCCTGTTTAATTTCACTAATATTGGCTATCAATCCTATTATGTTGATAATGATGCTATTCAATTGATGAAGAATCTGCTTTTCGATGCCTACAGAGTTGGTTTGATAAGAGATAATCCCGAAGACAGTGAACCTCTGATACGCAATGCAGATATTATATCAGTAGATGTCTCCTCGATAAGGATGTCGGATGCGCCGGGCCATGAATCCCCTTCACCAAATGGATTTTATGGTGAAGAAATCTGCCAGGTGATGAGGTATGCAGGAAGAAGCGACAAGCTATCTTCAATAGGATTTTATGAATATAACCCCGGTTTTGACAACAGAGGGCAAACAGCTGTAATTGTTGCTCAGATGATTTGGTACCTGCTCGAAGGTTTTGCATACCGCACACATGACCTGCCGGTTAAAGGGGAACCTTGGGACGAAAACCTGTTTGTGAAATTTATGGTTCCGGTTGAAGATCATGAACATGAGATAGTTTTCCTTAAAAGCCGGAAAAGTGACCGATGGTGGATGAAAGTTCCCTGCAGAAGTGAAACGCCCATTACTTATGAAAGGCATTACTTTGTTCCTTGCTCATACAACGATTATCAGATTGCACTTGGTAACGATGTTCCTGACAGATGGTGGCAGGTATACCAGAAACTGATGTAGTTTTTGTTAAAAAAAATTGCTTTTTTTATGCAACCTAAGTATTTATAAACATTCTAAATAATCATTTATCATAATATCGACACGAATACAATGTATTTTTCGGTTATATTAACACATTGAAATACAGTAATTTAAAAGATAAACAGAATCAATGGTTAAGTTATTTTTTTATTCAAAAACACTGTCTTAAATAAAAATAACAATATCAAGTTAAATCGGGTTTATCTTTTTGTGGTATTTAATTAAAATTACTATTTTAGCACCGCATAAGAAACCTTCTGTTAATCATGTTGAAATATCGTCATGTTGTTTTTATTTTACTCATTATAACGGGTTTTACTGTTTCCGCACAACAGGAACCGCAGATCACCCATTTTATGTTCAACCAGATGTCGTTTAATCCCGGCTATGCTGGGGTTCGTGAAGCTATATGCATAAATGTTCTTGCCAGGCAGCAGTGGGTTGGCTTTACCGATGTTGACAAGGATGGAAAGTCGGTTAATGTTTCTCCTCAAACCAATATCTTTACTATTGACGCTCCAATAGACAAACTCTTCAAAAGAAATTTCAACAGTGGTATTGGTTTGATGATAATGACAGATAAGCTTGGTTTCGAAGAGAATCTGCAGTTGAGGTTAAATTATGCCTATAAGTTCAATATTGGCCCCGGAAGAATGTCTGCTGGTATAAGTACTGGTTTTCTTAACAAAATTATTGATTTCAGTCAGTTCAGGCCTTATGATGCCATTGAATCTGGTGGACCTACAAATGACCCTTTGCTCAAGTCCTCCGGCAAAGTAGGTGATATGCTTATGGATATTGCATTTGGAATGTATTACAACGTTCCTGATAAGTTTTATGTAGGACTGTCAGCATCTCAACTCCTTGAATCAAAGTTCACAGAAGTGCTTCCCGACACATCTCCGTACAAATTACGCCGCCACTACTATCTTACCGGAGGCTACTTCATGGAGCTTCTTGGCACAAACTGGTCGCTAAATCCGAATTTGCTGGTTAAATCTGATCTGGGGTCATTTCAGGTTGATGCCAATGTGATAGGGGTTTATAACAGTCAGGTGTGGGGTGGAATTTCCTACAGGGTATTTGATGCAGTGGCCCTTATGGTTGGTGCGTTTCCGTTTACTGCTAAAGGGCTTGATGCATTAAGGCTGGGGTATTCCTACGATATTACCACATCCAAACTTGGAAGAAGCGGAAGAAGTAGCGGTTCACATGAAATTTATGCAAACTATTGCTTTAAGATTATCATAGTAAGGATACCCACAGGTTATTCAAATGTAAGATATCTGCCAACTCTTTAAATCATTCAAGACAGAACCATGTTGCACGTAACAAATAACGAAAAATACCGTTAAAAAGACGAAGATAAAAACAACCAGAATATGATTGATCAAACAATTGCTAAGATGAAAAAGTTACTTTTCCTACTGGCACTTATTCCATTGGTTTATAGTTGTAGTAATTCCGGCAACGGACAGCTCGTTGGGGTTAAGGACAGGCCGGAGTTTTACCATCAGCGCCCCTTTGGAATGTTGTTTATTCCCATGGGCAGTTTTGTAATGGGAAACAGTGACCAGGATGTACCCTATTCAAATCTGGCTCCGGGGCGGACGGTTACCGTCCAGTCGTTCTATTTGGACGAAACCGAAATAACCAATAATGAATACCGCCAGTTTGTTTATTGGGTAAGAGATTCCCTTGCCCACACCATTCTGGGAGAAATGGATGAGCCTGAGGTTTACGGATACCATTATAAAACTGACCGTAAGACCAAGGATGTTATAGAGTACGGTCAGACCATGCCATTTAAACTCATCAACTGGAATGAAGACATCAAATGGGAAGGTTATGGTGGAGAAGATGACGAAAATCCGCTCGATCAGCTGTTTCTTCCGGAGCACGAGCGTTATTACCGCAGAAAGCAGATTGACACACGAAAACTCAATTTCGAGTATTACTGGATCGACTACCGTGCTGCTGCAGCACTTGAAAACAGACAGCAGGGGCTGAGAGACCGTTCTGTTTTTATCAAAAAGGATGTAATTAACGTATATCCTGACACTCTTGCATGGGTACGAGACTTCACCTATTCGTTCAACGAACCCTGGACAAGGAATTATTTCTGGCATCCCTCTTATGACCACTATCCTGTTGTTGGTGTTAACTGGAAACAAGCACGTGCATTTACTATCTGGCGCACCCAGTTGCGAGATACCTATCTGATGGGCAGAGACAGGCCGTTTGAAGCCGAGTTCCGTCTGCCTACAGAATCAGAATGGGAGTATGCTGCCAGAGGTGGTCTTGACCTGAGCGCATATCCGTGGGGTGGCCCTTATGTTCGAAACAATTATGGATGTTTCCTCGCTAATTACAAACCCCTTCGTGGTAATTACATTGATGACGGTGGCTCTCATACTCTGATTGTTGCACATTTCGCACCCAACGATTTCGGACTCTATGACATGGCTGGAAATGTATCGGAGTGGACCAGCAATGCTTTTGATGAGTCTACCTATACTTTTGCACACGACCTGAATATGGATTACAGCTATGAAGCTAAAGATACTGACCCCCCTGCTTTAAAAAGAAAAGTGATCAGGGGAGGATCATGGAAAGATATTCATTATTACCTCCAGACAGGAACACGTACATATGAATTTCAGGATACAGCAAAAAGCTTTATCGGATTCAGGTGTGCGCAAACTTATCTTGGAAGAATGATAGGTGACGGGCCAAATGCATCCGCAGTCTATTAATGGAGAGCCTTCTAGAGGTAATATTTATATTAGGTAAAGTCTTTTTATTACACATTTATAAGTCAACTGATAGTCTAATTTACATTATTGTTTAATCATTAATTTATTAACTTATGGGTTTAAATAGTTTGGTAAGAACCAAGAAGTTTAAAAACTTCATGTCGAAACTTTATGGTTGGGGTGCTTCAATCGTTATTCTTGGCGCCTTGTTTAAGATTAATCACTATCCGGGCGCTGAACCGATGTTGATCATTGGTCTTTGTACTGAGTCAATCATTTTCTTCTTTTCTGCTTTTGAGCCTCCCTTCGTTGAACCCGACTGGAGCCTTGTTTATCCGGAACTTGCAGGTATGTATCACGAAGGTGAAACTAAGGCAGTTGCTAAAGGCAAGAAGCACGATGAGCCCAAATCACTTACTCAAGCTCTGGATAACATGCTTGTTCAAGCAAAGATAGAACCGGAGCTGATTGAAAGCCTTGGTGAAGGCATGCGGCAACTCAGCCAGAATGCGAACAAGCTCGCAAACATTACGGATGCTGCTGCTGCAACCCAGGGGTATGTGAGCAATCTTGAAACTGCCAGTGCATCAGTACTGGATCTCTCTGATGCATATACAAGAACCTCGGCAGTGCTCAGAAGCTCAACAGAATCCATCTCGAAATCGGCGGAAGCCATGAACTTCAGCGATATCGATGGTAAAGAGTACAACGATCAACTTCAACGTATTGCTAAAAATCTGGCAACTTTGAATAATATCTATGAATTGCAGTTACAGGGTTCACAGGCTCAGGTGGATGCTTCTGCTTCAATGCAGGAGGGTATTAATAAGTTTATCCAGTATCTGAATAATTCCATCGACAATACCCAGAAGTATGAACAGGCTGCTGTTCAGCTTACTGAGAATGTAAAAGCCCTTAACCAGGTTTATGGAAATATGCTTGCCGCAATGAATGTCCGTGGCTAAACAAATTAGTTGTAATTGTATAACGTTAAAGAAATTAATCAATGGCCGGATATAAAGAAACGCCAAGACAGAAAATGATCGGGATGTTGTATTTGGTGCTGACGGCCCTGTTGGCACTGAATGTATCCAAGGACATTCTGAAGGCATTTGTTACAGTAAACGATGGACTGGTTCAAACCAACAAAACATTCGAAAGTAAAAATGCACTGCTTTATTCTGAATTTGAACGACAAATGATAGCTCAGGAAGAGAAAGTAAAACCTTACTACGAAAAGGCCAAGATGGCCAAAGAGCTTTCAGATGAAATGGTTCAGTATATCAAAGATCTGATGACTGATGTTCTCGCCTACACTGAGTTTGGAGTGAGGGTTATGGACGATAATAGTCACAGAAATCATAAAAAATGGTTGGAAGCAAATGAAATTAATCTTAATGATGTAAAAAAGAAGGATAATTACGATAAACCAATCGTTGTGTTGATCCCGAATCAGGCAAATCCTGAAACAGGCAGAGCATACAAGCTCAGGATGGAGATTGAAAAGTACAAGAATAATATGCTTGCATTGCTTGACACATCACAGTTAGCTCAGACAACCCTTGGGTTTCATTATGAGCCTGCATTTAACAAGCAATATAAGAAAACAATGTCATGGGAGTTTAACACCTTCTACCACACAGTACTTGCAGCCGATGTGGTTATTTTCAACAAGATGATCGCAGATGTAAGAAATGCGGAAGCTGAAATCGTATCCAAGCTTATGAGTGGTATTGACCTTGCGAGTTTTAAATTCGACAAAGTAGATGCAGCTATTGTACCTGTCTCAATGATGATTCCGCAAGGCAGCCAGTATGAGGCAACCCTTTTTGTTGCTGCTCTGGACACAAAAAGTTCGATTAAAGCTATTGTTAATGGACAAACAGTTAATGGAGATTCCGGCAAGGTTGTCTTTCGTACACCATCAGGCCCTGAAGGAGATCACAAAGTGGAGGGACAGATCTTTGTATATAACCCTGTCACAAAACAGGAGGATCCATTCAATTTCAGCACCTCCTATAGTGTGTTCAGACCTACCGCAACAGTATCCGCAACAAGGATGAATGTATTTTATCGTAATCTTGACAACCCGTTATCTGTTTCCGTACCGGGGGTTTCATCAGGTAATGTAAGTGTATCACTTACAGGTGGAACACTTGTTTCACAGGGTGGCGGTAATTACACTGTGAGACCCGCAGCTTCAGGGCGTGATGCTGTTATTACCGTTTCTGCAAGGATTGGTGATAAAACACAACATATGGGAACCTTCCCTTATCGTATACGCAATGTGCCCCCTCCAACCCCATTGTTTGCTGGATCGAAAAGCGGAGCGATCGACAAATCACGTATAGTTGCAATGCCTCAGGTAACAGCAATGCTAGAAGAGTTCCTCTTCGAAGGAGTTACATTTAATGTAATATCATTCAACTTTGTTATCAGGGAGAGAAGTGGAATCCTTACTACATTGCCACAACGCGGAAACAGGCTCGATGCTTCAGCACTTGCCAAGGTTCAGGCTGCTTCAAGAGGTGAAAGAATATTTATTGAGGAGATTAAGGCACGCGGACCAGGTGATGTTATTTATAACCTGCCCAGTGTCATCCAGAGACTGAATTAAGCTAATTAATATAATATTTGTCATGAAAGCAATTATTGCATCAGTATTCATCGCACTTTATCTTACAGTAAACCTGTCTGCTCAGGTGCTGGAGCAACAAAGCCCCATACATCTAAGAGCATGGGCCAAAGTGCAGGATGGTAACCCTGGAGAGGAGAATATCAGCAATGCCCTCAATCGTTTACCTATTCCTTATCCTTACCTCCGTGAAGCGGATGTGATGTGGGCAAAAAGGGTGTGGCAGGAACTCGACCTCCGGGAAAAAATAAACCACCCTCTTTATTATCCGGCAAAACCAATCAGACACAGAATGAGCCTTATGTCTGCACTGTGGCAGGCTGCCGTTAATGAAGGACAACTTACTGTATACAGCGATGAAGACTTTAAATTCCCTTATACTGTTGAAGAACTGAAGGTTAAGCTTACTGTTAACGATACTGTTACGGTTCCAAACCCGGATAACCTTGATTATGATACCACAATTATTGTCCAGAAAGATTTCGATCCTTCAGACGTAATGTTATATTGGATCGTCGAGGACTGGGTGTTCGACAACAAACATTCGGTTCTCGAAAAACGGATAATAGGAATGGCACCACTGAGGGAAAAATATACAACAGAACCTGAAACCGGAGAACGAATACTCCAGGGGAATGAACTGTTGTTCTGGGTTTACTTCCCCCATGCCCGTAACCTGTTGGTGAAAACGGAAGTG
The DNA here is from genome assembly GCA_964469215.1 of uncultured Lentimicrobiaceae bacterium. Taxonomy (GTDB): domain Bacteria; phylum Bacteroidota; class Bacteroidia; order Bacteroidales; family SKPS01; genus SKPS01. The sequence goes on from CAYXYB010000001.1 coordinate 504,598, forward strand.
TTTAACAGGTTTAACGACACTGAGCGGATGACCTTTGACGATCTCTTCTTTAAACGGGTCTTTTCAGGCAGAGTGATAAAAACTGACAACGTCTACGATCGTTATATCAGGGAGTACAAACTTGGCCTCGATGCGCTCCTTGAAGCTGACAAGATAAAAAGGGATTACCAGCAGTACGAAATGGATCTTTGGGAGTATTAATAAATGCTTGAATCATATAAAAGGAGGGTGCATTAAATGCCACCCTCCTTTTTTTTGATAATCACAAAGCAGCCAGATTATTATCTGTATGGGCAGAAAAAATGAGGGCGACTCTTTTGATACACCCTCTTTTTTTTTATCTTTATCCATTCAAACTTTCAACATAAGAATGAAAACCCGTTTCCTGGACCAGCCCATCGAATATGCTAAAGGTGTGGGACCCGCCAAAGGTGAACTCCTGAAAAAGGAGCTGGGGATATACACCTTCGGAGATCTCCTGAATCACTTCCCTTACAGATATATTGACAGAAGCAAATTTCATTCTGTTGACTCCATTGAAGGAGATGGTATTTTTGTGCAGTTGGCAGGAAGAATTGTTGCTGTCCAGGTGCAGGGGGAAAAAAGGAGATCACGCCTTACAGCTTTATTCCAGGATGGAACAGGAACAATAGAACTTATATGGTTCCAGGGATTCAGATGGATTTCAGAAAAACTTGAACCAGGCCGCGAATATGTTGTTTTCGGTCGAACATCTATGTTCAATAACAGATTTACACTTCCCCATCCCGAAGTGGAATTGAGATCCGAATTTGCTGACGAACCACGTGATAAGTTCAGGCCCCTTTATAACACCACCGAAAAGATGAAATCCAAAGGGCTTGATAGCCGTGGTGTTGCCAGAATCATTAAAAGCCTTTTACAACAACCAGCAAGATATATCCCTGAAACTCTGCCCGGATGGCTTACCAGAAATCTTAACCTCATTTCTTATGATGATGCTCTTGCTAATGTCCATTTCCCTCTTACAGAAGTAGTTCTTCGTAAGGCGAGGTTCAGGCTGAAATATGAGGAGTTGCTGCTCATTCAGTTACATTTGCTTTCGCTGAAACATAACAGATACAGGCAGGTGCAGGGATTTCGTTTTGCCAGGGTAGGGGAGTATTTCAACGATTTTTATCACAAACACCTCCCGTTTGAACTTACGGCAGCTCAGAAAAAAGTGGTCAGGGAGATAAGGACTGATATGGGTTCAGGCAGACAAATGAATCGTTTGTTACAGGGTGATGTAGGCAGTGGTAAAACACTTGTGGCTCTTCTGTCTGCCCTAATTGCAATTGATAACGGATACCAGGCAGCAATTATGGCGCCAACGGAAATACTCGCAAATCAGCATTATAAGACGATCTCGCAATTTGTCAGAGGTTTAAATTTAAGGGTAGAACTGCTTACCGGTTCTATAAAACCTGCTGCCAGGAAAAAACTTCTTGCAGATCTTGCCGGTGGTGAAATAAATATCCTTATTGGTACACATGCATTAATTGAGGATAAGGTGGTTTTTACCAATCTGGGTCTTGCGGTAATTGATGAGCAGCATAGATTTGGTGTAGAACAACGTGCCCGGCTCTGGAATAAAAACAACCGGCCTCCGCATATCCTTGTTATGACTGCCACTCCTATTCCCAGAACACTCGCAATGACATTATACGGTGATCTTGATCTTTCAGTTATTGATGAATTACCACCGGGAAGGAAGCCTGTAAAAACTGTTCATGGCAACGATACAAGAAGAAATGCGGTTTTTGATTTCGTTAAACAGCAGATTGCACTCGGAAGGCAGGTGTATTTTGTTTATCCTTTGATTGAGGAGTCTGAAAAGCTTGATCTCAAAGATCTTATGGACGGATTCGAGAGTATTTCACGTGCTTTCCCATTACCGGATTATGCCGTTAGCATGGTTCATGGGAAAATGAATCCTGATGATAAGGATTTTGAGATGGATCGTTTTGTAAGAGGCGAAACACAAATTATGGTTTCAACTACAGTTATTGAGGTTGGTGTTGATGTTCCGAATGCATCCGTTATGGTTATTGAAAGTGCTGAACGTTTCGGGCTGTCGCAACTTCATCAGCTCCGTGGCAGAGTAGGGCGTGGAGCCGACCAGTCGTTCTGCATACTCATGTCAAACGACAAGCTTTCGGCTGATGCCCGCAAACGAATAGCTACGATGGTTAACAGCAACGATGGGTTTGTGATAGCAGATGTTGACCTTTCGCTGCGGGGCCCCGGTGACCTGCAGGGCACCAGACAAAGTGGACTGCCCGACCTCAAAATTGCAGATCTCTCAAAAGATGAAAAAATCCTGAAACATGCCCGTGATGTAGCAACGAAAATCCTGGAAAAGGATAATTCCCTGAATCACCCGGATAATCAACTGCTTAAGCAGACCCTCAGGGCAAAATTCAGAGAAGAGGCTGTTTATGCTGTGGTTGGATGACCCGAATGTTGTATCAGCACAGCCATCCTGTAAAGTAGTCTTGCTCCGACTGAGGCATCCCACTCATCTCTGCCCGGTGCAACTTCGCAGAGGTCTGTACCAATGATTTCGCGCCCACTCTCCGCAATCATCCTTATCAGATAAATTGCAGAGTCAGGAGTGAGCCCCCCTGGTACCGGTGTGCCGGTGTTTGGACAATAAACGGGCGATAACCCATCAATATCAAACGAGATATATACCTTGTCGGGAAGATGAGATACTATTTCCCTGCATTTGGTGAACCAATTGCCTCCGCAGAACAGATGGGAGTTGATGTCGTGGTCGGATATCATTTTTATACGGTGATCTTTTCCGGAGAGCTCAACCTCAGAAATCGAGACATCTCTTACTCCAACCTGAACAATTTTTTTTACTGCTCTAATTTCCAATGCATTGAACATGATACTAGCATGAGAATGGACAAATCCTTCATAAGATTCCCTGAGGTCTGCATGAGCGTCGATCTGCAGGATTCCGAATGAAGGATGATATCCGGCAAGAGATTGTAAATATCCTATTGGAACACTATGTTCACCACCTGCTAAAATGATCTTTTTGCCTTTCTGCAGCCAATGGTTGCATCGTAATTTAACGAGTTCTTCAAGACGCAGGGAAAACTCATTAACTGCATAGGTTTGAGATTGTATGCTCGGATCTGTATTGTTTGCCCCGCTTTCGAGGGATGAAATAACATGCGCTGAGATAAGAGAGGCTTCACGGTTTATAATTGTTACATCGTTGTGAAGGGATGTGTCGGTGCCACATCTTATAAGCGTGGCTCCCGGATTGTCGAAGCTGTAAAAATCGAGCTGGGTTGATGCCTTTATCATCGCCTCGGGCCCTTTGGAGGTGCCTCTGCGGTATGATGTGGTAGCGTCCCAGGGAACATTCAGAATTATTATTTCTGATTCGTCCGCATTCCACGGAAACCCAAAATAGTTGCCGTTGAAAACACCTGCTTCCCCTGCATCGAAATTGCTGCCGTCATTCATGCAACAGTTTTTTTACAAAGTTGGGCAATGCAAACACGGCAAAATGGATATTTTCATTGTAATATCCAAGTTCATGGTTGCCGGTAAATATCATAATATCCTCTTTTTTAACCTGAAGAGGCGAAGGGCAGTATCTGCGGCAAAGCATCATGCTCCAGGTTCCGGAGGGATAGGTAGGCTGAGAGTAGATTAATGTATCAACACGATCCTGGCCGAATATCTCCTTAAGCAATAGATTTATCTCGGCGAATACCTTCTCGTTAAACAAAGGTGATTCGGTCTGCCCCGACATTATACCGTTACGTCTTAAAATCCGATAGCAATTCTCATAAAATGACCGTGAAAACAATCCTTCAGCAGGTCCTACAGGATCACTACCGTCAATTACCACAAGGTCATAACTTTCGTCAGGTTGATTTATTACAAATTCAATTCCGTCATCAATCATGAGTTCCAGCCTGGGGTCATCAAAAGCACAACTAACATAGGGGAGGTGTGCTTTTGATGCTTCAACCACTGCCTCGTCAATCTCAACAAGGGTTACCTTTTCGACATCTTTGTGCTTCAGGATCTCCCTGATGGTGCCTCCGTCACCTCCTCCTATCACCAGGGCATCTCTCACTTTGCCATGAGTAAGTATAGCAGGATGGGTTATCATCTCATGATAATGACATTCGTCACGTTCGGTACACATTACCATATTATCAATGGTAAGCATTTTACCGTAGGCATATGACTCAAGTACCCTCACATGCTGGTAAGGAGACTTGCGGTCGAAAAGTAAATTGCCTGTATGCCTGAGGCTTAAGGCCTGGTTGTCATCCTTGTCTGTGAACCATAAATTCCTGTTATACATACCGGGATTGGAATGCCTCTTTGCCTCTTCACGCATTGTTCTCAGGTCAAACTCAATCTTTTCGAGCAGATTGATGTTGCCTCGGCGCATTTCGAGTGCTCCGTAGGAATTGGATTGAAGAACCTCTTTGAGGTAATCAAAAGATATCCATGGATTTACATCATCACCGCAAGTGAAAAGATCTACTGCTGCGTATCTGTATTCAGGCCAGGTGTGAATAGCCAGATGGCTTTCCTGAATCACCACTACACCCGATACCCCAAAGGGTGAGAAATGGTGAAAAGTGCTGTTTATCACTGTTGCACCTGCCTTGGTTGCTGCATCAACCATCCCTTTTTCGATAAGGATAACATCGTTGAGTGCCTCAGGGTTGCAGTGTGTAAATTCAACCAGAATGTGTCTTCCGAGGTCAGTCATTGCTACATTTGTTTTTTGATTGTTGACAAAAGTAGTCTTTTATACCTTGGTTTCCAAAGGTATTTTTCCGATTAGTTTTTTGTCAGGCTAGAAGGATTCTTAGTGCTCGCTGACGCGCGCACGTTTCGGGTTTAATGCCCTCACGGTTCCTTGGTCATGCCCTGAGAGAAGCCGAAGGGTTGCCGTAGGATGCTTGTGCGTTCGGCTCGCTTCGCTCGCGTTCCTGAACCCTGAACGTCTCGCCGCAAGCGAGACAAAGAACACTGAACCCTGAACGTCTCGCCGCAGGCGAGACAAGGAACACTGAACCCTGAACGTCTCGCCGCAGGCGAGACAAGGAACAAAGAACCCTGAACGTCTCGCCGCAGGCGAGACAAAGAACCCCGAACTATCTTCCCCTCTTCTTGAATTAATACAAAAACTTCAACTATTTTTGCATCAATATTCTATCCGATGAAAATTTCATACAATTGGCTTAAAGATTATATAAAAACTGACCTTTCTCCTGAACAGGTGGCAGAGATACTAACATCAACAGGTCTTGAAACGGAGTCGGTTACCCAATACGAAAGCATCCGTGGTGGGTTGAAGGGTGTTGTTACAGGCCAAATTATTGCATGCATCAATCATCCTGATGCTTCTAAACTGAAGGTATGCACTGTTGATATCGGGAAACCGGAATTGCTGACAGTAGTTTGCGGAGCCCCTAATGTTTCGGCAGGCCAGAATGTAGCAGTAGCGTGCATCAACGCAGAAATATTTCCCTATGGTAAGGATGAGGCATTGATAATACGTGCAGCAAATATCCGTGGAGTGGTTTCAGAAGGTATGATATGTGCTCAGGATGAACTTGGGTTAGGCTCTGATCATGATGGTATAATAGTTCTCGATCCTGCTGTTGAACCCGGATTACCATTATCAGAGCATTTTGGTGTTTATACAGATACAATTTTTGAAATAGGCCTTACACCGAACCGTACAGATGCTATGTCACACTTCGGTGTTGCACGTGACCTGGCCGCACGTCTGTCTCTGATGAATGATAAAGACGTTATTCTTACTGAACCTCGAATTGAAAAACATTTGATTGCTGAATCAAAACTTCCTGTATCGGTTCAGATACTGAATACCAGCGCATGTAAGAGATATACCGGAATTGTCCTTACAGATGTAAATGTCGGCCCTTCGCCTGTCTGGCTGAAGAACCGACTGGAAGCCATAGGAATAAAACCGCATAATAATGTTGTAGATGTTACAAACTATGTGCTTCACGAGACAGGCCACCCACTTCATGCATTCGATTATGACCGGATTTCAGGAGGCTATGTTGTGGTGGGTAACCTGCCGGAAGGGACACCTTTTATTACTCTGGATGGTGTTGAGCATAAGCTTTCAGGAAACGACCTTATGATTTGCGACAGGGTAAAGCCTTTATGTATTGCAGGAATTTATGGAGGACTTGGGTCTGGAGTTACTGAAGAAACAAGAAGAGTATTCCTGGAAAGCGCCTGGTTCGATCCCGTATCTGTCAGAAGGTCTGCACGGAGACATGGTTTTAATACAGATGCTTCATTCAGGTTTGAAAGGGGTGCTGACCCTCAGATAACAATTTTTGCTCTTCAAAGGGCAGTGTCGCTTCTGACTGAAACAGCGGGAGCAAAAGTGTGCTCTGAAATGACCGACAACGGAGAGTTTAGTATCACACCTCCGGTAATGGAGGTTTTCCTCAGGTTCGATCGGCTCCGGATATTAACGGGTAAAACAATCGGCACGGATGAACTTATCAGAATACTGAAATTGCTTGACTTCAAAATAAAAGATAAAAAAGCCGATGGATTGACACTTTCAGTACCGACATACAGAGCTGATGTTACCAGGGAAATAGATGTGATTGAAGAGGTGATGAGGATTTACGGAATGAACAATATAGAGATTCCTGAATCAATACCTGTTTCATTTCCTGTTTTTAAGGCAAGACCAGATGCCTTGCTCAGGGAAAGGATTTCGGCTTATCTTGTTGATAACGGATTTTTTGAAGTGTGGAATAACTCCATAACTGCTTCTGAGTTTAACAAAATCAAAGATGCATATAAAACGGCTGGATTTTCCCAGGTGAGAATTCTCAACCCCCTAAGCCAGGATCTGAATGCAATGCGAACCACCCTGCTGTTTGGCCTTCTGGAAAATGCCAGATACAATATCAACCGCAGGATTTACAGTTTAAATATTTTTGAGTTTGGAACAGTTTATCTTCAAAACACAGAAGCCGGCAATGATGCTCCTGTAACTGATAAGTATTCGGAGAAACACGTTCTGGCTATGGTGTTTACAGGACAGACTACTGCCGAATCATGGTATCACAAACAATCCGACACCGGTTATTACGATGTAAAAGCTGTAATTGAAAAAATTTCAGGTTTTGCAGGGTGCAGTGTCTTGAGCTACCAGCCGTGCAATTATGCAAATGAACATTATTACGAAGGGATTGAGTGTGGCCATGAAGGCTCCGCAATAGCATTCATTGGAAGGGTCAATGATAAGCTCCTCAGAAAAATGGGGCTAAAACAGAATGTATGGTATGCTGAGATCGATTTCCCTAAGCTGGCAGGCTTATCCGAAAAGAAAACTTCAGTTGTAAAACCTTTGCCTAAGTATCCTGATGTAAGACGTGACCTCTCTTTTGTAATTGATAAAAATATAACATTCAAAGCAATTGCTGATGTTGTGGTATCTGTTTCCCCTGACCTTGTTCGCGATGTGATTCTTTTTGATGCATATGAAGCTGATAACCTTCCTGAGGGAAAAAAGTCGTATGCCATTGGAATGGTTTTGGGAGATCATGAAAAGACCCTTGAAGAGCATGAAATTGAATCAGTGATGAAGAGGCTGGTTGAAATGCTGAATAAAAAACTTGGTGCTGTTTTAAGATAATTTAGCATTTAGTGCTTTGAAAATCTTACAATTCAGCATAAATTTGCACGGGATTATTTTTAGAATAATCTAATAGTTATGCATAGTGTATTAATAAATAAACAAACCTTAAAAATTGAGTAGCCAATGAAAACTGTGAGAAGTTTATTTTTTGTTCTTTTAGGAATTATGATTCTGGCAGGGTGTAAAAACAAGGAGGCTGAAGAGCAGGCAAGCACTTTGCAACTTGAAAACGAGAGACTTCGTGCTGAGTACAATGCGAAAGATTCAACTCTCAATTCACTTTTTGCTTCGTATAACGAGATTGAGGAGAATCTTGCATTAATTAAAGAGAAGGAGAGTTTGATACGGAAGTCGGGTACCGGAGACCTTTCCCTGGATGCCAAGCAAGGTATTGCACAGGATCTTACCCTGATTGCAGAGTTAATGGAAAAGAATAAGCAAACGATTGCATCGCTCAAAAAGAGGGTGAATTCCTCTGATTTGAAAATCAAAGAGTTTGAGAAGACAGTTGCTTTCCTTACAAAGACTATTGAGGAAAAAGATGCTGAAATTCTTACTCTTACCAATCAGCTCGCAGAAAAAAACGTTGAATTGAAAAACCTGGCAGTACAGATTCAGTCAATTTCATCAGACCTGGCGTCAAAATCAGAGGTTCTTTCAAAACAGGACATGGAACTGAACCGGGCATGGTATGTTATAGGAACCGAAAGGGAGTTGCGCGAAAAAGGTATTATCACACGTGAAGGTGGTTTTGTTGGAATCGGCAGAACGCGCTCCATTTCAAAGGATTTCGGGCAGCAGCACTTTACGGAGATCGATATCCGGAAAGTCACCTCTATTCCCATAAATCAGAAATCAGCCCGTATTATTACCATTCATCCTACAAACAGCTATAATCTTGTTGGTGACAGAAGCGTTGAAAGGTTGGAGATTGTTGACCACAATAATTTCTGGCGTACATCCAAATATCTGGTTGTGGTTGTAAAATAAGGTAATATCAGCAAAGAGCAAGGCTGAGGTTTTGTAATTTATTGCCGGGCAGTAACCGTTAACAATCCTGTTACTGCCCGGTTTTCTTTATAAGAAGCTCCACCCTTCTGTTTGCCTGCATCTGCTCTTCTGTGTTTGCGTAAGGATATATCATTTCACTGTTCCCTTTCCCTGACCATGATAACCTGGATGCATCAATCCCTTTTCTTATAAGATAATTATACACAGCCTGTGCCCTTCGCTCAGAAAGAGCCTGATTCTGGACAACCGTATTACCACTTCTGAAATTGTGTGGTTCATTAACATGTCCAATAATCTCAACCTCTATTTCGGCTTGATCCTTAAGGGTTTGAATTATATCGTCCAATATCGGATATGATTCACGGAGAAACTGGTCACTTCCACCGAAGAAAAGTATATTATTGAATGATACCTTTTTCCCCTCTTCGATCCTTATCATATTGGCTGTCTTCAGGTAGGTCTGGAAATCGGAACCGGTTTTTACCTGGTCTGTGAACTGAAAGTATCCGGGTGCTTTTACAACAATCTGATAGGTGCTTTGAGGATCAAGTTTCACAATAATGCTACCCGTGTCATCCCAGGTTTCAGTCTGGTCGGTTGAGCGTCCCACTGCTCTTTTAACAAGGGTAATCTCAGCATTTATAATCTGAAATGTTGAAGCGTCACGTACATATAGGCTAAGGAAGTTTGAGCGTTCTTCGGCAACCGGTGGCGGAGGCTCATTGCAGTTTCTGTATTTTAAATGGATATAATGACCGCTTCCGTTTGGATAGACATTGTCGAGAACAAGGAGGTAACGCTCACCAGGCTTTACCGGGAGAGCCCGTGAATAGGATGGCCCGGGGCCCGAATGGATAAAATCATCCTTCGCTTCATACGATAACCCTGTGTGGCTGTTAATAGTGGTGTCGTTACGTGAAATACAGCTTCGGACAGGTCTGATTTTTCGCTCGGCAATTTTAACACACGTTTCAGACCCTTCATACATAAAAAGAATGAAATCATAATCATCACTTACCGAAACAGGAATGATATCCAGTAGAAGATCACAATACCGGTCTGTTTCGAAAAGATACCAAACAGTATTATGTTCAGTCTCGAATGAATACAAATCGGTACGGTGACTGTTAAATTCAAGTATCCCACCCCATCCCGAAGGAGCTGTTGTAGGACCGTAAACCGTGTCAAACAGCTCAATTGCATTCCGGCAATCTGCATGCTCAGGCCCAATTCTGTAAACAATCTGCCCAATACCGGTATGCGAATGAAATACGATCAATGTAAACACCGGTAATAAACGCAATCTGCTCATTTGTTGCCTTTTATCGTGATCTTTTCTGATCTGATGATTTTGCCAAGGTTATCAGATACCTCTATCATATATAATCCCCTGCTGAGATCAGAAACCGGGATTTCACATGATGTATCAGGAAAATTAAGGTGATGATATTTCAACAAAGTTCCCTGAAGATTGTAAATCCTGATATCAACTGAACTTCTGAATGAGTTCTTTATAATTATGTTATGAGAAGCAGGATTAGGATATATAGCAACCTTCCCTTCAGGTGTGTCTTTCATACTTTCAGCACCGATGTGGTCTTTATCCCACTTTGCCAGCACGTACTCACCTGGTTGCAGGCCGGGTACTGTAATAACACCGGTGTTAGGGTTGCTCGATTTTGTAAAAGGGATACCCTGCCATGTTTCTCCGGCATTGGTGCGGTACATGATGATAAGGGAATCGGTTGTGTTGGTGATTAATGCCTTATCAAACTGATTGCTTATGGAGTAGTTAAACAGCCCGTCGATGTTATTGTTTGGTGAAAACACCCCGGAGATCTTCCAGTAACGGTTCGGGGAAAGGGTAAGGCCGTTGACCGGTTGAGGCATGGAGTCGGGAAGCACGAAACAATGTTCGATACGGATCATGAAATCATCCGCATGACTGTTTGACCTCAGGCTGAAAAACATGTTTGGGTGCTGATAGGTACCTGTTGCGCTGATCACAGCGGTTTTTGCTGTAATGGCATCAGCCAGTCTGTCTTCAGGATCCATAAGCACAAGAACCGGATTGAAAGGTAACCTGAAGGTCTGGTTACCGGTTGCCCCCGAAAACTGAAGTCTGCGAATCTCTCCGTTTAATGACTGATCGTAAAAACCAATCTCCGCAAGGTTTTGATTTGTATAGGTGGTTCTGCCGAACATCTTCTGTTTCACATATACCGTGATATCCCATTCATTACCAACAGGAACAGACACTGTTGAATCTATTGAGAAATGAGGGAATCCGGGTGTGAACACCCAGCCATCAAAGAATGGGGTAAGGTTGACCCCGGTATGGAGGCTCAGAAAATCTCTCATCTGATATGAAGAAACCGGCTGGAAAGCGAAATGGCCGAGAAAAGCCTTTATTGCATCAAAAAATACCGAATCGCCAAGGTATCCTCTCAGGGTGTGGGCAATAAGCCCACCTTTATCGTAAACGGTAGTGCCGTAAGTATGTGTTTGTGGAACAGGATAAAGTGGCAACCAGGATCCGTCACCTCCGGATGACCCTGTGTGGGCATAGTTGAGGACATTCTTCTGAAGATCCATAATGTTGGCCTTGTAAGCCTCCCATCCGTTTACCCCTTCGAAGTAAACCGACTCACTGAATCTGGCCCATCCCTCATTAATCCACATATCCTCTGCCGAGGAACAGGTTACCAGGTTGCCAAACCAACTGTGCGACAGTTCGTGTGCTATAAGCCAGTCGTAGCTGTTGTTACCGGTGATAAGATTTCTTGGCATGGCAATATTTGTTGCGTGTTCCATTGCACCAATGGTAGTACCAGTGTATCCAACCCTTGGCCATCGGTACGAACCGTATCTCGATTCAAAAACAGACATCATTGCAATCAGGTTCGAAAAGGAGTTAACAGCCTTCAGTGAGTCAGCCGGCCTTACATAGATCATTGTAGGTATTGTATCGTTAATGCCGGGATACTCTCCCTGTACTATAACCAAATCACCAACGGCGACCGATGCCAGGTAGGTGGGGATAGGCTGGTCGAGTCTCCAGTGCCAGGTAATGCTGCTGTCGGGGTGAGTAACTGTTCCCTCAAGCATTCCGCCGCAAACGGCCTTGTGAGAACTTTTTGTCCGGACAAATATATCATAGGTAGCCCTGTCGATGAAATCATCCAGACATGGAAACCATATCCTGCCGTAGTTATGCGGATAATCATCGAAGGCAACACCAAGGTTGAAGGCCAGGGAGCTGTCGGCCAGAAAATGGAAACCACCCCAATTATAAGGTTCAATAAGTGGCTCGCCATGATACACAACCTTCAGCACAAACGTATCGGACGACGCAAAAGGGGTTGAAAGGATTATTCTCAGAACAGTATCGTTATATGAGTAGCCCGGATGGATGTTGCCGTTGAGAAACACTGAGTCGACTGAAAGCTTGCGTAAGTCGAGCGAGAAGCTGCTGACGGAAGCCATCCGTGGTGTAATAGTGATTTCGGTGGAGGCATATAGTTTTTTATGCGACAGGTAACGCAGATCCAGGTCGATGGAATAGTTCAATACGTTGATAGTGTCACTTTTCAGTGCCTGTGAATGAGCGTTTTCAGTATGAAAGGCGCACAGGATCAGTACAACGGTAAGTATTCGAAGCTTCATCATCTTATTATGGTAAAATCAACGCAAGATAATGATTTTTTAATTGTGGGAAAGAGCTGGAGGAATAGTTAATAGTTTATCTCTGAATGAATAGCCATGATAATCATGACTCCTAAGGAAATGCACTGAGACGTTTGGTTCTTATATTGTAAGGTTTGTTACAAATAAGGGCTAAAAAACATACCATCAATCCTCAGATTTTAATTTGTAATCTTTCGAAAACACTTTGTTTTTAAATAATGTATATTTGTAATCTGTCTGAGTTTTCTGTTCATAAAATCTGCCAAATTCACCCGCAATGAAAAGTTTATTACTGCCATTATTGGTATTTTTATTTATGCAAATGTCTGGACAACCTTTCCAGATCACTTTCACAGGTTCCGGATTAAGCAATACAATTACAACCGTGGAGGTGCAGAACCTCACGCAAGGTACCACACTTACCCTCGCCGGAACAGATATCCTTGAACTGGTGACCAACATCGGAATTTCTGATCTCTTTAAGACCAGGGGTGAAATCCTGATTTATCCAAACCCTGCGGAAAATACCTGCAGGGTAGAGTTTTACAACAAACAGCCGGGAGATGTGCACATTGAGCTATTTGATGCAAAAGGGAAACTACTGTTGCGAAAGGATGAGTATCTCCTGGAGGGGAATCATTCTTATTATCTTGGAGGATTGAAATCCGGTGCATATGCGCTGAAGGTGAACACACCTGCCGGGGGTTATTCGGAGCGAATGATTTCAATCGGTATTACGGAAGGAGTACCTTTCATGGAATATATGGGGATAACTCCAAAAACGCTTCATCAGGCCAAAACGGCTTCTACAACCGGTATCATCCAGATGCAGTACAATGCCGGAGAGATGTTGTTGTTTAAGGGCATTTCAGGGAATTTCTCAAGGGTAATTACTTTACTGCCTACCCAGAACCAGAATGTGGATTTTGATTTCATCGCTTGTACTGACGGCGACGGCAACCACTATCCCGTGGTGACCATTGGCACCCAGACCTGGATGGCAGAGAACCTGAAGACGACCAAATACAAAAATGGCACTGGTATTCCTAACGTTACTGATAGTTCTACTTGGAATCTATCAACGCCAGCTTATTGCTGGTACAATAATGACTCCAGCACGTATGGTTCTGTTTATGGAGCATTGTACAACTTTTATGCGGTTTATAACACAAACGGTTTATGCCCGACAGGCTGGCATGTGCCAACGGATACAGAGTGGACTATCCTTACAGACTTTCTTGGCGGAGATGGTGTTGCCGGCGGATCTTTAAAGGAAACAGGGACGGCTCACTGGAACAGTCCCAACACCGGCGCAAACAATACCAGTGGTTTTACTGCTCTTCCGGGAGGCTACCGCAGCACCTACAATGGCTATTTCGGCCTCATTGGAGACCTCGGCTATTGGTGGTCGTCTTCGTGGGTCTCATCCTCTGCCGCCTATGAAAGGGAACTGTACTCCGTTTACGGCAAGGTAAAAAGGGACTCCAACGGTGTGAGCAACGGTTTTTCTGTGCGTTGCGTAAAGGATTATTGATGAGAAAGCAAATTTACAAAACACTGCTGCAAACACATCCTGACTATTTCAGGTTGACGAAATTCTCATTTGTAACCATGTTGTTAGGATCATGAAAACAAGACCGCTCACCCCGCCTTAACCGCTTTTATTGAAGCTATGAACTCAGGCAGCACGGTTTTGAAATCCCCAACGATGCCATAATCGGCAACGTCGAAGATTGGTGCATCCTTATCGTTGTTTATGGCAACGATAAATTTCGAGGATGAAATGCCCCCAACATGCTGAATGGCACCAGAAATGCCGCATGCAATATAAAGGGTAGGGGCAATAATCTTTCCCGTTTGCCCGACATGTTCGCTGTGTGGTCTCCATCCTTCGTCAGAAACCGGTCTTGAACATGCAGTTGCAGCGCCAAGTAACTCTGCCAGCTCTTCAATCAGACTGAAATTTTCAGCCGACTTCATGCCACGTCCACCCGAAACAACAATCTCTGCATCGGTAAGAAGCAGTTTGCCTGTGGTTTTGTTTACTTCCAAAACTTCCATTTTTGTTGTTGCATTGTCTAAAGCAGGATGAAAGTCTTCAATTGATGCAGCATCGGTCTCCGGTTCTGCAACACCGAATGAATTTTGCGATAGTGTCAGAACCTTTATTGTGGTATTCACCTTCACATGGGAATACGCTTTTCCGGTGAAAACGAGTTTTTTCACAACAAAAGGATCGAATGTTACGGGAAGAGCCACCACACCTGTTACCAACCCTGCTTTAAGCCTTGCTGCAACACGGGGCGCAAGTGCTGCACCTGTGATACTGCCAGGCATGATCACGAGATCTGCATTTTCTTTTTCTACAGCAGCAGCTATAATTTCTGTAAACAGTTTGTTGTCTAAAACCGCGAAATTATCGCTGTTGGCATTAAGCACCCTGCCTGCGCCATAATTTCCAAGTTTAGCCAGTTCAGAGTTGTCAACATTTCCAATTGAAACGGCTACAACATCCGTCTTATGTGCTTGGGCGATCTCTTTTGCATAACTGAGCAACTCAAATGATGCTTTTTTAAATATTCCATCCCTGTTTTCTGTATATACCAGTATTGCCATTTTTCGATGATTAAGAGGTTAAATAAGTTTTGCTTCATTGTGCAGGACATCTACAAGATCTTTTACATCATCGGCGCCGAATTTCCTGCAGGCACCTTTTGGTTTGGGCAACTCGAAGCCGATATCTTCCGTAAATGGTGCCGCCTCAGCCGGAGGCATTACATTTAGCGGTTTGGTACGGGCCATCATAATTCCTCTCATAGCAGGGATCCTGGGCTCAATGGCTATCCCTTTCTGCACAATTGCCAGAAAAGGCAGTTCAGCCATAATTGTTTCCGTTCCGCCGTCAATCTCCCTGTTTGCTTTTATCTTATCGTTTTCAAGGGCTAATGACGAAACGGAGGAGAGCGAATTGTAACCTGTAAGCTCAGCAAGCATACCTCCCACAGAAGATCCGTTATAATCTGATGAATCACGTCCTACCAGCACAATATCATAATTTTCTGTCTTTATTATCTCTGCGAGTTGCCTGGCAACAAACCATGCATCCTTCGGTTGTGCATCAACCCTGAAAGCATTGTCGGCGCCCACTGCAAGAGCTTTTCTGATAGTAGGCTCTGACTGAACAGTGCCCACGTTTGCAACCGATACCATCTCAACAGTACCTCCTGAAGCCTCTTTGATCTCAAGGGCACGGGTAAGTGCAAGTTCATCCCAGGGATTGATTATCCATTGAACACCTGTGCTGTCGAGAGCTTTATCATCTTCTTTAAACCTTATCTTGGTTGTAGTATCGGGAACGTCACTTATACAAACCAGTATTTTCATACTTTCTTTTTTATTTGTTAACACTTATTTCAGCAAAGAACGGGAAATCACAATTTTCTGTATTTCCGACGTGCCTTCGTAAATCTGGGTCAGCTTGGCTTCTCGCATCAGCCTTTCAACATGATACTCCTTAACGTAGCCGTATCCACCATGTATCTGTACCGCTTCTGTGGTTACCTCCATGGCGATATCGGCGCAATACTGTTTTGCGTAGGCGCTCATAATACCGTAAGGTTGTTTGGTGTCTTTAAGCCATGCAGCCTTGAGGCACAGATTTCTGGCATTTTCAACCTTCACAGCCATATCGGCAAGCTTGAACGCAACAGCCTGATGGTTGCAAATTTCGGTGCCGAATGCTTTTCTCTCTTTCGAATACTGTATTGCCCTCTCCATAGCTCCTGAAGCTATTCCAAGTGCCTGAGCAGCGATTCCTATCCTGCCTCCATCAAGGGTTTTCATGGCAAAGGTGAATCCAAATCCGTCTTCTCCAATCCTGTTCTCCTTTGGAACCTTTACATCAGTGAACATCACCGAATGAGTGTCGGAACTTCTCATACCCATTTTGTCTTCATGTGGTCCCAGTGAGATGCCCGGCGAATTTTTTTCAACGATGAATGCGTTGATACCCTTGTGCCCCTTTTCGGGATTTGTATGTGCAATTACCAGATATACTGAAGCGCAGTTTGCGTTGGTGATCCAGTTTTTAGTGCCGTTGATGATGTAATGATCTCCCATGTCAACAGCAGTTGTACGTTGTTTGGTAGCATCCGAACCTGCCTCAGGCTCTGATAACAGAAAAGCTCCGATCTTTTCGCCCCTTGCCAGAGGCTTCAGGTACTTTTCCTTCTGTTCTTCGGTTCCATAGGTTTCCAATCCCCAGTTGACGAGAGAGTTACACACCGACATAATAACAGCCGTGGATGAATCAATCTTGGATACCTCCTCCATGGCCAACACATAAGATATGGTATCCATTCCACCGCCATCGTATTTGGGATCTGTCATCATCCCAAGAAATCCCAACTCAGCAAGTTTCTTGACCTGTTCTGCCGGGAACCTGGAATTGGCATCCCGTTCAATGATGTCAGGCAGCAGTTCGCGCTCTGCGAAATCTCTGGCAGCCTGCTGAATCATTAGCTGTTCTTCGGTAAATTCGAAATTCATGATATTCTTGTTTTAGTTATTAATGGTTTTTATTCTTTCCGGTTTCATCTTACAAACCTAAAAAAGTTTTCCTTGTAAGAGCCATTTTTTTGCTATTCAATAATGAAAATCAACATAATTCTTTATAAAACCCTATTTATGAACTCTTTCATCAGGTTGCCGACAATCTCCTTTCTCTCATAATGAGGCACATGGCCGCAATCTGGCAGTAGGTTAATCTGAACATGGCCACCACAATGATCCAGTTTTGCTTTCATCTGTTCAACCGACCCGTAGTTATCGTTAACACCCTGAATGTTAAGAACCGGAGATTTTATCTTTGGAAGCTCGTGCAGTATATTCCATATCAATGCTTTGTCAGACAACCACAAACCTGTCCAGCTTTTAAACAACGTGTCGGTTTTTTCACCGTGATATGCTGATAATAGCTTTTTCAGCTTTCCTTTCTGATAATCATTTACAACCCCTCTGACCCCATCGATGGTGATATCTTCGCACAACACGTGATCACATTCTGATATGACTGCAAGGGCTCTTTCAGGGAAAAACGCTGCAAACAATAATGCGATTGTGCCTCCGTCGCTGTGGCCAACAGGGATAATTTGTCCGGTAATCCCAAGTTTGTCAAGCAGTTCAGGTAGAAATTCCGAGGCCTCCCTGTGCATATAGTACTCATCATTAGGTTCCGGTTTGACTTCCGACTTGCCGTATCCGTATCTATCGTAAATCAATGCAGGCAACCCGCATGCCGTTGCAATGATCTGAGGAAAATCGCGCCACTGCTCAATACTGCCAAGTCCTTCATGCAGAAAAACAAGAAATGGTTTAAAGTCCTCTCTCCTCTCCTGGTTTATTATCTGATAAAAAATCTCCTTACCCCGTATCTTTATAGTTCCGGTCATTATAAAAATTTGCTAATATACTAATTTAAAACCCCTTACAGTGCTTTGGGTATCATGGAGAAGATTTCAGTCACTTTGTTTACAAAGGCTTTGTTTCGTAGCTTCAAACTCTTCAATGATTTCCCTCATAATCTGTGATGAGGGCTTGATTTCATCTATCAAACCTGAAACCTGCCCTATCTCGAGTTCACCTTCAACGGTATCTCCTTCAAACATACCCAGAGCTGCTCTTCCTCTGCCAAGCACTTCAAGCAATTCCTCTTTTGATGCGCCATGGAGTTCCAAAGAAAGGATTCTCTGGGCGAATTCATTGTTAAGGAGTCTCACCGGGATAAGTTTTCTCATCATCAGCAAGGTGTTTCCCTCACGGGCTTCAACAATTTTTTGTTTGAAAAACTGATGTGCTGATGATTCCTGAGATGCAGCAAAACGGCTTCCTATCTGAACACCGTCGGCTCCAAGTGCCATAGCTGCAAGCATTGCTCTTCCTGATCCGATACCTCCTGCTGCTATCAGCGGCATGTCGGTAATCTTCCTTACAGTGGGAATCAGCACCATGGTTGTTGTTTCCTCCTTGCCATTGTGTCCTCCTGCTTCAAACCCTTCGGCAACAATGGCATCAACTCCGGCTTCGGCACATTTGGCAGCCCCTTTCGAATTTGCAACCACGTGAGCCACCCTGATTCCATTCTCCTTCAGAAGTGGAGTCCACCTCACCGGATTTCCGGCTGAGGTAAACACAGCAGCGACATTCTCTTCCACGCATATCTTAATAAACTCCTCAGAATGATCGAATATGAGAGGTATATTGACCCCAAAGGGTTTGTCAGTGGCCTCTTTGCACTTGTGTATATGCTCCCTTAATAATGAAGGGTTCATGGAGCCTGAGCCAATAAGGCCGAGACCTCCGGCATTACTTACGGCAGATGCCAGCCGCCAGCCGCTGCACCATATCATTCCTCCCTGAATGATCGGGTAGCGGATGTTGAAAATTTTTATAATGGGATTCATGTTGTCAAATTATAAGGTAAAACACCCTAACCCCCCTCTCCGAAAGGAGATAGGGTGTTAAAAAATTTATTAACACACTGAACCGCAACGCTCTCCCCTTCCCTCGGAGGAGAAGGGACCGGGGGTTGAGGTGATTTCTATAACCGGTGATGACATACTTTTTTAAATTTGATGTCACTAGTCGATACAATGAAACCCTGTCATGCCTTCTTATAAACAATAGCCACAAGGGTTTTGTCATCCCCACCCATATTCACTGAAAGTCCGTATGGCCTGTCAGCTGGAATGTTGATCTGTGCATCGCCTGCCTTTCCAGTAAGTTGCTCCCATATTGTTACAGCCTGATGAACACCTGTTGCTCCTGTCGGATGGCCCCAGCCCACAAGGCCACCGGTGGTGTTGAAAGGAACCTTGCCGGAACGCGATGTGTTACCCTCAATTACAAATTCAGGCCCCTTGCCATGCTCTGCAAACCCTATTGCCTCAATTGACATAATCCCGGCAATGGTAAAACAATCATGACATTCAACAGTGGCAATGTCATCTTTGGTAACACCGGCCATCTCAAAGGCTTTTTTAACTGCAACGGCAGTAGTGTCAAGCCTGGTGGGATCTGCCGGGGGCATGGTGATATCATTTTCTGCAAGCCCGAACCCTTTTATCTCTACTGCTTCACTCAGAGGTATGCCACACCTTTTAAGTCCCTCTTCCGAAACAACTGCTATTCCGGATGCACCATCAGACACTTTTGAGCAGTCGAAAACATTCAGGTGCTCAACAAAGGTTTTTGGGTTGGGCCTCGTTAAACCTACACTCATAAGGTCACCGGTGTTGTTGTGATATTCCTGGGCAGTTGGGCACAAACGGGCGTTCTCAATTGCATTTTTGTACCAGATAGCCATTGCGTTGCGGACTTTTTCGTAACCAAACTTCTCATAATAAACACCTGCCCTGTCGCTGAACTTCCCCGGAAAAAAGTGGGCATGACCCTCTTTACGCTCTTTATACCATCCGGCAGCAGCAAGTATATCGGCACCATATACTGCCTTCACGCTATTTTGTACCTCAACCCCTAACACAAGAACAACTTCTGCCGTCTCTGCAAGCACCGACCTGATGGCGGCTGATAGAGCAAGCGCACCCGTTCCGCAGGCACCTTCTACTCTGATACATGGTTTGTATTTCAGACCCTCATCGATATACGGAAAAAATCCAGCAAGATTGGCTTGTTTGTTATAACGGGCTGCAATAAAATTTCCAACAACACATTCGTCAACATTTCCTGCACCACCAATAACCTTAAGCACATTTTCTCCTGCCTCTTTCATGTATTCTTCAAGGCCGGGTCTCGCTTTCTTGGGATGAAACTCTTTTCTGCCACTACCCATTGAGATGGTGTTGTACCCACCTACCATATATATTTTTCTTCTTATTTTCATTGTTTTATCCTCCGGGGTTTAATTAATATAATCGTTTATCGGTCCATATGCATGGAAAAATCCGGTCAGAAGCACAGTATTCACATCTTCCGGGTTGTATGCCACCTTTTCTTTCACAAGGTTTTCACCTATCTCTTTTGAACGCCTCAGGTATTCCAGTGCAAGGCGGCATCCTGCTGTGTCTGTATGCTTCATGTTGTTGAAATATTCTTTAAGGAACGTGTCCTTGTCGTGGTGGCCAACAACTGATTTCCATGGTGCATGCCCTTTTGGCATAGCACCCAGAATAGCATCGCATTTTTCTGCAATATCCGTTATGTTAACGTACCCACCTTTGCTGATGTCATATATTCCAGAAGGGCGCCCTTTTTCATATTTCAGGAAACCATCCTTCTGTGAACCGTCAAAGTTCTGACCACCTTTTACCCTACCCTCCATCATCTTATCCAGAAGCGGACTGTGGATATTCTCGTTGGAAACATAAGGCTTCATCACTTTCATGATGAACTGGCAGACGTCTATGCCAACGTAGTCGATAAGCTGGAAAATCCCCATGGGGCGTATCATGAAATCCTGGCTAACCTTGTTAACCATGTAAACAGCTTCGGGGAAAGTATGCTCTCCGGTCAATTTTTCCATCAAGCCCATTCCGAAAAGTGCATCCCTCATGAAATGACCATTACCGATGAAGCCGGCAAAATCATACGAAGGCACCTCAACCTTCCGCATGTTTTTGATGAACCGGGTTACAAATTCCGAAAGTTCCGGTTTTGAGTTTTCAGCCTTGATAACTTCCACCAGCTTCTGCACAGCGGGAGGATTGTAAAAATGAACCCCGAGGATCCGCCCGTCAAGACCAGCCTCCTTGTCAAGATAACCGATTGGAATGGAGGAGGTGTTGGTGAAGAACCATGGTGCGGTCTTGCTGTTATTGTTGATCTGCGAAAACAATTTGATCTTGAGCTCAGGATTCTCACTTGCTGCTTCAAAGATTATGTGCGCACTGTATGCAGATTCAATTGTAGTAACAGGGCGAATGATGTTCATCACATCTTTGACATACTCGTCAATTATCTCTGCATTATCAATTAGGTCAGCTCTGTCTGCATACAGTTCCCTCAGCAGGTTAATTTTCTTTTCGGCCGCTTTCACCAACTGAATCTGCATGTATTTCATCAGCCCTGTAAGTGCATTTTCACTTATATCAAGAGCATAAATTATATACTGCTTGTCCTTGTTTTCAGACTTCAGGCTTAAATCTGCCATCTCCATCGAGGTAAGCAGAAGTATTCCGCTACCCATTTTGCCGGCTGCTCCAAGCACCAGCACTTTCTGCAATCTCTCTTCGTAATTCATATTTCTTTGTTTTTGTTTGATAATTAATTACTTAAAGTCACACGCAATAAAGGCATAGCCAGTATGGTTTCTTTTAAGATCCATCACAGGTTTCTTTTTACCAGTTTGGCTTCCTTTTTTCCAGAAAAGCTCTCATCCCCTCTTCCCCTTCATTACCGAATAAAGAGCCAAACTCTGACGATTCAAGTTTGCTTCCCTGTTCAAATCCTTTCAGCAAACCCTCTCTTGTTACTTTTTTGATTTTCTTGACCGCTTTTGGTCCTTTGGATGCAATTTTAGTTGCGATGGCAACAGCTTCGGCAATTAGGTCAGCCGGCTCAACCACTTTTTGCACAAGGCCAATTCTGTATGCCTCCTCGGCATTAATCATATCTGCAGTATAGAGCAGGTACAGTGCATTTGCCAGTCCGACAAGGCGTGCAAGCCGCTGTGTGCCGGCATAACCAGGGATAAGGCCAAGGTTAACCTCAGGTTGCCCGAATTTGGCAAAGGTGTTTGCAATCCTGAAATCACATGCCATGGCAAGTTCACATCCCCCGCCAAGTGCGAAACCATTTACTGCAGCAATTACCGGCATATTGAGCTCCTCCAGCCGGCAAAATGTCGTTTGCCCCTTTTTAGAAAACATTTCTCCCTGCTCAGAGTTCATGTCTACCATCTCCGAAATGTCTGCTCCAGCAACAAAAGCCTTCCCCTCTCCGGTAATTATTAAGGCCTTAAAAGTTTCCTTCGATTGTAATTCCGTAAGGAAATGATTCATCTCTTCAAAGAATAATGAGTTCAATGCATTCATTGCCTCCGGACGACTTATTGTCAGTATGACAATATTGTTCTGATAATCGGGTTTTAAAATTTTGTAATCCATTGATATTTGTTTTTGGTTAATATTGGCTTGAAACAGGATAACTTTAGCAAAAATTTCATTTAGCAATTTTTTCTACTGATACTCTTTCACCTCAACTTCATTTCTCAGTACCATATAAGCATTCAATGCGAGAGCCTCCATCTCTCCCTCTCCCGGATACGCCTTAACGGGGCCAAGATGAGTAACACGCTCAGTAATATCATCAACTATCATGTTGCTGTAGGCAAGTCCGCCGGTAAGCAGAATTCCGTGTACCTTACCCTTAAGCACAGTGCTTAAAGCACCGATCTCTTTGGCAACCTGGTAAGTCATAGCCCTGTAGACGAGCATGGCTTTTTCATCTCCGTTCCTGATCCGCTCTTCGATCTCGATGGCATCATTTGTTCCAAGATAAGCCGACAGTCCTCCGTGACCTTTGATCTTTTTCAGGATCTCTCCCTTTGTGAAGTTGCCCGAAAAACAAAGTTCAACAAGTTGCCCTGCGGGAACACCTCCACTCCTTTCAGGTGACATAGGGCCGTCACCGTTAAGGCCATTGTTTACGTCTATAACTCTGCCCCCGCAATGAGCCCCAACAGATATACCACCACCCATGTGGCAAACAATCACATTCACATCTTCATATCTCATGCTCAACTCACCTGCGTACCGCCGGGCAATAGCTTTCTGATTCAATGCATGCAGAAAACTCCTTCGTGGCAGTTCCGGCATTCCTGAAATACGTGCAATATCCTCCATCTCATCAACACAGGTCGGATCTACAATCACAGCCAATATATCATCTCCTATTTCCCTGGCCATCTCATATGCTATAACTCCCCCAAGATTCGATTCATGCTCACCCATCGGCGTCTGAAGGTCTTTAAGCATCTTTTCGTTTACTTTATAAACACCCCCTTGAATAGGTTTTAACAAACCACCCCTGCCAACAACAATGTCTATCTGTTTCAAATCAATATCTGAGTTCTCGAGAACAGTTTTTATCATCTCCTTGCGGTATTCAAACTGATCAAAGATTTTGTTGAATCCGGAAAGAACATCCTGTTCATGCTTGACATTTATAAGGAGTGTACTTTTCAGATTATTGTAAACAGCAATTTTTGTTGATGTGGAACCCGGGTTAATGACAAGGATCGTTTTTTCCATAGTGTGTTTTGTTGATAGGATATCATGCAAATGCAAACATAGGAATTTGTTTAATTTATTCGACACGATCAATGCTTTGAGCTGAAAAAAAGTTCAACTATAACCAACCTGTCTCAAAAATCCATATTTTTACCCTTTCTTTTTGAACAGTATAATCCAAAATACTTTTTTTATACATGATTGTCAGCGATTTGTACAAACCAAAAAATCATATCAGAATATTAACTGCCACATCATTGTTCGATGGTCATGATGCCTCAATTAATGTGATGCGCAGAATAATACAGGCAACAGGCGCAGAGGTGATCCATCTCGGCCACAACCGGTCTGTTCAGGAAATTGTTGAATGTGCTGTTCAGGAAGATGTTCAGGCTGTAGCAATTACCTCTTATCAAGGGGGGCATATAGAGTTCTTTAAATATATGCTCGACAGCTTTCAGCAGAAGGGTTTTGGCCACATTAAGATCTTCGGTGGCGGTGGAGGGGTAATTCTCCCGGATGAGATTATCGAACTGGAAGCTTATGGCATTACAAAGATCTATTCTCCCGATGATGGAAGAGCAATGGGATTGCAGGGTATGATAAACGATTTGCTCATCAAATCCGATTTTCCACGTGGAAAAGATATCGATGTCAGCATCGATGACATTACAAATCGTGACTTCAGAGCTGTTTCCCTCCTCATCTCAGCAGTCGAAAATTACCCTGATGAAAATGCAGTACTTATCGCTGAATCAGACAAGCTTGCAAATGTTTCCGGGGTGCCTGTACTGGGTGTAACAGGAACAGGTGGCTCCGGAAAATCTTCACTGGTCGACGAATTTATCAGAAGGTTTATCTCTGACTTTAAAGACAAAACCATCGGAGTTATTTGTGTTGATCCTTCTAAACGAAAAACCGGCGGTGCCTTGCTGGGTGACCGGATTAGGATGAATTCCGTTAACAATCCGGGAGTTTATGTCAGATCTATGGCAACGCGGCAGTCAAACCTTGCACTGTCGAAATATGTGAAAGAAGCTATTAATGTTCTTAAAGCGGCCGGATTCGACCTTGTGGTACTCGAAACTTCAGGTATTGGCCAGTCAGATACTGAAATTGTTGAACATAGTGACCTGTGCCTCTATGTAATGACACCCGAATTTGGAGCACCATCCCAGCTCGAGAAAATTGATATGCTTGAATACGCCGATATCATTGCCCTCAATAAATTCGATAAAAGGGGTGGTCTCGATGCACTCAGGGATGTAAAGAAACAGTTCCAGCGAAATCATAAAATGTTTGATAAAGATATAGAGTCAATGCCTGTTTTTGGAACCATTGCCTCACAGTTCAATGATGCAGGAGTAAACCAATTCTATACTGCCCTTATTGAATTGCTGAACAGTAGAATGGGTACATCTTTTATCTCAGAAAACCCTTTAAAAGGCGAAATTCCCGACAAAATCTACATTATCCCACCAAAACGGGTGAGATATCTTTCGGAAATTGCCGAAACAATTAGAGATTACAATACTTGGGCAGAAAAACAGTCCGACATAGCTCAGCAGATCTATGCTCTGAAAAAAACCATTGACCTTTTTAATACAGTTGATAAACCGGCAAATGATCATGAGATTGAACTTCTGAATCAAAAGCAAAAAGAACTTGAAAAGATACTGGAGGATGGCAACCATAAGATCATTGATAACTGGGAAGCGAAGGTAAAAGCTTACAAGGATGAATTCTACGTTTTTAAAGTCCGTGACAAGGAGCTTAAGATAAAGACTCATACAAAAACCTTGTCGCATCTTGATATCCCTAAAATTTCGATGCCTAAATATAAAGGGTGGGGCGACATATTAAAATGGAATCTTAAGGAAAATGTTCCCGGGGAGTTCCCCTTTGTTGCAGGAGTGTTCCCTTTTAAAAGGGAAGGGGAGGATCCTACCAGGATGTTTGCCGGAGAAGGTGGCCCGGAAAGGACCAACAAACGATTCCACTATCTGTCGCAGGGTATGCCGGCAAAAAGGCTCTCTACCGCCTTCGACTCTGTCACCCTCTATGGAAACGATCCCGACCTGAGACCCGATATCTACGGAAAAATAGGCAACTCAGGTGTGTCAATCTGCTGTCTGGATGATGCCAAGAAGTTATACTCAGGGTTCAACCTCTGCAACCCTTCAACTTCAGTGTCAATGACCATAAACGGGCCGGCACCAATGCTCGTGGGTTTCTTCCTCAATGCTGCAATTGATCAGCAATGTGAAATTTATATAAAGGAAAACGGCCTTGAACATCAGATCAGAAAAAAAATTGATTTGATTTTCATGCAAAAGGGTGTTCCCAGACCAGAATATCGGGGGACATTGCCTGACGGCAACGATGGCCTCGGGCTTATGTTACTTGGAGTTACAGGTGATGAAGTGCTGCCACACGAAGTATATGAAAACATTAAAAAATGCACCCTCTCTGTTGTAAGAGGTACAGTGCAGGCAGATATCCTGAAAGAAGACCAGGGTCAGAACACCTGCATCTTCTCAACCGATTTTGCCCTGAAAATGATGGGCGATGTTCAGGAGTATTTTATCGAAAAGGATGTGCACAACTTCTACTCGGTTTCAATATCGGGATATCATATTGCTGAAGCCGGGGCAAATCCGATATCCCAACTTGCTTTCACCCTTGCCAATGGCTTCACCTATGTTGAATACTATCTATCAAGGGGTATGGATATCAATAAATTTGCTCCTAACCTGTCGTTTTTCTTTTCAAATGGAATTGATATTGAATTCTCGGTAATAGGAAGAGTTGCACGCGGTATATGGTCTAAAGCTATCAGAAACAAATACCATGGTAACAACCGTTCCCAGCAGCTTAAATATCACATCCAAACCTCAGGACGTTCATTGCATGCCCAGGAGATCGGTTTCAACGACATTCGTACTACACTACAAGCCCTCTATGCTATCTACGACAACTGTAACTCGCTTCATACCAACGCATACGATGAAGCAATCACAACACCTACCGAAGAATCCGTACGTAGGGCAATGGCAATACAAATGATTATTAACCATGAACTCGGACTTGCAAAAAACCAGAATCCTCTTCAGGGATCTTTTATCATCGAAGAACTGTCTGAACTTGTTGAAGAGGCAGTGCTCTCTGAATTTGACCGCATCTCTGAAAGAGGAGGTGTCCTCGGAGCAATGGAGACAGCTTATCAGCGAAGCAAAATACAGGAAGAATCCCTTTATTATGAGCAGCTTAAACATACAGGTGAACTGCCAATTATGGGGGTTAACACCTTCCTGTCTCCTGAAGGGTCTCCCACCATTCTGCCCGATGAAGTTATAAGATCTACTCCTGAAGAAAAACAATATCAGATAGACATGCTTCAAAATCTGCACAAGTTCCGCAATACCGAAGCGGAAAAGGCATTAACTGATCTTCAACACAGTGCTGTAAGAAATGAGAACATCTTCGGCCGGATAATGGAAGCAACCAAATATTGCTCAATAGGACAAATCACACAGGCTCTGTACGAAGTTGGCGGGCAGTATAGAAGAAATATGTAACTGTTTTCAATCTATTTTGGAAGTATGAATCTCCATGCACAATACCAGTTCTGGGGATGCACATCCGGAGGACAGGCTATACATTCGGTTTTTATTCTGCTGTCGATTGTTTCAGCAAAGCTTCTGTATTCAATAATGCCGGCCGATTTACATGGGTAGTCTTCAAGCCCTTTTCGTTTACGTGCCGACTGTACCCGGCAGTCAACCATCCTGAACACAAAGCTGTCTTCGGTTTCCTCAGTTATCTCCTGCTTGTTGATTGCTGCATACAAACGGTATTGCAGAGCTTGTTTCAGTCCATCCAAACCCGGTTGATTCCCCAGCTTAAGTAATCTTTTCGCCGACCATGCTTCCAATGGCGAAAACTGCCCCCAGCATGAATCGTTGCACCTCTTGGCATCAAACATCCCATAAGCCTTTTCAACTGCCTGAAACCATACCCCGTCGTTCGCAAGCCAGTTAACAGCAACACCCTCTTTCAATGCTTCAAGCTCCGATTCCTGCATCTGTAGCATTAATCCCGGAAGATTGTTATCAATCTCAAAGCCTGATATCTTCGATAGCCTTTTCAACACTATATCATAACTAATGTTACACACATCATGCATGATCTCCAGAGCCTTTTCACGACCAAACTGATGCTGTACCTCTCCGTACCACATTGCGTGATGCATCATCGAACGGTGAATGTAATCTAGGATAAGCTTTACGGTTTCATGATTTGAAACGGATTCGTTTGACATAAAAGGATCGGATTAATTTTTATTAAGGACAAAAATAGCAAAAATGGTTAATCAAAATCATTATCAAATCACCAAATTGCTTTGAATGAGACAACAGGCAAAATACATTATAAAATCTGTATATTTGCACCCCTAAAACTATTAACCATGGAAACTAAGAACAAAATGTTAAGCGGCGAATTTCTGGTAAGAAATGTCGATCCATCAGAGATCTTTATTCCTGAGGAGTTTAATGAAGAGCAACTGATGATTGCAGACACCATCAGATCATTTGTTGAAACCGAGGTTTATCCCAATCTCGATAAACTCGACAAGGGTGACAGGGAATTAATGAAATCAATACTCAAAAAAGCTGGTGAATTAGGGTTGATGGGTATCTCTTTACCCGAAGAACTGGGTGGGTTTGGGCAGGACTTCGTAACCCAGATGCTTGCAGCTGAGGTTATTGGCGCCGCATACTCATTCTCTGTTGCATTTATGTGCCATACAGGAATAGGTACTTTACCCATAATGTATTATGGTAATGAAGACCAGAGGCAACGATATGTTACCAGGCTCGCTACCGGAGAATTGCTCGGAGCCTATTGTCTTACCGAACCCGGAGCAGGAAGTGATGCTAATTCAGGAAAAACAAAAGCGGTTCTGAGTGACGATGGAACGCATTATATCCTGAACGGTCAAAAAATGTGGATTACCAACGGTGGCTTCTGCGATACTCAGGTAGTCTTTGCCAAGATAGACAACGACAGGATTTTAAGTGCCTTTATTGTTGAAACATCATGGCCCGGTGTAGTAATTGGACCTGATGAGGTGAAGATGGGAATTAAAGGATCTTCAACCACACAGATATATTATAATGATGTAAAAATACCTGTTGAAAACCTGGTCGGGAAAAGGGGAGAAGGGTTCCGTGTAGCTCTCAGTATTCTGCACATGGGCAGGATGAAGCTTGGAGCTAATGTTATCGGAGCCTCCAAAGCTACTATCGACCAGTCTGTCAGATATGCCAACGAAAGAAAGCAGTTTGGAACTCTGATCTCTGAATTCGGAGCTATCAAATATAAACTTGCTGAAATGGTTATCCGCACCTTTGCCCATGAATCGGCAATCTATAGAGTGAGTAAAGATGTTGATGTTTTGATGGGTGAGTATAAGGAATCAATGGACGATATTGGTAAGGCCGCCATTGAAGCCATCAGCCATTATGCGGTTGAAGATGCCATCCTGAAGGTCTACGGCTCAGAAACGCTTGATTATGTTGTGGATGAAGGTGTGCAGATCCATGGTGGAATGGGTTATTCAGCAGAAATGATGGTTGAACGCGGCTACCGGGATTCAAGGATCAACAGGATTTTTGAAGGCACCAACGAAATAAACCGTCTTCTGGTTGTTGAAAGTGCTGTTAAATATGCTAAAAAAGGGCAGTATGACCTGTTTGGTGAAGCAGAAAAGATACTCGCTTCACTCGATATTATCAAACCGGTTACTGGTAGTGATTATTTTGATGTTAAGTTTTCTGCAATTAAGAATTTTAAATCTGTAATAATGCTGGTAATAAGCAGCTTTACCAAAGCCTTCAAATCAATGGTTGCTGAACAGGAGATCCAGAATAACATCTCAAACATGATAATGGAACTCTATGTAACCGAATCGATGGCTTTAAGGGTTAAGAGGCTCGAAAGCCTTAAGAATGCTGACATGCTCGCAATCTGTAAAAACATGCTGGATGTTAAAGTCTCTGATGCTGCTTTCACGATCAGAAAAAATGCGATTGATGCAATTGCTTCTTTCGCCGGACAGGATGATGCACAGAGGCTGGCAGATGCCATTGAAAAACTTACCTCTGTTCCACTTGTAAATGTAAAAGAGGCCAGACGTTTGATAGCTAATAAATTGATTGAAGAGAATAAATACTGCTTCTGAATTACGATTTTAAGTGTTCCTGGCGGTTTGTAAATATCCGAAAGAACCATGACAAGGATCCTTGCCATTGAGTCTTCAACCACAAATTGTTCTGTTGCTTTGTTCAATGAGGCAGGGAAGTTGTTTATAAGGGAGATTGATGAAGGTTATAATCATGCTTCTTTGCTAACCTCCTTCATTGATGAGGTTTTACAGGAAGCAGATTGTAGCACGGAACAGATCAGTGCTGTTGCTGTTAGTAAAGGGCCGGGATCTTACACAGGTTTACGGATTGGTGTTTCGGCAGCTAAAGGAGTCTGCTATGCCGGCAGAATACCTTTGCTTGGAATATCCTCACTTGAGGCCATTGCATGGAAACTTGCTCCGGATTACTCTTCTGATGACTATATTATTCCAATGATTGATGCTGGAAGAATGGAAGTTTACACTGCTGTTTTCAAAACTTCACGGGAGATTTTTAATCCTGTTGAAGCAAAAATCATCGACCTCAATAGTTTCGATCATTTCCCTCACCATTCCGTAAAAGTACTTGCCGGTAACGGAGCTGCAAAGTTTACCGGATTATTCAACGGCAGAGATGATATTGTTATCAGGGATGATATCCTCCCTTCTGCTGAACTTCTGTGTGAGCCAGCATTGGCAGCTTTTAAGGAGGGAAGATTTGAGGATGTTGCCTATTTCGTGCCGATGTACATCAAAGAGTTTATTGCAGGAAAGCCTCGTGTCAAAGGCCTTTTTTAATATGTGCCAAAAGAAGTTAGCATATCAGAACCTGTATAATATGCCGGTATATAAACCGAAAGAGATGATCCTGGGGTCGTAATCGCTGCTGCTGACAGGTTGAAGAGCGTGCCTGTATACCGGAGAAAAATTCCATTTCCAGTTTTGATGCAATCTGAAACTGAGATCCACCGCAATGATGCTACTAAGATAAAAATCATTGATTTCCGAGGTTGTTCCAATCTCATTTGAGTAATCTTCTGTTTTGAGGTATACAGAGTTATCCAGCAAAATGTTGCCCCCAAAACCGGCTCTCACACCTAATCCCAAACGGTTGTCCATAATATTGAAATTTGCTGTTAAAGGGATCTCGATATATGATAAACGTTGCTCGAATTGCGTTGAGTTAACCTCCAACAATGGAACTTTCATAAGATAGCTTTTCACATCTTTGTTTAATTCCAGTGTACCAAGTGAGTTACCAACGGTTCTGTCTGTACTTAAAAGGGTAAATTCTGCTCTCTCCGGGCTTGTCATTGGGGTTGAAAAATCATACATAGAAAGACCCGTACCTATGGCTATTCTGTTTGTAATTCTATAATCAACATCTAATGAATATGAGGTTAGAGGTTTGATTATCTGATCTTTTGTTGTAGATATCAGGTTATGCTCGTAAATACCATACTCCTGCTGCGCATATGACGTTTGATAATAATTGGCATATGTTTGTCCGGCCATACCTGTAATGCTCCATCTCCGGAATTGAGGATCCGCACCAATAGGATCTGTAACAATTGAATCTGTAATATCGGCAACCACAGGGATGTTGTCAAACCGGTGTTTTGACACAAAGCCTGGCCAGACTGCACTTTCCGGAATTGTAACATCGATTGGGTCATAGCTGGCCGGATCAGATGAAAAGTATAGATCTGCATTTGTAAACTGGTCAGGATAGGAAACTGATAATAAATCAACATCGGATGCGTTGGTTTTCCCCATGGTTGCCTGGAAACGGGATTTTTCAACGTTTTCAATTTCCAGAGGTGAGGTTAATGAAGATCTGCTTTCGGTGTAGGTTAACTGGCCAGGGCCACCGTCAGTTGTGGCGGATTGATGTTGGTTTGATGCCAATTCTGTTTTATTGCCGGCAGATGTGTCAGGATAGTCATAATGGCGGTTCAGTGCAATAAAGTATCCGGTGAGAAAGGCAAGAATAACGGCAGCAACGGAGATAATCCGCCTTCTTAACAGAATCATTGCAGACCTGCGGTTATCAACAACTGACTGTTCAAGCCGGGCCCATATACCGGGTGGAGGAGGTACCTCCCAGGATCCGAATGATTCCCTTACCTTTTTGTCAATATCTTGATGGTTTACCAGCATAATGCGTATGACTATTTATTTGACCATCGGAATGATTATTTTCATTTCTGACCTCTTTGCGTAATGTTCTTTCAGGCGTTCCTGCAATATCACCCGCGCTCTCGAAAGATTTGATTTTGAAGTCCCCTCAGTGATGCCCATCATCCGGGATATCTCTTTGTGGCTGTACCCCTCAACTGCATAAAGAAGAAAACACATCCTGTAATGGGGTGTCAATCCCTGAACCACCTCCATGATCTCACGTGCACCAATGTCTTCAAGTATATGTTCAATACTCGTTTCCGACTCCTTGCGTATTTGCTCGGTAATAGAAACCATCTTGGTGCTCCTTCTGTACTTCTCTAAAGCAGTATTGACAATTATTCTGCGCATCCACCCCTCAAAGGAACCTTCATTCTTATAATGATTTATGTTGCTGTAAATCTTCATAAAGCCATCGTGCAAAGTGTCTTCTGCATCAAGCCTGTCTGGTGAATATGCAAGGCAAACAGCGAAAAGCTTTGGAGCATACATCTCATACAGCATACGTTGAGCATTTAGTTCTTTTCGTATACAGCCTTCAATGAGCCCTGGAACAATTTCGTTTGTTTCCGGAAAGTCAGGCTTCATGAATTTGATGTTTCAAAGGGCAAAAAGGTTGCGTTTATTGCTTAATCCCGATTAAGGTATACAAAGATAATGCATAAATATCAGCACAACGCAGCAAAATTTGCCCCGGCAGCAGATTTGTATTGCCGGAACTACTTGGTGCTATTGTTGCATTTATGTGAAGGAGTATCTGTGCTGGTATTCCCACTTTTTTGCCCACCACAGCTATGACCTGTTTCCTTCTTTTCACCTTCCTTATGGCCTGTGCATTTTTTGTCAGCACTTCCCTGCTTACAGCATGTATGATTTGGATCCTTGTTTCCGCAACACTTATGATCAGCATCCTTCTGCCCTGTGCATTTGTGGTCAGCATCCTTCTGCCCTGTGCATTTGTGGTCAGCATCTTTCTGTCCGGTGCATTTGTGGTCAGCATCTTTCTGTCCGGTGCATTTGTGGTTAGCATCTTTCTGTCCGGTGCATTTGTGATCAGCATCTTTCTGCCCTGTGCATTTGTGGTCAGCATCTTTCTGTCCGGTGCATTTGTGATCAGGGGCTTTTACTCCGCTGCATCCTGAGGCATTACCGGTTGGTGCATGTCCTCGGTCACAGGTTACTGAAGCAGTTGGTGCTTTTAGCTCCTCACCTGGTTTTAGTATACGTACCTCATAACCCAGCTTTTCAATTGCACTGCCAATCTTCTCACTGTTGGTCCTTCTTGGATCATAGGTTACCTCAACCTTTTTGGTTGCAATATCTATGGTTATGTCCCTGACTCCCTTTTCAAAAGGAATGTTATCCATAATCTTTTGCTTGCACGATGTACAATGTATACTTACCCAATAGGCTGTAGTCTCAGTCTTAGGGCCTGCTGCATTCAGATTACTTGTTGAAAAAATCATTGCAGCCAGAAACATCAGAAATAAACTTGCTCTCTTCATAATAATATTATTTTCAATTTCAATGGTTAAACTATAATGAACTCTTTTGGTTTTATCTTTTTATAACATATCTTAATCCTAAATAAATCTTTCTTCCAATCAGCGGCCCCCATATCTGTGAAGCATCAAAATACTGACCGAATGGATCATCAAAAGCTATGATAGGATTATGCTGGACAAAATTAGTTAAATTTTCGCCACCAAGGTATATATTCCATTTCTTAAAGTATTTTGTTATCTGAGCATTAAGTATTGTATAAGCCGGAGATTGTGTTGGTTTAGAATAAATAGACGGAGGAAGGCCTTCATTATCAGGTAAACGTGAAGGCCCATTGAATTGTGCGGTAAAATCAAACTGCCATTTGTTAAGTTTGGTCTTGTAAGAAAAGTTTACAAGTCCTTTGTATCTCTTCGAATATACAACAGGTCTTAAATCTCCGTCAACAGTCGATTTTACGTCACTAACCCTTAATGCAAGCAAAACCTCAAGCTTTTTTACAGGTTCAAAGTTGAAATCTACCTGAAAATTATTTGCAAATGATGCTCCTTTCAGATTATAGATAAAAATATTGTTAAAATCCTGATCCATATCAATCACAATTTGAGAGACAAAGCTGGTACGGTAAAATTCACCGTTCAGGGTAGCATCTCTTCCTGCAACTCTAAGATTTTGAGTTACGTGAATACCATAGTTCCATGCAATTTCCTGTGTTGGAGCTTCCTTAAAAACAATACCCCTTGAGCTTGCAAGCAGGAAAAGGTTCTCAGCAAACATGTGCATTGTT
Source organism: uncultured Lentimicrobiaceae bacterium (assembly GCA_964469215.1). Classification (GTDB taxonomy): domain Bacteria; phylum Bacteroidota; class Bacteroidia; order Bacteroidales; family SKPS01; genus SKPS01. Next base: position 538,914 of record CAYXYB010000001.1, read on the forward strand.
CTGTAACCCTTACCGGCAGATAACCTGAAAATTGTGTTTTTGCTCACCTGATATCTCATGTGAAGGCGGGGCGTCCATTGAAAGCCATAAATATTGCTGTGGTCTGCCCGTATACCACCCATCAGGGTAAATACATTGAGTCTTGTATAAGTGTATTGAGCAAAAGCTCCGGGGATCCTTTCGTATTTGTTCATGACAGAATCATTAAAAGTCTCGTCATAACCGTGATATTGGAATGAAGCTCCCGTATGGATAATATGGTTTGTATTACCTATATATGTATCGAAAATTGCCCGCTGGTTTAAACTTATCTGTTTAACATTGTGTTTGTTTAGACCAAACAATGAAGTTTGGTCGTGAACAGATAAGTTGTTGAAAGTTGATAAATTGGTTGCAGCACGACCTTTGAACATATAACCCCCTTTGGCAAATGCACTGTAACGGTTTGTCATGACCTCAAATCCATATCTGCCAGATCCAACCCCCTCACCTTGTACATAATCCATCTGACCTCCGAATCTTTCCTCATGCAACCCGCTTACACCCCAGTGCAACATTAAGTTACCATCTCCGGAGGTTAGTTTCCACCTGTTCATAATGTGAAGCTGTTGGGTTAGAGGTTCATCCATGAATCCATCGTCATTATGATCTATTCGCCTCGGGTTATATCCTCCGTGTGCCAGCAATATCGTGCTCAGGTTCCGGTTAATCTTCCATGAGGCATTTGTATTAAACTCATTATGGCCATGACTGTTGCGGTATAAGTTCAGATATAAAATCTCGTTTCCGTCCGGTTTTTTATAATCTGAACTTATCTGACCTGTAATAGATTCATTGCCGGCCATAACCGTCGAGGCTCCTTTTGATACTGAAATTGACTCAAGCCAGTGGCCGGGAATATAGTTTAGACCAAAGGTGCGACCAAATCCCTGATAATCCGGAATATTTTCTATCATTAACTGGCTATATAATCCTGTTAATCCTAATAACTCAATCTTTTTTGCCCCTGATATGGCATCTCCGTATGATACATCAACAGAAGCATTAGTCTCAAAACTCTCACCAAGGTTGCAACATGCTGCCTTATGAAGTTCTGCTCCCGTAATATGTTGAACAACAAGAGGATTATAACGATCCATATAGGTACTAGACTGCCTGGCCGTTATTACCAGCTTCTGTAATAGTATATTGCGTGTAAGCCCTATACTTATGCTGTTCTCACCGGCTCTGACCCTGATCGAATCACGTTCATATCCTGCATAACTGAAAACAAGAATATCCGTGCTTTTTACCCTTGCGATTGAAAACACCCCCTCATCATTGGTATGGGTGCCATCCTGTGTCCCCGACCAGTAAACATTTACAGCAGGCAAAGGCATACGTTTTCCTGTGGAATCCTCCTCATATACATATCCGTTGAGCATGCCTGCAAATAATGTGGTTGTACTCTGTATAATCAACAGAAATACTATTATAAATCTCATTTTTTTGTTTTTTTAAAAGTTTATACCTAAATCAGTTTGAAATGGTTACCCGGCTATATTTTCACCGAATTCAGGATTAATGCTAATCAAATGATACCTTACCCTGAGAAATAAACATGATCAGCTGCTTTATCAGTACTGATACATATTTTCCCTATGAGAAGAATGGGTCCTCTTTCAATTGATTGTATAGAATTACTTTTTGCCTGCCGGATATGGGAGGCTTTTCAGGTGGTAATTGACAAACAGATTGAAAGAAGGAGCTTTCTGAAAAAACAGTGAAAGTCAATTCAAAAGTGTTGTCAGGCTCATCTGTCTGTTTTATCTTTAAAGTATTATTCTGGGCAGGCTCTGTGTCAGGAATATACTTAAGAACCAATACAATGTCACTACAACATGAAGGATCACATTGCAATGGCAGATTATCGTCATGCTTATCACAACAGCTTATGGGTTCCTGTTTGCAGGGCGGTTGATCACCATGCCTGAATTTAAAAAACAGGGAAGTATAGGTTGCGTTCCGGTGGTCGCAATGGTGAAGGTAAACCAACACGCCACTCGTGCTTATCAAAAACGCGGCTGCCAATGAAAGTGAAATCAATATTTTTATATACCTTTTCATGGCGAGTATTCCCGATGCAAAGTTAGTTATTTAACAATTAACACATTAGATTGTATTGTTAATGTATTGTTATTAACTGTTAAATATTATAAATATGCTTGTGGTTCCACTTCATTCTTAAGCACCATTAATCCGTTCATTGCCAGTGCTTTCATCTCATCCTCGCCAGGATATACAAATACAGGTGCAATGTGCTCCACACGTTCCCTGACCTTATTTACCACAGGTTTCCCGTACGCTACTCCGCCTGTCAGCAGAATGGCATCCACTTCCCCTTTTAATACAGTACTCATTGCCCCTATCTCTTTAGCAACCTGGTATGCGAAGGCATCTTCGATCAAAGCGGCATATTCATCTCCGTCTTTTACCCTCTGTTCTACTTCGATTGCATTATTGGTATTTAGGTATGCAACAAACCCCCCTTCGCCGGTAATCATCCTTTTAATCTCTTCCATTGTGTATTCCCCACTGAAACAGGCTTTAACCACTGCACCTACCGGAAGGGTGCCACTTCGTTCCGGAGAAAATGGCCCCTCACCGTCAAGGGCCTGATTTACATCAATTACTCTACCTTTCCGATGTGCCCCTACACTTACACCTCCTCCCATATGAGCAACAATAAGATTCAGATCGGTTAACTCTATATTCCTGAGATTTGCATAAGACCTTGCTATTGCTTTCTGATTCAAGGCATGAAAAACACTTACCCGCTCAAATTTTGGATGCCCTGAAATCCGTGCAACAGGCTCTAACTCATCAACAACAACCGGATCTGCAATATATGCTCTTGCCGAAGGCAAATTCTTTGCTATATCACTGGCAATCAAACCGCCCAGATTACTTGCGTGCTGCCCCAGGATACCCTCCTTCAAATCCTCAATCATCCTGTCATTTACCTCATAAACACCTGAAGGAATAGGTTTTAAAAGCCCCCCACGCCCTATAATCACTTTCAGGTCTGCCGGATCTATGCCCGCTTTCTTAATCTCATCCAAAATGATCTGCTTCCTGAATTCATATTGGTCCGTGATCTTTTTGAACCTGCATATTTCTCCAATGCTATGCTTTATTGTCTTAAGAAAAACCTGCTGATTTCCTTCGTAAACAGTTACTTTTGTTGATGTGGATCCGGGATTTAATGCCAGAATTAATTGATCTCTCATCATTAATGAATTTTGTTATCTTAAAGAAATTACTCCATTGCGGCAGCAAGAGCTATTGACAGCATCTTACTCTTTTCACAATCAGAACGTGAAGTGAGCACAACAGGAACCTGTGCGCCCACAAGAACTGCGGCAGATATTCCTCCACCCAGGAACCCCATCGTTTTATAAAGGATATTTCCGGAATTGATGTCCGGTGCCAGTAGTATATCGGCATCTCCCGCAACATCACTTACGATACCTTTATGAATGGCGGCCTCTTTAGAAACGGCATTATCAATCGCCAGAGGACCGTCAACGAGGCAATTTCTTATCTGTCCCCTGCGATTCATCATGGTAAGCATAGCTGCATGTACTGTAGCCTCCATCTTCGGATTAACGGTTTCAACAGCCCCTATTACGGCTACTTTAGGCTCTGATATCCCCAGCTTGTGGAATGTTTCAACTGCATTGATCAGTATATCTGCCTTCTCCTCAAACGTAGGCATTATATTCATTGCAGCATCTGTTACTCCAATAAGTTTATGATAGTATGGACTTTCATAAAGGGCAAGATGACTCAGTAATCCGCCACAGCGAAGCCCGTTATCCTTATCTAAAATTGCCTTCAGCAAAGGCCCGGTAGAAACATGACCCTTCATCATTATTTGAGCATTGCCAATCCTTATTTGATTTACTGCCTCTGAAGAGGCCCTGAAGCCATCAGGCTCATCAATGATTTCAATCCCCTTAAGACTAAATCCAATACGCTCGCATATACTTTCAATCTTCTTCCTGTCACCTACCAGTATAGGAATGATTATCCCATCCCTTGTGGCGTTCATTAAAGCTTCCAGAACGGGTTCGTCGGCTGCCGCAGCAACAACCAGCCTCCTGATACTGCCACTTCTGGCTTTTGTGGTCAACTCCTCAAGTTTCTTCAGCATAATTTTTTGTCCGGGTTAATGGTTCTTTTGTCTGCAAATATAATAAAATCAAATTTCCGTAACAAGCCGTGAAAACAACCTGTATAAACTATCTGTTGTAACCATGGTGAAAGTGTACGGTTTCATTGGAAAATCATTCACTGTAATAGCTAATCATTCTTGTAATTGCTCTGCGGCATATTGGACAGAAAGAATCATATCTGATCGATTTCATTGTGCAATCAATATAAGGCCTGTAAATGCCCTTCTCCAGATAACCGCCACCTTCAAAAACTCCAACCACTCCCCTGAACTCCGCTTTTGCCGGGGTTGGAACCGGAGTGCCGGGCTTCACCAGATCCTGCCATTTGCTCCCGAAATCAATCAATGTGGTGATATTCGGCTCCCAGGGCTCTGTTTTCAAATCATAAAAATCACTTACTGCCACCTCCGATGTGTAGTATTCATCTCCAAGGCCTGCAAAGGAATGACCAAATTCATGTATCAGAAGAAAATCTGCTGATTTACTGTCGCTGGTGCCGGTCGAGTAAAAGTTGTATATACCTCCTCCTCCGTATTTATCACTGTTCGCAATTATAAAAATCTGATCGTATGGTGCCAGCGCAGCAACATCCCTTACCCTTTGAAAATCCTCCGCCATAAGGTATCTCTCGCTGCCAAAGGTGTAAAACGATACACCCAGTACAGTATTCCTGAAAATATTTTCCCCCGGAACCGACACACCCGACTCTTCCGACTCTGCCTGTATACCCCTAATATTTATACAACTAATGTTGTCTTTAAAAGGTGTGGCTCCTAAAAGATAACCGGCAAATCTTGTACAGTCCCTTAGAAACTTTTCCCTTTCGGCTGCAGTGTAACCTTCAGCAATAAAAAGCACATCAAGATTTTTGTCAGTCGGACCGTTTATAAGGATGTCTGCCACAGGAAAAGATAGAGGAACTTTTAACGTCACTGCATCCTTTACTGGATTAAAAACTATTCTGAAATACTCTTTGAGCCGGTTCTGTTTGTCCTTCTGATAAATTATTATTTTAACCGGGATCCTGGGATATGGCATCACTATCGACTCCCTGTAACTCTTCTCAGTAATGTGAGCCTCTTCTGTATCCTGCCATTCAACGAAAAGAGAACTGAAGCCTCTTGAAAATAACACCCGCACGTTGTTAGTATCCTTAACCTCAAAAAAATACCTTCCATATCCGAATGTGTCTTTTAGATTTACCTTTGATCCTCCCCAGTATGGCTCCTCTATAAAACGGTCGGGAGTTATCCTGCCACTTTCATGATTTCCGGTGTGTATAAAGTCGAAACGTAGTGTTTTGAAATAAAAATCTTCGTCAAAACCGGCAGTAAGGATCTGCGGTATGCCAATTATCAGAATTATTATAGCTATGAGATAAGAGCTTTGTTTTATCATGTTGAAATATTTAACCTTTCAGATGTGATATAATGGTTTGCCTCTGCAAACATGCAAAATCTTTTTTAATTGTTGAATTGATTGTAAGTATTGCAGCATTCTTTTATTGTTGAAGTTTATTAATTAAGTTGAGCTATCTTTGTGCCCGATCAGAAAAACTACCGAATATGAAGGTCTTGACAAGGGGCTTTGCTGTCTTCACTATTCTGTCTGTAATCATTGCCACAGGCTGTCAGCCAGGAAGGAAAATGGCCGGAACAGACCGCTTTTCCGACATACCTACTTCAAAAACAAGGTTAACTAATTCGGTCTCATATTATAATCCTGATTTTATTAAAATGGATAACAGGGAATATTATCCAAACATCAAGAGTGTGAAGTTGTTCAGACAGGATATTGAATTTTCATTGCCGGTGCTGGAGCTTGGAACTAATCAGAAACTCCAGCTTATTTTCGATGATCTTGATGGCATTTACCGTGAATACAGATACACACTTATCCATTGTGATCCCTTCTGGAACAAATCAAACCTGCTTGTTGCAGAGTATCTCGACGGTTTTTCTGAAGGGTTGATAAGCAGTTTTGCATTTTCTCAGGCAACACGTCAGTCATATGTACACTACAGTACTCTGATTCCAGGGCCTGATATGTCGATCACAAAATCAGGCAATTACATTCTTTTTGTTTATCCTGCAGACCATCCCGATAATATCATGATCTCAAGGCAATTCATGGTTTACGAGTCAAAAGTCAAGGTCAACGCAACAGTAAAAAGATCATCGGTGATTGAGGATCAGCGTTTCAGACATGAGATAGATTTCGAAATTGACAGAGGAGCATACCAGATCGACAATCCCTATAACGACCTCACGGTTATCATTCAGCAGAATGGGAGGTGGGATAATGCAATCAGGGATATCAAACCCAAAATGGTAATAGGCACCAGGCTAAGTTACGATTGGGAGCACATCAATGTTTTTGATGGCGCAAATGAGTTCAGACATTTTGACATCAGATCGCTTTCAAGGTATACCCCAAGAATTGCCCTCATTGAAAGGGATTCGGCATTTCATCATGTGTATATTAAACCGGACTTTAAAAGAGCATTCCAGGTTTATATTGAAGATAAAGACCTGAACGGTGAATATGTGATCGTCAACGATGATGCGCTTTCAAATCACGACACTGAAGCTGATTATGCATGGATTCATTTTACTTTTCCGGTTCAGGCTCCATTTGATCACGGAGCTATTTATATTTCCGGCGCCCTTACAAATTGGCAATTCCTGCCTGAATACCGAATGGATTATAACTTCGACCGTAATACCTATGAGGTTACACTCTATCTGAAGCAAGGATATTATAACTACCATTATGTGCTCCTCGAAAATGCGGCAACAGTGGCAAATACATTTCTTACTGAAGGAGACCATTATGAAACAGAAAACTTTTACACAATCTATGTGTACCACAGGCAACCTGGCAACAATTACCATCAGCTAATCGCTGTTGAACGTATTATATCACCTCAGCCACGGTAAAGGTTGAGCCACCGGCAAAAACCAGGTCTTCACTATCGGCAGCTTTTATAGCTGCGTCAAATGCTGTTCTTACTGACGGATAGACCTCTCCGTGCAGACCGGCATTGTTTCCATATTGTTGCAGCTCTTTTACACCAAGGCCTCTCGGGATATCAGCCTTACAGAAATAGTATGTCGCATCATTTGGCAGAAGCCTGAGAATATTCTTGTGGTCTTTGTCATTAACCATTCCCAGAACAAAATGCATCCTTTTATACCTTTCCGTCTTCAGTTGGTCCATCACAACCCTAATGCCGTCTGGATTGTGGGCTGTATCACAGATTACCAGGGGTTTGCGGCCAAGGATCTGGTACCTGCCCATCAAACCGGTCTGCTTAACCACATCGTTTATCCCTTTCATGATGTGGTTTTTGCGGATATCATAACCAAGTTTTATCAACTCATCTGTTACCTGCATCACCGTTGCAATATTCTCTTTCTGATAGATCCCTGTGAGCGGTGACCTCAGCCCCTTAATGTAAGGGAACCCCCTCCTGTATACATCCATCACCATCTTAGGCCTTGTATCACCGGCAAAAAATATATTATTAATCTCGAAATTGTCAGATGCAAAAACTATCGGGGACTCTTCAAGTTCTGCCTTATAAGAGAAAATATCGTCAGTTGCAGGTTGCCTTTTGCCTATAACTGCTGGCACCCCGGGTTTGATAATCCCAGATTTTTCCACTGCTATCATCTCGGGAGAATTGCCGAGAAATTCAATATGATCCAGGCTTATGTTGGTGATAACCGACACTAACGGGTGTACAATGTTGGTTGAATCAAGTCTGCCTCCCATACCTGTCTCAAGAATAACTATTTCAGCATTTCTCTCCTTGAAGAAACGCAACGCCATGGCAAAGGTCATCTCGAAAAACGAAGGCAAAACAGCATCTATATCTTTCCTGAAATAGCTGATGAACCTTGCAACCCAGCTTCGGGGAATCATTTTGCCATCAAGCCTGATCCTCTCACGGTAATCTTTAAGATGAGGAGAGGTGTACAAACCTGTTCTGAGTCCTTTAGCCTGAAGTATTGAGGCAAGCATGTGAGAAACGGAGCCTTTGCCATTGGTGCCTGCAATGTGAATAAATCTAAGACTGTTTTGAGGATTGCCTGTCAGATCGACCATCCTGATCGTACGGGTGAGGTCTGCCTTATAGGCCGCAGCCCCGACTCGTTGAAACATCGGAAGCCTTGCATATAAATATTTTAAGGTCTCCTCGTAGTTCATTTGCAGCACCCTGTACTAAAACAGCCTGTAAAAACGATTTCACAGACTGATATATTGTTTTTGGTTGGTTTCAGGTTGTAAAATCCGTCTCACCGGAATGAACAAAGCTGATTATCAGTTCTGCTTAATAAAATGGTAAGTGATAGTGCCTCGCTGGATCACTGCTGCATCAAGTTTTACGGAAAACTTACTTCGCATGGCAGCCTCAATGGCAGCAGCCCGGAGCTGAATATCCGAAGTTGTCGATAACCGTGAATTGTATTGTGCATCCACCACATTCCCCTCCTGATCAACATTTACATCAATCACAACCTTACCCTGATTGTCTGAATTATATGCCGGCCGGGGAAGGTTCTTAGCTGTTCTTCCCACCAGGCTAAAACTTGGGCCACTACCCGGGCCTACACCTGTACCGGTGCCATCACCTGTTCCTGTTCCTGTCCCCGTTCCTTTTCCTGACCCCGAACTTGATCCGGTACCGTCTTGTGTGGAAGTTCCACGCTTTGTGAACATAGCATTGGGGTTAACACTCCTCGAAGGAGTCTCCGGTTGTGGTGTAACGTTCTCCTGTGGCTTAACTGCCGGTGTCGTGGTGGGTGCCGTGTATGGATTGTCTTGCCTGTTTTCAGTGACAACAGGCCTGCTTATCGGCTGCGGAGACGTTTGTGTCCTGGGTTCAGGATCCGGTATTACCTGTCGCCCCTGCATTCCACCACTGCTGCCACTACCTCCCATCTCAATCTCTACCCCTTCATCCTGTATCGGAGGAACCGGATAATAGAACCCAAGAAAGATACTTAACGTGAAGAGAAGCAGTAAAAACAGTATCGCTGCTATTATCCCTTTCAACCTGTCATTCTTGCTTTCCATGGACGTCTCGTTTTTATTCATAACGCAATTACTCTTCGTTTTGTTACACATTTTCAAAACCTAAAGCCATTAACATGAAGAATTTTCTAATGTGAAGAACACACCATGGAATAAATACCACCATCACTGACTCTGCGGTGCGGTCTTAAGAATAACCTTATGTTTTGTGTTGTATTGCGTATTTATCAGGCTTACAATGTTATAAATGTTCACAATCGACTGAACCTCCGCTTCCCGGTCAGCCTGCAACTCCACACCGGTGGTGCTTTTAGCTTTGGATAGCTCCATGGCCAACTGACCCTGTAAAGTAGCAAGATCAACCGGCTGACTGAAAAAATAATAATTGTTGTATTTATCAATAGCTACAACCGGGCCTTTGGGGCTAACTGTCTTCGAATGACTGCTCGGCAGACTTACATCTATAGCATTGGGACTTACTAGCGTAGATATCAGAATGAAAAAGATGAGCAGAAGGAATACCAGGTCAGACATGGAGGCTGTGCTCCAATTTATCTCCTTTTTATTTCTTGTATTGATAGCCATTATCCAATAGTTTTAATTACACTGCCGGTTCATGCAAAAGATCCATGAATTCAGTTGTCCTGGCCTCCATTATATAAACTACTTTCTCGATGCGGGCAACGAGAAAATTGTAGGCTATGAAGGCAAGAATTCCCACAATCAGACCGGCAATGGTCGTCACCATCGCCTGGTACATCCCTGATGAAAGCATATTGATCTCGATCTGGTTTCCCTGTGCAGAAATGTCAAAAAACACCCTGACCATTCCGATTACTGTCCCCAGAAATCCAATCATAGGTGCACTTCCCGATATTGTGGCAAGTGTGGCAATGTTTTTTTCAAGCCTTGACACCTCAAGCTTGCCAACATTTTCAATTGCAGCATTTATGTCGCCCAATGGCCTGCCGATACGTGTTATACCTTTCTCCACCATCCTTGAAATCGGAGTTCCTTTGGTTCGGCATAACGACAGAGCTGCTTCTATTTTACCATCGTGAATCAAATCCCTGATGTTGAACATGAAATTCGGCTCCTGCTTCGAAGCCCTGTTGATCATCAGGAACCGCTCAACAAAAATTACTATGGCAATGGCAAGCATCAAAGCTAAAGGAACCATTATAGCCCATCCCCCACTCATTATCAGCTCCCACCATGATAACATACCCTGGCCTGTTCCGGTTGCTGCCAGATCTGCTGCTTCGTTGGCAGATTGAATGATTTCGCCTGCCTCCTCAATCTGAGAAAATACCATTAATGACATATTTGTTGTTGTTTTTGTTTAATCGGCTAAGTTAAGCAATTAGTGTACGTCAATCACTTTCGTAATCCCCTTTTATTCACACGATAATGTTAAATTCTGTTAACCTGATTTGCTTTCAGTCAACCCCTGCTGCATAATGTTACTAACAAAGATTTTGCCGTTACAATGTTGACTCGGGTATCAGCTAACAATAGTACAGATAGCCACACCTTCCAGAACACGCTTTAGGTTTCCAGGCTCGTTAATGTCGAAAACAATAATTGGTATCTTGTTCTCGCGGCACATAGTAAAAGCGGTTATGTCAAGTATCTGGTAACCTTTGGCAATAGCTTCGTTATATGTAATTGAATTAAGTCTCTCAGCATCCTGATATTTCTCCGGATCTTTGGTATATACTCCATCAACCCTGGTGCCTTTAAGCAGAACCTCTGCATGCATCTCTGCCGCTCTGAGCGCTGCAGCTGTATCTGTGGTGAAGAACGGATTACCGGTACCTCCTGCAAAGATCACAACACTGCCTGAAGCCAATGCTTTTTTTGCTGCATTCCGGGTAGCTTTCCGTGTGATCCCATCTATTACAAGCCCGCTTAAAAGCTCTGCCGCAATCCCCTTCTCCTGTAATCTGACCTTCAATGCCATACTGTTGATTATGGTGGCAAGCATTCCCATATAATCACCTTCTACCCTGTCCATTCCGGTGGCAACACCCTGTAACCCCCTGAAAATATTCCCCCCACCAATCACAATACCAACAGCTTCACAAACTTCATAAGCATCCCTGATCTGACCTGCATAATAATCGAGCATCTCCGGTGAAATACCATATCCCTGATCACCCATCAATGACTCTCCGCTCAACTTGAGTAAGATCCTTTTATATTTCATAACCTTGTAGTTTTTCCAGTGTAAAATTGCACAAAAAAAAGGAAGCTGTATCATACCAGCTCCCTTTTTATTAACTTTTTGTTATTCAAGACTACTCCCCAAGAGCAATTCTGTGAAATGCAGTAACCTTAAGCCCGGAATTGGCTTCGTTTATTATCTGGCCAACAGTCTTCTTGTTGTCTTTAATAAATTCCTGGTTCAGCAACGTGCGTTCCTTGAAGAATTTGTTCAACTTGCCCTTTGCAATGTTTTCAAGCATGCCTTCCGGTTTCCCCTCCTGACGTGCCTGCTCAATACCAATCTCTATCTCACGGTTTACGGTAGTCGCATCAACATCATCCTTGTCGATTGCGATCGGGTTCATCGCTGTGATCTGCATACATATATCCTTGCCAATGGATTCCATTGCTGTAGCTTCAGCCATGTTGAAACCGGCTATAGTGGCAATCCTGTTACCATGATGGTTATATGAGAATACTGCCGGTGCTTCAATACAGAAATATGCATTGAAATCTATCTTCTCACCAATCTTGCCAACCTGTTCTGATACATGCTCTGCAACACTTCTTCCACCAAGCTCAAGATTTTTCAATGCTTCGAGATCTGCTGGGTGATGTGCTATGGCCAAATCCAGAACATCAGATGCAAATTGCCTGAAATCATCATTCTTAGCAACAAAATCGGTTTCACAATTGAGCATCAGAATAGCAGCAAAATCCTGCTCCAGATTGGTTTTTGAAAAAACCACCCCCTCATTCGCTTCACGATCAGCACGCTTCTCGGCCACCTTCTGACCCTTCTTGCGCAACCAGTCAATTGCCTGTTGAAAATCTCCGTTGTTTTCTATAAGTGCAGCTTTGCAATCCATCATGCCTGCACCTGTCATCTGTCTTAATTTGTTTATGTCAGCCGCTGTAATATTTGCCATAGTTTTAAACTTTTTACGATATTTTTTTTAATCAACTACCGAAATTATAAACCAAAAAACTCAGTGCCTTAATTTTGCCGGATCTATTCTTCAGGTTCGCTAATCTCGGCTTCATCAACAGTGTCAACTTCATCAATGGTGTCTTCCTGATCCTCATCAACATCAATTTCAGACCTGTCGTCAACCATGGTTTTCTCTCTGTCCATGCGGCGCTCACCAATACCTTCTTCAATAGCTTTTACCATCACATCAAGAATCAGAGCGATTGATTTGGCTGCATCGTCATTTGCCGGAATCGGAAAATCAACAAGAGAGGGATCAGAATTTGTATCAACAATTGCAAAAGTGGGAATGCTTAACTTCCTTGCTTCAGCAAGTGCAATATGCTCCTTTATGATGTCTACGATAAAAATCGCTGACGGAAGCCTGTTGAGGTCTGCTATGCTCCCAAGGTTCTTTTCAAGCTTTGCGCGTTCACGTGTTATCTGCAAACGCTCCCTTTTTGAAATGTTGGTCCACGATTTGTCGAGCATCAGCTTGTCAATAGACGACATCTTGCGGACAGCCTTCCTTATGGTTGCAAAATTGGTAAGCATTCCACCCGGCCACCTTTCAGTAACGTATGGCATGCCAACCTTGTTTACCCGTTCTGCAACAATCTCCTTAGCCTGCTTCTTGGTTGCAACAAAAAGCACCCTCTTGCCCGATTTAGCGATCTGCCTCATGGCCGCTGCTGCTTCGTCAAGCTTGACCATAGTCTTGTGAAGGTCAATAATATGAATCCCGTTACGCTCCATGAAAATGTAAGGTGCCATGTTGGGATTCCACTTCCTTTTTAGATGCCCGAAGTGCACACCGGCATCCAGTAATTCATCAAATGTGGTTTTGTTTTCCATCTTTTTCTGTTTTGTTTACGTTCTTTAAAAACAATCACTGAGTAGCCCTGGAAAAGAGGAGTCTCAGTGATTTAGATACTAAACAATATCTGTATATTGATATAGGATACTAACGCTTGCTGAACTGGAACCTTTTTCTTGCTTTCTTCTGTCCCGGTTTTTTCCTCTCCACCATCCTCGGATCTCTTCTTAACAACCCTTCAGGTTTTAATATAAGTCGATATTCAGGATTGATTTCGGTTAATGCCTTCGAGATACCCAGCCTGACAGCTTCAGCCTGACCCTTGAAACCACCACCGCATACATTAACGTTGATGTCATATTTCCCGGTGGTCTCAGTCAGCATCATCGGTTGCTCAACAGTGTAATGCAGCAGGCCGGTGGTGAAATATTCCTTGTAATCCTTCTTGTTTACGGTGATACGTCCATCACCAGGTTTCAGAAATACCCTTGCAACTGCTGTCTTCCTTCTACCCGAAGTGTTTGCTGCTTCCATGATTTATTTGATTTCATTAATGTTAAATTCTCTTGGCTCCTGCCCCTGATGCTTGTGCTCAGGACCGGCATAAACATACAGGTTGCGAAACAACTCACTTCCCAGTCTGTTCTTGGGTAACATACCCTTCACGGCATTTTCAAGCACCCTCTCCGGAAACTTAGCAAACATCTCGGCAGGGGTGCGCCTGCGTTGCCCTCCCGGGTAACTGGTGTACCTGATGTACTCCTTGTCGTTAAGCTTGTTGCCCGTAAAAATAACCTTGCCGGCATTAATCACCACTACATTGTCTCCGCAGTCTGTGTGAGGTGTGTAGTAAGACTTGTGTTTGCCACGCAGCACCATTGCTATCCTGGAAGCCAGCCTCCCGACTACCTGATCTGTGCCATCTATCAACAACCACTCCTTCTCAACAGTGCTGTCATTAGCCGACTTTGTTTTGTAACTCAATGTGTTCATCTTGCTTTATTTATTCTCGATTTTTTCCCCGGATTGAATTTGGGGCTGCAAAATTACTAACATTTTTTTCATGAACAAAATTTAATTCTCTGTTTAAAAAGAAATCGGCTGGATATTAGGTGTCTTGTCCTGAAATAGGTTTACACTATCGAGTTTGCAGGAACTTCAGAACGCACGAGCGTCCTTCGGCAACCCTTCGGTTTCTATCAGGGCAAGGGTTCATGAAAGGCGATTGCAAAGAATCCAGCAACTTTTACCTACTTTTGCCATCGATATCATTAACCCACATTATCTAACCTTGATTTTAACCAAATCATTAAACCACTCAAAACAATTCAGACATCATGAAGAAAAGTTTTTTTGCACTTTTACTGACAATCACCTTTCTGCCGGCTCTCCGCATAGCCAGAGCCGATGAAGGAATGTGGCTCCCTCTGCTGTTGCAACAGAACTATGCCGAAATGCAGCGGCTTGGACTTAAACTCACCACTGAACAACTATACTCAATAAACAACAGCAGCCTTAAAGATGCTATCGTGATGCTTGACAGGGGATCATGTACTGGCGAGATGATCTCATCTCAGGGGCTTATGCTTACGAATCATCATTGTGCTTATGGTGAGATCCAGAATCATTCAACACCGGTTCTGAACTATCTCGATCGTGGCTTCTGGGCCTATTCTATGAAAGAAGAACTGCCCAATCCCGACAAAACTGCCTCATTCCTTATCCGCATAGAAAATGTTACAGCTTTGGTGTTGAAAAGTGTAACACCCAATATGGAAGTTACATTGCGCGATTCCATAATTGCTGCAAACTCTGAAAGAATAGAAGAGGAGAGCGTAGAAGATACCCATTACGAAAGCTCAGTAACGGCAATGTTTAACGGAAGTGAATTCTATCTTTTCGTCTATGAGGTCTTTCTTGATGTAAGACTTGTTGGAGCACCACCATCCTCAATAGGTAAATTCGGTGGTGATACCGATAACTGGATGTGGCCAAGGCATACCGGCGACTTCACTCTCTTCAGAATCTACACAGGACCAGATGGCAAGCCTGCACCATACTCAGAGAACAATATTCCCCTTACTCCCAAGCACTTCCTGCCCATATCATTGATGGGCATTGAAGAAAACGATTTTGCCATGATTTGGGGATTCCCCGGTGAAACAGACAGGTACAGGACGTCCCATGGTATACAGCTTAATATTGACCAGATAGATCCTGCAGGCCGCGATCTCAGAAGAGCAAAGATGGATGCGATGAAGCCATATATGGCCAGGGATGTTGCAATTAGGATCATGTACGCCGATACATATGCAATCCTTGGCAACTTCTGGAAAAAATCAGCTGAACAAAGGAAAGCTCTGATTGCCCTTAATGTGGTGGAGCAGAACAGAAACCAGGAAAATCTCTTTGCAGAATGGGTGAACGCCTCACCCGACAGACAGAATGTTTATGGTAACGTTATCAAAGATATCGAAGAAGCATATTCAGAAATAGCTTCCAAAGAGTATCAGAAAGTGATCAGCTATTTCATGGAAGCTTTTGTTGATCCTAAAATCATTTTTAATGCATACCAGAGTATTGGATTCCTTGGCCAAACTGTCATGGGAAAAACCAAAGAGGAAGCTGCTGAATGGCTGAAGGAGATGTCCCCCTCTTTCTGGGTAAGCTTTAATGTTGATGTTGAAAAAGCTCTTTTCTCAACAATGATGAGGGAACTAAATAAAGGCCTTAAGAATGAATATAAGCCTGAATTCCTCGTGAAAGCTGCTGCCAGATACCGTGGTGACTGGAACAGATATGCCGATGCTGTTTTTAAGAAATCGATATTTGGCTCCGAACAGGCAATGAATGCTTTTCTCAGAAAACCCTCAGTGAAAAAATTCTCGAAAGATCCTGCCGTTGGTGCAATGATGCAACTTCTCACACTTTACAGAAATACTCTTACGGCTCTGGATGTTATTGATGAAAAACTTGTGAATGCCAACCGCCTTTATATTCAGGGTTTACGTGAAATGAACCCAGTAAAGCCGTTCTATCCCGATGCCAATACCACAATGCGCGTTTCTTTCGGCAAGGTTCTCCCCTATGACCCCAGAGATGCTGTACATTACAGGTATATCTCATTTCTTGAGGGCGTTATGGAAAAAGAAATACCTGAAGATGAGGAGTTTGGTGTTCCGGAAAAGCTTAAAGAGTTATGGAAGGATCGGGATTTTGGAATATATGGCGAAAGTGGCAGAATGCCTGTCTGCTTCCTTACAGATAATGATATTACAAATGGAAATTCAGGCAGCCCCGTTATCAATGCTCATGGCCACCTGATTGGCACTGCTTTCGATGGTAATTCAGAAGCTATGAGCAGTGACCTCCGCTTCGACCCGAAACTGCAACGGACAATTGTCTGTGATATCAGATATGTGTTGTTTATTATCGACAAATTTGCAGGAGCAAAAAATCTAATTGAAGAAATGGAAATCGTTAAAGAGAATTAATCACTTCTTCTTCTTTTCTATCAGCATTATCTCCTCTGCCTGAAGCACCTCCTTTTTCGAATTGCTGATAAATGCAACTATTCTGCAGTTATCAGGAACAATATCAGATGAAGTATCGAGCGTCATGTTAAAAGGCTCTTCCTGAACAACTGAAGAACTGATCTCTTTACCCCAGGGCCCGGTGAAACTTCCCCTTAAAACATTATTATGGACATAATCGCTTATGGTCCCTCCTCCAACTTTTTTTTGTGGTTTTACTATGCTGTCTTCTGTCAGAACTACTGTTATAGTATATTTTTCACCCTGTTTTGGGGTAATGACATTTGTTAATGTCTTAACATCTATAAACCGGGTTGCGCTGTCATATACTGCAGTCAGACTTATTTCAGCTTCAACAGGCAAACTGATCTGCTCAAGTGTTACAGCGCTCCAGTTACCTGTGGATATTACCCTGCTGCCACTTCGCTCCTTCCTGTTAATCATGCCATTGGGAACTGCTGAAAAGCCAAAGAAATCGTACCATATATTTCCTGTTTCTGTTGTGAAGTTGTATGAAAATTCTGAACCGAATGGCTTAGCTAAATCTCCGGCGTGTACTGCAATTAAAACTATATTATCCCCGTTGCTCTCTTCAATATCATTAATGATTTTCCTGGCATCAGGACAGTTTATGCATAGATGTCCGGTATAATATTCAAGCAGCACCTTTCTGGGAGTATCAAACTGTGATGCCTCTTTCTTGTAGGGGGCTTCAAGTATGTCGCACCCGGAAAGAAGCAGGATGCAACTAATCGTCAGAAAAAAATATTTTTTCATTTTTGAGGTGTTTAAGTCAGTTTCATTTTTAAAAACTTGAGGTTATTGTTAGTGAGAAGCCACTGATGGCAGGAACATACCTACAAATGCCTCCTGTACAGATTATGCCGTCATTCTGCCGCCCGTAGCTTGCAGCAATACGCGTTGCATTGCGGGTATATCCGGTTGAAGCCATTATGTAATGTATCTGTTTTGCCTTCTCAGGGTTTCCATAGTTCCACTGGTTCTGAACTGATGCAAAAAAACCTCTGTTCGTATATTCAACTGCCGCAAATGCCCAGCTGCCTTCATCCTGTTTTGTGCCGAGATGTTGAGCTTCAATACGAAGTGCCTGCCTTGAAGAAAACTTCCAGGTAAGGTCAGCAATCATGTTGTGAGAGATAACATTCTCTTCGCCGTGCCCCTGGATAACCTTAATGTTATAATTAATCCATGCGTATATAAGGGTTAGCTTAAGGTTTTTTGTCAAACGGCGCTGGATTTCAACAGATAGGTCTTCAAAATATTTTTCTCCTTCAGATAAATAATTTGATTTGTAACCCTTGGTACCCTTCTGACCTATTGGTGTGGTGCTGTCAAGTGAATCCCTCGCAATATCTGTTATTCTTGAAAAATGTATTGTGATGTCTGTGCCATATCTGCCACCCAGTTTCCCTTTCTTAATTTTATAACCTAACGAGGTCATGAACCCCATTTCACCTGTGGGTTGCGTAGCATAAGGGTAATATGCAGGCAGACTGTAAATATGTTGTTTGTTGATTGCCGGTAAATAATTAATCATCAGATCATTCTCCTTTGCATTGCGGTCACTTCGGAAACTCATGTTGTCAAGTCTTTTGGCTGCAAGTGAGAATGAGAATCCTTTTACAGAATAGCCACCCTGAATGTAGATTGCCTCACCCGGTTTGTAAATCATACCGTTGTCAGATGATGGGTCATTGATCTTGTATGTATATTCTCCGATTAGTGAGATGTTGCTACGGTTAAGATTGAACCTGCCTGCAAAACCGGCTGTATTGTTTGGGGTTTTGTAGAAAGGGTCTTTATCTTTCTGATAGCGGGTGAGAAAACTAACCCCTAAAACTATGTTGGTTTTTTTAGCGGTAAGCTTTTTAAATGCTTCATTGAAATTTATCTCAGCATCAAAGCCATTAAGGATACCCCTGTCATCCTCCCTGTCCCAGTTATCCCAGTAAAGACGTTGAACACCTGAGATCAACCTGAGGTATAGCCCGTTTGCAGGCCGGTATTTCACTCGAAGACCATCCATTGAGTTGTCGTAACCCAAAGCCCAGTCGTGGTAAGTTCTGAATAACATGCCGTTGCCAAACTGTTCGTAATAATTTCCAACGGTAATATCCCATGAATCATCTTGAAATCGTAAATAGCGGTTTGAAATACCCATTCCTTCGTAACGGGTATCATATCCTGTAAGCGGGGGAGCATAATATTCATATCTTATCCCTGCTTCAAGGTTTTTGCTGCTGTAAAGCAGATTGGCATAAGAGTTAATGGCTGTAGGCCTCCCGGCTAATGATGAGTCGGATATCCCAAGTTTCTCATCTTCCTGGTAATACTGAAAATTTGTTTCAAAACTGCCCCTTATTGACCCACCTGTTATCTGACTGAATGATTGAAACGTAAACAGGATGAATAAAGATGCAACCAATATTATTCTATGCATAGCGTTATGGTCTGTCTTAGTAGTGTTTCTTGTTATGGCTGGTATTTCCTGATGATTTCCAACAATTCCTCCTCATCCCCTTCCGAATAGGAGGTGTGCTGATATACAATCTTGCCTTTATATATAATTATGGTATGAGGTGGCTGGACAACATTCATCAGTTTTTTAAACTCACTGTTCGGATCGAGGTAAACCTCAAAAGTCCATCCACGGGCATTTACCAGATTCCTGACCATATTAGTGGTACGGGCATCATCAATTGATATGGCAATAACCCTGAACTTTGCCTCCTCCTTCCATTCGTCGACCACATCATTTATAGCATTAAGCTCCTTGATGCATGGCTTACACCAGGTAGCCCAGAATGAAATAATGATGGGAACAGAGTCCTGAAGAAGGTCACGTGAGTTAACGATGCTGCCATCGAATGTCCTTAATTCAGATGCAGGTATGTTATATATTTGGCTTTGTGCTGTATCCTGCCCGGATACTGATATTACAGCCATCATTACTGCTAAAAAAAGAAGTAGTTTTTTCATGAATATTTGATTGTTATCGGGTTCAAAACAACTTGCTTTAAAATCGGGTTCAAAGATAGAAAAATAGTCCTTCAGGAACACAACGCATGAATTATGCCGTGGGATATCAAAAAAATACATAAATGCAATATTTTTTGTAATTTTATTTCAACATTAAATATCTTTGTACATTGCACAAAAAAAATTTCACATGAGAACATTTTTCCTTTCTTTGGTTTGTGTCATCTTTTTTACAGGGATGACCTTCGGGCAGTATTATTACATCCCGACCAACATCAATCCTCCCGGAAACCCTAGTGGATTAAATAATGACAATGAAGAACCCCTGAATGATGGTTTGCCACCAGGATGGACAAATATTGATCCAATGGACAATTCGCCCGCATGGACAACGGTTCAGAATATCCCATTTAATTTTCAGTTCAATGGGGCACCGGTAACTCAGTACAAGGTGTCAAATACCGGGATTCTGACATTCACAACTGCTGCCTCAACTGTACCTGGTTCGAGCAACAATATTCTTCCCGATGCATCTATTCCTGATAAATCAGTATGTATATGGGGAATCAGCTTCTCGGGACCATTTTCAAACGACCGCATTGTCACAAAGACTTTTGGAACAGCTCCCAACCGGCAGCATTGGATTCAGTTCAACACTTATAATCACCCAAATCCGCAGCCTCAGTGGACCTTTATCTATATATCGATTGTCCTTGAAGAGGGTACCAATAATATATATATAGTTGATCAGCGGTGTAACGGTAAGGGGGCTCAACCAACAATGACCATTGGTGTTCAGATTAATAGCTCAACAGCAACAATGGTTACCGGTTCTCCCAATGTCGGGCCTAAATCCGGATCTAGCAAAACCCCGATTGATAACAGATACTACACATTCATACATGGATCACCTCCTACCCGTGATGTGGGTGTCTCCTGGCTGCAGCTTGGTAGCTTCCTTATCCTTAATGCCGGTCCTTTTGATGTGAAAGGAAAGGTTAAAAACTACACCGGTAACGCCGTAAACAGCTACGATATAAATTATTCAGTAAACAATGGTCCTGTCTTGTCCGCTAACATGACAGGTGCTGCCCACCAAATCCCCGGTTATGGGGAGGAATGGTTTATCCACGACAGCCTATGGACACCTCCGGATACCGGAGTCTATTACCTGAAATTCTGGGCCACTAACATCAATGGCGGAAATGATCAGAACAACAGCAATGACACAATGTATAAAACCATTGAGGTTTCTACCGCTTTTACACCCAAAATGCGACTCTTCGAAGAATTTACCTCCTCAACCTGCCTCGACTGCAATGATGCTAACGTAAACCTCAAATCGGTACTTGATCTTTATCCCTCTCAATTTGCATTGATTAAGTATCCCATGAATTATCCGGACGCTGGAGATCCGTATTATACTGTGGAGGGTGGTGCACGAAGAACCTACTATGGCGTTGATTCACTGCCAGACATGTTCGTCCATGGGAATGTTGTTGTTGATCCGTTATATCTTGACACTTTTCAGTTCGATAATCTCTGGAATAAGTCCTACATGATGATTAATCCTACCCATACAAGATCCGGAAACACCTTCACTGTAACAGCTTCTGTACTTCCGTTCCAGACTTTCAATCAGGGAACCCTTGTTCTGAGATTTGCAGTTGTTGAAAACACCACCACTCAGAATGTGGGAACAAACGGAGAAACTATGTTTTACAGCACCTTTCATAAGTTCATTCCCGATGCAAATGGAATAAATATGGGTACATTGATAGAAAAGGTGTTTAAAAATGAAACCCGAAGTTATACCTTCCCGGCATCCAACAACATCGAAAATATGAACAATTTATCTGTCGTGGTTTTTGTTCAGGACGACGCAACCAAAGAGGTATATCAGGCTGCATATTCACAGCTCATCAGCAGTGTCGATGACAAGGCTGTTCCACAGTCAATTATCAGAGTGGCTCCAAATCCCGCCTCACACACAACCACCTTGTACTATCTTATGGAAAAACCGGGCATTGCAACTATAGATATTCATAATATGAATGGCCAACTGGTAAGATCATACAGGCATAATAACATTCATCAGGGTATACATCAGCAGGATATCAGCCTTGATGGCATCAGTGCTGGTGTTTATATCATCAGGCTTATTAATGGCTCAAGCCTCGATACACAAAGACTTATTGTTCGCTAAAAACTCACCCCGCAAAAAAAGAGGCTGCCTTTTATGACAGCCTCTTTTTTTATTATGATCTGATCATTGATTTTGTTATTTTTCTGGCCATGCCATATACCTGCGTTAATTCCAAATTGACAATAATTCAGGTCAGAACCTCAATCCAAGAGTCATAATCATTGTAGATGTAAAATTCTCAATCTTGGTAGGGTTAACCATTTTCGGGCTGTAGAGGTAGTAATCCTCATTAAAGCTTGTCATTATGAATGCAAAATCCATGAAGTAGTTTTTCTCCCTGAAACCTAAGCCAAATGTGATAGAGCTCTTTTCAAAGTCGTTCAGATTGTTTGCATAAGGGCTTCTATATAATGAATAGCCTGCCCTTAACCTGAATGGATTAATATTCAATTCGCCTCCGATTCTTATGTTAGATGTGCTTCTGTAATCAGTGTGAATAATATCGTTTACGTCACTGAAGCTTTCTGTAGATGATTCAAGTTTAGCTTCTGAGTAATCTACGAATTCATAATCAATACCAATAAAACCATATTGTTTTATTATGAATCCAAGACTCAGGATAGCACGCAATGGGGTGCGCAGACTATAGTCGAAATATCCTTTCGGCGAACCGTACTCGATTTCAGGCAACTGATCTCTTTTATGTTTCATGTTTCTCCAGTATTCATCTTTCATGTTGAAAAATGTTGGTGTATGAATTGCAGCACCAATCCTCACCCAGTCGAAAGGTCTTGATATAATCCCCAATTTGAAATTGAAGCCTGATCCGGTAGTGTATAAATGGTCATAAATCGACATGGATCCAAAACCCGGGATGCTGTCACCATCATCTATTTCACGGTAGGTAGCATCCTGCTTAAAGGCAAGTGTTGGGAAGCCGAATGTGGCACCGATGAAAAGACGGTCGTTGTAGTTGCCGCCAAATGATAGCACCATTTCATTTAGCGCCCCCTGGTTTTTTATGGATTTTGTCTGCAGAACACCTCCATTGGGTATTGCAGATGTGTATTCCAATAAACCTAAGGGGTATTTTATTGTATCATTGAAAGTCCTGATTGTGTCGGAAAACAGATAGGTTTCCCAGGCAAGCCGTGTGTCGAAATCGTTCAATGCATCAGGATGCAGGCCTCGTGCATTTTCCTGTAGCTCATGAATTATCGAGTTATTAGGATTGTTGCCTGCAATGGCAATATTACTATTGAAGTTTGCCAATCTGTTTACCCCGAAACCCACCTGCACCTTCTTCCATTTGTTTTGTTCGTTTTTGTTGTTCCCCATTGCAAAAACCACCCCAGCGTTGGCTATATTGAAATTGTATCTGTCATCCTCCTTCAGCTTTCCATTGTAATTTGCCTCGGCTGATGCATAATGTAAAGAGGGTGAAAAAGTAAATTCCGATGATCTGAACAATCCAATACCTGCAGGATTATTGCTGAGTGTTGAGAAGTCAGCCCCAATTGCACCAAATGCACCGGCTGCACCAAGGCTTCTGGCTGTGCCGCCAGGACTTAACATCGAAAATCTTAAAGCATCAAATGCTACCTGTGCTGAGGAAAACAGCGATGAAAAGACAAGCATGGATATAAGGAGTTGCTTTTTCATATCTATAATTTTTTAAGGATTACTGTTAGTTATTGCTTTGATTTATTGTTTAATGATTAGGTATTATGATTTGTAAGGAGCTTCGCCATTATAAGAGGGAATCATTATAGCTGATTCCCTCTGTAGTTTGACATATTGCTTTCAGATTGAAAGATTTTATGCAGTTAATTATCTTCTTCCTGAGTTAGATGAACCACCACCGTATGAACCTGATCTGGAAGAACTACCGGATGAGGAGCTGCTGCTGCCTGAAGAACTTGATCTGGATGAACTTCCTGAAGAATAGCTGTTTCCTGAGGAACCTGATCTTGAATAACTGCCTGACGAGTAGCTACTGCCTGAAGATCCGGAGGATGACGGAGTTGAATAGCTGCTTCTCCCGGATGATGTTGGAGGTATACTGGAAGGCTGCCTGCTTCCGGATGAAGGTGCTTGTCTTGAAGGACTGTAATTCCCGGAAGGTGGAGTGTTCGAAGGCCTGCTGTAATTGCCAGATTCCTGGCGACTTGAAGCCGGTCTGCTTTGGTTGGATGGCCTGCTATAGGTGCTGGGTTGGCTGGTACTTCCTGATGGCCTCGTATAGGTCTTGCTGCCACCCTGATCATTTGATCTGGCTGGTTGAGGATTCGTTTGTAGCTTTGTTGCAGGAGGAGATGTGTTTACAGGCTGCCTGTAGCTTGACGATGGTTCTGTTGTTGGTTTGGAATAAGTCTTGACCGGTTCATAGCTTCTGGCATCCTGAGATTCTGCAGGCCTGGGGTAATTTGTGGTTCCCTGCGATGGTGTTGCATGGGTTGTGACAGGACGTGTCTGATTAACAGGTCTCTGTACTTGTCTGGGTTGTGTGAATTGACGTTCCTGGCTGGGCCTGCTTTGTACCGGTGGAGTGTAAGTCCTTTCCCTTAATGGCCTGGTTGTTTCAGTACGTGTGTAGCCTTCCTGCCGTCTTTCACCAACACTGGTTTGTGTTGCTGTCTCACTTACGGGAATGGCCGTTTCAGTACGTGAATAGGCTGCCTCCCTTGTTTCACTGCCCGTTGTTGGTGTAGCTGCCTCCCTCACAATTCCGGATCCGTCAGCTGCTGTGCCAGATGGCAATGCACGATCTTTAGATATTACAACGTTTTCATTGGTAGTGCCTGTTGTTTCATGTGTTAAAGAACCTGCTGAAGACCTTACTGAAGTAACATCTACCTGCTGATTAACAGCCTGTTCATATCTCTGACCAAATGACTGATTGGAGCTCCTTCCGGCACCATCTCCAGATGTTGTGTAATTACGTGAACCATAATAGCGGTTGGTGCCATCATAACTGTTGTAGTAATAGTCTGAGGCGTTATACCAGTATCCATCATAAAAACCATTCCAGTACCCGTTATAGTAACCACCCCAGTATCCACCATAACCATATCCGTAACCGTACCATGGAGAATAATATGGGTAGTAACCATATCCCCATCCCGATCCCCAGTATACAGAATATGGACTGTAGTAATAAGAGCTTGGGTACCACCAGGGATAACCATAATAAATACTCACCCCGTAATAAAACGGATCGTAGGTGTACCAGTACATATCTGTGTAATATCCATGGTAATAACCAAATCCTGAATAATGGTACCTGTGGAACCTTTTGATCCTTGAACTGTAAGCGTAGTCGTAATAGTCGTCGAGGTTATAATTGTCACCATAATAATAATTATTGATGATTGTATTCCCTTGTTCGTCGGTGTCATACTCAGAATAATCTGACTGGGTTCTGTTTTGATTTGCAGTATAATCTTCTGTTTCTGATCCTTTTTCGTTGCCTGAAACATTTGTGTATTCAGTTGCAGCCTTTGTGTTGGTAGAAATATGGTAATTTTGTCCTGCATTATTATCCGAGGGTTCAGCAACTTTTGCTGTCTGCTTCGTGAAGTACACATCATCACCACCGCTTGACAAATAGGTGGTAGAGCAGGAAGACAAGAACAATAAAACGGAGGGAATTAACAGACTGATAAAGGTTTTCATAATACGATCCTCCATGGTTTTTAATAAATGTGTATAAAATTATTACTGAATTATTCTATTTTTGCCTTTGATATAAGCGTCTTCAAAAATACAATAACTATACCATAAACGTGCATGGCAAAGCAATTATCCACTCGAGAAGAAAATTATTCCCAATGGTACAACGATTTGGTCGTTAAGGCTGATCTTGCCGAGAATTCGGCAGTGAGGGGTTGTATGGTGATCAAACCATACGGATATGCAATATGGGAAACAATGAGGGATATATTGGACAGGATGTTCAAGGAGACAGGGCACAGCAACGCTTATTTTCCGATATTCATCCCGAAGTCATTTTTTAGTCGCGAAGCTGAACATGTAGAAGGTTTTGCCAAAGAGTGTGCTGTTGTCACCCATTACAGGTTGAGAAAATCTGCCGATGGAAAGGGTCTGGAAGTAGATCCTGATGCAAGGCTTGAAGAGGAACTGATTGTGAGACCTACATCAGAGACAATAATCTGGGACACCTATCGAAGATGGATTCAGTCTTATCGTGACCTCCCCATCCTTGTCAATCAGTGGGCAAATGTGGTAAGATGGGAAATGCGAACCAGGTTGTTTCTTCGGACTGCTGAGTTTCTGTGGCAGGAGGGGCATACAGCTCATGCTACCAGACATGAAGCGGTTGAAGAAACCAGACTGATCCTTGACCTTTATGCAGAATTTGCAGAAAAATGGATGGCTATGCCTGTTCTTAAAGGTTATAAAACCGATTCGGAGAGATTTGCCGGTGCTGAAGATACCTATTGCATTGAAGCTTTGATGCAGGATGGCAAAGCATTGCAGGCAGGTACCTCCCATTTCCTGGGTCAGAATTTTGCCAGGGCTTTCGATGTGAAGTTTCTTTCAAAAGACAACCAGCTTGAATATGTTTGGGCAACTTCCTGGGGCGTTTCCACACGACTGATGGGTGCTCTAATTATGGCTCATTCTGACGATCATGGACTTGTACTACCTCCAAAACTCGCACCTGTTCAGGTTGTGATAGTTCCGATTTTTAAAAATGACGAAGAATTCGGGGAGGTAAACAAGGCAGTTGAGCCTGTTATTCAGGCATTGAAGTCCTTGGGCATTAAGGTGAAATACGACAATCGTGACACACATAAACCTGGATTTAAATTTACTGAACATGAGTTCAAAGGAGTACCTCTAAGGTTTGCAATGGGCCCGAAAGATGTTCTTAACCGAACAGTTGAGGTTGTAAGAAGAGATACTCTTGCTAAAGAAATTATGCCTGTCAGCCGGGCTGTAGAATCAGTATCTGAGTTGCTGGAATCAATTCAGAATAATATGTACACAAGAGCATTAAAATTCAGGAAAGAAAACACTCATTATGTTGATAATTACGATGAATTCAAAAGAATACTTGATGATAGGGGAGGATTTATATATGCTCACTGGGATCGCACTGCTGAAACTGAAGAGAGGATAAAGGATGAAACCAAAGCCACAATCAGGCTTATTCCTGTTGATGGCCATCAGGAAGAGGGTAAATGTATATTGTCCGGTAACCCGTCATCCGGACGGGTGGTTTTTGCCAGAGCTTATTAGAGTTGACAAGCCCCGATTAACAAATAGCCGGTTGATATAGTGTATCGTTAAATATCAAATCAGATTAGGGTTTTAATAAATCATCTCAATTCTACCTAACATCAACAGGAGAATGGTACTATCTGGTTCTAATATAGTCCAGAATTATTTCGTGGAACTGAATCCCTCTGGCATGAGGATGAAATCTCATAAAAATGGGTATATAATATAACGGTATATCCCTAAATGCTTTCAGGGCTCTTTCTTTACCGAGCCTGCTGAGATCTTTCTCCGTTGTAACAAGGATCTTATTTTTTGTTAATTGGTCATTGAAGATTTCCAGAATCTTCTTAATGTTTTTCTCAGAGTAGTTATGATGATCGGAATAATGAATGCTAACAAGGTTAGGGCAGATTGTTTTTAGATGATTTTCCAGATAGGAAGAGTTTGCAATTCCTGTGAAAAGAACAATAGTATCTGGTTTTTGACTTACCCATGGTTTTGGTGAAGGTTTGTTAACCGGAACCGGTTCTCCATGTTCAATCCAGGAGAAAAATACTAATTTGTTCTTTTCAGGATTGAGCTTTTCAATGATAAATCTCTCATTTATTGGGGATTGGACAGTCGGTGATTTGGATATTATTATGATGTCGGCACGTTTGCTGTTTGCCCTATGCTCTCTTAATCTGCCTGCAGGCAATAAAAAGTCATTACAATAAAGCCGGTTATATTCTGTGAGTATTATGGATAAACCCGTTTTGATTCTGCGATGCTGAAATCCGTCATCAAGGATAATACATTCAGGAGGTACAGCCATACCAAGCAGTTCTTTAACCCCATTTACCCTGTTCTTGTCAACGGCAACTGTTGCTTCTGGGAATTTCGATAACAACTGAAGCGGTTCATCACCTATATCCTTTGCAGAGGAATCTTCACTTCCGATTAAAAATCCTTTGGTTTTTCTTTTGTAACCTCTGCTTAGAACCGCCGTTCTGTAATCGTTTTTCAGCAATCTGACAAGATATTCAACACAAGGGGTTTTTCCGGTACCCCCTGTTGTGAGGTTACCAACAATTATCAATGGAATTTTAAAAGTGGTCGATTTCAGGAAACCGACATCAAACAGAAAGTTTCTTAATCGAATTACGAAACCATATATAAGAGCAAATGGTAGAAGAAGGTAATTCATTTATATCCCGATAGATTGAATGATATTGCACCAAAGATAGATCATAAATCAAAAACAACAACAGATTCAGAGTTAATTAATCATTGATTTCACAATCATTGAAAAATTAAACTGCCTGATCAGAGAGACAAATGATTATTTTTGACTACGGAAATCTGTCATTGAACATCAACACGGAAATAATTATGAAAGTTAGGGAAATCATATCATGCCTGGAGACCTTTGCCCCACTGTATCTTCAGGAAAGTTACGATAATAGTGGACTTCAGATCGGTGATCCGGATCAGGAGTTAGAAAGTGTACTTATTACACTCGACATAAATGAGTCAGTGATAGATGAAGCCATAAACTCAGGCAGCGGAATGATAATTTCTCATCATCCGCTGGTATTTAAGCCGGTAAAGAGGCTTTCGGCCAGAGATGAAGTTGAAAGATGTATATTAAATGCAATCAAAAATGATATTGCCATCTATGCTGTACACACAAATATTGATAATGCTTCAGGAGGTTTGAATTTTGCTTTGGCTGAAGCACTCGGGATAAGAGACACTAAGATACTTATGCCTGGGGCAGGGAGATTGAATAAGATTATCACATTTTGTCCGTCAGATTCACTGAAGATAGTGACGGAAGCTATGTTCAGGGCAGGAGCAGGTCACATTGGCAGATACGACATGTGTAGTTTTCAGGTTCTGGGCTCAGGAACTTTCAGAGCGCTTGAGGGATCCAATCCATTTCTTGGGGAGATAAACAGGATGCACACAGAAGATGAGATCAGAGTTGAGATGGTTGTTCCGATTGATTTTACAAACGGTGTAATAGAGGCCATGAAGAGAGCACACCCATATGAGGAGGTAGCCTATGATGTAATAAGCCTTGTAAATGATGATCCACATGTTGGCGCCGGGGTTTATGGATCTCTTTCAGAACCTGTAAACGGCAGAGATTTTTTAGAGCACATAAAAAATGTACTGAATATCAATCTTATAAGACATACCAGACTGCCTGAAAAGAGGATCAGCCAGGTTGGCGTTTGTGGTGGATCCGGAGCTTTTCTTACCAACCGTGCATATGAACTGAATCTTGATGCCCTTGTTACTGCTGATGTTAAATATCACCAGTTTCTTGAAGCTGCTGAAAGGATTCTTTTGGTGGATGCCGGTCATTATGAAACAGAAATTGTGGTAACCAGATTGATATGTGATGAAATCCAAAAAAAATTCCCTAATTTTGCATGCCAAATTTCAAGGAATTGCACTAATCCAATAAAGTATTCATAAACAATCTGATACGTCCAAAATATGACTAAAGAAGAGATAACAACCGGAAAAGATATGTCGATTGAAAATCGACTGATAGCGCTTTACAGTTTGCAGAGAGTTGATTCACAAATAGACAGAATCCGTATTGTTCATGGCGAGCTTCCACTTGAAGTGGAAGATCTTGAAGATGAGATTGCAGGACTAGAAGCAAGGCTCAACAGGCATAAGGAAGACATTGCCGTTATAGAGGGTGTTGTCAAGGAAAAGCGTGATGCGATAAAACAGAGCGAACAGTTGATCAAGAGGTATGAGGATCAACAGATGAACGTTCGCAATAACCGTGAGTTTGATTCGTTGAGCAAGGAAATTGAGTTTCAGGGACTTGAAATACAATTGTGTGAAAAAAAGATCAGGGAACAAATGGCAGACCTCGAAATAAAGAAGGTGGCAGTAGATGAAGCAGAAAAGTTGTTACATGATCGTCATGAAGATCTTTCTCTTAAGAAAAAAGAGCTTACAGAGATCGTTGCAGAAACTGCCAAGGAGGAAGAGGCTCTCCTGAAACATTCTGAGGAGTTGGGTGTACAGATAGATGAGAGGTTACTTATTGCTTACAAGCGTATACGCAAGAATGCGCATAATGGCCTCGCTGTTGTGAAGATCGAGCGTGATGCCTGTGGAGGTTGTTTCAACAAAATTCCACCTCAGCGACAATTGGATATACGTATGCATAAAAAAGTGATTGTGTGTGAATATTGCGGACGCATACTTGTCGATCAGGAAATCGATGATATAGTTAATCACAGTTTGCAGAATTTGTTATTGAAGGAGTAGCTACTGCCTCATATTGTACTGCACGATTTTTGATGAAATCTTATGTTAATTTTAAATAACGATATAATGAAAAGACTAATACTTTCTGTTTTTATTTTGGGTGCTCTTGCCACTTCACTAAAAGGACAAAATCTTGGTTTATCCTGGCTTTCTGGAAACATTGCGAACGGAAGCACAATTGATGTTTCGGGTGATGTTAATTCGATGCTGGATGTGTATATTTTTGTTCATAATATCGGGGTTAGTGCATTAGAAGTAAAAGTGCGCAAAGAGAACATCTCTGTTATTCCCGGGTCATCAAATATGTTTTGTTTTGCCAGCCAGTGTTTTGGTGATAATACTCTGGTTTCTGTGGATTCAGTGAATATTTTACCTTCAGGAGTTGACTCAACTTTCTCGGGTGAATATTTCCCTTTTGGCAATGAAGGGGCTACCATTATCAGATATACTTTTTTCAACATCAATGATTTGGATGACACTGCTTCAGTGTTTGTGAGATATACAGGATCATTAAGCACACCTGAATTTTCAGGTTCAGCTCTTTCAACTCCGTATCCTAATCCTGCTTCAGACAGAGTATTTTTAAACTATTATCCTGATATCACAAATGGTATGAGAAAAGTTATTATACGGGATTTAACAGGTCGTATTGTCAGAGAGGCAGTTGTTCCCGAGGGTCAGGGTGTTTTGGAAATTGAACTTGCAGGTATTGACAACGGGATACATTTTTACTCTTATTTTAACGGTCAGGATCTGGTTTTTACAAGGAAACTTGTAATCAAAAGATAACATTCCTTATTAAGATCAGTGTTTGATCCTGAATTAACAGAACGTTTTTATAACAAATTTGTGTGGTATTCGTTTAGTATCCAATTTCTTTATATTGGAATCTACTGATATAAGATGTATATAGCTTCAGCAACCCTTAGCAATGATAAAAGCCTGGCCGGCAAACCGGGAACAGCAAGGTTACTGATAATTTCCATAGTGATGATTATAAGTCTGGTAAATCCGTCAACTGATATTTTCGGACAAAGAAGGGTTGAGTGGATCTATTCAGATTATGTTGAGTATGATCAACAAACATATGGAAAGGTTCGGAGAGCAATAGGGTCAGTAGAGTTCAGGCATGAAGGCACTTATTTGTATTGTGATTCAGCATATTTTTACGAATTGACAAACAGGATAGAAGCATACTCGAATGTCCATGTGAAGGATTCAGATACTCTTAATTTATTTTGTGATTTTCTGGTTTACACTCCGGAAACGGGAACAGCGGTTGCCACAAAGAATGTTGTTCTGGTTGATCCTCAGGTTTCTCTTACAACAGAGGAGCTTATTTACGATATTCGAAATAAAACTGCATATTACGACAAAGGAGGAACAATTGTAAGCAAGACCAACACCTTGAAAAGTGTAAAAGGGTTCTATTACGCAGACAGGAAGCATTTTGAATTTGAAAAGAATGTGATTCTGGAGCATCCGAAGTTTGTGATGACGACAGACACACTGCACTATAACACACAAACTGAGGTAGCTACAATATTTGGCCCTACTGATATAACCGGTGAAGAAAATGATATTTACACCGAGCGTGGTATATATAATACAAAAATTGATATAGCATGGTTATGGAAAAACAGTTGTCTGACGAACAAAGACACAAGGTTGAAGGGTGACAGTATTGTATACGACAGGAACATTTTATTTTCACAGGCTTATAAAAATGTTACCATCCGGGACACTGTACAACAATATATTCTTGGAGGGAATTTTGGGGAGTATGATGAGATTACAGGATATTCGTTTCTTACCGACAGCGCATGGGCGGTTTTTATCGACCAGGGTGATTCTTTATCCTTACATGCTGACACCCTTCATCTGGAATTTGATTCATTGCGCAACGGCAGGATATTTTCGGCCTATTATGGAGCGAAGTTTTACAGATCAGATGTACAGGGAGCAAGTGACTCGATTGTTTATTGTTTTTCCGATTCAGTTATCACAATGTATAACCAGCCTGTGATTTGGTTTGGAAAGACACAGGTTGTGGCTGACACAATTATGATGTATTTCGAGATGAGGAAGTTAAGCCGGATGGAGATGGAAGGAGGTGTTTTCATAATCTCTGATGATACTCCCGATCAGTTTAATCAGGTTAAAGGTAAAAGAATTACAGCCTTATTTGAGGAGGATGAATTAAGTAAGATGATCGTTGAGACTAACACGGAGACTCTGTATTATGTCCGTGATGAACAGGATGTTCTTATTGGTATTGATAAGGCCATTTCAGACAGGTTGCGTATGGAATTCAATGAAGGTGAAATAGTTTTAATAGTTTATCTGGGAAAACCAATGGGCACTACGTGGCCTGAGTCAGAACTTACCGGGGATGACAGGAAACTCAGAGGATTTAATCTCAGGATAAATGAACGCCCAAACTCTCGTGTGGAAATTTTTCACAGAGATTTGATGCAAGGTCAATAGTTCTGTTGACTGGATTTCTATTTATTCTTTTCGGTTTTTTTTGTGTTTTTTCCAAACACGCTTACATGAACATACCTTTCGGGGTTCTGTTTAATATCCCTGACAAGTTCATTCAAGGCTTCAGATGATTTTTCCAGATCCTTGTATAGCTTTTTATCATTGATCAGTAATGATAAGGTACCATCTCCTTCATTGATTTTTGACATTATAGAGGAAAATTCAGCAATGGCATGGTCTGCATTTCTAATGGTTTGAGAGAACTGCAATTTGGCAAGTGAATCTGAAACTGAGGAAAAATTATCAATGATTGTGGTAATAGCTTTGTTATTGTTTTCCAGGTTTGAGGTTATCGATTCTACATTGGTAAAAATTGTGGAAAGTCTGTTCTTCTGAGCTGAAACAATAGTGTCGATATTGTATGTTGTGTTTTTAAGATTATCAATTGAACGTCTTATGTTCTCCATAGCCATACTAAGGTTTACGCGTGTTTCTTCGTTAAGCACTGCTCGGATGACTGTAAGCATTGTATCGAGCGAAAGCATTACATTCTCAGCTTTTTTCTTCACAGGGAGCATTTCAAGGCTGAACTGTTCCTGAATGGTTGTTGCAACGGATGAAATGAGAGTATCATTGTTTTCGGCAAGGAAAGAAGATATACCAAGTTGGATGTTGATGATGTTTGACCCGAGAAGGTTTGTTTCAATAATAGCACGTGAGTCTTCAGGTATCGGGATGTCAGAAGTTAAGCCAAACCGTACAATGAGTTTTGCTTCGGGGTCATTAGCCATGAATTCGATATGTCTGACCAGTCCAACCTGGTGACCATTTATATGGACGGGGTTATTAACATTCAGGCCTGCAACCCGATCATAAACTGCGTAAAAACTTCTCTCTTTTGACAGGATGTTATGCCCTTTCATAAAGTTGACGCCCCATATCAATAGGGCAATTGATGCCAGAAAAAAAAGGGCAATATATATAACCTTAAGGTTTTTCATTGCAAAAAAATCTTTTTACAAAGGTAGTGATAATTCAGAAAGAATCGGCACAGGAACGTTAAAAAGAACCTGATTATTTCTTAAGCAACTGCGCTGCTTCTGACAGAGTGATTCTTTTACCTTTATGGAATGCCACTACAAATGCATCCGGGAAAGCCCCTTTTTGCATCTCGTTTTTTAATTCAATTGCCTGGTCAACAGATTTAAAATATCCCGAGACATATTTGTAGGATCCGTCTTGTGAATATACATGCACATCTTTAAGGTTTGCGAATGCAGGATCGTTCAATTCACGTTTTTTGGCTGTGGTAAGAAATTGCACAGAGTAATATAGCTCATCGGATGAAACTGCAGGGGTATCCTGCCTGATAGTTTCAACAGGTTTATTGTTGGTTTGATTAGTTGCTCCCTTTTTATTGTCTGCTTTTAGATCATTTGGAGTTTGGCGGGTTTCAGTGGTATCGGTTGTTTTGGGTTGCTGCTTTGTGTCTGAAGATCTATCAGATGTTGAAACGGCCACTTTTGTTCCTTCAATCTTTTCGCGATATTTAACTACAGCGTTATACATAGATATGGAGATTGAATTCTGGCCCGCATCAGAAGTAAGAAATTTTCGTTCATTTTCATTGCTGATAAATCCTGCTTCAACAAGGATGCCGGGCATATTGATTTTATAAAGGACAAGAAAACCAGCTTGTTTTACCCCTCTGTCGAAACGTTGTGAATTCAACCGAAGTTCTTTCTGAAGTATCGTTGCAATGTCAACACTTTGTTCCAGATAAGCATTCTGATAGAGAGAGAAAATGATATCAGCTTCAGGTGAGTTGGGGTCGAAACCATCATAACGGATTTTGTAATCATCTTCAAGAAGGATTACCGAGTTTTCTGCCCTGGCAACTTCGAGATTTGCCTTACTCCTGTGAAGGCCCATCACCCATGTTTCTGCTCCATATGGCTTTGAAGACTCAACTGAATTGCAGTGAATGGAAATAAAAAGATCTGCTTTGTATTCGTTGGCTTTCTGAGGCCTTTTGTACAGTGCAACAGTTGTATCAATATTCCTTGTGTAGATAACCTTTGTTTTTTCAAGTGCAGCAAGTTGCCGGCCTAGTTTCAGTGCAATGGCAAGGGTAATGTCTTTCTCTTTATATGTACCAGCTATTGCTCCCGGATCGTTTCCACCATGGCCAGGATCAATAACGATAATCCATTCCTTCTTCGATTGTGAAAAAACCATTTGTGTTGACGATAACAGAAACAACAGACAAATTGCCAGGGGAAACGGCAGGCTGTATCTTTTCATCGTATATATCATTTTTAAACTATTTTTGTGTGCAATTACTTCATAACAATTCTGGCCTGATAACGTTAACAACATGCTTTGCGTTTCACAGGGCGGGTTTGTATGATTGTTCAACACCGGGAATTGCAAGCATAAAGGTAAAACATTAGTTTTCTGAAAATATTTTTTATCGACACAATTGTTAACTAAGAAATTAACAATAATAAAGGGTATCCTATGTTTTATTATTCCGGTTCTATTTACCGGGGGGGGGTTATTATATGGCCAGGATCCTGATGCAGTATTACCCGACAGTGCATCTTTACGGGCAGACACTTTACCCGGATTCACTGTTTCCACTGCAAAGAAAAGAACTGTACTGGATGCAAAAATTGTTTATGAGGCTGAAGACTCCATAAGGATGGATTTCAGCACACACAAGGCATTTCTTTATGGTAATAATACAAATGCGGAAATGAAGTATCAGATGATAGAGCTTCGTAGCGGATATATAGAGCTTGATTTCAGAAAAAACATTGTCTATGCCCGGGGTTTTTCAGATTCTGCAGGTATTGTTGTGAACGAACCTGAGTTCACCGAGGGCGACCGTACTTTCAATGCAAAAGAGATGTATTACAATCTGGAGACCAGAAAGGGGTTTATCAGAAGAGTTGTCACCAGAGAGGGCGAGGGTTATCTTTTAGGTGATTCCATCAAGAAGATGGCCAATGAAAGCATCAATATATCATCAGGTTCGTATACCACCTGCAATAATCATGAAGCACCACATTTCGAGATTCATTTCAGCAAAGCTAAGGTAATACCTAAGGATAAGATAATTACCGGGCCTGCATTTTTACGTGTTGAAGGGATCCCAACAGTTCTTTTTGTTCCGTTTGGTTTTTTCCCAAACAAGAAGGGGCAGGCATCCGGAATACTGATACCAAGTTACGGTGAGGCAGCAAACCGGGGTTTTTTTCTTGAAAACGGCGGTTATTACTTTGGAATTAACGATTATGTAGATCTGGCTCTCAGAGGTGATATATATTCCAGGGGTAGTTGGGGGCTAAAAGCAGAGAGTATGTATAAGGTAAGGTACAGGTATCAGGGAAGGATAAGCGCTAACTATGCTGTTAACAAACTGGGGGATCGGGATTCGCCGGACTATAACAGATCCAGAACTTTTTTTATAAGGTGGAATCATGGCCAGGAGCCTGGGTCCAGGCCAAACAGCAGGTTCTCTGCCAATGTCAATCTGGGATCGTCAGATTACCATTCATATAATCCAACCACAACAAACGATTTTCTCACAAACACATTTTCATCCAGCATAAACTATTCCACCCAGATAGGTGGATTGTTTAATCTCGGTGCTGCGATGTCGCATAGCCAGAATACTTTAACCCGTGAGGTTCAGCTTAAGGTTCCTGATATCAGTCTTTCAACCACACGCCGAATTTATCCTTTCAGGGGATCCGGATTCTCAGGTAAACCCAAATGGTATCAGGATATCAACCTGAATTACACCATGATGACACAGAATTCATTGATTACTCTGGATACTCTTATAAAGGATGTACACTTCAATGATTTCAACAATGGAATTCAGCATAACATTCCTATTCAGAGCAACCTGAATATAGGGGGTTGGCTCAATGTAAACAACATTTTTAATTATATCGAAAGATGGTATTTCCGTTATTATGATAAACAATGGAATAACGGAATGTTGATAACTCCTGATGACACTGTGTTCGGCTATCTACAGACAGATACAATATATGGGTTTAAGGCTGCAAGGAATTTTGGTGTGACATCATCATGGGGCACAAAGATATATGGGTTTTATGATTTCAGAAAAGGGCCGGTTACAACGTTGAGGCATGTAATTTCACCGACATTAAGTTTCAGCTACACCCCTGATTTTGCGCATCAACGGTGGGGTTATTATCGATATTACCTCAGGCCTGGTACACCTGAAAACATACATACCAGGTATTCAATTTTCGAAACCCTGGTTTATGGTTCTCCTCCGGCGGGAGAATCTGGAAGATTGGATTTCTTTGCAGGTAACCTTTTTGACATGAAAGTGAAATCAAAAAGCGATACACTTTCAGGCATAAAAAAGGTGATGCTTATTGAAAGTCTTTCTTTTTCGACAGCCTATGACATTGCCAGAGATTCTTTAAGGTGGAGTCCTCTGACAATAGATGCCAGAACAACACTTTTTCGCAATCTGCAAATATCTTTTCGTGGCGACTGGGATCCATATCAGGTCGACAGCCTTGGAAGAAGGATCAACAGGTTTGAATACGAGAGGAGTAAAAAGTTTTTCCGTCGTACAAATTCATCATTAAGTCTTGTAATATCATACAGGCTGAGTTCTAAAGGAACCGGTGCAGATAAGGGCTACAGCAGCTTTGGCACTGAGCAGGAAATTGATGATATCAGGCGAAATCCCGATTCATATATTGACTGGGATAACCCATGGAGCTTCAATATAAATTACAGCTATACATATTCATCAATCCTGACAAATAAACCGGGAGTCCGTGAACATCAGAAAATACAAAATGTGAGAATCAGTGGAGATTTTAACCTTACTCCCAAATGGAAGATTGAGGGTCAGACAAACTTCGACATATCCAATATTGATTTCACTTTTACCCAATTGAGGTTATGGCGCGATCTTCATTGCTGGGACCTCAGCCTCGACTGGATTCCGGCAGGAAGGATGAAAAGCTATACCATGACTTTAAAAGTTAAATCTTCAGTTTTACAGGATCTCAAACTTACCCGTAAAAGTGACTTCAGGGACAATCTGTTTTAACCCGACCGGCAGACCCAGCAGGAGGTCTGCTTGTTTGTTTTTCTGATCACAGAAAGAACAGAAATACTCCCTGAACCAGGATGGCAACACCTATCAGAAGTTCAAGAACATTTGGCAATAAAAGAGGTGCTCGTTTTCTTACGGCGATACCTGTTGCAATACCAGTAATCGAAAAGCAAAACATCATCAGCAGTATTTTTATGATGCTAATCTCTGTTATGAGAACTATAGCGACACAAAACAAAAAAGTGTCAATACTTAAGGCGATGAAAAGCCATATCATCATTGGCAATTTTCTGATATCGTAAATTCTTTTTGATGGTTTTGTCTTCCAGCCTCTGATAATAATTTTAAAAGCGACAACTATCATCAGTGCAAGGCCAACCTGCAGAGAAAGGTTATTTGCAAGACCGAGCATGGTGGAACCAAAGAAGAGACCTGCCGAAATCATAGCAAGGTTAATGATTATGAAAATCAGAATAGTTTTAACCTGATTATTGATGTATCCCCCTTTAAAATACAGGGCTGAAAATGACAAACTCACCGAGAGATTATTGAAGCAGGCTGATATCAGGATTGCATCAGAAGACATAATAAGTATCTTCAGGCTCTTTCAAGTTGAACAGTAAAGTGTCTCATTATTGGAGCTTCGTAAACAATTCTGAAACCTTTCTTGATCTCTGAACGCCTTTTGTAAACGTTTCCGAGGGCTGTGGCAACGTAAAGCATATGATTGTTTGTATACACCCTTCTTGGAATTGTCAGCCTCATAAGTTCGAGTTTTGGATATCTGTTTTCCCGGGTAACAGGGTCCCTGTCAGCCATAAGAGTGCCGATCTCAACTCCTCTGACACCTCCTTCAAGGTATAATTCTACTGCAAGAGTCTGAGCCTGAAACTGTTCTTTGGGTATATGTGACAGGAATTTTTCAGCATCAACAAAAATAGCGTGGCCACCAAAAGGCTCCTGTGCAGGCACACCAAATTCTCTGAGTTTTGTTCCCAGAAAGGCAACCTGGCTGATACGGGTGTTAAGATAATGATAATCGGTGCCTTCATAAAGCCCTTGAGCCACGGCATTCATATCTCTTCCTGACATACCTCCATAGGTGACAAATCCTTCGAAAATTATATTGAATACAGATGCTTTTCTATATAACTCAGGATCTCTCATGGCAATGAATCCACCCATATTTACAATAGCATCTTTTTTACAGCTCATAGTCATTCCATCAGCATAAGAGAAAATTTCCGACACTATTTCGCGTATTGAATGATTCTGATACTCTTTTTCTCTCTCTTTAATGAAGTAGGCATTTTCAGCGAAGCGAGCGGAATCGATAATTAGCGGGATACCATATTTTCTTGCCAGCGCACCGGTCTCTCTGATGTTTTCCATTGAAACGGGTTGACCACCTGCAGTATTACAGGTAATTGTAACAATGATCATCGGAATTTTATCGGCAGGATGAGATTTCAGGACATCT
Source organism: uncultured Lentimicrobiaceae bacterium (assembly GCA_964469215.1). Lineage (GTDB taxonomy): Bacteria > Bacteroidota > Bacteroidia > Bacteroidales > SKPS01 > SKPS01. The sequence goes on from CAYXYB010000001.1 coordinate 578,457, forward strand.
TCCAGAATATTAAGGTCTACATTTCCTTTAAAGGGGTGATAGACGCTGGTATCGAATGCCTCCTTGATGGTACAGTCCACTGGGGTAGCTTTTCTGAATTCTATATGACCTTTGGTTGTATCGAAATGAGCATTGCCGGGAATAATATCACCCTGTTTTATCATAGCAGAGAACAGCACATTTTCTGCTGCACGACCCTGATGTGTTGGCAACATATATTCAAAACCGGTAATTTCTTTAACAGCACTTTTCAGGTTAAAATAGGAAGATGCGCCGGCATAACTCTCATCGCCACGCATCATTGCTGCCCATTGCCGGTCAGACATTGCTCCGGTTCCTGAATCTGTGAGCAGATCAATAAAAACCTGTTCGCTTGTAAGATTAAACAGGTTATAGCCCGCTTTGCTTATCCAGGCCTCTCTTTCTGCTCTTGTTGATGGCTTGATCTCCTCAACCATCTTTATCTTGTAACTTTCTGCAAAAGGTAGTTCCATTGAAACGGTTTTTTTAGTGTTTAACTTTAGGAAATGAAAAATCAAAACGAAATCAGAATGGGAGAGTGCAAAAAAGAAAACCGTCCCGTCGTTTTATATTCAGATACCTCATCGAGGCTGCAATGAACAGGGCAACCATAGCCATTGAACCAGTGATGCTGTATTGAAACATTTGATTGAGAATTAGAAAATCCCAGACAAATATAATAAGTCTCTGTTAAACCAAAAAATATTTCTGCAACTTTTTAAGAAGACTTAACATCATTTAATTAAAATGCTCCTGAAGCTTTGTTTATAAGTAACCGGGAAAGATTCAGGGAGCAGGCTCTGTTGCCGGGTCCCAGAATTTCTTACTGAAATCCACCACTTTATCGTCATGCACATCAACTCCTTCGCTGCATAGAAGCTGTTGCATGAGATCAATATCTCCGAAATGCCTTTTACCTGTAAGGAAACCATTGCGGTTTACAACCCGGTGGGCAGGGATAATGCAATCATGTTTATGAGAGGCATTCATTGCCCAGCCAACCATCCTGGATGCTTTTGCCGCGGACAGATATTTTGCAATTGCACCATAAGTTGTTACACGGCCCGCAGGAATGCATTTTACCACGTCATACACCCGGTTAAAGAAATCGTTATCTGACATAATTGGAACCTGTTTTTCCCAGTAAATATTTTATTGCAGATCCCTGGTCTAGCCATATCTTTTCGTAATAGGTAGTTATTGAATTTGCCAGACCCTTGTAATCACTTTTGTGGAGATCATTAACACTAAATATTAAATCGATTTTTTCGGAACGAAAAACATCAAGTGTGTAATCGTAAAGGTTCATATCATCGGTTTTAAGATGGATTAAACCACTTTCCCCGAGGATATTTTTATATCTGTTTATAAACCAGGGCGATGTCAGGCGCTTTCTTTCTCTTGCCAAACCGGGTTGAGGGTCAGGAAAGGTAATCCATATCTCCTGAACCTCTCCCGGAGCAAAAAATTGCTCAATGTTTTGTATTTTAGTACGAATAAATGCAACGTTAATAAGCTTTTCTTCTTCAACGCATTTGCATCCTTTCCATAGCCTTGCACCTTTGATATCTATGCCAATATAATTGCATTCAGGATTTGATCGCGCCATTCCGACAGTATATTCACCTTTACCGCAACCAAGTTCGATCACCAAAGGGTTGTTGTTTCCAAAATATTCAGACTTCCAAAGCCCTTTCAGGTGAAATGGCTTTTCGTTGATTTCATTGAAAGATACCTGAAACAGATGGGGGAATGTTTCGTTTTCTGCAAATCTGGCAAGTTTTTTCTTCTTACTCATTGCTTATAAAGAAGCAGATGGTTTAAGATTGATGTTGAGTAGTGGAGATCAATATCAGTTTAATGTTTGCTTATCCAGGCGTTTTTGAGTTTGTTTTCAGATTTGGCTTTATTCAGAACTTTCCAGGCCTCTTCGTTAGAACTGTAGAATCCTGCAACTACCCTGAGAAGGCCTGATGATGTTTTGCCATTGATGGCAGCTTGGGTGAATCCTTCAGCGATCAGCTTTTCAACCATTCTTTCCGCATTGGCTTTATCTCCGAAACATCCTGCAACTATTATATGTTTGTCATCCTGAGCGGAGTTTAATTCTGTCTTTTCAGGTATTTTCGATGAGATTTCGTTTGGAACTTCTTCAGTAACTACCACGCTTGATTCTTCAGGTAATGTCAATGTATCTTCGTGATCTATCGCTGGAATTTCCTTTACTGAAGGTTGTTCAACTGGTGATTCAGGTGCAGGAGTCTGGTCCGAAGATGAAATCAGAGAGGTGATTTTATCACCTGCAATACGGATATATTCGGTTGCCAAATCCCGGAAAATATATGCAATGGTGGCACCTGCGGTAAGAAGAATTACAAGAAAGATAAGCCAGATGTATTTCCGTTTACGTGGTTTTGGTTCAGGTTGATTGATTACTATCAGAGCTTCATCTTCAGTTTCTTTAACAACATCTTTTTTGTGAGAGGAATCTGTGGATTCAGGTGTAATTTCGGGTTGTTCGTCAGAGACCTCATGGGCAAAAGCTGAGATAAGACCAAATGAAGCAGGGTCGAAACTATGTGTTGTATCGAGGTTAAACATCATCACATTCTGATCACCGCTTTGAAAGAAAAACTTACCCAATCCATCAATAAACACCTCGTTGTGGGTTTGCAGTTTACCTGTAATGTCATCAACAAACTTCTTAATAACTTCGTTTCCCTGTGTTATTGAAACCGATTCTTTTTCTGCCACAAACTTAGCCAGAACATAATCATTGGCTTTAACAGACGGATTGAAATTCAGGATTTTGGCAGGAGGGGTTAGTTTACCTTTCTTTGAAACAGTAACATCTCCGGGAGTGACATAGAATTCGCCAAATCCCGGCAGAATGACAGCGTCACGATTGTACAGCAATTCGATAAGATATTGTGCAATTTTCATGATTGGGAATATTTTGATTTATTTTATTCGTTGGTTTGTTCCGGCCTGTTCATTTCTTAATATTAATTCAGAAATTTTATGCAGATCTTCCATCGTATCAATACTATATGACAAATGCGAGGAGATCCCGGCGAGTATTTGGTAACCGTTTTCAAGCCATCTGAGTTGTTCAAGTGATTCGGCAGTTTCGCATGGTGTTGGTTCCAGTCTTGCGATTTCGAGAAGAGTGTTTCGTCTGAATCCGTAAATACCTATATGATGATAAAAGGTAAAATGATTCGAAGTTTGAGCGTCTGATCCGGTTCTGATATAAGGAATTGGTAATCTGGAGAAGTAAAGAGCATGGTTGCTTTTTGCTAATACAACCTTGATGATGTTGGGGTTTGGCAGATCGGCTTGGTCTGTCACAGGCCTTACAAGAGTTGCGATTTTCGTGTTCTGATCTAAAAAAAGACCAGCCAGTATATCTATCTGGTCAGGATCAATCAAAGGCTCATCGCCCTGTATGTTTATTATTATCTCAAAACCGGAATATTGTTCTGAAGAGGCGACTTCAGCGCAGCGTTCTGTTCCTGACCTGTGTGAAGGTGATGTTATCACAGCATTTCCGCCGAAGGAAATAACGTGGTTATAAATACCTGAGTCGTCGGTTGCTACTACTATCTGATCCGGAAACCTGGCCTTAACAGCCTGTTCGTAAACACGTTGTATCATACTTTTACCCACAATGTCAGCTAATGGTTTGCCCGGAAATCTTGAGGATGCAAAGCGGGCAGGAATTACTCCAAGGATTTTTTTGTTATCTGTCATGATTCAAACAATCCGAACAGTGTTGTTTGTGTTTTTTCTATAACCAAACCTAGATCTTCCGGTTTGCCGGGAAAGTCGAGATGGTCTATTTCAAATATTATTTTCTTTCCGCTTTCATATTCTTCAATCCATTTTTCGTATTTTTCGTTCAGGCTTTTCAGGTAGTCTATCCTTATAGAATTTTCGTATTCCCTTCCTCTGTTCTGGATCTGACGAACAAGAGTCGGTACACTTGCTCTCAGGTAGATTAGAAGATCTGGAGGTTGGATGAATCGGTTTACAAGGTCGAAAAGGGCACGATAGTTATCATAATCCTGGGTGCGCATAAGTCCCATTTCATGAAGGTTTGGCGCAAAGATAAAGGCATCCTCATAGATGGTTCTGTCCTGAATAATACTTTTCTTACCATTTCTGATCTCAATAATATGGTTAAACCGTTGTGTAAGAAAGTATATCTGTAGGTTGAATGACCATCTGCGCATGTCTTCGTAGAAGTTTTCCAAATATGGGTTATTATCCACATCTTCATAATGAGGCTCCCATTTGAAGTGTTTGGCAAGGAGGCGTGTAAGTGTTGTCTTTCCGGAACCTATATTACCGGCAACTGCAATATGTAAAGGTTTATTCATGGATTTGTATTAATTGAATAAATTGATATAGTGTCTGAATGATGTATGTACAGATTATTTACCTGTAAGGCTGCACTTAGTGGATTATTGACCGGCAAAGGTATGGAGTTCTGCAGAAAGGTTTTTGTATCATAGGCAATAAGATCATTGTTTTTTACATACAAAACCCTGCTGGCAGCTATTTGAAATCTGCCTATATCCTCAAGAGGGAGTTTTATAATAAAATTAGCATATCTGTCGAAAATAAAGATACCCTGACGCGGTATGGAGATATAAATCATAAAGTCGAGTTCTCTTATCATAGCAGGATTTGATCCGGCAGGCATTATTTGATCAAGGCCTCCACTGCGTTGATCAATTACGCCATTGTTATTGATCCTTAGAATTTCGTTGAGAGACATATCATATACCCATATTCCATTATCCCATGAATTACATACAGTGGCAGGGGATAGTATTCCAATATTCATTAGTGATAAAGGTTCTCCAAGCAATGAGAGTTTGCTGTCGAGTCTGATAATTTCACCGTAAGTTTTGCTGAACAGGAGTATTTTTAGTGGATCAGAAGGGTCGGTATCGTCGAATCTGTCGAACCTTTTGAAAGTAAACTCACCAATAAGACTTCCTGTTGCGTTGTATTTTTTAATGGTATTGCTAAAAACGGAATAGAAGTTTCCCAGGTTATCGGTGGTAATATAATCGGCTTTTATGTTGATATGAATCACATTATTATCTGCAGGAATGATGATTCCTGCGAACAGCAGCAGCCAAAGGCATGCTTTAATCAATAAGAGCAAGAATCTCTTCCGCATAAATTCGGTCATTACTTAAACGGGGAACCTTGTTTTGCCCACCAAGTCGCCCTTTTGATTTCAGCCACCGATAAAATGTTCCCGGAGGTAAAATTACGATTTGTGGATGGGATAGAACAAGATCTTTATACCTTTTTGCTTCATAATCGGAGTTAAGTGATTTAAGGGAGTTATCAAGTATTTCCATGAAATAGTTGATGTTACCGGGTGCTTTTTCAAATTCTATAAGCCATTGATGAGAGCCTGCATCACTGCCGTTCAGGTATACAGGTGCAGCAGTGAATTCATTGACTATTGCATGAGTTTTTCTGCTGGCCTTGTCAATAGCTTTTTCAGCATTTTCAACCATTAACTCTTCTCCAAAAGCATTTATAAAGCTTTTTGTCCGGCCAACGATTTTAATACGGAATGGGCTTAGTGAGGAAAAGGTTATAACATCTCCAATAAGGTATCGCCATAATCCTGAATTGGTGCTGATAACCATTGCATAAGCAGTGTTCAGTTCCACCTGGTCAAGCAGTAATGTCTGCGGGTTATTGGAGTTAACTTCTTCAATTCTGATAAATTCAAAGAAGATTCCGTAATCGAGCATCAGAAGCATATCATCTGCATTGTTTCTATCCTGAATTCCGAAGAATCCTTCTGAGGCATTGTATGTTTCAATATAGTTTAGGCTGGGAGGGCATATTGCCCGATATTTCTCTTTATATGGAGAGAAGTTAACACCACCATGGGTAAATAGCTCGAGGTTTGGCCAAATCTGGCCAATATTGTTTATCCCGTTTATCTCAAGTATACGTTTGAGCAGAAGTAACATCCAACTGGGCACTCCAGAGATCACTGTTACGTTTTCCTGGCTTGTTATTTCAGCTATCCTGTTGAGTTTATCCTCCCAATCGTTCATCAATGCTGTTGAAAGATCGGGCGTTCTGATGAGCTCAAACCAAAAAGGGAGGTTTTGCATAATAACGGCAGAAACATCACCATGATAGGGAGCCGGTTTATCCGGATCGTAATCATGTGTCCCGCCTAAACCAAGAGTCTTGCCGTCAAAAATATGAGTGTCTGGATTGTTATTGCAATATATTGAAAGAAGATCTTTGCCTCCTTTGAAATGGCACTCCTCCAGAGCCTCTGCACTCACCGGGATATATTTACTTTTTTCACCTGTCGTTCCGCTTGATTTGGCAAACCATTTTATGTTGCTGGGCCATAGCAGGTTTTTCTCCCCTCTCCTTAATCTTTCAACGTATGGCTTAATATCCGAATATTCTTGTAATGGGACACGACTGCGGAACTCGTTTGGATTTTCAATGGAAACATAGCCGTATGTTTTCCCCCATTCTGTATCAGAAGCCTTGCTTATTAGTTTCCTGAACCACTCCATCTGCACCTCGACAGGATATTTCAGAAACAGATCAATCTGATGGATCCTTTTCTTCATGAACCATGAAATAACGGAATTTATGATAGGCATATCAGGATAAGGTTTGAGCAAATATAGCAAACTTTTCTGTTTTAACATCATATTGGATATAGAGTTTTGTAATTTTGCTTTAAATATTTGTATTTGTGATCAGCTTTCCCAATGCCAAGATCAATCTTGGGTTATTCGTTTTATCGCGCAGAAGTGATGGATATCATAACATTGAGACCATTATGCTGCCGGTTCCATTTTGTGATATTCTGGAGATTAAGGAAACGTCATTTGAGGAAACAGGAATATCTTTCTCAGGTTTTACTATCGATGGTGACACAACCTCCAACCTTTGTATCAGAGCATACAGAATATTTTCTTCATTATATAACATTCCATCCGTAAAAATCCATCTGCATAAGCAGATACCACCTGGTGCAGGATTAGGTGGAGGTTCAGCAGATGCTGCTTTTACTTTATTGATGCTTAACAAATTATTCGAGAAGGGATTGGATAACGAGACAATAATGGGAATGGCTCTTGAAGCGGGAAGTGATTGCCCATTTTTTGTTAAGAACCGGCCTGTATATGCAATTGGCAGAGGAGAGGAAATGACTCCTGCATATTTAGACCTTAAAGGGTATGTAATTATCATAGTAAAACCATCATTCAGCATTAGCACAGCATTAGCATACAAGCATGTTACTCCTTTAAAGGGGAGGGTTTCACTTAAGGATTTGATCAAAGAGCCTTTGACAAAGTGGCATGAAAATATCGTGAACGATTTTGAGTCTTTTGTGCTTTCGAATTATCAGGAGGCAATCATGTTAAAAAATGAGCTATATAACAACGGTGCATTCTTTGCACAGATGACCGGTTCGGGGTCAGCTTTTTACGGTTTATTTGACAGAATGCCGGAACTGAGTCAATTTCTTAACGACAGGTTGATATACCGCGGGGTTCTATCCTGATAGGGATTTCAAACAACATCAAATATAATTACAGTATAATCAGCAGATTAGTACGATTTTATGCTTTATTGGGATAACTTCTTAAATAGCTATCTTTGTAACCTGTTCAAGAAATAATCTGAAAAGGGAAAGAGAGCTTACATGAAAATATTACTGCTTGGCAGTGGGGGACGGGAGCACACACTGGCATGGAAGATTGCCCAAAGCCCCCTTGTGGAAGAATTGCTCATTATGCCGGGTAACCCGGGTACTTCAATGGTTGGAAAAAACATTGATGGTAATCCCCTCGATTTCACAAGGGTAAAGGAGGTGGTGAAACAGACCGGAGTAAAGATGGTTGTAGTTGGTCCGGAGGATCCTCTTGTTAATGGGATTCATGATTTTTTCCTCAAGGATTCAGAGCTACAAAATGTTAATGTAATTGGACCTACTACAGCAGGAGCCAAATTGGAGGGGAGTAAGGCTTTTGCCAAAGCTTTTATGGAGCGCAACAACATTCCTACGGCAGCGTACCGTGCATTTTCTGACGGAGATGAGGAGGGTGCCTGCAGGTTTCTTGAAACACTTAAACCACCTTATGTTCTTAAAGCGGACGGACTTGCTGCAGGGAAAGGGGTAGTAATTCACTCTGAAATTCAAGCTGCTTTTGATGATATACATTCAATTATGGTTCATGGCCGTTTCGGGAAGGCCGGAAACACACTGGTTATTGAAGAATATCTGCATGGCATTGAGGTTTCTGTTTTTGTGCTTACCGATGGAACCAATTATCTCATACTGCCGGAAGCTAAAGATTACAAGAGGATAGGTGAAGGAGATACCGGGCCAAATACCGGAGGTATGGGCTCTGTTTCTCCGGTTCCCTTTTATAATCTGGCTCTTATGAGCAAAGTGGAGGAACAGATAATAAAAAGAACCATCCGGGGTCTGCAAAAAGATGGGATTCCCTATTCCGGTTTCATCTTTTTTGGGTTAATGATCGTTGAAAGAGATCCTTATGTGATAGAATACAATGTGCGAATGGGTGATCCGGAAACAGAATCTGTTCTTCCAAGGGTTGAAAACGACCTGGTGGAGCTTTTGTTGTCAGTAGCAGACAAAACACTTCACAAACATTCCATAAAGGTAAGCAGTAAGCATTCTGCAACGGTGATGTTGGTTTCATCCGGATATCCTGGTGATTACGGAAAAGGATATCTGATCAAAATGGGTGATTCACATGAGGGAACACAGGTGTTTCATGCCGGTACCAGGCAAAGTAATGAGGGTTTGGTAACAAACGGAGGAAGAGTAATTGCCGTAACCACCCTCGCTGACAGCCTTGAAAGCGCATTGGAAAGATCAAAGGATATTGCTGAAGAAATAACCTTTGAAGGGAAATATTTCAGACGGGATCTGGGTAAGGATCTGTTAAGTAATTTTAAGGAATAATCAGCACCATGATAATTCGCATCCTGGATTCAAAAAACAGGTTAACTCAGTCATTGTTGTTTTTTGCAATGATCTCCGCAGCAGTTATCCCTGTTATTTTCAGAGGAATAACGGTTCATATTCCTGAAGAATCCTCGATGTATTATCATGTCATTGCCACATTTGTTTCAAATCTTTCTGAAACGTGGCAAGCAGTAATTGTAACAGTTATTTTCCTGATAGTTGGAACAGGTCTTTTCTCCCTTATGTCAGGATTGGGTTTGATCCAAAGCCGGCAGAGCGCGTTCCCAGTCTTTTTTGCCATAATTGCGTTAGTAGCTTTTCCGGAAACCATTGGGTTTCATCCGCCGTTAGTTGCTATGCTTTTCCTCGTTCCGGCAGTTCATAATATAATTCGGACAGGTACTGTAAAGAAACCTGATATAAAAATTTTTAATGCCGGATTGCTTGTTTCTCTCTCTTCTTTGATAGCTTTTCCTATTCTGTTTTTTGTTCCTGCTTTTTATATGGTACTTGTTATTTTCAGATTGTATAAAAGATCACACTGGGGGATGTTATCAGCAGGTATTCTAATTCCATGGCTATATTCATTCATGTTTGGATGGGTTTTTAACTGGTGGCCTGCCGGCAACTTTTATTCTCTGGCAGGAATCTGGTTGTCGGGTATAATTTATTTTTTTCAATATATGGGATCTTATTTCACGGCACTTCACTTTTTGCTGTTATCCATGATGGTTGTTTTTCTGATAGTTTCGTTTTTCTCAGTTTATTCCAGACTTGACCAGATGGTTTTCAGCGTGCGATATCTGTTCAGGGCATTACTATGGTTAGGAATTCCAGGAATTCCGGTGATTTTGGTTGCTGGAGGAATGATAATTCAATATATGATGGTATTTGGTTTTTTCCTTACCATTGTAGGAACAAGCTATCTTGTATCAGTTAGAAAGAAGAAGATGATAAACATATTACTATTGCTGATAGTAATAATTATAATTTCATGTCACCTTCAGTATTTATAGATCATGGAGAGTGCTGATTTACATACAGGTATTGTACTGACTGCCGGCTGTGATGAGGCCGGTCGCGGATGTGTTGCAGGACCGGTATATGCCGGTGCAGTAATATTACCGCCAGGATATGTAAACAGCAGAATTAATGATTCAAAGAAACTTTCAGAGGTTGTTAGGAATAAGGTTTCGGAAGAGATAAAGAATGATGCTGTTGCATATGGAATTGGAGTTGCCAGTGTTGAGGAAATTGATTCATTAAATATTCTCAATGCATCTTTCCTTGCCATGCACCGCGCTATATCCTGTTTGGATCCTCAACCGGAATTTCTCCTGATTGATGGCAACAGATTTCTCAGATACATGAATATGCCACATTCATGTATTATTGGAGGTGATGCCAGGATAGCCTCTATAGCGGCTGCAAGTATAATTGCAAAAACAGCCAGGGATGATTATATGAAGAATATTCACAAGATCTTTCCGGTTTATGGTTGGGATAGTAACAAAGGGTACCCTACTTTATTGCATGCCAATGCAATTCGCAGATTCGGAAGAAGTCCATATCACAGGAAAAGCTTTAGTATACGAGGCCAGTTAAGAATACAGTTTGAATAAAGATGGTGAATTAAGGAAACAAATTTATACAGTTAATAGATGAATACAACAATAAGGAAATTGATTTCAGGAAGAACAACCAAGTGGATTATTTATCTGGCTTTGGTTGTTTTGCTGGTATTTACCGGCAGGTATATTTATATGAAGATGAGGTATCCTGAGAATAATATATTAAACGGAGTTCCCTCCAATGCAATTATTCTGGTGGAAGGGAAAGGGTTTCTTTCTTTTGCAGAGGTGCTTGCACACAGCGATGTATGGCGTACTGGATTTGAGGAGACTCAGCATCCTGATCATTTCAGGACAATAACCGATGAAATTAATAAAGCGGTAGACGGTGAAGCCGGTATTTCTCATTCACTTTTCAGGGAGCAACCATTTTGTGTTTCTTTAATTCCCAAAAAACAAAAAGGGCCCGGATTTTTGGTGCTGATACAACTAAATAGGGGGATTTCACCTTCAGAAATCCACACATCGTTTAAAAAGCTGTGGCCATCTTACAAAGAGAAGAAACTACTTGAAATATCCTATCATGAAAGGGTTCTTCCAAATGGTGATGCTCTCTATATTACCGTTAAGGATGGCTTGTTGATTGCTTCATGCGATCGTGAGATTTTTGAACTAGCATATTATACACTGGAATCCGGCAACAACATCAGAAAAGATAAAGGGTTTGTAAATGTTCGCCAGCAATTGTCAAAGAGCCAGAATCATATTCCCCGGTTATATTTTTCTCACGAAGGCCTTTACGGTTGGTTTGCAAGGTTCATGGCTGCAGAATCCAGAGAACTTATTGCAAGGATACCCGAAACAGGATTATGGAGTGCAACGGAACTTGCATTTTCAGAGAAGGGACTACATCTGCAGGGCTTTACTCATATTGTTGAAGGGGCATCTTACCTTGCCCAAAGCCTCAAATTTGGGGGTGCAGTCATGGGAGATCCGGCAAAAGTACTACCCTCCAATACCCTTTTTTATGACCAGATCGCAATAAGTGATTTTAATGATTACCTTGAAAGTTATGTTAAAGGTTACAGGGAAAAGCATAAGAGTGCAATAACCAGATATCCTGTACCAATATCCAAACTTGACAGTTTGCGTTCTTTAATGAATCAAATAAATGTAAAATCCCTGACAACAGCTTTTACTGATCCCAGGGATACAACACCCGGAGGTAATCATATTTTACTTATTCAGACCAGTCGTTTATCATTTGCTGAACAGGCCATGACTGCTTTTGCTGATTCTGCAAAAGGATTTGCCTATCAGGGGTATACTGTTTATCCCTTCGAAACGCCTAATATTATACCAGCCCTTTTTGGAGATCGATACCAGACATTTGAAGAGGCATATTTTGCATTCTGCAATGATTATATGATAATTACCCCGAAGAGTGAATTAATGATGTCTACTATTAATGCAATCATGCTAAACAGAACACTCAGTGTCTTACCGGGTTATTCAGAATCAAACGGAAAAGTCAACTCACAGCTTAGCCAGAGGTATTATTTTAACCGTGCCAACAGTGTGGAACATTTGACCTCAAAAATAATCTTAGACGAAATGCAAGAGGTTGAGAAGTTTCTGAAATATATGCCTCAACAGGTTTTGGTATCATTTATTAAAGAGGAGGATGTAATTCTTACTGATATAGTAGTTTATTCTGATTGTGGAGAAGCATCCGTACAGGGAACACTTGAAATAGTCCTTGATGACATTCCTTCCACAACACCTGTGTTGATGAAGGATCACAGAAGCAGTGAAAACAAGGTTTTTATCGCCGACAGGTTGGGACACTTGTACCTGTTGAACAACCGTGGAGGAATCGAATGGAAATTTAAGCCTATGGAGGAGCCTTTATCTTCATTGGAGGTGATAGATCTGTATAAAAACGGAAGACAGCAGTGTATGTTTTTAAGCAGGCACATGTTGCATATTGTTCAAGCTGACGGGAAGTATGTCAGCGGCTATCCTGTTAAACTACCGTCAGGATTTAATTGTTGCCTTTCTGTATTTGATTACGAGAAAAATGGAAATTATCGGATAATATATTCTGATGTAAATGGAAGGTTTGCAAATATTGATGTTGCAGGCAGGCGTGTAGCCGGATGGGTTATGCCGTTAGCCAAACCGGGTTGCAGGCCCATAACATATTATCAGATTGGCGGAACAGATATTCTTGTTGCAACAGATAGTTTAGGCCAGAGCCGGTTTCTTGACCGCAGAGGTAATGAAAGGTTTACATCCTCCGCTACATACTCCATCTCCCCTAAATCAGGTATGGCTGTAACATATTCGCTTGGAGTCCCTTATTTGAGTTTTGTCGATATGGAAGGACATATTTGCCAGGTTTCAACCAATGGAACATTTTCCAGACATGAGACGATTAAATTCTCAGGTGATCCGGAATTGTTGGCTGTACGAAATCCCCTGAATGAGAAAACTGATATTGTTGTTGTGGAGCCTGGTTTGATTTCGGTTTATGACAACGAATTAAAAATGACATCACTTATTCATTTACAGGATTTCTCAGCAATTTCTATTCAAGGATTTCTGTCAGACAAAATATTTCTATGCGCCGGTATTGACAACAATGGTTTACCTTTTCTGATATCACGAAAGGATTTTAAGATCATAAGGTTTACCGACAAAAGCTATGATGGCATTCTTGTCTGGAGGGAAAAGGGCGATGATGTCACCTACATTCTTTTAAATAAAGGTTCAATGATACAGATTGAAACTTTATGATACAATGTGCTCAATACAAGGCTTAGGGGAAATGGTTGTTGGGCTAAAGCATAATTATTGTGTGATTTAGCCTTTGCCCCCGGCCTTAAGACCGGGGTAATTGATTGTAGTTTGGAATTTTTGTCATTTACTAATATTTAGTTCATAAAAAAAGGATTATGAATGAACAATATTATTTCAGGATTGTGTTATATTCGCATGGTTAATGAAAGAACAGAGATTTGATATTGAAGATGTGAGAGGGTGTAATTTAACAGATGTATTCAACTTGATGGTTGTGTGTCAACTATAACTTAATCAGGACAATATTTATGCGAAGTTCGTTGTTTATTTCAGGGAGAATATTATGGCTGGTTGTAACGGTGTTAGTGTATGTTTCACTTATGCCTGCATGTATAAAAGAGGAGGACTTCAAAGGAATCGACAAAGCTAAGTTCACATCATGGAATCCTGCCATTGCAGCACCTATTGGAAGTGCAAAATTAACTCTTAAGGATATTCTGAAAAAGGCGGGAAATATTGAATATCTGATAGAGGATCCTGACGGTTATCTGCGGGTTTATCACCGCAGTTCGTTGATTTCGGAAACTGCTGGAGACCTTATTACTTTTGGCAAGCAGGATAAAGACACTACAATAAATATCCCTTTCCCGGTTTATCTTCCTGTGGGTGACAGCATTTCTATGATACATATGTTCACTCAGAAATTCTCAAACAATCAAAACGATGTTGTTGACAGCATCAGGTTTAAGCAGGGTTTATTTTCAATAGAGATAGAAAGCATGATGGATCACAATGCAAAGCTTATCCTTTCATCTCCTGGTATAACAAAGAACAATATCCCCTTTCGCAGGGTATTCAACCTCAATTATACGGGAACTCTGCCAGTTACAAGAAACGAAAATATTGATCTTGATGGATATTCATTTGTGTTTGATCATTCAGGGAACCAAAACAATCTGATTTTCTATGTAGAAATAAAGTTGTTTGGCGACAATAATCCCAATCCTGGCCCATTTCCCATCAAGATATCAATGTCACAGGATCAGCTGCTGTACAGGGTTTTGTTCGGACAGATAAAAACCCGGTCAATGTCTTTACTGTATGATGTTATTAAGATACCCTTTTTTGAAAAGAGCCTTGGAGGAGTTTTCAGGATCAATGACCCCCGCATCGGAATATCCATCAATAACTCATTTGGCATCCCCGTATCAATTGCCATCGACCCACTCAAAGGTTTTTCAGATATAAATCCGCCATATAATGTTGCTTTATCCGGGCCGGGCCTTCCTGTGCCTTTCATGCTGAATGCCCCAACGATAAATCAGGTTGGCCAAAAGGTAAACACATCTATTAAACTGAATAAAAACAATTCAAACATTGACGATTTTATTAACCTTCTTCCTCAAAAAATAGAATACGGAGTAGAGGGTATTATAAATCCTGCCGGAGTTTCTCCGGGTAATTTCGTGCTTGACACAAGTTCCTTTGAAGTTGAGATTGAAGTTGAAATACCACTTGAAGGGTATGCATCAGGGTTTACTTTACAGGACACCATGGAGTTCAAATTCAGTGAGGACGAAAATGTGGATATGCTGGAATGGATGTTAATGCGTGTGAACATGGAAAGCACCTTTCCTTTTGATGCATCAGTACAGGTCACATTTCTGGATTCAAACTACCTGGTACTCGACAGCTTGTTTGACGGCATGACCGTAATAATACCCGGAGCACTTCCCGGTCCGCCTCCTGACTACAGGTCAGTAAATCCAGCTTTTAAAAGTATTGATATCAAGGTTGATAACTCTAAGCTGAAGAAACTTAATCACAAGGTAAAGTATATGATTCTTTCCGGAGCGGTTGATACTTCAGACGGTGGTAATAAAGTGGTGAGAATATATTCTGATAACTATCTGAAGATAGATGTGGGAATACAGGGTAAAATGAATATTAACCCTGATAACCTGAAATAACGGAGGATAGCTATGAGAAAGAGAAGAGTTATACTGATGATTGCGCTTGGGTTAGCAGGCATTACTCTGTTTGCCCAACAACCCTCGGCAACGCTTTACCACATGGCTGCCTTGCCTGACAGGGCTTTTCTCAATCCGGCTTTCCAACCTCAGGCAAAATTATATATTGGAAGCCCGGGTTTTACGCAACTCCATTTTGAAATAGGAAACACTGGTTTTTCCTTTAATGATATTTTCAGAAAAACCGATACCGGATTTGTTATTGATCCGGGAAAAACCATTGAGTCGATGCCGCCACTGGGTCGGATTGGAGCTGACTTTTTATATAAACCAATTGCCTTTGGGTTCAGGGTTTTTAAACAAGGATATTTCACCTTTGACGCCGGACCTCGCTTTTCACTACAGTACTATTATCCGAAAGATCTTTTTGGTTTTGTATGGAAGGGAAACGCCCATGAGGATTACCTGGGTAAAAGAGTCAGTTTCGATAATATGGGGATTGAGATGTCATTGATAAACGAGATTTCAGCCGGATATTCACATCAGGTTTTCAAAGGTGTTACTATTGGAGTTCGTGCAAAAATGATTAACGGAATCGCAAATATTCACACCGAGCGTTCCATTTTAGGCCTTACAACTGATGCTGATGACTTTGGACTGACAGTTGACCTTGATTATAGAATCAGGGCAAATGCTCCACTCATTGATTTTGATTCATTGATTACAGGAACCCCCCCCGAGGATTTTGACCCTGCGGTTTTGCAGAAAGAAGGATTAGATTATCTGAAGAAAAACAGAGGCTTTGCCTGGGATATTGGTGCGACCTGGCTTCTATACGACAGAATCTTTCTGTCAGCAGCAGTAAATGACCTTGGTTATATCGACTGGAGAGGCAATCCTTTTACAGTTGAATCAAAAGGTACATTTACCTTCACAGGTTTTGATCTTAACGAGTTTATCAATAATGGTGTTGAGTTTGATACATTGATCAAGGAGTTGACAGATTCCATTATTAATATCTTTGAGGTTAAAACCGGCAATAAGGGTTACCGCCAGCATCTTACTCCTCATATTCAGATAGGAGCAGGCCTCTATATCTCCAGGGATGACATGGTTGGTTTTCATCTCAGGAACAAGTTTTATAAGGGGATGTGGTTTCCGAAGCTCACCTTGTCATATAACCATAGATTCGGGCGTTTATTGAGTGTTTCAGGATCGTATGGCATGGAGCGTGGTAATTTTACCAATCTGGGTATTGGTGTAGCGGTTAAAATCGGCTTTCTTCAATATTATTTGATCACCGACAACGCTTTAGCATTCTTTTACCCGCTGTCAGCAAAGGGGGTGAATATTCTTACCGGATTTCAATATGTCTTTGGAACAAAACAGCAAAAAAAGGAAGGTAAAGCTTCGATCTGATTATCTTAAAAACTCTTTTATCTTAGCTTCAATACAGTACCGGGTTTAACCGGTTCTCCAGGTTTAAGGTTGTTCCTTTTCAGCAGATTATTCAGCCTGATGCCATATTGTTGTGAGATTTCAAAAAGTGTTTCCCCTTCAAGAAAAGTATGCGAAGCAGCAGAGCCTTTGCGCTTTTTAGACTGCAAATAGACCCTGTCACCACCTTTTATTTCATGATCTTTTGGAAAGTCGTTGAATTTTCTTAGCATCCATGGCCTTAGCTGCAAAGTGTCAGCAAGTGACTTGAGTGGTTCCCCGGGTTGTGCCACAACATATTTAACACCATTATGCTGATTTATTCTCCGGGAGTGATGATGAATAATGGCAGTTTCGGGAGAATGTTTTTCGCTGAGATTAACCCTTGAAAGGGGTCGTTTTTTAACTTTTTTACCGGGTTTTTGCTGAGGTGAAATCATAAGAGAATCATACTTTGAAAGTTCATACCTTTCAATAATACCGATCAGCCTGTCAGCATAAGCGGGATTTGTTGCATATCCAGCTGCTTTCAGGCCCTGCGACCATCCTTTGTAATCGGTCTTATCAAGCTCAAAGAGTGAGGAGTATCTATTGCGGGATGTCAGGAACAGAGCGTGGTCTGCATAAGATTCCTCAGGGGTTTTATACATCCTGAAACATTCGTTCTTTTCATCATCATCTTTAATAAAGGTGTCACCCTCCCAACCTTTGTGGCATTTGATCCCAAAATGATTGTTTGCGCTTCTGGCTAGGTCTGAATTGCCCGCTCCTGATTCAAGAAGAGCCTGTGCAAGAATTATACTGGCAGGTATACCAAACTCTTTCATATTGGAGACTGCAATATGATTATACTTTACAATATATTCCTCATACGCAATCCTGGTCAGGCTATCTGTCTGAGTATCACCTGACAGGGGATGTAAGAGTAATAATAACAAATAGAATATCAGGGTTCTCTTCATTCTTTAATGAATTTCTGCAAAAATATAGGTATCGCACCTGTCGGGTAAACTATTGAGAGGAAATTTTAAACATTTACATGTTAAAACAGGGTTCTGCACAATTTTTTCGTTTCAACAAGGTTAAAAACTTAAATATACACTGAAGCATTTCTATAATCATAATACCTTTGCAAGCATTAAAATTACAAGGTTAATGACGATCAATCTGAAGCATGTGAACAAAGCCTGAGAAAAACGTTTATATTGATAGCAGTATCAGAAGAAGCAGGAATCAAGGATGAAAAGGAAGAAGTCGAGATTGAGGTTGTTGCACCAATATTATACCTATACAGGTTTTTACCGTTTTATTATAATAACCGTAAGGAAGGCTATCATTCCTATTGTTGTTTTGTTGCTATTGATTTTCGTTGTTGATCGTTTTATACTAGATCTTAATCTTTTTCTCGAAAAAGCAACCGATACATATTCCAACTTCCTGGTATTCACCATTTTTTTTGTTTCAGAGTCTTTTCTTGGGTTAATACCACCTGAGATTTTTATAGCATGGACAACTCAAACACCTTTGCCATGGGTTAATCTTACAGGGCTTGCCCTGTTGGCATATATGGGAGGATCGGTATCATACTATATCGGAAGAATGCTGCTTACTATACCTGCTGTTACAAGATATGTGAAGATGACAATGGCAAAACATATAAGGAATATGCGCAAATGGGGAGGATTCATGATTGTTTCCAGTGCATTTTTGCCACTTCCATTCTCCATTGCAAGTATGGCTGCAGGGGTTATTGAATATGATTACAGGCAATACCTTTTCTGGGCATTATCCAGAATAGCAAGATTTTATTTGTATGCCTTGTTGGTATACAAAATTATTTAGGAATGGTGCTGTAAGTCAAACTGCAGGATATGTTTAATCTTTTACGCATCTTACTGAAAAGCCGTTTCCTTTATTATTGCCGCCTGCATTGAGTTTGTTGCTGTTGTAGCTCAGAGAGCGGATATGTGCATTATTTGTTGAATAGTCTGTTGCAGTCCAGTAGTATGTATGCAGGCCGACATCACTGAATGCACCATTGCTGATCAATCTCATTCCTGCTGGCAGAGCGGTGAACCCGCTTGAATTAGTAGTTCCCGTATATGTGGAGTCCCAATGCTGGGTGCCTGGCTCTTTCATCTTACCCCCGGCAAGAGTATCACCTCCCAGAAATGTTGCAAGCACATTCCACTCAGTAACAGTAGGAACATGCCACCCTGTTGGGCAGAGAGTTCCCTGTGATACTACATACCATTTATAAAGAACACCGTATTTGGGCCCATTGTTAGCAGAATCATTGTCATACCAGCACATTGCAGGTGTAGTTGTGATGCTCCAGTTTGTTGCATCGCTGATTTTTGGGATATTGGTGCCATCATTGTATTTTGAGGTTCTGAGGTTCTCAGCCATCCATGTCAGGGGGCCTATGGTAACAACCGAATAGTTGTTGTTGCTGCCATCTTTGCAAGTAATGAATTCGAAATCCACAGTCTGGCTTGATGTTGGAACAAGTGTAATAATTTTTGAATAGTTCCCGGAGATACCTTTGAACATCATGATATCACCAGGGTTGTAAGTAACAGCCACAGAGCCTTTTGACCCATTAAGCCTTGCATTGGTGAAGCTGCTGTTTTTCACACCCTCGTACCTGACATATGGGTCACCGGTTCCTTCACTTATCGACACCCATTTTCTGGCATAATTTTTCCCTGATGCGTGAACCCTTACCCAGTATAGGCCTGTTTTCATTCCTCCGATTCCGTAAGTGTGGAGCCCTCGCGGCAGAATGTCATCTGTTCTGATGATCATCTTCCCGGAAAGGTCGAAAATTTCGGTTAAAACCCTGCCATTTTCATTGTTTTGAAATGAAATTTTACCAAAACCCTCTGCTGGATTCGGGAATACAACCAGGAGGTTATCTTCCCTGTCGTTTTTATTAATGCCACTTGCGTTAGCAAGTAAAAGGGTATCGGCACCACTTATTGTAAAACTGGTGTCTGTTGTCAGGTTCCAGACTTTAACAGAGTTAACCACCGTGCTCATGCCCGATCCCTTAAAATCTATCTGATAGGTCTGTGCCTGCAACTGAAACATTGCAATCAGCATAACAGCGATAGGTAAAAACTTTTTCATGACATTTGTCTTTTACAGTTTGAGATGATAAGAAATTCGTATCAAAGATAGTCAAATATTTTGCGAAAAGCAATTGTAAGAATAAAAAACACATTTAAATGACATGGAAAGTGGATTATAAAATAATTGGAGCTCAGCCAATTGTCTGCAACAGAAATCCATTGAAACACAAAAGCCTGTAAGTAAATTACTTACAGGCTTTTCGTAGTCCATACGGGATTCGAACCCGTGTTACCAGAATGAAAATCTGGCGTCCTAACCTGGCTAGACGAATGGACCGTATATTTAAAGAACAGACAAACCGTAATTTGGGAGTGCAAAAATACGAAAAAAAAGATACATGCAAAAAAAAAACGGACACCTTGGGGTAAAAATATCAGTCGGGATCTGCTTCGAACCGGAACCCAAGGCGTTTACCTGTCTTTATACTGAGGCTGTTGGAGTAACTGAGCATCTCCTCAACACTCACCTCCTTAACCTGATCGAATGCAGGAGTCAGCAGATCGAAATCGATACTGTAAACTATAGCTGACTCAAGGATCTGTCGGATTTTTTCATTGTTGAGGGGTTCTCCCATGAAATTATTGAACAAAAAACCGAGTTCTCTTTTTCCTTCGACGAAGAAATGGTTATCCTTATTCAAGAATACCCTTCCTACAAGATACCCGACATCACTAAGGCGACCGTATTTAAATGAGTCGGCAAGATAGTTATAGATGTAAATAATTCCACAGAAACCGCGTGTAGGGTCTTCCTGCACATAGGAGGTCTTCATAATTGCATGATCGCGTGAGAATTTGAAAACATTAGTGTGCATAGTAAGCAAAATCAGGTCACTTGCAAGTTTGAATTCTGCTTCAAACTCACCCTTGTCTTTAAAGCTGCTAATGATGTTTTTATGTATTCCGGAAACCTCATTCCTCAGATCGTGATGTATTTCCTTGGCAATATTTTTAAACTGCCTGAAAACCTTAACGGTATTTTCATAAACCTGGAATTTCACCAGCGATTTTTCATTCAGCAGTTCAATGATCCTGATTGTTTTCTCGGTTTTTACCATGGCTAAAAGTTTTGGCTAAATTACATTTTTTTGTTAATAATATTTTCAGCCACATTATTACCATCCATAGCCGAAGAGACAATTCCGCCGGCATATCCTGCTCCTTCACCACAGGGAAAGAGGTTGCTGAAAAGAGTGTAATTCAAATTATTATGGCACCTGGGAATTCTAACCGGGGATGATGTACGGGATTCTATTGCTGTGATGACAGCTTCTTCGGTGATGAACCCTTTCATTTTTCTGTCGAAAAAGCGGAATCCATCACTGAGTGATCCGGATATGAACCCCGGCAGCAACAGATGTAAAGGGGCACTCTGGATTCCTGGATGGTAAGATGATTCAGGAAGGGACTGTGAAAAAGTATTTGAGATAAAATCTGTGAGTCGCTGTGCTGGAGCTTTCTGTGAATCACTGCCTCCCACAACCATGTTGTTTTCAGCCGATTCCTGAAATGCCAGTCCGGCAAGGGGTCCGAATTGTGAAAAACCTGACAGATCTTTAGTTTTTATCTCTGTTACTATTCCTGAGTTTGCGAAAGAAGAATTCCTTCTCGAGTTTGACATTCCGTTTACCACTATCTGGTTTTGTTCTGTTGCAGAAGGGACAATGATTCCACCCGGGCACATACAGAATGAGTAAACTCCTCTGTCTTCGACATGAGTTGCAAGGGTATATGATGCTGCAGGAAGCAGGGGGTCAGGATTTTTCGAGTGGTACTGGATGCTGTTGATGAGTGCCTGATGATGTTCAACCCTGACTCCCATGGCAAATGGTTTGGCTTCGAGCGGCCATCCTTTACGGTGGAACATCCGGTAGACATCTCTTGCAGAGTGACCGGTAGCCAGCACAAAAGCTTTTCCGTGAAATTTGTTCCCGTGCTGATCAACAAAGGCTGTAACGGAATCATCTGTAACAAGGATATCACATACACGATGGTTGAAATGTATCTCTCCACCGCATGACAGGATGGTTTCCCTTATACCGGTGATCATTGGAAGGAGTTTGTCGGAGCCGATATGAGGATGAGCATCAATTAGGATGTTAATATCAGCCCCGTGATATACCATCATCTGCAGAATTCTTTTTACATCACCCCGTTTTGTTGAACGGGTATAAAGCTTTCCGTCGCTGAAGGTACCTGCACCCCCTTCACCGAAACAATAATTGGAATCAGGATTTACTATATGTTCTCTATTGAGGCGTGCAATGTCAAGTTTTCTTTCATCGACCTGTTTGCCCCTGTCCAGGAGCACAGGTTTATAACCACCTTCGATAAGCCGGAGGGCTGCGAAGAGACCTGCCGGGCCTGTACCTGCAATAATCACTGCAGATGAGTGGGTTACATCCTTAAAAACAAATGGGCTGGACCACGGTTCGGGCTTATCTTCATGTGTGTAAATCCTTACTTTCATCCTTATCCATACGGGATGACGCCTTGCATCAACAGATCTGCGTATTATTTCAATATGATAGATATCCTCAATAGGGACATCGATTGTTTTTGCCAGTTTCTTCTGTAAAAATAGTGGATCGGCAGCTTCAGAAGGTTTTGCTGAAAGTTCAATTTCCCTGATCATGCTGCAAGGGTGTATTTGTTAACCTTCGAAAGTGAAGGAGAGTTGATATATTTTTGAATTGAGCTTTTTGATGTCGGTAGTAAAGATGTTCTGTTCTCTGATCAACAGGTCATTGGCACCGAAAGACCTTTTCAGCTCAATGCCTAATTTGAAAAAGGGAAGATAGAAATCGAGGCCCACGCCGAGGTCAAAAGAGAATTCGTTGGGTTTAAGCTTTATAATCAGATCTTCTGTCTGTTCTTTTTTTCCGGCCTGAGACGCAAGGTCTACACCATATCTAACACCACCAAGGACATAGGCACTGAAGTTGTTTAGTCGACGGGAAGTATATTTGAAAGACAAGGGAAATTCAATGAATGTAGATTCAACACTTTTAATATTGATGTATGTGCTGTCCTCATACCTTAGACGGTAATGGAGTGATCTTTCTCCGAAAGAAAGGATGGTAGCCAGCCTCATGTGGAGATGGTTGTTGAGCCTCTTGTTTGCAAGGATACCTATCTGAAAACCATAATCGGAATGATTGTTTACAGTGAAGAGTGAATCGTTGGGAAATGTTGATTTTTCGGGGTGCAGGACAAAGTCCATGCTGTTAAAGCCAAGCAGGAAACCGAAATAGTAAGGGCGATAAAGAAATGTTTCCAGGTTTTCGACTCCTTCACGCTGTGCGAATGCAGTTGTCGCACTCAAGCATAAAACGATCGCCAGCACAGCAGGCAGCTTTGTTATTTTTTTAACCTCCATTCAACAGTCTGATTTTTCAGTGAGGCAAACGGTGCTGTTTATAATTTATTTTGGTGGAACAGGCTATTTAAAAGGCGTGCAAAGGTAGTAAATCTTTTATAAATAATTATAAGCTTGCCAGATAGAGGATTTTAATAGCTCCATAATCAAAAAAATCATTATTTTGCCGTGGAACATTAACACGAATATTTTATGAAAGGACGAATTTGTGTATTGATTGCAGTACTGTTATTATACGGTATTAACGGTATTGCCTGTACAAATTATCTGGTTACAAAAGGTGCATCAAAAGATGGGTCAACAATGATCAGTTATGCGGGTGATTCGCACATCCGCTACGGGCAGTTATATTTTTTTCCTCGCACGACCTGGCCAGACGGGAGCATGGTGACCATATACGACAGGAGTTCAAACAGGCCCCTGGGAAACATACCCCAGCCAAAGGAGACCTATAAGGTTGTAGGATTCATGAATGAATATCAGGTTTCGGTGGGGGAGACCACTTTCGGGGGAAGAAGTGAATTAGAGGACAGCACCGGAATGATTGACTGGGGAAGCATTATGTTTCTTGCCCTTCAGCGATCAAAGACAGCCCGGGAGGCAATAAAGGTTATGGTAGAGCTTGTTGCTGAATTTGGTTATTACAGTTCAGGGGAGTCTTATTCAATTGCAGACCCTAACGAAGTATGGATATTTGAGATCATCGGCAAAGGGGTAGAGATGAAGACCGACAAGAAGACCAGGAGAACCTATAATGCAAACAGGGGTGCGGTCTGGGTGGCAGTTCGCATTCCTGATGGATACGTGAGTGCACATGCCAATCATGCAAGGATAACCACCTTTCCGGCTGAAAACGGCACCACAAGTATCAGCAGCAGGAATCTGCACAGGATAAATGACCCGATGGTTGAGGTTGTATATGCTCATGATGTTATTGATTTTGCCCGCCATAAGGGATATTATACAGGTGATGGTTCTGACTTCAGTTTTTCTGATGTTTATGCTCCCCTTGATTTTGGAGCTGCCAGGTTTTGTGAGTTGAGAGTTTGGGCTATGTTTGATCAGGTTACTGCCGGAATGGATAAATACTGGGACTATGCCACAGGCAAGGTCAAAGGGCCAAGAATGCCTCTATATGTAAAGCCTGACAGGAAGCTTTCACCGGTGGATCTGATGCATTTCAAGCGCAACACTCTGGAAGGTACTGATCTGGATATGTCGAAGGATTTTGGTGCCGGGCCTCAGCAGAAACCTTACCGTTGGCGACCGATGTATTGGAAATATAATGACAAGACCTATTTCCACGAACGTGTTACAGCAACTCAACAGACTGCTTTTTCATGGATTGCCCAGGCACGAAGGTGGTTGCCTGATCCGATAGGTGGAATATTATGGTATGGTCTGGATGATGCAGGGTTGACAATGCATGCTCCCTTCTATTGCGGAATAACAAGTGTACCCTTCCCATATTCAGGAGAGAGCGGTGATATTCTTACCTACAATGACCAGTCAGCATTCTGGGTTTTTAACCGTGTATCTCAGTTTGTCTATCTGTATTATGACAGGGCAATCCCAGATGTAAGAAAAAAGCAGCAGGAGCTTGAGAATCAATACTCAACATGGGTTGAGGCGATTGATGCCGGAGCCCTCCTTTTATATAAGAAAAACCCTGATCTTGCTGCCGGTTTTCTTACGGCCTTTTCGCATAATACATCAAACAACCTTCTAAATGAGTGGCGCGAACTGGGTAATTTTCTGCTTGTTAAGTATCTGGACGGGAATGTTAAGCATGAACGAGACGGAAAGTTTTTGCGAAACCCTTATGGCTTCCCCTTATCACCCATCCATCCTGATTATCCTGATGAATGGAAGCGCCGGCTTATTGAAGAGACAGGTGAAAAGTTCCTGAAACCTGATAAATGATAAAGTAATCATCAATTTATTGTAAGATTTTACTGAACTATCAAGGTTCCCCTGATCACTTCATCGACTGATTTCACTACACAGAAGTATGTTCCTGCTGAGAGGTTGTTTATACAAATATTCTCATCATTGGTGAATTGCTTCTCCATCATCAGGTCTCCCTGCAGATTATATATCATTACAAGTGCCGGCAGTGTAATGTTTTCGGAACCTATCCGAAAATAGTCCTTACATGGATTGGGGGAAATTGTAAATGAGGGATTGTATTGCGGATGGTTAACATATACCGGTAAAAAATCACCATAATAGAGAGTAAAGAGTTTACTATGCTCCCATTTGTTGCTGCTGGTATTCCAGATGTTGGCCAGACCGGTTGTTAGCATTTGTTTGAAAGGGATGTATTTTTCGCCTAACCAGTATGGAATCACCAGATTAATGACATTGTAATTATTATTATAGCTGTATTCATTCTGATTTATGCCGAACCAGCCGGAGGTAAATGAATCCCAGTGCATTTGTTTTTCACCTGTCAAATTACCAAAAGCATCATGATCAAATTCTGTTTTTATTTGTGCCACCCATACGGGGATTAGAGAATTCCACTCAGAAAGGGTGTATTTGGAAATAAATCCGCTGCTGTCATATTCATTTTCTTCCTTCCAGGAGTACTCCCATATATGATTGTTTGTATTCCAGATTGAATACACTGTGCTTAATAGCAATTCTTTGTTATTGTAAGTATATGTTATATAACTTGAGGTATCCCATTGCTGAAGAAGTGCGTTCCACTGATAAAACTTAGATTCTGTTAAAAGTTTGTTCAGATAATTATGGTTATATTTATAGTTCTGGTTCCATATTGATGAGTTGATGTCCCAGGTGTAAGTCATAATTGTCACAAGATTGCTGATGGAATCATAACAAAACTCCGTTTTATTGCCGGGTGTCCATCCGTTTGTTAAATAATCCCAGGAAGAACTGATAACAGAAGTCAATTCATTATTAACATTATAGCCGGATTCTTCCTTATAGTCAGCAACCCACTTATTGTACTCATCACTCCAGATAGAAAAGACATAACATGATAAGTAACCCATTGAATTATATGTATATGCATTTTTAGTGGCTGCCAGCCATTGTTTTGCGCCATAATTCCATTTTTTTTCAATAAAAGTGGTGATTTCGCCTTCAGGTGACCATTCGAAAATTTCCTTTGAGCTACATATCCATTTCTGCATATCTTTATCAGAAGTGAAATATGTCACCTCTGTCAGTTTGCCGTCCTGATTGTAAGAATACTCCTCCCGGAGCACACCCAACCAAATATTATCGGGATGGTACTCAGAATATGTCCAACTTGTCAGTCTGTTATTTTGATTATATTCATACTGAGTACGGTTAAGAGGAAACCATTCGTTCATTGTGTCGTTCCAGGAATAATATAAGTATAAGGCAATATCCCTTTTCGAATTGTATGTAAACACCTCTTTGTACTCTTTTGTCCATTTCAGTAATGCAGCATCGTACTTCTCAGTTATCAGGGAGTCGAGTTGTTTTTTTGCCTCGTGTTTAACCGGAGGTTTTGTGTAGTTTGCAATTATTGTCTCAGCCCGTTTTAATGATTCGGATCCTTTTCTACACGGAACATTTTGAATAGGGGTAACTTGACCGTAAAGACAGACACCTGCAATCAGCAGGCCTGCCATAAAAATAATCTTTTTTTTCATTTTTAAATAATTTTTAGTTGCAATGTGATAGTTTAAGGGCTTGAATTTTTTTCAAAACTGCCACTTGCAGATATTTTATGCAAATAAAATATACCAGGAGACCTTTGTAATTGACAAACTCCGGTTAAGAGTGAACAAACGGGTTGGTAGGTGGAATCGGCTGTTTGGTATGAATTATCAGAGCTTACTGAATAATACCCAGACATTTCATCTTGTTGAAAAAGCCTTTTCTGTAAGTCTCGCCAATAGGAAGATATTGTTTATTGATGATGACACGGTTTCTTTCTATCCGGTCAATCTTTGACATTGCAATGATAAATGACTTATGTATCCGGATGAATTCCCTCTCAGGGAGAAGTTCTTCAATTGCATTGAAGCTCATCAAAGTCATAATTCTTTTTTCCTGTGTTATAATTCCAAGATAGTCTTTCATACCCTCGATGTAGAGGATGCTGTCAAAGCTGACCTTTTCCATGTGATAGTCAGTTTTTACAAGAATAAATCGCGTTTCGGGTTGCGCAATGACAGATTCACCTGCAGCTACAGGTGTTTTAACAAGATATTTCTGTGCAGTCAACTTTTCGGTTACCTTATCAACTGACTGTAAAAACCGTTCGAAGGAGATGGGTTTAAGGAGGTAATCCGTTACGTCAAGCTCATAACCTTTCAGGGCATATTCATAATATGCCGATGTAATAACAACCAGGGGTTTGATTTTAAGTATTTCGAGTAACTGAATTCCCGTCAGGTCTTCCATCTGGATATCAAGGAAGAGGAGATCTACCTGATGTGTTTTAAGGAAGTTAAATGCTTCAACAGCATTTGTAAAAGCCCCTGTTGGTTTCAATATCGGGACTTTTTCGACAAATCTTGTTAGTTTTTCGATTGCCAGGGGTTCGTCATCAACAATCAGACAACGAATTTTCATCTGATCCATAATCGTGCTTTAAAGGTTTTGTTATCCGTGCTGCCACATTCAAGCGAATAGTTACCCGGGTAAATGAGTTCCAGCCTTCGGCGCAGGTTTCGCAGCCCGATCCCTCCTGTTTTATCTTTGTTAATTTTTTCTGACCCTATTGTGTTGGTAACAGTGAAAGTTATATCATTCTCAGCCACGAGGCTAATAACGACAGCAGGTTTTGTTTTGCTTTTTTCTCCGTGTTTTATGGCGTTTTCAACCAATGGAATAAAAAGCATCGGAGCTATTCTTCTCAGAGGGTTGGTTATGGATAAATCAACTCTAATAAGATCATCACCAAACCTGAGTTTCTGAAGTTCAATAAAGCTGTTGAGGTAGTTAACTTCATCCCTTATGGTTACAGTGTTGGCAGATGAATCGTATGCAACATATCTCATTATTTCTGACAGTCTGATCAGGCTTTTGGAAGCTTTTTCCTTATCCGAATGGATAAGGCTGTCGATATTATTTAGTGTGTTGTAAATGAAATGTGGGTTCATCTGATATTTCAGAAGTGACAGTTCACTTTCGGCCTGTGCTGTTTCCAGCCTGGCAATTGCCTGTTGCTCTTTCAGCCAGAGTTTGCCAATTCGGATTCCAGCTGCAAGTATCACCACAGCGTAAGTTGATACCAGGTTAAGCCAAAGGCTGAAATGGAAGAATCCGTATGGGGATACTTTTTTTAAAAACAGGGGAATATAAATAAAATAGCTAATAACCTGATTAAGAAAGATCACACATACTGCCAGTGCTGAAAAACAGAGGGTAAAGATGAGATATCTCTTTTTTATAAGGAACCTAGGAAGCAACAGATATATCGTGATATATGTAGCAGCGATGTCAATAGGAACAAAGACCAGACCTCGAAACCATATAACATGGTATGGAATTTTGGCATTAACCCAAGTTAAAAAGGTAAAGAATGACAGGTAGATAAACCAGAAAAGGAGATGGATGATGACCTGTTGAGATCTGTTACGGTACTCGAGAATTGACATTTTTTTTCAAAGTTAGCCCAAAACAATTGCCGAAATAATAAAAATATACGAACAGGCGAAATTTGTCTTCAAATTGATTTATTGTAATTACTAATAGATTCTGTAGCAATGATTTTTAAGGCATTTCATTTTACCTTGAACCTTCTGGTGATCTGGTGGCCTGATTCATCTGTAATTGTAAGTTTATGCCATCCGGGATCAGGGTTCAGGCTTATTTTATGCTCACCGGTTGTTGTTCCGATAAAGGTTTCATTCAGATACCAGAATATCCTGGTGTTTTTTACCTGATGCGCAACTTCGAAGATTACTTTCTCTTTACGACCTGAGATGTCAGTTGGGATATGGATTTCGCCAAGGTCAACAGGATAGATAATTTCCATGCGGGGTTTTTCGTCAGCAGCAGTAATGCAGTCGGGGTGTATTGGAGGAAGGCTTTTATAGAACGGATTAAGCGGTTTGAAATAGTATTCTGTAACCGGTGGGAGGACGAACCATGATTTGTGGATCATCTGTGACGGGAACATGCAAAAGCTGTTAACCTGATAAGTTTCCGAAGGGTCGAGGTGGATGATCTGATGGTAGGGGCATGGTGGCACTCTGAGGGTAACGTTAGCTGAGAATATGGTGTCTGTGGGTTCACAGTTTTCAGTAGCTGGATGGCCACTATATCTGCATACGGTTATTTGGGTAAGGTTATCCCAGGGTGTATCGAACCAACCTGTTCCTGGGAGCCTGCTGAAGATATCGAACATTACCGGAGCTGCCGAAGAGGTGCCGGTAAGGCTGGGCCGCCCCTCACCGGAGGCATTTCCCACCCATACTCCAACAACCCATCCGGGGGTAACACCTACAGCCCAGGCATCACGGTTGCCATAACTTGTACCTGTTTTCCAGGCCACCCTGGATGATGAGGAGAAGTGAAACCAGTTTGCATCTTCATCAGGCCTGGAAACTTCAATCATGGCTTTGAAAGTCTGCCAGATTGATGCTGCATTTAAATGCTCAGGATGCTTTTGCAGAGGGTTGTTACGATCTGATTCCCTATTGTAATCTTCAATCAAAACATAGGGGAGATGGAAGTCACCCTTCATGTACCTGCCGTCATTTTCTGTATATCTCATCAATGTTCTTCCCATAGAAGAATAAAGGCCACAAAGTTCCCAAAGTTTCGATTCTCCTCCTCCGAGGATCACTGAAAGTCCGTAATGTGATGCAGGCTTTGTAAGGGTTGTCATTCCCATCTTTCTCATCCTGTCACAGAACCTGGCGGTACCATAATCTCTGAGCATCATCACTGCCGGTATATTGAGTGATCGAGCAAGTGCCTTTCGCGCGGGCACTGCTCCGCTGTATTGTCTTGAATAATTTACCGGCCTGAAGTTGCCAATATGTATGGGTATATCCTCCACCAACATTTCAGGTAGTATCAGTCCGTCATCAAGCATCATAGCATATAAAAAAGGTTTCAGAATACTTCCGCTGCTTCTTGGGGCTTTTATCACATCCACATCAGCACCATGGGCTTTTCCTGCTGATTTGATGTTACCCTGATAAATCCTCACGGCACCTGTTAGGGTTTCTACAACAAGAACTGCCATATTGTGAATTTCATTTGATGCAAGAGCCTCATGATGACGAGCCATGATCTCTTCCACCTGTTTCTGAAGATTTGAATTGATTGTAGTATTAATCCTGCATCCTCTCTTCCCCTCATTAACCAGACGATTCAACAGGTGGGGAGCCAGATCGGGAAGAGCCTCAGGAGCGTCGGGAATTCTTTCCATCATTGATAATTCACATGTTTCATCTGAAATTATCCCTTGTTCAGAAAGTTTTAACAGCAATTTATTACGTTTTTCTTCAAGTTGATCAGGTTTCTTTCCGGGGTAAATCATTCCTGGATTATTGGGCAGCACAGCAAGGGTTGCGCACTCTGCCCAGGTGAGATTTGACGGTGGTTTTCCAAAATACCTCCATGAAGCAGCTTCCAATCCCACAACATTGCTGCCAAATGGTGCGTGAGCTGCATAAAGTTTCAATATATCCTCCTTATTGTAAGTAAGTTCTAGCCTTAATGCAAGTAATATTTCCGCAATCTTTCTGGGTATATTTCTTGGTGGGTTTCCCTGTGAAATTCTTACAAGCTGCATTGTTATTGTACTGCCGCCTCTCTTTATGCTTCGTGATTTTACGTTTTCTATTGCCGCCTTCACCAATGATGGGAGATAAACCCCGTTATGTCTCAAGAAATGGCGGTCTTCCGAAGCCAGGAGTGCCACAACGTATTTAACAGGCAGGCTGTCTGACATAGGGAACCTCCACTGTTCATCATCTGCTACCCGGGCACTAAGCAGAGACCCATTCTTGTCCAGGACAACAGTTGAATAAACAGCACTGAACAACGGATCCGGAAGGGCAAGGTACACCCATGCCAATAACATTATTATGGCAGTAAGTAACCGAATTATCGAGGTGTTGAAAGTTCTGGTGATAATCGATAATGTCGGGTAAAGGTTTTTCTTTATTGCAAACTTCATTTTCCCGTCAGGGAAGGGTAGTTTTAAACGTTTGATATCTTGTTTCGAAATAATCACCAATTTTAGAGCCATTGGCAACCCATACTTCATTGATCTTGGTGATACGGTCTTCGGGTGACGGGTGGGTACTCAGGAATGTCGGAGGCATAGGGAGCCCTTCGAGTTTGACAAAGAAATCTGCCAGAGCAAGAGGGTGATAGTCTGTGTTACTGAGGTATTTAACAGCATACTCGTCAGCTTCATATTCCATATTCCTGCTGAAGGCCAGGGCGGTCAGCCCACCGGCTATGTCAGCAGCAATCTGTGCAAGCGCTGAAGGATTCTCACCCAACACAACGGATAAAAGCAACGACAGGCCGTATTGTTTTGTGAGCTGATCAGTGGAGTGCCTTCTTGCGCAGTGAGCAATCTCATGGGCCATAACACCTGCAAACATCGCCTCATTGTCAAGGGTTTTTATCAGGCCAGTGTAAAAGTAGAGATGACCTCCAGGAGTGGCAAATGCGTTCACCACCGAATCGTTATGGATAATATAGGTTGTCCATGGAAACAGGTTGTCATAAGACACCAATCCGGTTCCAAGAATGGTGTTTATAATGCGGTCGAGATGTTCATAAGCCTCAGGGTATTGACCTCGGGGTAGTACAGGATATTTAACAGGGTCGGAAGCAATTTCAGCGGTAACCTGATTACCCAGTTCTATATCATCCTGAAGAGTGAAAATGTTGATCTTGTTGTTCTCCTTATCGCAGGAGGTAACAGACATTAGGATCGCAATAATTGCGATGGTCGGGATAATGCTTAGTTTATGTAACATATTTGTTAATGTTTAATGGTTAATTATTAATGATTAATGAATTATTACAATACGATGTTTGATATCAAGATTCCGGGAACGGATTTCGAGCATGTATAAGCCATCGGGAATCTGAGGAAGGTCCATCCGGATATTTCCGGAGGGATTTTTATGCTTTACGTCATACATCTTATTGCCGGAGGTGTTTTTAAGCACTACCTTAACAGTTCCTTCATCAATTGGAATACCTTCAACGACGATGTTTCGTGATGCAGGGTTTGGATAAACCTTAATATTATTAAAGTTTTCATCAATTCCTGTTGAAATAACAATAACATGTAAAGCGGAGGTATCACTTTTACAGCCATTGTAATCCTCGACAGACACCTGAATTTGGTTTGTACCGGTAACTGTGAAGACAACCATAACACTGTTGGTGCCGTTACCGGAGGCAACATAACCTCCGGTTACATCCCATATATACTGCACTCCGGGCATGTATTGCACCTGATATAAGCCATTCATATATCCTGACATTACAGTGTCGCCTGATATCGTACCGGGATCCTGTAACCTGGAGACTATAAAAAGGATCGAATCTGAATTTTGTCCTGTGCCATAACTATTTGCACCGGCCACACAGACAATAACAGGGCCATTATAGGAGGGGTTGACAAAAAGCTTCAGTTCGTTAGGTTCAGGCAGAAGTGATACTGCACCCTGAGGAGTTACCATCCATATGAGTGAGTCTGCCAGTGCCACCTGGGGTACTGAGAGTATAATTGTGTCGTTGGGGTTACAATATACCGGTAATGCTCCGGTAGGTGTTGAAGGTTTGTCGGGCAGTGGCCCTACAGTTAGTGCTTTAATGCAGAAATTGGCTGTGGAGTCAAAGGTTGCAAGGTCAGTCCAGATACCATTATTTAAATAGAAGCTCTCACCGGGGCTGGCGGTACTGGTAACTATTGTGCGTGTATCGCCCCCGAGTAAAACAGGAACTTCGGAGGTTCTGTCAAAAGGATGCCCGCCATGGCTGAGCCACAGATAAACATAGAAGTTGTCCCCCGGAAATCTCTTAACAGGGGTTGCCAGGTCAACGGTATGAAAGCCTGTGTGATCAAAAGATCCCTGTTTAAACGAGAGGGTGTCTGATAATACTCCGCTCTGAAATTTATTATAAATCACCACCTTGTAATCAACCGAATCGGCTGCCGTAAAGAAGCTGACAGCATTTATGATTTCAGAGGAGCCGGCCTGGAAAGCATTAAAAGCCTCCCAGGTGCTGTCTTTACTATCGCGCCAACCATGATAGTCGTGATAATAAACCTGATAGTATGGGAAAGGAATTACATCGATAAATGAGATAGCACCCATTTCGGGATTTCTTCCGCAATGCTTGTCGTAGTATGAGATCCAGAAATAGCCTGCATTGCCCCATGATGCTGCCCAGCTGTTTTTACAAAGCCATGCCCCCGGGTAGGGTGCCTGGGTAATTTTATTGTCATCCCATCCTACAATGGCGACTGCATGATTTGGATCTTCATTGTTTGAAGGGGGTTGATAATGAATATAACCTGACATTATGAAGGCATTGTTGTAATCCATGCATGTTCCCATCACTCCGTAATCAATAATTTTTTGTTTGAGGATGTTAATACCAAAGAGGCTGTCTTTGATGGAATACCATTCAATATGCCGGGGGTAGTAACGGTGATAGGAGGGGAGGAAGAAAGCAGGTGGGGTGTTGTAAGATTGACCATCAATTTCTCTAACAGCTCCGTCACCCCGGGATATGTATGCTGAAGTAACCAGATAATCACCACCCATATGCACTGTGAGGCCTGTTCCTGTTGCAGGATTTACATCGCCATTGTGATGTTCATTGAAGCCATTCCACCAGTCGAGGTGATATTCAGCCAGGTTAGGCTCACCTGTTTCACCTGCTGCAGCCCAGTTGCCGGTTCTCAGCAGGTTTCCCTCCATAGCAGCCATAGCCCCATGAGTCCAGCAAGTGCCTCCCTGCTGATTTTTGACTGAGGTTACTAAGTTCTGGCCAATCACATTTCGAAGGTCATAACTTGATGGAAGGGTCTGCAGGTATGCTGTCGCATTGAACATCAAAATCAGAGAAAAAAGCATCAGTTTCTTCATCATTCGGTAATTATTTTAAAATTTTATTTTGTCCTCCGTAGCTTGCTGAACATTGAAGAAATCAATAAGCAATTCAATAAGCTCCAGAGAATGAAAGCTTTCTCCGTTCAAAAGATCTTCAATGGCAAGCAGCACCTCTTCGCGCTGTAAAATGCCGTTGGCATCAATGTCGAAAGGGATAAAATCGACCGGCAATCTCGGGTACGGTAAAATGATCAGGCCTGATGTGCCAATTGGTTTAAGCTCGAAATACTTAAAGGAGATTCCGGCAAGTACCATTAAAAACGCATCCCTGCTTTTGTCACCGATAGCTCTTGTTGGATCTGAAGATCCACTTTTATGGGTAATATTGTCCAGAAAGTCAGTAAAAGTATAGTGATACGATGCACCCAGGGATATTGTGAATTGTTGGTTTAGGTTTATATCCATTCCAATTCCAATTGGAATTGAGAAGGTAGTTCGGGAATATGATCCGTATCCGTCGAAGTCAGCATCCCTCAAAATGGTTTCATAGATATAATCACGCTGCATTAAACCTGCTTTGCCTGAATTTTCAGGAGTTTCAGGCATATCCCTTATTGTGCCGTCCTTCCAGTAATGGTATGGTGTTCCAATGTTATTAGTAAGATCAGACAGAGGGTTGAAATACAAAAACTCAAGGCCTGTGTACACCCAAGGTTGGAGTACTCCCGGCACATCGTTTTTGTATAATCCTCCGAAGTTGTAACCAAGCCTCAACTGAGGAGCAAAAATGGGCGTCCTTACATTCAGGTTGGCGAAGGTTGTTGACGTTGAGTCAGATCTGAACTGACCAAACAGGGATCCGGTATTAACAGCAAGGCCAATTGTAATTGAGGGTGTAAGGCCGTAGTTGATGTAGAAACTTCCACAAAACCTATCAGCAACCGGCGGATTGATGTCGTTTTCAAGTTCACCGCAAAGTTGCATAAAACCTGTATTGGCTCCAATCTGAAAGAAGCGTTTAACAGTGAAAACAGCAGGTTGTTCTTCGTAATAATTTTCAGGTTCTTCATCAGGATCAACCTGTCCTCTGACAGAGAGAGGAAACAGGATCATGATGCATGCCAGGATATGCATCAATGTTAATTCACCTGCTTTTGCAATGGGAACGTACCTGAAACTCATTAGAATTATGCATTATTATGGGACTCTTTTGCCATCCTGATACTTGACAACCATGGCATTACCTCCGTTTCTAGAGATAAAAACCTTACTGGCAGCTTCGGCTTCAGCGGGTGTGTTCCAGGGGCCGAAGGTATACCTGTGCCATGTGCCGTCAGATTCAAGAAACACTTTTTCTGAAATATTGAATTGCTTTTTTAATACTTCGGCCTCCCTCAGGGTTTTCAGAGCAGCAAACTGCACTCTGTATTGAATTCCGGATACAGATGGAACACGCACCGGTTCTGTTGTGCTTGAAGCACGTGATATGTCCGGGCTTTTTGTTATTGCAGGAGGTTTGTCCTCCTGTTTTACAGTCTTGTCAATTTCAGGCTTTACAGGCAGTGCAGTGTTTTCAGCAACGGGAACTTTTACAGGAAGGTTGTCAGGTTCTGAAAGTTCTGCTGTTTTTTCAAGTAAGGGCTTTTCCTGTACTTCAACCTTCTGTGGTGGTATTTCTGCATCCTGTTTTTGAGCAGCTTTTTCCTGAATTGTTTTTTCAGATTTCTCATCAGTGGATATCCTGACTTCAGGATCAGCTTCTGGTTTCTTAACAACCTCTATCTTCTCGATTACTTTAGAACTGATAACAGTTTCCTGCATCAACTTTCTGCTGATGGTATCCTCTAATACAGGTTTTGCTTCGGATTTTATTTTGTTTATTGCTACAGGCGGTTCTTTCATATTAATAGCAATTCGTTGAGAACTTACAGCCTGTCTCTGGATTTTGTTGTCTCTGAGGTATGAAAAAGTACCGTCTGTAATTTCAAATGATCCTGACAATGATGGGTTAAAGACGATACGGTATGACAGTGTAATTATCTGTTGAGGAGGCAGGCTTAGCCAGATGAAAGAGACCCTCTGCTTATCGAATATGAAATCGCTCCCTGCATCGTTTACCAGCTCGGCAGACAAACCTTCAGGCAGAGTCTGCTGAAATCTGGCAAAGCCTTCAACACCCTGCTTTTCAATAACTATTTCAATGGCACACCGCTCCCCCGTTTTGCAGGATTCAGGTGCTTTGACATTAACTTTAACCTCCTGTGATCTTATCCCCAGACCTGTAATTGTAAGAAGGATAAAACAAAAAAGAAGCTTTTTCATGGATCATGGTTTTTTAATCACACAAAGATAATGCTTTTATTGCCATCCTTGAAAATTATCTAACCACCTCTATCCATTTTCCGGTGATTTGCGAGTAAGTGTCGGCAGCATACATGGCTTCGCATCTTATTGAAGGCATATAATATTTTCCCGTATATGTTGCATTAAGCATTACATTGAAGGTTTTTGACTTCAGTGGCTCAAGGTTAAAATAGGTAAGTATACGGTCATCACGTATGTCCTGGTGGTTGAAATTATTGTCGTTTCCGGTACGGGTATCAACTATGCCTGTGAGGCGTGCATTATGTATCTGCCATCCGGAAGGGATGA
The DNA here is from genome assembly GCA_964469215.1 of uncultured Lentimicrobiaceae bacterium. Lineage (GTDB taxonomy): Bacteria > Bacteroidota > Bacteroidia > Bacteroidales > SKPS01 > SKPS01. Next base: position 615,493 of record CAYXYB010000001.1, read on the forward strand.
TATGAGTCAAGGCTATCTCCTGTATTGGATCTGCCGATAAGCTTGTTACTGTAATTCGGGCCATAAAATCCTTACCCTGACTGATACTGGCAGGATCAAGCCTGCTACCGTCAGGATACATGTACTCTATTGCCATTTTCAGTTTTCTGGCAGATTGTATTTCCTGTCCCGGCATTGGAATACCTGTAACCCTGAGGTTCACGTAAAGGGTCCCCTCGCTGTTGTTCTTAACGATCACTTTTCTGCTTTGTGCGTTTCCTATGTTGTTCAGGTTTTCAGTAAACATCGATTTATCTGTTTTCACTGCAATGTTTTTACCGTTGAACTGGTAAGTGCAGTTAAGTCCCTTCACAGTCTTAACCTGGTTGAAGTATCGTGAAACAGAAATCAGAGTGTACGCAGTTGTTTGGGTGCTGTACCATTGATTATTGTTGAGGGAGGTTACCAGAGTTTTTGTGATTTCGTCGGCTAATTGCATATTTTTAAGCAGCAGACATGTTTCAAGCACCATTGCTCTGTCTCTTACCGGTTCTCCGAAAGTATTGCCATATTCATTGTAAGGTGGTATTTCGGCAGAGGCATTTTCCACAAGGTTTTGAGCTGTTTTTAACTTTCCTGCAAGAGCATAAGTTGCGGCGAGCCTCCATCTTGCCTGTGCTGAAAGCTTTTGTGAGCTCCTGAGCCTGTTCATAGCTCCCATCTCAGGTGAACCTGCCAGGGCCAGAGTGTAGAGCCTGTAAGCCTGAACGAGATCATCCCGGAAGTAGATCTCTGAATGTTGCCAACTGTTTGCCAGTTGCCTTTGAGAGGATATCCACCTCTTCTTGAGTCCTGCAGGCAATGAGAAACCCTTCGATTCAGCTTCAACCAAGAAGTGCCCTGCATAACTGTTTGTCCATTCGTTCAGGTATCTGCCATTTGGCCAATATGAGAAGGTGCCCTCACTCATCAGATGCTGGTTAAGTTTGGTGATGGCAGCCTTAATATTATTATCAATTTCGCGTGAGGATCTCTGGTCGAGGTACACCAGGTTTTTGAGCATAAGCTGTGGGAAGGCTGCAGAAACAGTCTGTTCCAGGCAGCCATGCGGATATCTTATAAGATAATCGAGCCGTTTTGCAAGGTTGAGGGGTGGCATAGAGGAGAGTTCGATCTCAACCTGATTAGTACCTGTTATTCCATGCATCACCAGATCGTCAGACCAGGATTCGCCTGGTTTAATTGTCTTCTGATAAAGCCTTACTTCCGGAGGGTTGGGGTTTCTTACCTCCAGGCTTATTGTGTGTCTGGCAGTTTTTGTTCCACCTTTCACAAAAATATCAACGGTTGCTGAACCCACCTGTTCCTTTACCTTTAATCTGAAATTAACGATCTGGTCACCTGTATTTTTAAAGGTTATGTTTTGTGAAGTGTAGCCTGAAGCTTCAAAGAGGCCGGAGGGGGTAATAGAAACCTGCACATTGCGAATTTCTTTCTCCATGGCAAAAACACTAACAGGGAGGTTGATGGTTTCTCCCGGTCCGGCAACACGCGGAAGAGTTCCAAGAACCATTAGTGGGCTTTTGACAGCAGCAGTTTTTTCTGCATTTCCATAAGCTCCTTCATGCGCTGCCACTACCATTACCCTTACGGAACCTACATATTGAGGCATATTGAAAGTGTGGGATGATCTCTTACCGGGTTCGAGGTATACCGGCCCAAAAGATTTGACCACCGGGGTAAAGCGTCGTGTTTTCTGTTTATCCTGGTGAATTCGTGTATCACCTCCCCCAATGCTCAGTAATCTATCAAAGCCGGCTGTAAAAGCACCGATCACTTCAGAGAAGAGATCCCATGTTCTCACTCCAAGAGCCTCTTTGCCGTAAAAGTTCTTCCAGGGATCGGGTGTTTTAAAACCTGTCAGATCCAGTAAGCCTTCATCAACAACATAAAGGGTATAGGCCATAGGTTTGCCTTTAGCTTCGCTGACAGTAATGGTTGCTTCGGATTCCGACTCCCATGATGAAGGCATAGAGATCACCGGCTGTAATATAGTTCCGGGATCTTCCACCAAAACAGGCACCACACCATACATTCTGATGGGCATGTCGTTTGCTGTCTGGCGATGGGGCTGGAGCAACATAACATGCACATATACATTCGGGGACATCTCAGGAGTAAGTTCCAGCGTGAAGTTTGTTGCAACGCTGTCTGTGGAAATCCATTCAGTACGAAGAACCTTCGATCCGCTTTCGACACTTACCAGTGCCCTTCCTCCACCCGACGAAGGTATGGTGATCCTGGCCTTGTCGCCGGTGTTATATTTGTTTTTGTCGGTGGAGATTGACAGCATTGAGGCTCCATCGCGCATTTGTCCGGGTCTGCGGCCCCAACCTGAGTAATCGAGGTAGATTACTTTTCCTGTGATGTGGCCACTGGCTGGATCAGTAACCCTGATAAGATACCTTCCCCATTCCGATTCAGCTGCTCCCCAGTTGAACTGTCCACGGCCACCACTTACGGATATATTTGAAGTGAATACAGGAACAGCTTCGGTGTTGGAGAGGAAATAGGGTAGCCCCCTTTCGCTGTTGTGCCACCACCATCTCCAGTCGATCTTGTAAATATCTACCCTTAGTTTTGACTTTGCTACGCCTTTGCCTGAAGAGGTTACATTGGCGATTTTGAACTGGTGCTGCTTTCCGGTCTCAAGCATATCCCACCAACCTGTTCCTTTGGGCACCCATAAACCGGCAAAACTGTTAAAAGGATAATAGGGTACCGTTGTGGCATTGATGCTGAAATCACCACCCGGCTCAAAGACCTTTGTTACAAACGAAGCACTCAGAACCCCCGGCAATCGCTCATCCATCTCAACAACTGGTGAAACCGCAGCTTTACCTGCCTCATCAAGGTTACCCTCAAATACCACAGAAGTCTCAGAATAGAAACCAGTAGTAGGATCATCGAAGTTGAAGCCTTCGAATCCCTTGAATTGTGTTTTGCCGCTAATAAGCGTCATTGATACATCAGCCTTTAATCCGGGGGAAAAAGCTCCGTGCAGCCATCGGGTTTCAAGGATACCAGGCTTCAGAGCGTAAGCCATTATCTGTTCACCAGGAAATTTAAGTTCAATCTTCAAACGGTTAGGCTTAACTGTTTCAACCTTGAAGTATCGGGTAAAGGTGAGGTTCCCGATATACACCTTGCCTAAATAATTACCGGTGGTTGATGATTCAAGCGTACATACATGGAATGGGTATATCCCTTTAACTGAGCTGTTTGCAACCTTGCGCTGAACCACATTACCCATCGGATCAGATAACTCAAACATTACCGGAATATCGGGAGGGAGGTTTTTAAGCTTATCTTCAAGAATGAAATTTATAAACATGGTATCACCCGGCCTCCAGACACCCCTTTCGGCATAAAGGAACCCTTTTATTCCACGTTGAATGGTTTGACCGTCGACATCAAAAAGGCTTAACGACAGAGTGTTTGCATTGCCAAGTTTAAGATATCCGCGTTCATCTCCTCTGCGGGCAATAACCAGGAATGGCTTTTTCTTAAGAGAAAAGGTTATCTTTCCATCTGAATCAGTCTTTCCCTCTGCAAGAACCTGCATGTTGAAGTCCATCACCATTATATCGAGCCCTTTAAGCGGGTTAGCAGTGATTATATCGGTTGCAAAGCAAATCAGGTCACCGTCACTACCAGCTTTTGCAATAAGGCCAATATCGGAGCTGAGAATATTCCTTGAAGCGGACTTGTAATAGTAATATGAATTTGAGCAGGGATTGTTCCTCTCATCCCAGTCATAGTCATCATATCCATACCATTCATCATCGTAATCGCCGGTATATCCCCACTCATCTTCGGTATCCTCAATAGTATCATCAACAGTGGTGAGGGTAACCTCATCCTTTTTTGTTTCGCCACATGGATAGGTAGAGTATGCCTTTTTAAATGAGATGCTGACCCTGTAGATAGCTCCCCGTTCGGGTTTAATAAGTTTTGAAAGATCAAGTGCATAGCGGCTCCAGGAACTGTAGTCGGTCACACTGTTGGTTGTTTGGGTAAGGTCAACACGTTTGTTGTAAACTGTAGCCGCTACCCGGTACATTTCACTGGAGCCACTTAATTCATTAACCTGTAAAAACTGCGGGACATTCTTTTCGTAGATCTTTTGTATATGAACATCCACGGCTTTCAGGTTGACGGTCTCGAATGGGAATAAAAGTCCGTTGGTTGCCGGGAGAATGGTGCCTTCACCAACCATTCTTACAGCAGGTTTCATCGAATCAAAATCAACCAACTGCGAAAACAACTGTCCGAGGGTTCTGCCATGGATATTTTTTACTGATGGTTCTATAACAAGTGTTATCTCACCTGAACGACTGTAAGTTGTGTAGACCTTCAGTTTATTTCCGTCGATGGAGAAACGCAGATTTCTTTCTGAACCCAGCCGTACAAGTCCGTCAAGATCCATCTCAGGGTCAAGCATATCACTGAAGGTGATAAGTACATGCTGATCAGGATCGTAAAAAACTGCCACTCCGACAACACTAAATTCATCTGAACCCGGCAAACGGAGGTTCTCCTCACCTTGCTTTTTAATACCCAGTGGCCTACCATTATGTTTAATCACCAGAAAGGTTGACTCTTTAGCCCTCCTAAGACTGTCAATGGTAAAATTGAACCTTGTACTGCCCTGCTGGGTAGTCCACTTCAAGTTAACCCTGCTATCAAGATACCACCCATCAAGAACCTGTTTCACATCATCCAGGGATGCCTGGTCTGCAGTAGATACAAACCCAGTCACCCTGTACAGGCCGGGTTGATCCTCAATAGTGGAAGGGGGATTGAGTTGAACCTCGTAATTCTGTCTTATGGTGTGAAACTGGAAGACGAACTCCTGAAATGACTCGGGAACCGGCCTCAACAAACTAAGCCTGAACGTGCAGGTATAGGTGGTATTCTGCTTCATCGGTGATGAGGACCTGAACTCCAATGTGCGGAAATCGGACCAGAATACCTCACCATCAACAGCGGGTGAAAAAGATAAAAGCGATGGGTCTGCCTTTTTCCCGATCATGAGAGAATCAGCAAAAGGCTGCGCTAATCTGACCTTGATTGTAGATGTGGTCGAAATTACTCCTGATGTATATGCCGTAATATAATCGCGGAACGCAGGATCCGGTTTGAGAAACTTTAAAGGATCTCCTGCCCGGGCAATAACGATAATTAACACTATGGCCAGAATTGTAGCAGGGATGGCAAACCTGATGTGCTTTCTTTTCATTCTTGATATAGGTTTTTAGGAATTGATACTTAACGTAAAAGTATTGTTTATCATATTAAAAGGATAAATATTTCTGTATAATAATCCGATATGCATTTCTGTACATATCTGATTTAAATGAAATTGATTTTTTATCACCTTTTAAATATCTATTTTTGCACACAGTGAAAACAAGCAAACAAATAAATACCATACAATTATGAACATTGAAGAGTTAAAAAAGCAGCACCACCTCATTAAGGAGGTGGATTACAGCGTAACGCCTGTTGAAAGGGGTTACACAGACAAAGTGTTATACATCAATCTTAAAGATCTGGAACCGGTTATAAAGGAGGTTCCTGAACTCATGAAAGAGAAGTTCATTGGTGGCAGGGGATATGGTTTGAAATTGTTATGGGATGCCACAAAGCCTGAAACCAAATGGAACGATCCGGAGAATGAGATAATAATTTCCCCAGGTCCGATTGCAGGAATTACACAGTATTCCGGTACCGGAAAATCTATATGTGTTTCTATCTCTCCTCAGACAGATATTCCAATTGACAGCAACGTAGGTGGTTTTTTCGGACCTTTCCTGAAGTTTTGCGGGTTTGATGCACTGGAACTCCAGCATAAAACGGGTAAAGACCTGATAATAGTGATTGATGGAACAAAGGGTAAGATACGGTTCGAGGAGATACCATCAGGATATCCCGTTGACAGTCATGAGTTGGCAGAGGTTCTCACTGAGATTTATGCTGATGACGAGAAGGACAGGAAGAACATTGCAGTTGTTTCGAGCGGGGCTGCTGCAGAACATTCACTGATTGGAATGCTGAATTTCAGTTTCTATGATTCGAAACGCAAAAAGGTACGTCTGAAACAGGCTGGCAGAGGAGGCATAGGTACTGTTTTTCGTGATAAAAATGTCAGGGCTTTGGTTGCAAAGATACCCGGCGTTAAGGGTAACCTGAACAATGTTGTTGATCTTGAGGCGATAATGGAACGGGGCAAACGCTTCAACAAAGAGATGAGAGAACTTGACGACAGTCAGAGTGAAATGAAGACGAAAGGGACTGCACACCTGGTAAACATAATGAACGATTATGACCTTTTACCGGTTCATAATTTCAAATATGGCAGTCACAAAGATGCCGACAACATACATGGTGATGTGTGGAAGAAGATGTTCACCCAGGGTATTCCTGATGGATGTTGGATAGGGTGCAACATGGCGTGTGCAAAGGGTGTTGACGAGTATTTGTTGCGCACAGGCCCATATGCCGGGCAGAAGGTTATCGTGGATGGTCCTGAGTATGAGAATGCCGGAGGGCTTGGTTCAAACTGCGGTATCTTTAACCCCGATTATATTGTGGAGGCGAACTTCTACTGCGACACTTACGGTATATGCACCATAACCTGGGGCACCCTTATGGCCTTTGTAATGGAGTGCTTTGAGAATGGTATCCTCAACGAGGAGCGTACCGGCGGGCTGAAGCTCAACTTCGGCAATGCTGATTCGGCAATGGAGTTGTTGCATCAACTTGCCAGAGGTGAAGGCTTTGGATTGATTGCCGGTCAGGGTGTAAGGAAAATGAAGAAGATATTTGCCCAAAAGGGATGGGGCGATGCGGCTTTCATGGAGGATATAGGAATGGAAAACAAAGGGCTGGAGTATTCTGAGTATGTATCCAAGGAGTCGTTGGCACAACAGGGTGGTTTTGCTCTAACAAACAAAGGGCCGCAGCACGATGAGGCGTGGCTTATATTTATGGATATGGTAAACAACCAGATACCCACATTCAAGGACAAGGCTGAAGCATTGCATTACTTTCCAATGTTCCGTACGTGGTTTGGGCTTCAGGGTTTATGCAAGCTTCCGTGGAACGATGTGGAGCCTGAGAATAATGCCGAGACTGACGAACCGGCAAAGGTGCCTGAGCATGTTGATAACTATGTGACTATATACAAGGCAGTAACAGGAAAGCCTTTCGACAAGCATGAGCTGATCCGTCAGAGTGAGCGGGTTTATAATTTTCAGAGGACATTTAACATAAGGAGGGGATATGGACTACGTGTTCATGACAAGCAACCCTACCGGGCAGCAGGTCCTGTGACAGTAGAGGAATACGAATCAAGAGCAGAGCGGTACGATACTCAGCTCAAGGAGTTGGTTGGCATTAACCCTGATGGGATGACAACACCGGAAAAAGTGGCTGCCATGCGAGCATATCGTGAAGACCGGTTTGAACAGCTTATCGATGCTGTTTACAAGCGGAGAGGATGGACAAGGAATGGTGTGCCTACCATTGAGCACCTGAAGGATCTGGGAATGGATCTGCCGGAGGTTATTGAGGTGGTGAAGGATAAGCAGAGTTGATTCAATTAAGGATTACGAATTACGAATTACAGGTGCACGAATTCGCGATTTTACGGCTGCACGAATTAACGACTGCACGATTCCCCGATTGACAAACAGCTAATCCCGAAAAACCAGAGATCTCTGATTTCATAGTTTTTCGGGACAGCTAACAGCCAACAGCCAACAGCCAAAGGCCGATTTTCTTTTTTCCACTAAAAATAAATTCCCTTTCTTTGTTGAAAACATCACTATGACCATAACCGTAATGGAGTTGTCGGGGAGAAGGGATCTGATGAGATTCATTTTTCTGCCTGAGAATATCCATAAAGGGCAGGAATCGTGGGTTCACCCTTTGTACATCGATGAGTGGACATATTTCAACCCCAAATGGAACAAGTCATTTAAAGGTTGTGATACCGTGCTTGCCCTGGCTTGGCAGGGAGATAAGCCTGTTGGTAGAATAATGGGGATCATCAACCGAAGTTACAATAAAAAACATAATGAACAGAATGCGCGGTTCAGCTATCTGGAGTGCTACCGGGATATTGAAATCGCCCGTGCTCTGATAGGATTTGTTACCGACTGGGCGAGTAAGCATGGGATGAAAAAGCTCCTCGGGCCTTTGGGCTTCTCTGACAAGGATCCGCAGGGTTGCATGATTGAGGGATTTGACGAAAGGGTGACGCTGGTAACCAACCACAACCATCCGTGGATGGAGGAGTTTTATGAGGAACTGGGGTTTAGAAAGGAGATAGACATGGTTTCATATATATCACCTGTTACCGACAAGGTGCCGGAATACATAGAGACCATATCGAAGCGTGTAATGCAAAGTGGGCGGTACAAATTACTGGAGTTCAACCGCCGGCGCGCTCTTAAGCCATGGATAGTGCCAATCTTCAGGCTGGTGAATGAAACCTACAGTCATCTTTTCGGATTTATTGAGATGACAGAAGAGGAGATGCACGAGATGGCAAGGCGCTATCTGCCATTACTGAATCCACGGTTTGTTAAGGTGATTACCACTGCCGATGGTGAGGTAGCCGCTTTCCTGATAAGCATGCCTGAACTCAGTGATGGCATAAGGAGGGCACGGGGACGGCTCTTTCCATTCGGGTGGTTCCATATCCTGCGCGAGAGCCGCAGGTCGGATATGCTTACCCTCCTCCTGGGCGCGGTGAAGGTGAAGTACCGTGGCCTTGGACTTGAGACCCTGCTGGGAATGAAGATATATGAATCAGCTATCAGTGCCGGGATAAAAGCAATGGACAGCCATCTCATTCTTGAGACCAACAGCCCTATGCGAGACGAGTTTGAACGATTGCCGCACAGGCTCCATAAAAGGTTCAGGGTGTTTTCAATTGAGATCTGAATCAAAAAAATCACAAACCGAAATTCCTGATACCTTCCGCATCGAAGGTGCAGTCGAGCCATTCATCGTCGATATTTGCACCATACCGCCTGTAAACATCAATCGCGGGGGTGTTCCAGTTTAGCACCTGCCACTTGACCCTCTTGCACCCTTCATAGCGGGCAACTTCGAACACTTTTTTCAGCAGATTCCCTCCAATATTTTGACCTCTGAACTCCTCTTTTATGTAGATGTCGTCAAGGTAAAGAGACTTGCCGACCCAAGTGTAGTAGGCGAAAAAGAAAAGAGCCATTCCAATAATATCACCATCCTTATTTTCAGCAACGAAACACCGGAACAAATCCTGTTCTTCCATCATCTGGTCAATGGTGTTGGTTACTTTTTCCGGGGCTTTTTCATACATAGCAAGCTCCTTTATCAGGCTGAGGATTGCACGAAAGTCATCCGTGGTGGCAGGGCGGATGCGGTAAGAGAAGGGTTGTTCCAGGTTTTGCATTTTATGTGGAGGTTTGGTTATTGTTCGGGGTTCTGGTGCTCGCTGTGCTCGCACGTTCATTGTGCTCGCTGTGCTCGCACGTTCATTGTGCTCGCTGTGCTCGCACGTTCATTGTG
>CAYXYB010000001.1:625198-861703 GCA_964469215.1 uncultured Lentimicrobiaceae bacterium
CTCGCTGTGCTCGCACGTTCGGGCTCGCGTAGCGAGCCTGTTCAGAGTTCAGGGTTCCGGGTTTTTATAATACTTTGATCAGGGCGTAAATGCCGATTAAAACAATTGTTATTGAAATAATTACAGCAGCAATGTTGTTTTTAATTTCGATTTTTTTGATATTATTGATTTCTTTAAGTAGTTGTAAACGTTCCTCATCGGTTAACTTTGGTCGTTTGTTAAGAGCTACACGTGACTTATATTCATTTACAGCCTCCTTGTATATTCTGAAAGCTTATTTCAGTTTGATCAGTTCCCTGTTATATTTCAAAGCACTGATCATCTGGGCTATATATCATTCACTTCTCATGTTTTATGTTATTTTAACAGATATACAAATACGGTTTAAAGATACTCTATTACCATTGATTATCGTTTTTTCAGGACTTAAAAAATAAATAAAGACATAAGAGCATAAGCGAGAACACTATGTGAACAGGCTCGTGCAGCTAGCCAGAACGCGCGAACGTCCTTCGGCAACCCTTTGACCTGGCTCAGGGCAAGGGCTCAGGAACCGTGAGGGCAAGAACCCGGAACACGAACGAAGTGAGCTGAACGCCCGAGCGCAGCGAGGGCAAAGAACTCTAAACCTAAACCCTCACCACGTTTTCTCAAAGTATGCTTTGTCGAAAGTTCGGGTATGGTCGGTATAGAGGGAATTTTCGGTGTCTTTCAGGTGGAGGTTGTCGCTTCGGCCGGAGAGGCGGCGGAGCCATGCCAGGGGTGTAAGGACGAGAAAGAAAAGCACTGACAGAAGTATTACAGGCATCACCTTTCCAAGAATGTTGGCCAGACCCATCCACAACCTGTAAATAAGGTATGCAATACGGCGGGATAATATGGCCGGCACCCCTGTCGCCACTGCTGCATAAAGTAGTCCGGGATATTTGGATCCCAGGAAAAGGAAAACAACCACCAGACCGGTAACTATCACGGCGATGGTCTCATACGTTTTTTCACTGCTGTTTCGCTTTTCCATCTTATCAGAATAAAGTATAAATAAATGGTGCTACCGCACTTCCGCCACCGAAGACTATCAGCAGCCCCAGGAGCAGCAGTATGATGATCACCGGGGCGAGCCAGTATTTTTTACGCTCCTTCATAAAGAGCCATAAATCCCGTAATGTTTCCATATCAGTGTTGTATTAAACGGTATTTCTTCAACAGCCTTTCTGCCATATCCCTGTGGGTTGCCGGTCCCGGATGTCCGTTCCAACCCAGAGACATTTCATGATGAAATCCACCTTCAGAAATATCAATGATTGCAATGCCTTTTTGTTCGAGCATGCTGCACAATCGCTTTACAGACTTCATATCCGCATCGGGCCTTTCAGGATATAAAACAACGAAAAAATTGTCGTTCCCAAACTGCCGCTGGTATTCCAGCTTTGCTTCATGTATCACCTCAGCTATCAGTTTAATGTGACGTTTGCGGATTCGTAACGGGAAATCAATTTGAAAATATTTAATAATATTCAACCGGTAAACAGACTCGTAAAACTTTGAAATCAGCAGGCGACCATCAACGAATAATCTGTTCCGTTTAAGGCTGTCCCTGTCAAGATAATAGTAGGGCTCATAGACAAGCCATTCCGTATATCTGTTCATGCTTCCAACAGACCGGTTAATGTGATCACTGAAGAAGACATAAAAAGCGCACCCACTATCCTCCCGCACCTGTTCTCTCAGGGATTTATACTGCAACCGGGCCAGCATATGGTTGGGACCACGGCCTGTAACACCGTAATTATAAGCATTAAAATCCTTCGCTGCCTCCTGAAAGCGAAAGGGCATGGTTTCATCATCACTCACATGGAGGCCGTATGTGATAGAACATCCGAAAAACAGGGCATATTGACTCCTGGTGGAGTCGTAGCCCGGGGTGATTCTTTTATGCCAGGCATCTGTGCTATAAAACGCATTACACACCGTGTCGGCACCTAATATTTCCACAGAATTAAAACTTCTGTCTGCCGGTGGCACTTTCCCGATTTTACGTTTGATGTGATCTTCAGGAAAATCAGGCATGTTGAAGTTTCGTTTCGGATATTGGGGCAATCCCAGCAGTAAAGAGCAAACAATTTCAAGTATAAGAATCAGGGCAGGTAACAATGTAAGCCATGAAAGTAAAACCCTGCCAGATTGCACGGACAAAATATACAGGGCAATGAACAAGAGTAGAAAACCGGTATTGCGGGATAATATATAGGTTCCCGGAACCATTTCTTCGTAACGGTGAAAACCATATAAAAATGCAATTATCATTAGAATGGCAATAATGGCCAGAATCAAAAACAATCTGTTCAGAAAATATTTTTTACCCTTTTTATACATCATCAATCGGGCTTGAAGGTTTCTGTCCACTGCTCCCTGTTCTGCCAGTCGGGTTGATCTTTCTTACACAGGATGAAGTTATTAATCACAAGGTAATCCATCTCGGTAGCCATAAAACATCTGTATGCGTCTCCGGGAGTACACACTATGGGTTCTCCCCTGACGTTGAAGCTGGTGTTTACCACTATTCCGTATCCTGTTCTCTCTTTAAAGGTGTTGATAAGCTGCCAATAGCGGGGATTTGTTTCTTTGTGAACTGTTTGGATGCGTGCAGAGAAGTCGAGATGGGTTATTGATTGCACATCGCTTCTTTCATAATAAAGTTTATCCCAGAGTTCCATTTCGTTATAGTTTGGCGGCAGCTCATTTCTTCTCTTTTTAAGCACGTCAGCTATCAGCAACATATAGGGTGAGGTGCAGGGGAGATCGAAAAATTCCTGTGAGCTTTCCATGAGCACCGAAGGTGCAAAGGGGCGAAATCCTTCACGATATTTTATTTTCAGGTTAAGTTTCTTCTGCATCTCTTTGTTTCTTGGATCTCCGATGATGCTTCTGTTACCGAGTGCCCGCGGGCCGAACTCCATTCGCCCCTGGAACCAGCCGACTACCTGTCCATGATCCAGAATCTCAGCCACTTCAGAGCAGAGGTCATCAAAATTATCCACATGCTTATATACAGCCTTATACTTTTTAAAGACTATTACTCCCTCCTTGTCCGAGAACTCCGGCCCGAGGTAAGCCCCTTTCATAGCATCGGCTGGGAATGGCCCTATCCTTTCGCAACCTGCGTAGATATGGTATGCGGCCTGCGCAGCTCCCAGTGCTCCTCCTGCATCTCCGGCAGCCGGTTGAATGAAGATGTCGTCGAAGATCTTCTCCCTGACAAGCTTGCCGTTTGCCACGCAGTTAAGCGACACACCTCCAGCCAAACAAAGAAATCTCGACCCGGTGAGCCGTTTAGCCTCGTATGCCATTTTGATAACAATCTCTTCGGTCACAATCTGTATAGCCCATGCGAGGTTGCATTGTTTCTGTTGTATAGTTTCACCCGGCTTAAGTGCCGGAAAGCCAAAAAGAGCCTTCCATCTTTTTTCGTTTACCATCCTCAATCCGGTTGCGTAACAGAAGTATTCCGGGTTGAGCCATACTGAACCATCCTCTTTAATTGAAACGATCTCACTTTTTATTTTATGTATGAATTCTTTGGTCTGAACAGCATCGGGATTGCCATAAGGGGCAAGGCCCATAAGCTTGTACTCACCCGAGTTGACTCTGAATCCGAGATAATATGTGAAAGCAGAATAAAGCAACCCTACTGAATGCGGGAACTTCATCTCTTTCAATAAGCTTATCTTATTTCCATTGCCGTAGCCGATGGTTGCTGTGGACCACTCACCAACACCGTCAATCGTGAGTATTGCAGCTTCTTCGAAAGGGGAGGGGTAGAAGGCGCTTGCTGCATGGGAAAGATGATGTTCGGGGAAGAGCAGTTTCAGATTTCTCTTGTTGAAATTTTCCACCTCGGCTAATCCTTCATGAATTATTTTTTTAAGGAACATCTTTTCGTTTAGCCAGACTGGGATAGAGACAATAAATTGCCGCAATCCACGGGGTGCGAAGGCGTAATAGGTGTCGAGCAGCCGTTCCAGTTTCAAAAGTGGTTTGTCATAAAACACAACTGCATCGAGCTCATCAATGCTAAGCCCCGAATATTCGAGGCAATATTTAACTGCATTCACAGGGAAAGCGGAGGTATGTTTCTCCCGTGTAAAACGTTCTTCCTGAGCAGCGGCAACTATTTCGCCTTCAATCAGAAGAACCGCTGCTGAATCATGGTAAAAAGCTGAAATTCCAAGAATATTTTTCAAATTATAATGTTTTTTCTATTTCTGTTGACTTGCAGCGGGTTAATACCATTTATCAGGCTCTGCGTCCCGGTTTTTGGGTATGTCGTTGGTGTCGAGCCGTGGCAAGGTGAACCTGTTATGGGTTGATATATCGGCTATATCAACATCGGTGGTTAAAGCCAGGCTGCAGTTGTATTCACGCAACACCTCTATCACAAAATCATTATAATCACCATAAGGGTAACACATGACCCAGCTATCGGCGATATTACATCCAATACTTCCCAGAAACTCAAGTGATTTCTCAATCTCAAAACTAAGCATTTCCCGTGTCAGGGATCCAAGCCAGTAATGGTCGTAACCGTGACTTCCGATGAACATGCCGTTTTGTTTCAAAATTCTGATCTGGCTGATATCCATATACAGTTCCCTGCTGAACGATTCCTCGGGTATACTGATTATTTTTTCGAAAAGATTGTTTGTGATGATTTTCCTGAGTCCCTCTTCCAGTTCAACCTGAAGAAGCAGTTTTACAAATACAACTTCAGGGGTATCAAATCTGTTGGGCTTTGCCAGCTTATTGTAATAAAATGCGTCGCTATTAAGGTTGTAGTCTTTCCTGTACTTCTTAAGTTCATCAAACACATCAGCCAATAGTTTTTTATGATCGTTTTGGGCAGCAAGAATGAAGTGTATTTTGTTGACATCAAGCACTATATGCTCCAAGATTGCTTTTGCCGGAGGAAAAAAAGAACCCTGGATCCTGTTTTTAAGCAGCACCGGAAGCACATACTCATAATGATCTGAATATGCATCATCAAATGTCAGGAGAACGGCCTTTTCAGGAATATCGTGATTGTTTTCAAGAGCATCAACAAGCAACTCCATTGTTATGAAGTTATAGTGCTTTTTGAGGTAAGCTATCTGTTCTTCGAACAGACGGATGTCAAGACCTTTAATGCCCGGGAACCTGCTGTTCTTCAAGTCCCTTACATAGTGGTACATCACAATAGTGACTTTGCTGCTGTTCATATAATCTGATTTGGTCTTTCCTGATCGGCGTCGCCCTTGAAGAATACATAATCTGGATCACTGGAGTTAAAGACGCACTCAAGCAATGCATTAGTTTGTTCAAATGGCTCAAAGTAATTGGGTATCACCAGCCGTTTTTCGTCTTTAATACTGAATCCCAGGCGAGTAATTATCTCTGAAGGGATGCCGTAATTATACAGGTCAATATATTCAGAATGATATTCTTTGAGCAACGAAATGAAGTTGTCGTATAACGAATCCGGGATATTTAGATCTCCAAGACAATCCACAATTCTGAGGCAGTTCGATCCACCGTAATGTATCTGCCTGATGATAATAACTGCAGCTATATCATCTTCATTATAAATGCCGTAAAACAAATATTGATAAAAAGGATGTTTTTGATATTTGTTTATCAGATATCCGATTGATTTTACCGGCTTATAAACAGTTTTAATATTGAATCGAATTGTTTGAAGGTTTTCAATTTTCCGCAGAGAGCATGTTTGATTGTTTCTTGGAATAGCTGACTCAGGCTTTTTTTTGAAGGAGATTATGGTGTAATCTTTCAGATTTGGGTTGAAGATGAAATAATGTTTAAGTGATTCGATCCGGTAATTAAGTATCCGCATGTAGTTTTTGGTGTCATCACTTATTCCAAGAGCGCCGAATGTTTTAAAGAATGGTTGCTTCTGAAGTCTTTTGAACAGATAATGGCCAAGGCCGGAGGCTTTATCTGAGTCGGGATCAATCTGCCAAATAGCCCCGTAGTAATCGCCGTTTTCCAACAGACTGGCATCATATTGATAGGTGGGAATAAATCCCAGGCCAGCGATTATCATGTCGTTGGTTTTGTCAATGGCTATGATGAAATTGTAATTGCCGGCAACAGGGTTAAGGTGTTGCCAGTCGATTAGCTTCCTGTCGTAAGAGAGAATATGATCCTGCTTCCAGACATCACCGATGAAAAGCATCACTTTGCCAATATCGGACTCATCAGCTATTCTGATTTCAATATCATTCATAACCGGTCCATTTATCTCCTCTTATTATTCCATAACCCCATATGTCGTGATTATAGAACCGGGTCAGGATATCACACGATTCAATGAAGTTGTCAATTGCATCCTGATGCAGGTGGGGGCTTATGAGATGATGATTTGCAATCACATTCTGTTTCCAGCACTCCGGAGTTTTTTTTACCTGGTCTGTAATATCTGCAAACACTACGTTCGTAAGTCTATTGTTGCAAAAGATATCTTTGTAATGCTGCATTGTTTCCATCTTTGCCTGACCAAACGACTTTTCAAGTTTGATAAGGTCAGCTTTGCTGTCTGTAATTTCACGGGCGGTGATGCTCCTTTTAAACATCAGGTCGCACAAAACAATCTGTCCACCAGGTTTAAGCACTCTCACCGCTTCGGCAATGAGTTTATCCTTTTCATGAATCAGATGCGACATTTCAAGAAGCCAAGCAACATCAAAAGTATTATCTTCGAACCGGTTAGAAAGTGCATCTGCAAGCAGGAATCTCACCTTATGTTCCGCAGTGTTTTTTGCAGCATTTAATGTTGATGTATCAACGCCACGGGGGCTGTTACTGATACCTGTAACATCACATCTAAACCTGTTGTACAAATAGATTGCAGGATTTCCTATTCCGCAACCAATGTCTATGACCTTTGATTCCGGAGAGATATCGACAAGACTAATCATCAAATCTGTCAGATTAATGGTAGCTTCTCTCAGGTCATTTGTGTCGTTGGCAAAGAGGCCCCAATGGAAGTGCCCACCCAGAATATATTGCCAGGCTTCGGTTATAGAATCATAATGAGCACTGTTATCCATAAACCTTGCATTAATTAAATGGTACCGTTGTCAACATGGATTACCTGGCCGGTTACAGAACCTGATGCGGGGGAGAGGAGAAAATGAATTGTTTCTGCAACGGAAGCGGTGTCGACAGCTTTTTTAAGGGAGGTTCTTTTGTAGAGCCGTACTTTCTGACTCTCGTCAAGTGAAGCACT
Source organism: uncultured Lentimicrobiaceae bacterium (assembly GCA_964469215.1). GTDB lineage: Bacteria > Bacteroidota > Bacteroidia > Bacteroidales > SKPS01 > SKPS01. Next base: position 632,478 of record CAYXYB010000001.1, read on the forward strand.
CATGTCGGTATTCATAAATCCTGCTGCAATACAGTTGGAACGGATACCCTTTTCGCCCCATTCGCGGGCCGTATTTTTGGAGAAAGCTTCAAGTGCCCCCTTTGTGGAGGCATACATCGCCAGCCCTTTATAACCAGTGTGGACAGATACCGATGACAGGTGGACAATACTTCCATGTGTCTGGTGAAGAAGCATCTGTCTGATGGCATATTTTGTAAGCATCATCGGGGAGAAGACATTTATGCGATACATTTTTTCAAGTTCCTGCAACTTCAGGTTCGTGACGATGTCATCGTAGGCAATTGCAGCATTGTTGACAAGCCCGTGCAGTGGTGTTCCTGTGCCTATCCACTCCCTGAATACCTTATCCCTGCTATCTTCCGGATGCTCAAGATCGAAACAAAGCCATTTTAACCGGTCTGGATAGAGGCCGGACAATTTCTTTATTTCATTCTCTTCTGATCTGCTCAGTCCATAGACAGTGAAGCCATTTTTTAGCAGCAGCCGGGTTGTTACAAGCCCCAGCCCTCTTGATATTCCTGTAACGAGTATATTCATGACGGATCTCTTTTTGCTTTTCCGGTTCGGGTTACCGATATCTGATTTACAAAGTTAATTATTCTGGGGATTTTGAATTCCTGCAGTTCTGTACGAAGAATATTCCTGATATCCGATTCGGTAAGGTTCTTATCATCAACGACCACCTCGCAGCAGACGATGTTTCCGGTCACAGAGCTTTTGGCAGGATAAACACGGGCATCTTTAATACCTTTTACATTCAGTAAAACCTCTTCAACTTCGGTCGGGTTAACCTTGTATCCACCAACATTGATCATTTCTGATGAGCGTGCAACGAACATGAATTTTAGCGGAGAATGTGAAACAACCTCCACAAGGTCACCGGTGTTGTACCATTCACCGGTTTTAGCATCATGCTCACCCAAAAGGCTATGGTGAACAAAAAGAATGTTGTTCTCAATCCGGAAAAGATGTTCATTTTCCGGATCAATAGCGAAAAAATCATTGTCTGATGCGAACAGTGTTCCTGCTTCTGTTGAAGCATATACGTTAGTGATTTTCGCTGACGGAAATACTTTTTTTAATGATGCAATGAGATTATCAGTCAGTTTCTCCCCACCTGATGTAATGCGAATTACGGAGGGGTAAACCTGGTCGCAAGGTAACAAAAGCCTGTAAAAGGTTGGGGTTGCAGATAAATGGGTGATGCCATGTGAAGAAGCCTCCTTGAAGATTTCTTTCATTGAGAGATTGAAGAGCCTCACAATGGGGTTGCCGTTCAGCAGTGCCTGGAAAAACACCTGCACACCTGCCATGTGAGTAGGGTTGTATGCAAAACCCCATACGTAACCGGAACTCAAAGACTGAAATTTAATATGCCTTGTAATACTGTTGAAGTTATGGGTTACCTTTTTTGGAATGCCGGTTGTACCTGATGTGAAAAGAGAGAGCTTCCAGCTTTTGCCAGTATTCTTCAAATGCTCCAGGAGATCATGTTTATTCCCCAGTTTTTTCCTGTATGGTTCAATTTTCTGATTGAAGTTGTTGAATGATGTATATCCGGTGAGTTCTTTCAGCTCATTTTCGGTAAAACTGTAGTCGAGCAGGAGGATCTCTTTTCCTAAAACCATCGACATAATTATATGCCTGAAAATTTCATAAAAGTTGTCAGAAATACAAAAGGGGTTATAATTATCAATAGTTTTGATTTCTCCAATGAGTTGATCCCAGGTGATCGTGGTATCTGTGAGGCTGTCTCTAAAAAAGAGATCTTTCATCCGGCTTTCAGTATGTCGATTATTTCGCCAACAGTATTAACGATTTTTTCTTCAAAGACATCAATATTATATTCCGCTTCGATTCTTACCGTCAGCTCTGCCAGGTCGAGCGAGTCGAAACCGATGTCATTCCTCAGGTGCATAGAAGGGTTTATAGCTTTTATTCTCTCTTTGTTACGGTTATCGAGCACAGTGTTGATGATTTTAAAGATATGTTGTTCCATGTTTGTTGATCTGTTAATTCAGAGGGTTCAAATGTAAAGAAAGTTTGTTAGTTTGAGGGTTTATCAAGTTGGAAAGTTTTTTAACCCAGGCACACATGTGTTTTTTCTTTTGTAATTTTGATCTTCATTATACCCGGACGGAAAGCACACCTTATGAATAAGCAATCAAAAAAAAATAACACAATGTACAGGACACTTACCATCTGCAAATTAACCCTGTTCTTATTTACACAGGTTTGTTATGCACAGCAGACCATACTTACAGACAGCAACCTGCCTATAATGGTTATTACCACAGATACCAATCCTTCGACCCATCTGCCTTATGTAATACAGGACGAGCCAAAAGTTCCGGCCACACTGAAAATAATTTTCAGACCCAATGGCTCAAGAAACTATCTTACCGATATTAATACACCGGCTTATCTGAATTATGATGGCAAAATTGGTATTGAACGAAGAGGCAGTACTTCTCAATTATTGCCAAAAAAACCATATGGATTTACGACACGGCTTGCTGATGATACTACTGACAATAATGTAAGCCTATTGGGAATGCCATCGGAAAATGACTGGGTATTAAACTCTCTGGCTTATGATCCTTCCATGATTCGGGATTATCTTTCGTGCAATCTGGCCAGAAGCATGGGAAATTATGCTCCAGGAGTTAAATTTGTAGAGGTGATTGTTAACGAAGACTATGTTGGAGTGTATATTTTGATGGAGAAAATCAAAATTGATTCTGAAAGGGTAAATCTGGTTAAATTAACCACTTCAGACACCACTTCTCCCAAAATAACAGGAGGTTATCTCGTCAAGGCAGATAAATTAGATGCAGGTGAAACAGCAGCCTGGACAATGTCAGGTTATAATGGCATTGTAAACTATATATATGATAGCCCGAAAGCGGAGAATATTACGACCCAGCAAGGTCAATACATAAAAAGTGTCTTTACCGATCTGGCATCTGAAACGAATCCAATCAACACTTCAATTACCACCGGATATCCTTCTGTCATTGATATTCCAAGTTTTATTGATTACATGATTATAGCGGAAATAGCATCCAATGTGGACGCATACCAGTACAGCACCTTTTTTCACAAAGACAGGAATGGAAAATTAAGAGCAGGACCTGTCTGGGATTACAACCTCACTTTTGGAAATGATTTGTTTCAGTATGGAGTTGACAGGAGCAAGTATAACGTATGGCAATTAAACTATGGAAATATTACAGGGTCAAAGTTCTGGAGAGATTTATTTAATGATACCACCTTTAAATGTTATATGGCCAAACGCTGGATTGAATTGACAGCACCTAATATGCCTCTGAACTATTCCACCATCAGCAATCAAATAGATCAATATGTTAATTTACTGGCAGAGTCAAAAAACAGAGAACAATTGAGATGGGGCACAGTTGGTTCACATACCACCAATGTTGCTGCTATGAAAACATGGATTCAGAACAGAATAACATGGATAAATAATAATATTGGTTCAGCTGCAGGTTGTTCAAATGTTCCTGTTCCCAATCTGGTTATCAGTAAAATCCACTATCACCCTTTGGCTTCCGGTGGTCAAACCAGTAATGATCTGGAATTTATTGAAATCACCAATCACTCAAATCAAACAGTTAACCTTACCGGTTATTACATCAGAGAATTAGGTATTTCGTATCAATTTCCAGCAAACAGCACCATAAATGCTAACAAAAAAATTTATTTATGCAGTGATGCTTCTGTATTTACAAGTTTTTATGGAATTATACCATTTGGTCAATTCTCCAGAAATTTGAAAAACAGCTCCTACAATATTATCCTGTCAGATGCTTTCGGAAACACCATAGATCAGGTTCACTATATGGATAGTGTTCCCTGGCCAACTACTCCTGATGGGGATGGTCCTTATTTGCAATTGATAGATTTAAATTATGATAACAGCTTAGCCTCGAGCTGGACAGCAAGTTCGCTGCCATTATCTTCAGAGGATTCCGGATTTTGTGACCTGAGTGTTTTAGTTTATCCAAATCCGACAAAAGATATCATTAACATTTCTCTCAATCATTGTCGTGGCAAGAAGGTAGAATTATTGATCTATACTTCTTACGGACAATTGGTTAGCAGTTATAAGTTTAGTCAGGGAGATCTTCAGATCGACTTAAGCAGAAATTCGAGCGGATTATATTTTTACAGTATCAGAAGCGATGACAGGGTTCTATTGAATGGAAAGATTGTGAAGGAGTAGAAGGGTGAAAATTCAGAGAAATCTCTATCTTTATATGGCAAATATTCGATAAATAGTATTTCAATATGAATATGAATATCAGAATTATAGCCCTATTTATAATCTTAATTAGCAGTTACACCCAGGCCCAGCATACCATCACCGGCAAGTTTCCTGCTCTCGCAAATCAACAAATTAGGCTGGTTGGATTCGAAGGGTTTGATATCTATACTATTGATCAGGCCAGGGCGAACCAGGAGGGTGAGTTTGACCTAAAATATGCTGATAAGGATTTCGGCATGGGGTACCTGGCTGCTGAAAACAATAAAGCCTTTTTTGTGATTCTCGCCAACGAGGAGTTGAAGCTGGAGGGAGAAGCTCTGTCGTTTCCTGAAACTGTAACCATCACTTCGGGAATACAGAACCGGCTCTTTGGGCAATACGCCTCAGAACATCCCCGCCGGGAGCAGGCTCTTAGTGCATGGATCTATCTGGAGCGGATTTACACTTCAGACACCCTGTTCAGCACTCAAAGCACGCCTCAGAAAGCTATAGAAGTAGAAAAGGCAAGGATCAGAGCACAAGACCGCGCATTTCTCGATGGACTGGACACCAACAGTTACGTGAGCTGGTTTCTGCCCATCCGGAAATTGGTAAGTTCGGTTTCAACCATAGCCCAGTATCGTACAGAAGAGATTCCGGCAGTTATGGAGGCATTCAGAAACATCGATTATACAGACCTCAGACTTTATAAAAGCGGACTCTTCAAAGATGCGATCGAAAGCCATTTCTGGCTCCTTGAAAACAGCGGGCGCTCCCTCGATTCAGTGTATATAGAAATGAGTATCTCCATTGACAGAATGATGGACCACCTGGTCAAGGATGAGAAACGATTCAATCAGGTCACCGATTACCTCTTCAACCTTCTGGAACGCCACAGCCTTTTCGGTGCCTCAGAGTATCTTGCTTTGAAAGTGCTGAACGAGGTGGGTTGCACGGTTGACAACAACCTTGCCAAGCAACTCGAAAGTTACCGTTCCATGAAAAAGGGAAAAAAAGCACCGGACTTCAGGTTCGAAGGGGATCTTTTCGCACCGGGATACAGCTCGACCGGTAATATTCCGGGGAAGCTGTCAGATATTAAAAGCGAATATATAGTGGTTATGTTCGGTGCCTCATGGTGTCCCAAGTGCACTGATGAACTTGCCAGGATGGTCAAAGTGTATGATATATGGAAGAAGCATGGAGTGGAGGTTGTTTTTGTTTCTCTGGATGTAGATAAGAAAACATTTTCCGATTTTGCCGGCAACTTCCCGTTTATTAGCATGTGTGACTTTGGAAAATGGAAAAGCCATGTGGTGGAAGCATATTTCGTATCAGGCACCCCTACAATGTATCTGCTCGACAAAAAACGGGAGATCCTGCTCCGGCCAAATTCCTTCAGCCAGATGGATGCATGGGTGGACTGGTTCCTGGTAGAAGGAAACCGATTATAAATAATCATCTCAGAAACAAGGGTTAATCTTTTTGTTTCTGTTCTATTCCGGGTGTGATATCGGAAGTTACATCGTCAATTCTGTATGTGATAATATTACCATTCTGGCCAAGAATCGTGTGTGAATAACTCTTTTCAACATATTCCCTTATATGGTTCTGCTTTGTAAATACGATATCACCTTTTGAAAGGGTCGTCCAGTTTTTCAGATCGGTTCTGTAACCTTTTTCATGAAGGGCTAACAAATAAAACTTCAGATGTGCATTGTCTCCGTCGTAAAGCATATGCTGTTTGTTGAGGTTATGCTTTCCCTGAAAAGCCTGCTTGAGATAATATGACATTTCGTAAAATTCCATATCCCAGGGGTACTCTTGTGGCTGATATGTTTTTTCAATGATTTTGTTGTATGGTGAAATCAAAATCAAAAAGAGGAATATAACTGGCAATACATTTTTGTGCAATGTTTTTTGAATAACCTCCATGTTCCTGAGTATATCAAAGAAGTAGAAGAGGAATATTGCTACTATCATGGACAAGAAAGGGAACAAAGGGACATCGTACCATAAAAGTTTGGTTTTCGAAAATGAAATTACCAGGAAGAAAGTCAGCACCATAAGAGCAAGAAAAATACTGAGCTCTTTTAACTTTTGTTTCTTACTGAAAAACCCCAATGCAAGCCCGCAGGGCACGAGAAGGTGCCAGTATGAGAATTTGCTTCTGATGATGCTATTGTAATAGAACCAGAAACCTTGATAATGGTTTTCAAGGGTATTGAGGTATCTTCCACCAAGCTCATTTTTAGCTACCGCAGCAAGATATCCCGGGTTATGATATTCTCTTAAGAGATAATAACCTGCAGCAATAAATATGAATCCGGCAAGACCGAAATAGAAATGTTTGTTTCTTAAAACCTCCAACGTTTGCCTTCTGATTAAAAGGAAGATGATAAAGGCCGGTATAAATAGCAAACCGTTCACGCTTTTTGTCAACACAGCCAGGGCGAGAGTTCCGAAGAAAAGGTATAAATAACTGTTTTTTTTAGATACACAGAACAAAAAGAATGTGAGGCCATTCAATGTTGTAAACAAAGTCATCAGAGAATCATAATCGCCGGTACGGGTAGCATGCAGATCGATATAGCCCTGAGTAGTTACTAATACCATTACAGCAATGAAACCGAACCAGAAGCTTTTCAGGTACCTTACGGAAAAAATCAGTATTGCCAGGAACGTGAAAAGAGCAGCAAAGGCAGAGGGCAATCTGACAGAAAGCTCATTAACACCAATCAACTTCATAAAACCAACCTGAAGCCATATTAAAAGTGGAGGTTTGGTGTTCCACATATCAGGTGCCCCATCGTAATAGGTTACGATATAGTTTTTGTTATTCAGCATTTCATAAGCATTGACGGCCAGCCTCGATTCATCCCATAACCTGATCGGAAACCTGTCTAGGAATCCGAATACCGGCATATAGATCAATAATGCCAATATAATGTATTTAAATGATCTGGTAATTTTTTGCTTTATCATCAAAGGGAATTTTCAGTGCAATTTTAAGGAATATTTTCCAGCTAACCTCAAAACCCAAAACCAATAATACAGGCAGACCTTTACATTACCGATGAATGGTAAAGGCATTTTGCAATCTCACAGTTTAACCTGATCAGATTTGTCGTTGAGGGAAAATACCGGTAACTGTGTAATCTTTTAAGGGGAATGATTATAAGCCCAATGCTTCGTTGATGATAATTATCTTGATTCTGTTTCTGGTCCACGATCTGCGGGTAACAACAATATGACTGCAGATACATTGCTCTTTTAGGCAGTCATGGCAAAAGCCGGTTTCTGCGGAGGGGGTTGACCTTTTCAGCCTGATTGCATTTTTTGGAGCTGTCAGATTTCGGACCCTTTCAAGTGCTTCATCTTCATCTTTACAGATTTTATTTACACCAACAATTACATATACCGCTGCCGGGCCATATATCAGAGCTGCAACCCTGTTGCCAATGCCATCAATATTTACCAGCTTCCCGTCACGGGTAACAGCATTTGAACTCATCAGGTAGTAATCGCAGCTAAAGGACTCAAGGTGCATCCTGTGCTTCTCCTCATGAGTGACCGCAGTGTCCCTGTCGATGATGTGAAGGTCTCTTTTTCTGATTAACTCTTTAATCCCTATCTCATTAATTGTTAATGAACCACCCCAGGTAATTGTTTTTCCCACTTTAAATTCTGAGATCAGGTATTCTAATGCGCCGGCTTTATCATGAAAATAGAATGCATCGAAATTTCGTTTTCTGAAATTTCCAAGGAGTCGTTTAATATTGATAGTATCCATCCTGAAATATTAAGATATTACGAAAATAGGAATTTTCCCGGCCTCCACTGCCATTTCATATTATTATGCAAAATAGTTGTATTTCAATGATTTGATAACCCGGGCTTAATTTTGGCCGGGATTTTTGAAATGATCAAACAGCAATCTGGCTTTGAATTTGCCAATTATCCCGGCAATCTTTTCCTCCCCTGCTTCGATAATGTTTTTTACCGATTTCATTGAAGAAAGAAGTTTGTTTGCAGTATTGGCTCCTATGCCTTGCACATCGGTGAGTTCTGTTTTGCTTAATTTTTTGATCCTTTTTCCTCTGTGGAAAGTTATCCCAAACCGGTGGGCTTCGTTGCGTGCATGCTGTATGATCCTCAGCGTTTCTGATCTTTTATCGATATGTAGTGGGAGAGGGTCGTCAGGGTAGTATATCTCTTCCAGTTTCTTAGCAATTCCGATGATGGCAACTTCACCTCTGATACCGAGGGCTTCAAGGCTTTTAACGGCACTGCTGAGCTGTCCTTTACCGCCATCAACAATTATCAATTGCGGAAGGGGCTTTTCCTCCTTTATCAATCTGGAATAGCGTCGTTGAACCACCTCTTCCATCGAAGCAAAATCATCGGGTCCATCAACAGTTTTTATTGTAAAATGGCGATATTCGTTTTTTGATGGCCTGCCATTTCTGAAAACTACAACCGCTGCCACAGGATCTGTTCCCTGAAGATTTGAATTATCGAAGCATTCTATATGTACAGGCTCCTCTTTAAGCCCGAGATCGTTTTTCATAGTTTGCATAATGCGCCTGGTATGCCTTTCAGGATCAACCAGCTCGTGCCTCTTTTTCTTTTCAAGAACATAATACTTAAGATTCTGTTGAGACAGCTCCAGCAATCTGAGTTTATCTCCCCTTTTCGGAACAGTTATCTCTGGAGATGGGGATGGAATATCAATAGAAAAAGGGAGAATAACCTCCGGCGCCTCACTGGCAAAACGATTCCTTATCTCGGTTAACGCAAAGAGCATCAGCTCTTCCCGAGGTTCGCCAAGACTCTTTCGCAACTCTACATGATGCGATTGCACAATGGCGCCTTCAATCACCTTCATATAGTTAAAGGTTGCAACATCTCCCTCCTCGTAACATGAGAAAACATCAACGTCATGTATCCTGGGATTTACAACTGTGGACTTACTTCGGTACTTTTCAAGTAAAATTAGCCTCTCCTTCACCTGTTGGGCTTTTTCGAATTCAAGCCGTGAAGCATATTGTTCCATAATCGACCGTAAGGTTCTGATCACTGAAACAATATTCCCTTTCAGGATCTGACGGATCTCATCAATGGAATCAAGGTATTCAAACTCAGACTGTAATCCTTCACATGGCCCTTTACAGTTTTTGATATGATATTGCAGGCAAACTTTGTATTTTCGGTTTCTGATGTTTGATTCAGAAAGATTAAAATTGCATGTACGCAGTTGATAAAGTTGCCGGATAAGATCCAGAAGATTCTTCATAACCTTAACAGAAGCATAGGGGCCAAAATATTCAGATCCGTCGTTCAACCTGTTCCTTGTGTGGAACAGCCTGGGCAATGGTTCATTTTTGATACATATCCAGGGAAAGGTCTTATCATCTTTAAGCTGAATGTTATATCGAGGCTGATGTTCCTTTATCATGCTGTTTTCCAGTAACAGCGCTTCAAGCTCGGTTTCTACAACAATATGTTCAATAAACGCTGTCTTCCTGATCATTACAGCTACCTTACCGAGGTGCGAACCGTCCTTTGAAAAATAAGAGGAAACTCTTTTTCTAAGATTCTTGGCTTTGCCTATATAGATAATATTCCGGTCAACATCAAAAAACTGGTAAACCCCTGGTTTGTCAGGAAGGGTTTTAATAGATGGATCAAGATGGCGATGGTCATCTGAAGACTTAACCACGATTTCCCTTTTTTGCTTTTTTGATTTTCAGTCCCAGTTCCATAATGCCGGGTAACAACATATTATTGCCGGTAAGGTTTTGAATCTCGATCAGGTAGGTGCCTGTTTCATTGAATTTGTAATTATCGAATATCCTGAAAGTATAATCCCAGATATCTCCCATTCCATTCCCTTTCCAGTTACCCTTTTCATCCTTGAGATATATCTTTTTTGCGGTATAGCTACCCTGCCCTGATGGTGAATAGACATTAAAACTTATTTCCAGATACTGATGGGGATAGAATGAAGCATGCCTTACAGGAATATCGATGTTATACCTTCTGGAAGAATCATCTATTTCCACTTCGAACAGGATGTCTTCATTAATCCTTTTCCAGGTATTGTTTTGAAATTTATGATACTTGAGATATACCGTGTCGCGCTTACAAGATGAGAATCCAACCGACAGGACGAAGACAATGATGAGTGGTTTGATTATTTTATTCATGGCAAACGGGATTAAATTATGTCGATAACAAGGCATTTGAAAGACTTGGTTATCGGGGTGTGAAATTACTAAAAAATGAATTATCACTTTTCAGCAGGGATTGTTATCAGGAGATCATTATCTGAGGATAGTCAATACACCCCGGTGTACCTGGCTGCCTCTCATTGCTTTCTGGCCGAAGCCTGCATAATCTACAGAATAAAAGTAAGTTCCTTCAGGGCAAGGCAGACTCTTTGTGGTTCCGTCCCATTTTTTATCCGGATCATCCGACTCGAACACAACCGCTCCCCAGCGATTATATACCACCAGCCTGTAGTTGATGATGTTTTGGTGGACAGGGAAGAAATGTTCATTGTAGCTATCCCCGTTTGGGGTGAACACATTAGGGAATATCAGCAGGGGAGGGCAGTCGAAAAGCAATATTGTATCATGGTTAATACAGGTTCTGAGTTTTATCTTAACATGATATGTCCCTCCCTGGGTTGCAACAAATTCCGGTTTTGAAGATCCATCCTGCCACAGGTAGCTATCGAAACCGTATCCGGGTGTGAGGAGAAGCTCATCGCCAAGGCAAATATCTGCATCATCACCAAGCCAGATAAAGGGAATAGTATCTATTGTAACCACGATGGTATCGGGGTCGGATTGGCAGCCGTCAGCATCTTCTACAATTACCACGATGGTGTCTTCTTTGTTTACAAAAAGTGTCTGGCCTCCAGGCTGGCCGTTCCACCAAAATTTCACAAAGGCTGAAGAGGCATCCAGCAATACCCCTGTGTCATCTTCACAGAAGCTTGTGTCGTCGAGGGGCACAATTAGCTTAGGAGGCTGGTGTATCCAAAGGGTGTCCTGCCCTTTGCATCCTGTTGATCCAATGATGGTGACAATATACTGTCCTGCGGAAAGTCCTGAAACATTGAGCTGGTTGGCACCATGTGACCATATTGCAGAATATACTCCAACGGTGTCCTGAATTGTCATGTTGATCCACCCGTTGCTGTCTCCAAAACAGATACAATGTCCAATGTCATAATTGGGTTTTACATTACAGAAAATAATAATAGTATCGACAACAATGCAATTGCCGGCATAAGTTACGGTAACAGAGTATGTATCGGGTTGGGAAACAATTATCGAGGGGGTGGTTGCTCCGGTTGACCACAGGAAGGTAGTTCCTGGGCCTGCGTTGAAGTTAACTGTGGTGAGGGTTATTGAGGTTCCGATTGTGAATTCTATGTCGGGGCCGAGGCCGAAGATGTATCCGGGAGAGTTGTTGAATGTCCATCCTGTATTGTTTGCAACATTTGAACTGTTGTCACCGGCATAGAATGTCGCCCCTCCGGTTGCTTCGATGTCACGTATATGCAGAAAGTCGCCAACAACACTTCCGCTGGTTTTTACAACAGTAGCCTGCTGACCGAACTCCGTCGACTGGAGGGTCAGCGGGAAACAATTGTTGCCACGCAAAAGCCAGTAGCTTAACACAGTCTGTATTTTTCCTTTTTCAAGCTGATAAAGGTTCCCCGGCATGAAGAGGAGGGAGTCGAAGATATGCTCGCCGAATAACCGGCCATTTGTGTTCATCAGCAACCGGTTAATATGAACGGGAACTGTATTGCAGCGTAAAGTACATGTAAGGGTTAAAACAGTTCCCAGAAAAGAGACGTTGTGGTAGACAAATCCTTGCCCATTTTCGTTTATCATCTGGGCATTTGAAGCAGCTAGGGTAATGTGTGACTGGCCGGCATTAAAAACCAGATTCTGGCCATTCAGGCGCCAGATGCTGTTGACTTTGAACAGGCTTGATCCCAGACTCAATTGCCGTGAGTCATTAGTCATGGAAATAAACCGTGCTGCTGTCACTGTCTGCCCGTTGGTATTCAGAGAGCCGGAAATAAGGTTTATTGTCTGCATTGCAACCAACGAGTCGTAGAGTGTCCATGCGCCACTGTTGCCCAAAAACACAACCGAATCATGAAAGCTCTGGGAGCCGCAATAAATATAATTACCGGCATGAGTTGAAAGGAAACGCATCCTTCCGATGAATTGGCCGTTTATGGCAGGAACAAGCCTTAGTGATCCATGAATCTCCAAGGGTATAATAGCCGGAAGTATAAAGGTCGGATTCGAGGTTATGTTAAGCCATTGCATATCATGACATTCGGCAAACAGTGAGTCTACAAAAACTGAATCAGAGGAGGTGACAAATGAGTTCTGGTCGAAAAAAACGTTGTCTCGCCAGGTTGGTATACAGGCTCCTCCGGGCCCTCCACTACTGTATGACCAGTGCATTGGATCCCACCAGTTGCCGGTGCCGTTTACCCAGTAAAGATCTACCGGTGCCACCGGAGTAATTATCCAGTTGACATTTCCTCCGTCGTCGAAAGAGTTAATGGCATTATAAGTTGCAGGGAGCACACCATGACAATCTTTCATGGTTACGTAGGAAACCTGTGCAGATGGAGACAGAGAATGCAGATAATATCCCGGATTCAGCGGATCGGCGTTGGTGAATACGATTGGCTGATAACAGGTTCCCGTTGCAAATATGTGATTGAAAGTCTGTGTTGTATTGCCGTTAAAGCGGTAGGTATGCCCACCTGTCATTATTATGGAGTCATATACAAATGATGAGTTGAAAGTCCCATTGCCTCCGAAGTAGGCAACATTTATTACAACGTTTGCACCAATTGAGAGGAGAGCAGCATAGGAGTGATAATGCAAGAAGCTGACATTGTGATAATTGAATATACCGGGGATGTTTGAATAATTGTAAAAGTCGACGAAGCCGGGAGATGTGAATATTATCTCAGATCCGGCAGTCATGAATGTTAATGAATCGTGTACTATTTCCCATGCATGTTCAGAACCGGTGATCCTAATTAATGTGTTGGTAATATCCAGTGTTCGGGATGAAATCTTTACAGATTTGAATGTTGACGCCTGGATTATCTTTTCAGCGGCAAACAGCGCACCATGCCTTAGTTCTATTCCTTGTCTTACATAAAGCGAATCAACAATGGTCCAGCTACCACCCCGGCCATCGAATATCACACTCTCATTGAACCATTGGCCGGCAGAGACAATAATATGGCCGGTATCTGGTGCTTCGAACCATGCTTTTCCCTGAAAAATATTTACCATGGTGGTGTCAAAAATAACTGACCCCCAGAACCATATCGCACTGTAACCCATACCATCAAGTATTGCTCCCTGAAGAGTGTCCTTCCATGTCATAGTATGACATGTTGCATTGGTAAGATCAATGTTAACGGTATCTGCAACGGAAACAAAGGAGTTTTTATCAAAAAATACGCTGTCAAGCGGTGAAGGAACACATGCCCCCCCAGGGCCTCCGCTGGTGTATGACCAGTGATTAACATCCGACCAGTTTCCCGTACCCCCAACCCAGTAAAGGTTTTTTGGCAGTGGTGATGTGAAATTCCATCCTGAATTGTTACCTAGATCAACAGAGTTGGAAGCATTGAAGGTGGCACCTCCGGAGGCGTGTATATTCCACATTATCAAATAATCACAATTGATAGTCCCTGTTACTTTGTGAAAAAAGGATATTGTGTCTTTATGGTCTGAATGTATAAGGATATATCCGTCACACCCTCCTATTGCATTAAGGTTTGTAACAATGGTCTGGGTGTTGAGATATGCAAGTGAATAATCCTTCCCCTTGGTAAAGTTAAGAGTTCCGTATGTGTTGTTGCCCCTTATGAACCCGTTACTGTTAAAGGTTAGAGAGTAGAAGTAGTTGATGTCGGTGTTGAGTTGTGCCAGGCCCTGACTGTTGCTGAAAATGACGTTATAGAAGTTGAAATTAAAGGTACTTGTATTATACATCCCGGCATTTGGGGCAGAAATATCAATGGTTGAGGTTCCGGCGTTAAGGGTATAATTATTCCCTCCAAGGGTCCATGCCTGAATATTGGGAGATTGAACGATAAACAGTGAGGATCCCAGAGTAAGTGTTCTGTTAAGACCTGAATATGAATGGTAAACATAAACAGTGACATTTTTGTTGTTGGTATTCCAGATCCCTTTTACATGTTCTACCCCATGACCGTTTACGTAGAAATCATCCTGCAAGGTCCAGCTTCCGTCACCGTCGAAAAATACCGGTCCGGTGAGCTTTACACTGTCGGAGGTGATGGTTTCACCGGTTTGATCAGACACAAAGAAAGTTTGTGAACTTATACCGTCCCAGATGAGGTTGTTATGAAGCCAGACTGAACCATAGATATAGAGATCCTTGTATTTGGCAAGCCGGATAGCTGCCGCGATATTTGTCCAAGTCATGTTATGACATTCAGCATCGACGTCGTCAATCACAACTGAATCGCCTGTAATAAAAGAGTTTGCGTCGAACCACACATTGTCTATTGATCGCGGGATACACGCTCCGCCAGGACCACCGGAAGTGTATGACCAGTGAGCGGTATCATTCCAATCTCCTGAACTGCCTACCCAGTAAAGGTTATATGGTGTAAGGGGGGCAAATGTTATACCGGTATTGTTTCCATTATCGTTGGATTCGTATGCTGTAAAATTGGCTCCACCTGAGGCATTTACATCCCTTATCTTGCAATATTCAACCATGAACTGTGCTGTTGCAGGCATGCTAAAATGCCATATTCCCCTGATGTCAATAACCTGAACACAAGTGCCGACTGCTTCAAACCTTTTTGAAAGAACCGAGTTTCCGCTGATAACATATGATTTGCCTTTTGAAAGTCTTAAAGTATCATAGTTGTTGTTGCCGGTAGCTGTTCCGTCGCCGAGAAACCATACTGTATGATATATTGCAGGGCCAGTGCCTGTAGAGGAGAAATAACCGTTGTTTTTGAAAAGAATCAGTGACTGCCCGGCATTGAAAGTCAGGTTCTGAAGGTTTAAGCTCCAATAATAGCCAACCCTGATAGCTGAAGTGCCGAGTGAAAGAGATCTGAAGTTATTGGATGTGGATGAAAAACCGTTACATTCAACAGTTTTATTATTTGTATTCAATGTGCCGTAGCTGAGGATAATATCCCTTTGACATTCCAGGTTGTCAAGAAGTGTCCAGCTACCTCCGATACCCTGAAAATAAATATGGTTTGAAATCACGATGCTGTCTGTAGTGATGGTGTGACCAGATGTGGTGGCTTCAAAGTAAAAGCTTCCACCAAAGCTCCAGTCTGCGAGCCTCGACAACTTGAGTGAGCCGTAGATCTTCAGCTGGTTGCCCCCCTGAAATGTCGGATTATGGTTAACATTAAGTATCGAAAAGTTCCTGGCAGTGGCAATACCGGGGTCTATGTTAACAGTTTGTCCTGAAGCACTGAATGAATTTGCATCAAATATCACATTATCGTCTGGCGATGGAACAACGATATGCTTGGTGGTACCTCCAGAGGTTGTTGCCCAGCGGTTAATGTCCGACCAGTTGCCCGATCCACCTACCCAGTAATAGTTAATTGCGTTCAGATTATTGAATGTCAACAACAGAATAAAAACTATTAGGCACCGGGATAACTTATTCATATGTAAAGTCAACATTTACTATAGCATCTAACTATTTCAGAACATAACAAATCAACCCCCCCCCCCCCGACAGAATACTCCCCGGCTTTAAAACGTTAATGTTTTGTATTATCAGCACTTTCCGATAATTTTATAAGACTGCATTAAGTTGATAAAGTTTAATCAGTTCAATATTTTTTTATTCGGTTAGGAAGATCCTTTTCACCCTTGCTGGTATTGAGGTGAGAATCTCATAGGGAATGGTGCCAAGTTTCGCGGACATATTTGTAACAGGTGTGTCATCATTAAAAACTATCACTTCGTCACCTTCAGACACATCTCCGATTTTAGTAACATCAAGCATTATCATATCCATGCATACATCACCAATAACCTTTGCCTGCTTTCCATTTACCGATACTGAGAAATTGCCGTTTCCGAGTTTTCTGTTGAAGCCGTCTGCATATCCGATGCCCACAGTGGCAACCAAGGTATCCTTTTGTGCAGTGAATGACCGGTTATAACCTACTGTATCACCCTTTTTTATCAATCTGATCTGTGTGATAACAGCTTTCAACCTTCCTGCATATTTCAGAGATTTTTGCGAGTCGGGGCAGGAGACAAATCCGTAAAGTCCGATTCCAGGCCTGACCATATCATAAATGGCTTCGGGAAAGTTGATTATTCCATCTGAATTAAGGATATGGAACATCGGTGGCTGAATGTATCTCAGCTTTTTCAGGAATGAGTTCCTTACTTTGTTGAATGTTTCGATTTGTTGTATTGCAAATGAGCCCGGAGAAGCATCAGTAGCGGTTGCCAGATGAGAGAAAACAGATTTGACAACAACACTGTCAGTTTCATTTAGGAGAGAAATCAAATCATCTGTATCACCCGATTCAAACCCAAGCCTGTTCATGCCTGTGTTTACTTCAATATGAACAGGATAGGGATCGCTCATTGCAGGGTAGTTATATTTCAGTGTTTTGATGAAGGCATTCAATACGCTGAAGCTGAATAATTCCGGTTCGAGGTGGTGGCGGATAAGGATATCAAAGGATCCCTTTTCGGGTGACATCACCATAACAGGTATTGTTATACCTGCATTTCGGAGTTCCACACCCTCATCGGGATATGCAACAGCAAGGTAGTCTACCTGCTGGTACTGCAGCAGGCTTGCGATCTCGAAACTGCCGCTACCGTATGCAAAAGCTTTGACCATAGCCATTATTTTCGTCTCCGGTGGCAGGAGAGACCTGAAATATTTGAGATTATGGACAACAGCACCAAGGTTTATTTCCAGAACCGTTCCGTGGCTTTGTCTTTGCAACACGTCTCGGATCTTCTCGAACTCAAAACTTCTTGCCCCTTTCAGAAGAATCACTTCATCCCGGAAACCCGAGAAGGGGTGATACCTGAGGAATTGCTCAGTGCTGTCATAAAACCATGAGTCACCTTCGATGGTTCCTTTCATGGATGACAGCATCCGGCCTATTGCGATGAATTTATCGGGCCTGTACCTGTTGAGGAGTTCCATAAGATGTTTTGTGAGTTCAGGCATACTGAGGCCTGATTGAAAAATATCTGACAAAATAAGGCATTTTCTTTGCCTTGCATTATTCAGGCTGAGGTGCTCAAGGGCTATTCTAAGTGCGAGGAGATCGTTGTTGTAGCTGTCGTTTATAATGATGCAGTTTCCAATCCCTTCTATCTGCTCCATTCTCATGGCAACAGGTTCCAGACTTGATAGCCTGCCGGCTGCGGCAGGCAGTTCATAACCCAGCAGCAGCATTGTGCCAAGACATAACAGGGTGTTGGATACTGAAAAGAAGTCGTTCTGAGATAACCGGATTGTATGGGACTTGTCTTTATAGATCACCTCAAGGCTGTTTCCGGTCAGTGTAGTATATTTTTTAGCAACTCTGATGTCTGCACCGGGGCAGTGGCCAACAGTGAAAAGCCTGACCCTGTTCGATTCAGCAAAGGATGTTATTAACTCAAACAGATCCGGGTCTTCACAAAAGCATACCAGGCCGGAACAATTTTTGAAAAGTTTCAGCTTCTCTTCAGCTTTTTCTTCTCTGCTTTGAAAATTCTCATCGTGAGCAGCTCCAATGCCGGTAAAAACCCCTAAGGTAGGTTTTGTCAAATTCCCGAGAGCTTTCATCTCTCCGGGTTTTGAGATGCCTGCTTCGAATAGTGCGAGGTTGTGTGAGCTGTTGAGTTGCAGAACCGACAGGGGAACACCGATCTGGGAATTATAACTCAGAGGGCTGCGGCAGATGGAATATTCTGGAGACAGAAGTTGTGCCAGCCATTCCTTAACGATGGTTTTGCCGTTACTGCCGGTAATGGCTACCACAGGTAAATTGAAAAGTATCCGGTGTGCAGCTGCGAAACTCTGAAGCGCCTTCATGGTGTTGTCTGCTCTGATAAATAATACAGATTTATTCTTCAGAAGCTCTTCGGAAATTCTTTCAGCAACAATACATTTTACTCCTTTGCCGATGATTTCAGGGATATACTTATGTCCATCCCGTTTTTCTCCCTTCAATGCAAAGAAAATACTTTTTTCAGGAATGATGTATGAACGGCTGTCAATAATAACTGCCTTAACTGTGGTGTCAGCACCTGATGTATTCACCAGTTCTCCGCCGCACATTTCTGCGACTTCTTTTATGGTATAGCTGAATGCCATTGTCAAAGCACGGGTTCGTCTGGAATTTCAGGCAGATCTTCATCAACAACATAATCTCCATTATCGCTGGTAAGGCCATATTTAAGCGGGTCGCTGTTTAATTCGGAATGGAGCTTTCTGTTTTTATATATATCTACAGCAAGATAAAGAGCCTCCCTGAACGATTCTTCAGATGCCATATCTTTTCCGGCGATGTCGTATGCCGTACCGTGAGCTGGTGAGGTGCGGACAAACGGCAAACCCGCCGTGAAGTTGACACCCCCTTCAAAGGCCAGGGTTTTAAAAGGAATGAGGCCCTGATCGTGATACATTGCAAGAACTGCATCGTATTTGTCGTAGTTCGCACTTCCAAAGAAACCATCAGCAGGGAATGGGCCAAATGCAAGGATGTTTTCACGCTGAGCCTGCTGAAGAGCAGGATTGATCAGATCATCCTCCTCCTTTCCCATAAGCCCTCCGTCACCTGCGTGAGGATTAACACTCATAACCGCAATCTTGGGTCTTCGTATTGCAAAGTCAACAATTAACGACTGGTTAAGGATGCGAAGCTTGTCAAGGATAAGATCAACCGAGAGAGACTGTGTTACCCCTCCAAGGGGAATGTGGCCTGTTACGGTTCCAATCCTGAACTGGTTGCACACCATCAGCATAAGGTATTTATCAACACCGAATGCGTTGGCCAGATATTCTGTATGACCAGGAAATCTGAATCCGGGCGACTGAATATTTTTTTTGTTGATAGGTCCGGTAACCAGCACATCGATGCGTTGCTCCCTGAGATCGGGTATTGCTTTGGAAAGGGCAGCAAGTGCGAATTCACCTGCCTGAGTGGTCGATTTTCCCAGATCAATCCTGGCTTCATCATTTGAAATATTTATGATATTTGGTTTGCGATGATGAAGCTGATCGGTCCTCTTTACAACATTTATCAGGAAGTCAGGTACATTGATGGTTTTCTTATGGTAGGAGGCGATCTTTGAAGAGCCATATACCAAAGGGGTGCATATATCACATATCCTGCTGTCAGCAAGTGTTTTCAGGATTACTTCATAACCGATGCCATTGAAATCACCATGGGTAATGCCTACCCTTATGATGTTTTCGGTGACTGTTTCTGGAATTGTATGGTTGTCCATAAGTATCCGGGTTTTGTTTTTAGTGGTTATTAATGCAGTATAATATTTTCAATAAAATCAACGATTAATCTTACGCCCATTCCAGTAGCCCCTTTGGGCAGGTAATGCTCACGTTTGTCTATCAGGGCAGGACCGGCAATGTCAAGGTGAATAAACGGATAGTCGGTGAAGTGTGCAAGGAACTTGGCAGCCGTGATTGCTCCTCCGTTTATGCCACCTGAATTGGAGAGGTCGGCAATGTCGGATTTGATGAGCTCTTCATATTCCTTCCACATTGGAAACTCTGCAATCCTTTCATAGGTTCTTTCTCCGGCAAGCTTCAGTTGTAGCATATATCGTTCAGCCCTGTTTTGCATGGCGACAATTCCGTAATGGCCAATGGCTCGCATAGCAGCTCCGGTGAGAGTGGCTGCATCGATCACTAGCACAGGGTCATACCTTTTGGCATACGATAATGCATCAGCGAGAATAAGTCTGCCTTCGGCATCGGTGTTGTTAACCTCTACTTTTGTTCCGTCATGTGTCGTGATCACATCTCCCGGAACCATCGGTTTGCCATTTACACGGTTGTCGGTAGAGGGGAGTAGTGCAACCATATTCACAGGGAGTTTCAGGGAAGCAACAGCCATAATTGCAGCAGCCATAATAGCAGCACCGGCCATATCAGACTTCATCCCGTCCATGAATGACCCTGGCTTCAGGTTCATCCCGCCGGTATCGAAGATAAGCCCTTTGCCAACAAGAACAACCGGGTTTTGGTTTATCGGATCAGGCGGTGAATACTCCAGAACGGTAAAAGCAGGAGGGTCAACACTCCCTTTGTTAACTGTAAGGATTCCACCCATCTTCAGCGCTTCAATTTTAGCCTTATTGAATATTTCAGCTTTGATTCCCACCACCTTGGCTTTTTCAGCAATAAGTGCTGCCAGGGCCTGTGCAGTTAAGGCTGATGCAGGTTCATTTATCAGATCCCTTGCCAGGCTTGTATAATATGCACAGGTAATGATTTTATCGAGCAGCTTTTTGTCCGGCCTGCTATGGACAATATAAAGATCCTTCAGAGAATGCTCCTTCTTTTTGGCGGCATCCTCCGAGAAGTATTTCAGGAAACGATATGAAGAAAGGGCAACCCCCTCTGCAAAAGCGACAAGATGCCTGAAAGGGACACCAACTGACATGACTGCCGCAGAACTGATCTTTTGTGCAGCAAGCAAATCTGCAAACCTGCTTCCGTGACGACGGCAAGCTTCAGACCTAACGTTACCGGTGTCGTCATGCTTAATAATAGCTACAGCAATACACTGCCCGATACGGGGAACCTCGATGAAATTCCGGTCAGGATCTTGTTCACGGCATTCAGCAATAAAAGCTTTCTCTTTCCGGGTCAGCAAAGGTGTGGCCAGGGGCCTCTTATCATCGGCAAGTATTGCATAACTACCGCTCCCGTCCAACTTTTCTGCAATATGGATGTTTATCTTCATTGATCTCACTATTTTTGTACAGTTTAATCAGCAAAAATAGGAAAACTTACCTTACTAAAGGGTTATTGCCTGAACAGGAAAATATATAAAATGGAAAGATCTGCGGGAGATATTATAGACAGGGCGCTGGGGGGGTATAGCCTCGATGCCGGTGATGGGATGTGGCTGCTGACTGAAGCACCTCTGAACATGCTCATGGCTGCTGCCCACGCCTTGCGGATGAAGTTACACCCTGGAAATGAGGTTACATGGATCATAGACCGGAATGTAAACATCAGCAATGTCTGCCATGCCGGTTGCCTTTTCTGTAATTTCTCATGTTCAGAGAGTTCCGGAAGGGCATTCATTACCACAATGGATGATTACCATTTGAAGATTGAGGAGCTTTTCAGGATAGGGGGACGCCAGTTGCTTCTTCAGGGCGGCCTTCATCCGAAGCTGGGGCTTGATTTTTATAAGGATCTTTTCAAAAAATTAAAAAGTGATTTTCCTGAGCTGGAGCTACATGCCCTTGGACCTCCGGAGGTTGTCCATCTTGCAAAGAAAGAGGGCATTTCATCAGGAGAGACACTCGATGAACTAATCTCTTCGGGGCTGGACTCACTGCCAGGAGCAGGAGCAGAAATACTCAGCGACCGTGTAAGAAAACAGTTGTCTCCGGGTAAATGCTCTGTGGCAGAATGGCTTGAGGTGATGCACGAAGCTCATAAACGACTTCTTCCAACCTCGGCAACAATGATGTTCGGACACATCGAAACCAATGAGGAGAGAATAGAGCACCTGATACTCCTAAGGGATCTGCAGTCACAAAAACCGGTCGGCTCCGAAGGCTTTTTCTCATTCATACCCTGGCCATTCCAGAAAAAGGACACAGTACTCAATACGAAACACATGATTCACAACACTGTTTCTCCTTTTGAATATATAAAGTTCTTTGCTGTTGCCCGCCTTATCCTGAACAACATATCAAACTTACAGCCCTCATGGCTCACCATTGGTGTGCCTTACGCCCAGATATGCCTGCATGGCGGAGGTAATGACTTCGGATCCATTATGATTGAGGAGAATGTGGTTTCATCGGCAGGAGCTGAGCACCACATGGATGAAGCCGGCATTAAAAGTGCAATCCGGGAGGCAGGGTTTGTACCGGTGAAACGCAACCAGCGTTTTGAATATGTGAATTACTGATACAGGTTTTGCAAACTTATACTTTTAACCTATTAGTTTCAGAAATTCGGATCTTGGGATCTCCCTTGCCCCGAGGCTTGCCAGGTGAATTGTGTTCTGCTGAACATCGATTAACCTTATGTTTTTTTCTGTACACCACTTAATAAACCGGACGAAAGCCACTTTGGATGCGTTGGCAGCAAGATGAAACATCGATTCCCCGAAGAAGGTGTTGCCGATATTGACCCCATACAGGCCACCTACAAGTTCACCATTGCTGAAGGTTTCGAAGGAGAGGGCATAACCGGCCTTGTGTAACCTCAGATATGCTCTTTTCATTTCTGATGTGAGCCATGTTCCCTCCTGCCCTTTTCTGGGTACAGTGGAGCAATTTTCCAGCACCTTCCGGAAGCAGTTATTGATGGTGGTTTGGAAAACGCCGGATTTGCAGGTTCTCCGAAGGCTGTCGGATAATCTGAACTCATCGGGGAACAACACCATCCTGGGGTCTGGCGACCACCACATTATCGGTTCTCCCTGGCTGTACCAGGGGAAGATACCGTTACTGTAAGCCAGCAGCAGCCTTTCCAACGACAGGTCGCCTCCAATTGCGAGGAGGCCTGAAGGGTGTGACAGGTCGGGGTGGGGGAAGATCAGTTCGTTTGAAAGTTCGAAGATGGGCATGGGTATGAGTTATTATGAGAACCGAAAAATATGAAAATATTCGATATTCTCTCTTGTCTTCAGATGAGGGATAGGAAATTTGCAATCGGGGGAATTGGGCTTTTGGCTTTTTGTCGATGCCTGAATAACGCTGACTGTTTTTTGACAATGTTCAACATAATTGCAGCTTATAGTCTTGATTCACAGTCTGAACCTTGATCTGTTAAATTATTTTGCATTACCATTTTTTTGTTGATTTGTGTATCTATTTGCTTTTGTGAATATTACATGATTGTTCGGAAATTGCAATCAACAATTCGTAATTTTTTGATTACCTGTTGCATGGTTAGATTATTTTGTGTTGTATATATACAGATTCATAATCCCTGTTTACTCTTCAGGAAAACTCATCCAAGGTGGCTGCACTTGACCGGTCCTAATAGGTTAAGTGTGGCAAAACCTGATCACTGAATTTTCAGTCTATTATTAACAAATCAATCGAAAACGTAATGAACGAAACATATGAATTAAAAGATGCTCCCATGTCTTTAAAGCAACGCAAAGGGCCGGTATCGTTCATGTCGCTCTGCGGAAACATATAAACGGCAATGCCTATACCATCATTTTTGACAGCACCTCAAAAAAGATTTGGCCTTTTGGGGATTAAGTTTAAAAATTTTTACTGAACGAAAATAAATTAATTTAGGCATCTGTTTCTGATGCGATTGAAAAATCCTGACATTGTGCCAGATTTTGAATACTATCTATCTTACAAAACATATTGTTGTTTTATTTGTTAAGTTGTAAAGGGTATTGTTTTTAACCAATCAGTAGTAAATGTATAAAGTGTCATAAAATTGTGATAACAAAACTTAATTTTGAAAGTATCTGTGGATTATTAGATTTTCTGCAATTGTAAAGGGATCACCAGGGACACAATATTAAGGACTATTAAGGAAAATTAATTGACAACTGTTGAAATGGTTCAGGAAATAACCTCTGGCGGAGACACTTGTGGTGGGTGTATCCCTAACATAGATGATATTCTGGAATAAATAAACAATCATAACAATTAGAATATGGAAACTAATGAATTTGACAAAGGTGTGAAATTCTCTTATGAACAGAGTATTTCTTATTCCGACAAAGCTGTGGTAAGCAAGCATGTTCTTAAAAAGGAAACTGGAAATTTAAGTCTTTTTGCATTTGATGCAGGGGAGGGTTTAAGTGAACATACTGCACCTTTTGACGCTGTTGTATATATTGTTGACGGACAGGCAGAGGTGATTATTGATGGAAATACACATTTATTGGAAACTGGAGAAGCGATAATTATGCCTGCAAATATACCACATGCAGTAAAGGCGATAAAGCGTTTCAAGATGTTGCTCACCATGATAAAAAACAAATCATAGTTTATTCCAGTGGAAACACCGCTGTATTTCCTTTTTTAGGATATAAGCTTATTAATATCCATCATCTTGTTTATCTTTACGGGGTATTTTTTTGAAAGTATCAATGCATGATAATATCATGGGTCGATTGGTTTAACTACTTTCTTGTTCTGGCGGTTGGATTCATTGTGGGGTTCATCAACACCCTTGCAGGGAGCGGGTCACTGCTTACTTTGCCATTGCTGATCTGGCTGGGACTTGACCCGCTTACTGCCAACGGCACCAACAGGGTAGCCATTCTTTTGCAGGGGATAATGGGTGTGGGAGCTTTTCATCGTGAAAGGCAGTTCCGCTACAGTCATGACCTTAGGTATATTCTGCCGGCTGTTGCCGGAAGCATCCCGGGAGCTTTTATTGCAGTTGGACTGGATAAGGGGTTGATGAATACAGTTATTGCTGTGGTTATGTTGCTGATGCTTGTTGTGATGATTGTGGATCCGAAGAAAAGGCTGAAACGCTACAACAGGCAATACACCGGTAAGTTGTTTCTTATTTCTGTAGTCTTTTTCCTTATCGGGATGTATGGCGGATTTATTCAGGCAGGTGTGGGCATTTTCATTCTGGTCGGACTTTCTGTGCTGGACGACACGGATCTTATCAGGGCAAATGCTGTGAAAGTTCTCATCACCATGATATTTACCATTGCAGTGATGCCTGTTTTTATTGCACATGGACAGGTAAACTGGTTTTACGGAATACTGATGGGAGTAGGGAGTATGGGTGGTGCACTGCTGTCGGTAAAGATGGCTGTGAAAAGGGGCATACCCTTCGTTAAGGCGATTCTATACATAGTGATTCTGGCATCAGCAATATACATGCTTGTGAAGAACAGCACCTGATCAGCTTGCCAGCACAAGGATTTTATCATCCCGTACTTCAACAACACCTCCTTTTACAGGAACTTTAACATTATTGCTCGGGTTGATGACGATCCTTATATCACCTTCAGCCAAAGTAACTATCATCCGTGCATGTCCGGGAAGTACCTCGAAAGAGCCTTCGGTGCCGGGGAACTGCACCAGAGTTGCCTCGCCATTATATAATTCCTTGTCAGGGCTTATTATCAAGAGTTGCATCGGGGATTGTTTTACTGTATGCTTTCTTCAATAAGCCTTTTTCCTTTTTCAATCGCCTCTTCAATCGTTCCAACGAAGTTGAATGCAGCTTCAGGGTATTCATCAACCTCTCCGTTCAAGATCATGTTGAAACCTTTGATAGTGTCTTCAATGTTAACAACACAGCCTTTCATTCCGGTGAACTGTTCTGCAACATGAAAGGGTTGTGAAAGGAATCTCTGGACACGGCGTGCACGGTGTACAACCTGTTTGTCCTCTTCTGACAGTTCATCCATTCCAAGGATGGCTATTATATCCTGTAGTTCGGTATAGCGCTGCAGTATCTGCTTGACCTTCTGGGCTGTATCGTAATGCTCCTCTCCTACAATTTCGGGCATGAGGATACGGGATGTGGAGTCAAGGGGGTCAACAGCGGGGTATATTCCAAGGGATGCAATTTTACGGCTGAGAACCGTGGTAGCGTCGAGGTGTGCGAAGGTAGTTGCCGGGGCAGGATCTGTGAGGTCATCAGCGGGAACATATACAGCCTGCACTGAGGTGATGGAACCTCTTTTGGTAGAGGTGATCCTCTCCTGCATTATACCCATTTCTGTGGCAAGGGTAGGCTGATATCCAACCGCTGAAGGCATGCGTCCGAGGAGTGCAGACACTTCACTGCCTGCCTGTGTAAACCTGAATATATTGTCGATAAAGAAAAGGATATCCCTTCCACCTGATTTTTCATCACCATCACGGAAGTATTCAGCAACTGTAAGTCCTGACAGTGCAACGCGTGCTCTGGCTCCAGGAGGTTCGTTCATTTGCCCGAAAACAAGGGTAGCCTGAGATTTTGCGAGTTCTTCCATATCAACTTTTGAAAGATCCCAGCTCCCATTCTTCATATCATCAAGAAACTCCTTGCCGTAACGTATTACACCCGATTCTATCATTTCACGCAGTAGTTCATTACCTTCACGTGTACGTTCGCCAACACCTGCAAACACCGACAAACCGGAATACTGCTTGGCAATGTTATTTATCAACTCCATGATAATAACAGTCTTGCCTACACCAGCACCGCCAAACAAACCAATTTTCCCCCCTTTTGCGTAAGGTTCGAGGAGGTCAATAACCTTGATGCCCGTAAACAGCACCTCGTTTGCTGCAGAAAGATTTTCAAAAATCGGCGGATCACGATGGATAACGTATGACTTCTCCTTACTGACAGGCCCGATACCATCGATGGTTTCGCCGATGACGTTAAAGAGCCTGCCTTTTATGTGATCGCCAACAGGCATGCTTATGCCGCTGCCGGTTGAAACAACCTCCATACCCCTGCGAAGCCCGTCAGTAGAATCCATCGCAACAGTGCGTATGGTGTTTTCGCCAATATCCTGCTGGCACTCAAGAACTATCACATTACCACTACCATTTGTGACCTGCAATGCGTCATAAATATTGGGCAAGTGCTCTTCACTGCTGAAAACCACGTCTATAACCGGTCCTATTATCTGGGCAATACGCCCCTTTTTCTCTTTGACCATCTTTATATTTTTACTGTTTGGTTCGAAAATTCCTATATGTAAATATTTTCACGGAGGCTAAAGTACAAATTTTTGCTGGTCGGCAGAAGCATCATCTTAACAAATATAGTCGTGTGATGGTTGATAAAAAACATAGAACAGAAAAAATCATGATGGTGGTCAGCTAAATCCGGATAGAGATTTTTTGTCTGTCGAACGCCCTGAATGAGACTAGCCATACATCTCCATGCTGTTTAATTGATACTTTTCCTGCGGTAGCATCAACCTGTAACGGCTTCTGTGATATTCGAAATGAAGCAGATTCAAGAACGCTTCCATTTGGCATACGCACCTCAATGGAAAATTGCCTTTTATCTCTTTTATTGGCTGAAATGATGTATTGCACATTTTCGATTATCTTCCATCGTTGAGCAATCTCCTCCATTGTTGTTATCCAGGCATGATCCCTTCTCACTGTATCAATCAGGTTTGCTAGTGGTTGAGAGGTTGTTTCGTTATGACCTGAGAAAAGGGGATGGCCCAGATAAACCATAAGACCTCCTTTCCTGAGGGCATTACTTTTCCAAAAATCTTTAAGGTATTTGTCGAATAACATAGCTTTATCCCTGAGCTCATTTGGGTCAATTACAGATGATTCCTGGATAGATCTGAAATAGAAATAATCGTCTTTAGCCAGAGGGCTGATTTCCAGTAGGTCAAGCACCTGATAGTTTTCCCCCTGAAAAACCGGCAGTCTGTACGGGAAGATACTTCCGAGGAAAGTATGGGTATGATCGGCACCAATGCTGGATTCATAAATATATCCTTTGCGATGCAGGTAATCCATTCCCCAGACGCTGTTGAGGGTATAGGGAAATCGAAAACCCATAAACTGTCTGTCCCATTCCTGTTCGTTCATTTCTATCTGAAAGACTGTCTCGCTGAAGGTAAGATCGCGCATATTTGTTTTTCTCCATCCGTTGGACTGAAGCTGAAACGAAGCTGAACTGAGGAAATTGCGGATACTCTCATCCATTGTTCCATTCACAAAGAGGGAAGGAGAAACATTTTTTTGTTTAAGCAGATGGAAGATCCTTTCATAATCATCGATGCTACCATCACTGTTCAGGGATACAGCAAAGGCTGCTGGCCTGGCATCAGGCCAGGGATGGAATCCAATTGTCACGGGAAATCGACCATAATATTCATCAAGAATCTTATTACAGAAGGCATCAATCTGCACTGGGCTCCAGTGTCCACCTTCATTCGAAGGGTGAAGCAGATACGAGGAAGGTAAAAGGAATGAGATTCCTTTGCCGTAATGGTTCATCACTAAAGCAGGGAACTGTAATGTGTCGTTATACCAGTAAGCCAAAACTTCTATGTCATCGTTAATGACTGAATCGGGGACGAGAATCCATGTACCCGGAGAGAGCTCAGGTAACAAATCCCCCTTGAGGGTGTCAGCAATATCTCCTATAAGCTTGAACCCTTCCATATTTCGTTCAGACATCATAACGCCGAAGCACTGAGAAAGAGGCCAGTTTTCGGGCTCAAGTCTTCCATATATGCTGATTCTGTCTGTTCCGTTTCTGAGGTTTCGTCCAAGATTGTCGCCGGCAATGAGTACTCCACCATTTTCAACCCATCTCCTTATAATTTCCAGCTCAATATCCTCCATAAAAGTAAGCGAGTATCTTCTGTCAGCATCGTGATAGCCTGCTGCGGTAAGAAGCAGGAGGATATCAAATTCCGACAGATACTCACTATCAAGGAGTGCATCGCGAGTGTCTATTCTTGTTAATGCCCCTTTGGCGGCGAATGATTCCATTGTCAGGATCACTCCTTCAGGAAGGGTTCCGGTGCCATCTTTACCTGTTGTAATGATCAAAACCCTGGGTGCCCTGTAAAGTTCACCATAATCTTTGGTTCTTTTAGATGACATCCTGATTGCTGCAAAAACCAGGATTATCAGCACCACCAGGATTATGGCATAAATAATAATTTGCTTTCTTTTCATTCTGAGTATTATAGTTTAACTATTCAAGAATTTCTATTGTTGCTTCAACATTTGGCCAAAGGTCGAGGAACAGTTTACCTCCTCTCACACGGAATGTTCCATCGGAAGCACTGCCTCTGATGCGTATTATTGTAGCGGGCCCTTCATATCTGACAGTTAAGGGATACCTGTTGAATTCCTGTCCAAGTTGGTTCGTAACAGTTACAAAGAACAGCTTGTTGTAACCCGATTGTTTTACCACAGAATTCTCTCTAACATAAATATAATTAGCAACCTCATTGAAAGGAGCAAACCAGTATCCTGTATTTCTTCCGATTCTGATTAGCTTGTCGAGAAAATCGGGAGAAATATTGTCAACCTGTTTGCCTGCCAAATGAAGTAGGTTTTTATACTCTTTGGTTTCAGGATCATAGACATGCCTGAGCAGGAAAATTGTCCATAACCCGGAGGATCTCTTAAGTACAGAATCTACTAAGTGCAGATCAGGATCATTATCGCTCCTGATCCTGATAAAAGGGTGTGAGTTTCTCCAGGGCAACACAACAATTTTTTCATCCCTGTTTTCTGTAGTGACCCATGGTCCTGCAGGCCTTACCTCATGACCATCTTCTGATATCTTTGAAAATTCGTCTTCAAGCATCTGAAGGTAATGTGTGCCACCGGTTGATGCAGGTCCATAATAGGATTTTGAAAATGTTGCTTTCAGATTGTATTTTTTCAAAGCAGGTAATGCGTTACTGAATTGTGAGTAACATCTTCCATCAAAAGCTAAGGTTACTGCACCGGATCTTCCTCTGTAGAAGTCACAAAGTGTAAAACTGTGATTTTCCGGTATTTTGTTAATTTGCATGGCTTCAAGGGGTTTAATGGTTTTAAACACCTCTGCAAGGGCATGATAAACAGGTTTGGCCCTTGATTGGAATTCGGGCTCTTCCCATTTCTTCCAGCTATAGTTTAATGACCTCCCATCAGGATAGACGCTTACAGGCTTATTTTTCTTGTCGGTGACAAAAAAACTGAGGTGGAAGCCATTTGTTTCATTAACTATAATGGTGCCATCAGGATTTACTCCATCGATCACAAATCTTCCTGAGGGGTCAGACACATTAAGGACGAGCCAGCTTATTCTCAATTCAAGAAATCCTTTTTTTGTCCAGAATATCCCTGCATTGGATGTAGCAGGGTTTGTAACTTTACCAAACTGAAGCCTTCCACGGTTATGTGTAATCTCTTCAGAAGTATCTCCAAGAACATCTACACGGGAAGGATTTGAGAGCACCAACTGTTCAATAAACAAAGCGTCGTGATTTTTCACAGTGCGGTGATCAGGTCTTTCACCGGTGAACCTGTTTGAAAAAATCTGGTAGTGATGATCAACCAGCACAGAGGCGAAACCGGTATCCCTTATTTCGACAAGGAACTCAATACCTCTTTTCAGTTGCTGTCCAGTGAAGGGAAGTTTGAAACCACCTCGGTTTTTGTCGTAAGTGTCGATTGCTATGTAGAGGTTGTGTTTTAAGAAGTCGATACCGGGCATGTTGGCTGCAAGGTAGAAGTATGCAGGGTCGGAATCGGCTGTAAGAAAAGGTCTTCTAAGAGATTTATCCCAATCTTCAGGTTTTCCGTCGATGATTTTTTTTCTTGCCTCCATGGCGATGATGCCATAATTCTGTTCAGGATTTTCGACATTGTGCCAGTTTTTGCGCCTCTCCTGAGGCTCTTCAAAATCCTGGACAAGCCAGTTGTTTTTGAACCATTCATCTATCCATGAAAAGTATATTGCACCGGCGCATCCACTAAGATGAATGTTTTCTGTCATGAGAACCGACACATCTGCCTGCTCCTTTTCTGAATAACCACCGTGGTAGTAGCCAAATGGGGTATAATGACTGTTACCCCTGCTTGTTGGGACTCCATATTCGGCTATTACCAAGGGCATTCCAAGTTGGTGCCGTTTCAGATCCAGGAGGTACGCCAGGAAGTTGTCGGGTTTGCCTTTGTAGTTTAGCGTGTTCTGATATTTTTCTTCCAGATATATATAATCTGGATAGTATGGATACACGTGGTAAGAGGCAAAAAGCCCGGGTTTGAAAAGCTCGGTGTGGCTAAACTTTTCCATATCAACAGCCTCAAGATCATCAACACCCAGTTCACGGTTGTGATGCATGGGATCAAGGGTGAGCCAGTTGATAAATGAGATGGGGCGTTGAGAGAGATATGTCTGTGTTTCATATCTTGCAGTAAATTCCATGACTCCTGCAAGCCATCTCTCCATAGAGTTACCTTCCAGCACGTCGATAAATACGCCAAAGGGCAGGTCGATACTATCGTTCCTGTTTGTTGTAGATACAGCATATGGCTCCCACTCCCGCCCAAGTGCCCAGCCAATGGTATACCTTGATACGTCAGCAGAATAGATGCCATCAGCATGGCCATGCCTGGGAGGCCTTACAATATTGCCATGTATAACATCAACGGCATCCCGGATCTCTTTAAGCAGCGATCGGGTATAGTCAGCGTTGCCATAGTTGTCCCCGGGAGGCTCATCAGCCCATACGCCCTGCATGAGCCACAGTTTTTTGTTTTCGTAGTGAAGATTGTAATATTCAAGTGCACGGTAAAACTCAGGAGGCAGAATAGTATAGGTTCTGATGGTGTTAGCGTTCATCTGGCCTATCATAATAAACCATTTGAGATACTGTTCGTATGTTGCTGCAAATTCCGAAGGCCATTTTCCGGGGAGGGCAACACCCATATTAACACCTTTGATAAATACATCTTCCCAGTACTGTACCTGCTCTCCCTGTGAAATGCCTGTTCTTCTTGCCGAAAGATAATCGCCTTCTGCCATAAAATGGTATTCAGACAACTCTGCTAGTTTTACAAGTTGTTCAACAGAAAGCTCCTCCATCAGAGGCTTGTTTGCGTCTTCAACAAATACCTCAACAACCTTGCTCTTTCTTATCCTGTTTTCGAGTTTGAGCATCTGAGATACAATGAAGCCCAGCAGAAGGATAAGTATCAATATTATCAGGTATTTTACCTTCATAATCTGGCTAATCTTCTTGTAACTGAAATGTATGCAATGAAGTTTTCATACCATGGATTGTAAAAGCGGGAAGCACCAATTGCATAGCTCATATTTTTCCTGTTATAACCTATTTCGCCAGCGGCTTCCCAATGTTCTATATCGTCACTGTCCTTACCTATGTTACCTGTGGCAGATACAACCAATCCTTTTTTTGATTCAAAATAAAGGTTTAAGATTGCACCATTGAGTTTTCTGTCCTGTGGCGACCAATATCTCGGAGACTTGTATTCGTAACCACGGTAATGGTGATATATTCCAAGAGTAACTTTTGGGTTTTTAAAGAAAGAGTATCTGCCTGTAAAGGTGTACTGATGACCCGGATTTCGTTCTTTACCTTCAAGCTCCAGCGGTTTTGGTTCTCTGACATTAACATACCGGTAAGATGCATCGAGAACGAACCTTCCAAGAGTTATCTTTAGGTTGTCAGCGATAAAGTCGTGCCCCACCTGATTCCAGTAATAATAGTATTCATATCCGGATGACATGGTGTTGTTGAGGCGAACTTTTCCGAACCGTTTTGAAAAATCCCAGGCAAGCCCGTAAGTTGGTATTTTATCTTCGAAATAGCTGATGCCAAAATATCCGGTTAAACGATGGGATCCCAGTATCATGGTGGCGCGCAGAGATGTAACGTCGTACCAGCGAAGAGTATCGTTTTCATTGTAATATTCACGAAACGACCTGTCGAGAAGATGGCTGAACCTGATTATGAACCTGTCGGAAACTCTTTTGGTGAGAGAAATGCTCTGAACCAGCGCATCTATATTATATGCTGCAGTATCACTTCCAATGTCAATAGGTTCATTTTCATTGATAAACATAAACTGGTATCCGACGACGAACGCCAGTTGATACTTTGCCTGGCGGTAAGAAGATTCAATTTCTTTATTGTCGGGTTCGAGTTCAAGAGCTTTCTTAAAGTGTTTTGCTGCTGCGGCAGGTTTGCCGGTAACAAGGTAAATACGGCCAATACCAGACCATGCCATCGACATCGAAGGGTCTGCCTCAATCATCTTTTTATAGACATCCAGAGCCTGTTCAGACCTGCCGGAATTAACAAGGGCATAAGATAGATCTTCAAGTAAAGGGAGATGACCGGGCATATATTCAAGGGTTTTTCTGTACCATTTTTCAGCCTCACTGAATTTGTCCTGGCGGTAGCTACACCTTCCCAACCCGTATAATACTTCTGTGTTGGTGCTGTCATACTCGTGAACCCTGAGAAAGTGCAAAGAGCTCTCCTGATATTCCTCTCTGGCAAAAAGAATCCTTGCAACTGCCAGGTTTGCATCCCAGTCGGAAGGAGCAATTAAAAGCACCTTCATGTAGTTAGTAAGAGATAAGTCTATATCTTCCTTCATCTTTGCTTCAAATCCTTTCTGCCTCCAGTATTCAACAGATGTTGTATCCCCGGGGGTAAGATCAGGTTTGTCTTGCGCATTCAATGATAAACCGGATGCAAACAATGCAAATATCACAATTGTGAATAATAGTAAAATCCTGGTTTTGTTCAACATAGATTTTTATTTGTTATCGTTTGAATTAATATTTAACGCTAACCCCTTTTCTTTCAGCCTTGTACCACTCCTGCCGTTTCCTGAAGTAATTCAATATTCCATGAAGCTGGGCAAACATTCGGTAAAAAGAATAGCTGAAATTACTCAGAATACCGCTAAAAAGCAAAACTGCCCAGTCCCCGAAGCTTTTATACCTGAGAGCATCACGGTTTGTGGCAGACTGGTGCATACTCCAGTTTTCAATCATCACCGTTATTGTACTCATAATAATTGTTGCCAGAATAATAGTACCGGCAATCATCAGGATTACCCATTGCTGGTTCAGTAATCCTGACAATACTAAAGCGGAGACAAACAAAATGGTAAAAAGTTTAACAACAGGTGAAATAAGTTCCATAAAAAAATAGTATGGTATAGCCAGAAGGCCTGTAATTCTGTATTTTGGTTCAAACATCATGTTACGGTAGAGCCATAAGGTTTCTGCAAGCCCCTGGTGCCACCTCATTCTTTGTTTGTAAAGTTGTGGAGGCTTTTCCGGTGCTTCTGTCCAGCAAACAGGCCCCGGCAGAAAAACAGCTTTCGCTCTTCTTTTATTGTCCCTGTAGTATTTCCAGAGTCTGAGAACTATTTCCATGTCTTCAGTAATGGTATGTTTACCAGCCCCTATGGTTTTTGTAATATATGGATGATTGTTTCTTAAAGAGAGAAATCCTCCCGTTGATATCAGGTCCTCTTTTCTGAATATTGAAAATGCACCGGACATAATCAGCAGGGCATTAATACGGCTAAGGCTTGCTCGTGCCACCATGAAAGTGCTAATGTATTCCAGAATCTGCCAGTGCACCCATATGTTGCGTGGCATCTTTGCACTTACAACCCGGTTGTTTTCAATTGTCAGATCATTTGAAAGAGCCAACTGCCCTCCACTCACAAAAACTGCATTGTCGGCAATTAAAGGTCTCGTTACCCTGTATAATGCCTCCCTGTCGAGTATGCTGTCTGCGTCAATGGTACAAATAAGGCTCCCGTCAGAAATGTTTATCGCTGCATTAATAGAGTCAGCCTTTCCTCCGTTCTCCTTGTCAATCAGTAAAAGCCTGCCATCTGCAGATTCATAAATATTTCTTACAGCAGCAGTATTGATATTGCTTTCGTTAGAAAATAACACTCTTTCAGATCTCCATTCGAAGTTCTCAAGCATAACTTTGAGAGTGCTATCCCTGCTTCCATCATTTACCACAATTACCTGGTAGTTTCTGTAGTCAAGATCCAAAAGCATTTTTGTGCAAACAGCAATTGAAACATCTTCATTGTATGCAGGAACCACTATCGACACATATGGTTCAGGTTCGTCAACAGATTCTTTTCTTTCAGGTTTTCTTTTTTTTCTTCTGAAGAATGTGAGGAATGCAGACAGGTAAAGGTAAATGTCAATCAACAGGTATAGTGCGAAGTATATTATCAGCAGCTTTTCGATTACACGAAGTAGTATCATTAATAGAATATATTGCGGCGACTTTAAAAGGGCAAAAATAGGTAATTGATTGCATTAATTAAGATTTCATATTTAATAATTTATATTTGAGGCCACTCCTTAAACTCTTTAGACCGCAAAGTGAGCTGAGATTGCGCAAAGTACGCATATATATGCTTTTTACCCTTCTGGCAACAACTTGATTAACCTTCACAATTAACTCTTTGTGACCTCTGCGAAAATCTCAGCGACCTCTGCGGTTAAATTTCTTAATAATGAAATCGTCAATGTTTGAATATAGTCATTTTCCGGAGAGGACTCATATTTAATTTAATTATTAGGCAATGATTGTAATCCGAAATCATTCACTCTGTTATATTCAGCAAGTCAAGTGATGTAGCCTTATCTGTCAACAACTGTCTTTTGAGATCTTCCATAGATCCGAACCTTTGTTCATCCCGGATTCTGTATTCAAAAACCACAGTGATTGTTTCCCCATATATATCATCATCAAGTCCGAACAGATGGGCTTCGATGGTTAGTTCAGAAATGTTGAAAGTTGGGCGTGTTCCTATATTCATCATTCCATTATAACACTTGTCTGCCACTCTTGCCCTTATTGCGTACACACCACCTGCAGGAATTATCTTTTCGGGATGCAACGGTTGAATATTAGCTGTTGGGAAGCCAAGTATTTTACCATTTTTGTTACCATGAACAACAATTCCGTTAAGCTGGTAAGAGTACCCCAGATATCTTTTTGCTTCATCAACATCACCAACAGCAAGCAGGTTTCTGATTGTTGTTGATGATATCATGTTCTGTTCCACTTCCTGCATGGGGATCAACTCGGTTGAGAATCCATATTTTGGTGCGATTTCCTCAAGAAGTTTGTGGTTTCCAAGACCACCTTTGCCAAATCTGTGTCCATAACCTGTAACTATATAAATCGCATGCAGTTGATCGACGAATACTTTTCTGACAAAGTCAAGAGCTTCCATTGAGGCCAGTTCCTTGTTGAACTCCAAGCACAACAAATGATCAATGCCTATTTTGCTGAAAATATCACGGCGCTCATCAGGGGTAGTCAGCAGGCCTGGAGCTTCACTATCTTTCATTAGTATTTTTCGTGGATGCTGATCGAAAGTCACCAGCACACTGTCGGCTTTCATCAAAGCAGACTTTTGAACCACCGTTTCAAGTATTTTGCGATGCCCCAGATGGACTCCGTCAAAGGAGCCCATGGTTAAAACACTCTTTGCAACAGGTGATGACAGTTTCAGGTTATGATGAATTATCATATTTGATTTTGATTCCTTAAAAAATTAGATCTGCATTTTGTCAATCTAGTTTCAGAACTGCAAGGAATGCTTGCTGGGGTACCTCTACATTGCCAACCTGGCGCATACGTTTCTTTCCTTTTTTCTGTTTTTCAAGAAGCTTTCTTTTTCTGGTAATATCGCCACCATAGCATTTGGCAGTAACGTCTTTACGTAATGCCTTTACCGTTTCACGTGCAATAATCTTCGCTCCTATTGCTGCCTGTATGGCAACATCAAACTGCTGCCGTGGGATAAGCTCCCGAAGCTTTTCGCACATTCTCCTTCCAAAATTGTATGCGTTCTCCTGATGTATAAGAGTTGAAAGAGCATCCACCATCTCTCCGTTCAAAAGTACATCAAGACGCACAAGTTTTGCCGGCCTGTAATCGGTCTGGTGATAGTCGAATGATGCATACCCTTTGGATATACTTTTCAGTTTGTCGTAGAAATCAAAAACGATTTCAGCCAGAGGCATATCAAAAGATAGCTCAACCCGATCACTGGTAAGGTAAACCTGATTTTTGAGAGTTCCCCTTTTATCGATACAAAGTTTCATTATGGAACCTGTGTATTCAGATTTTGTAATCACCTGTGCGCGGATGTATGGTTCATCTATCCTGTTAATATGATTTGGGGAGGGGAGGTCTGATGGGTTGTAAACTTCAATGAGCTCGTCTTTGGTGTTGTAGATATTGTATGATACGTTGGGCACCGTTGTTATCACATCCATATCAAATTCCCGGTCGAGTCTTTCCTGGATAATTTCCATATGCAGAAGGCCAAGGAAGCCGCATCGGAAGCCAAAACCAAGGGCTGCTGAAGACTCCGGCACGTAAGAAAGGGAAGCATCGTTAAGCTGGAGTTTCTCCATTGCACTTCTGAGATCTTCAAAATTGTCGGCATCAACAGGGTAAATGCCTGCAAACACCATAGGTTTTACAACCTGAAATCCTTCAATGGCTTTGTTGGCAGGGTATAATACAGTGGTGATAGTGTCGCCAACCTTTACATCTCGCGAATCTTTGATCCCTGAGATTATATATCCCACATCACCTGCAGAAAGCTCTTTCTTTGGAACCATTCTCAGTTTCAGCACCCCGATTTCATCGGCATGGTAGTCTTCGCTATTTGAGAAGAACTTCACATGATCCATGTGCTTAAGAGTGCCGTTCATGATTCTGAAATAAGCAATTACCCCACGGTATTGGTTAAACACGGAATCAAAGATCAGTGCCTGCAGAGGGGCTTCCGGATCTCCCTGAGGAGGAGGTATCTTTTCAATGATGGCATCGAAGATTTTATCTACACCATAACCTGTTTTACCGCTTGCTTCGATGATCTCATCAGGGTCACAACCCAGCAGTTCAACTATCTGATCCTTCACCTCTTCGGGCATGGCGTTGGGAAGGTCCATTTTATTAAGTATAGGAATTATTTCAAGATTGTTGTCGACAGCCTGGTATAGGTTCGAAATAGTTTGAGCCTGTATGCCCTGAGTTGCATCAACAACAAGTAATGCCCCTTCACATGCAGCAATTGAACGTGAAACTTCATAAGAAAAATCAACATGCCCGGGAGTGTCAATCAGATTGAGTTTATACATCACATCTCCATCCTCATAGTCCATCTGGATAGCATGACTTTTAATGGTAATGCCGCGCTCCCGTTCAAGTTCCATGTTGTCGAGGACCTGGTCTTTAAAATCCCTTTCAGAAATTGTATCGGTATAAATAAGCATTCGATCGGCAAGGGTGCTTTTGCCATGATCGATATGGGCAATAATGCAGAAGTTTCTGATGTGTTTCATCCGGTATTGTTTACGGGGTGCAAAGATAGTGGTTTTCCCATAAAAAAAGAGGGCTGCACAAACCGGCAGCCCTCTCTTAAATCAGATATTTTTCTAATTATTTTCTTTTTTGATCACCTTGAGTTTGTCACCTGTCTGTTCAATAATTAACCTGTAGTAGTCCTCAGAATAGCCCGGGAATTTCACATCGGCAGGGATGTATTTATGGTCAGCGGGTACCTCTCTGGCAGTTTTTACATTACCGTCCATATACTTCATAAAAAGGTACTGATAAAACTTCTTCCAGTCATAGACCAGGTTATTGGCAGCCTCTACCGAGAACTTTGTTGCAGCAACAACCTGCTTTTTTGGGCTGAGACTTTTCCAGTCCATGTCATTCTGAGCTACCATGTTAATGAAGCTCATTTCGTAAGCATATTGTTTTTCGGCGATTTCAGGATGAATGAAATTATATTTGGTATATGCATAATTGCTAATCTGTGCGAATGCCCAGAAAGCTGCATTTTCAGACCAGACCATCATGTCACCGTTACCTTCAGCATATGTTTCCGGCACTTTTGTTATGGAGGTGTAGATAGGCACATAAACCGTTGAAGAAGCATCATCGACACCAAACCAAAAAATGCCTGCTATTTCACGAGGCAAATGCGATCGTGATTGAGTGACAAAAGAAAAGGCAGTTTGCTGGGTAGCTGTAGCACGTTCATGAACGTATGCAACACCATCAATTTCCCAGTTCATCGGACGCCAGCGATAGGGTTTGGCAAAAGGCCCTGCTCCAATATCAAGGCTCATGTCAAGCTCTGTACCTTCAAGATGATCACGCATGAACATCATCATGTCGTGAACACTGATCTTCCTGTCGGGTTTTATCCATAATGGCATCCTGTTGACAGCATATCCATGACTGCCATATTTTATGTTCCCTTTGCAGTAATCCCAGTACACAGAGTTATCTTTAAACTCCTGATTTACTTTATGAAACATTGAATAAACCCTGATTTC
Source organism: uncultured Lentimicrobiaceae bacterium (assembly GCA_964469215.1). Lineage (GTDB taxonomy): Bacteria > Bacteroidota > Bacteroidia > Bacteroidales > SKPS01 > SKPS01. The sequence continues at coordinate 671,899 of CAYXYB010000001.1, forward strand.
ACAAAATCTTGCTCCACCGAACTCAACAGGAGCATAGGTGTCTGAAAAACTGAATTCCTTGTCGGGGCCATTAAACCACCCTTTTTTTCGTGCGAAGGTGATAACATCCGGGGCATTGAACACCATAGCATCAGGGGCAAACCAGTTGTTTGTTTTCTGGTAATTGAAGGTTGTTATCCTTGCCTGGTTGGCATGACCTGAAACATAACCATCGGGTATTCTCATGGCAACCCAGACTCCTCCTTTTTCACCTTCACCTTTGCCAATGAGTTCCATTATCCACACTTCATTGGGATCAGAAATAGAAAAAGATTCACCCGAACTGTAATAACCATGGGCATCCATAAATTCTGAAATGATTTTGATCGCTTCACGTGCATTTTTTGCCCTTTGCAGAGTCACATATATCAGGCTACCATAATCCATTATTGCACCCGTCTGACTGCCTAGTTCATCTCTTCCACCATATGTGGTCTCACCGATGGCGACCTGAAATTCGTTCATGTTGCCCACCACATTAAAAGTTTGAGGAACCTGTGGTATCTCACCCAGGAATTTGCCGGTATCCCATTCATATATCTTGAGCATGGTGCCTTGTTTATACTTTTTTGCCGGCCAGTGGTACAACTCACCATAAAGAGTGTGGGAATCGGCAGCATAACTGATCATTGTGCTACCATCAGATGAAGCCGATTTGGTAATTAGGTAATTGGTGCATGCGTTCACCTGGTGGGCCAAAAACAGCCCCGCAAGCAGGGTTGCTATCCCTGTAATAACATTTTTGGTCATCTTTTTCAGTTGTTGGTTACTAATTTCTGGTTGCAAAAATAGAAGAATTCCTGAGAATTGCAAATGGATGACATGTAGTTTCCGGTGATGATTTTTTTGCTATAAGCTAATAGCAAAATGTACCCGGAACCCTGAACTCAGAACAATTACGCGCAGCGAGCATTCTATATCCCCAGAAACAGTTGTGCATTAAACATATGACGGACACCCAAAAGAGCTTCGGGATGGTACAGGGGTGCATCTGCTCCGCTTGTTTTGGTGTAGGTATAACCCAAACCTGCCCAGGCATTGTAAATAAAACGGTAGCCTGCTGAGAAATCAAACATGCTGCGCCTCCATCGCTCCTCTTCAATGAATGGCAACCCTCTTCTGCGGCCTCCCAACTGATCGTAATCCGGACCTTTACGACCATAACTGTATGATGCTTCAAACCTGAACTGCGACTTAGGCATATAAATCATCGAAAGAAATACCTCTTCTGCATTATCTCTGAGATGATGGCCGAAATTAAAATGGTTAGACTCAAATGTGGTTGTTGGAGTATAATGCTGGTAAACAAGAGGGTTAGATCTTGTGTATTCCGCAGTTAAATGAAGATCAGGTAACGGGAAGTTCGATACTCTGAACCCGGTTTTTATACTGATGCAGTTGCTGTGATTTTCAGGGTTGTTAATTTCTGAAATCGCTATTTCATCAACAAAAAGTGTTGCAAAGAGATGTGTCTTTGGTAATAGCCTGGTACTGAAATCGAAAAATAGCTGCGAATTCTGCCCGGCAGCATTCGACACACCGTTAAGAGTATGATCAATGGATTTGTAGAAAGCAAATGGTATAAGGTATGCAGGGTGAACACCCAGATCGGAATAGATTATCGAATTTCCGAAGGAGAAAAAGGTGCTGCGCCAGGGTTTAATAGTAAACATGTTTGCAGCGAGATATTTTTCGTGGTAGACATATCGTTTCCGGGTACCATAAGCATTGGTGAATGTATATGTCCTTGAGCTGTCGATGATTTCGCTGGTGAGCCAGGCATGAAGGTAGTTCAGCTCGAACCATTTTACCGGGCAGATTCTCAGGTTTATCTGCACAACAGAAGGTGCATGGGCGGTGAAAATATTTGCACCATTGTAATTGTTACCCCATTCGATATGATCTTTCACCAAACCAAATCTTATCCAGTTGTTTTCATAAAACAATCCTGCCCTCATCTCACTATGCTCCCATGTATTATCATGCCCGGGTTTGTAATTGGCACCAGGCTCTTTTGTCAAATGACCGGGATCGGTTTTATACCCTGATGCCAGGTTGTCACGAAGGCTGGCGTAAAATCCCCAGTTTTTGTTGATTGAACCCCAGGCTTCAGCACCATTGTGCCTCTTGAAACGAACTATTTTTCCGGATTTAAGTGCATTGTAATCAGTCATATATGAGGCTCCAAGAATTGGCCTGATCTGCATTGTGAAAACAGAATCGTGATAATAAAATTCAACACGTTTTGCACTGAAACCGGATAAACCTCCGCTCCTGGCCTTTAAACGGAATTCTGAAAGGTAAAAGTCTAGCATCCTGAGCTGTCTTTGGTTGAGCTTTTCACGTTGGCCGGATGCATATTCAAGCTTTTGAAGTATCAGGGTTCTGGTATAAGGTTTTATTACGGAGTTCAGCTCAATCAATCCGATATTTGCCAATTCGTCGATAAATTCATATATCTCCTGATGACTTACATGTTCATAAACAGGTTGGGAAAATACTGAGAGGTGTGACAAGGCAACAAACAGAATAATCAGAATGGTCTTACTTACTCCTGACCTTTTTAAAAAGGATATTGTAAGTGGCTTTAAAAAAGTATCTGATGTCGGTGATAATTGGATTTTTCTCATAAGCTTTAAGGTATCTTTTTTCAGAATCCATAATCTCCTCGAAGGTTTTTGGAAGGTCAGCATAATAGGGCGGAATCAGTCCCGGTTTAAAGCGTATCCTGAGTTGCTGTAGATCTTTGGTGTATAGGTTGAAATATTGCGGGCTGAGAGGCCTTACACCAACAAGTTTCATATCACCTTTGAGAAAATTATACAACATGGGCAATTCATCAAGCCAGAATCTTCGCATAAATCTTCCGAGAGTTGTAACCCTGAAGTCATTGGCGAATTTTCCACCCTCTTCCAATTTGTTTTTATCGAACACATAACCCTGCAGATATTCACTGTAAGGATGCATAGTTCTCATTTTCCGAACCTGAATAATTTTACCATATTTTCCTATCCTGTTAAGACGGATAAACATGCCGTATGTCGGGTGGTAGTCGAATGCAGGCTCTTTAATTTTCTGAACAACAAAATAGTGAAGTTCTCTGATTCTTGCTTCATCCATGATGCTGAATCCACATGAATAAAGACGCCCGTATATTTCCGCTTTTGACAGCAGCCTGTTGTAACCGCTGGTAACAAGAAAATAAATTCGTTTTGTCCATTTAAGCTTTGGCATCACCCTCCGCCAGAGAAAGTCAAAAGTGTAGATTACATAATTCAACCCTGCAGGATACTTTTTCAGGATCCGCATTTTGCGAAGCATATTCGTTTCAACGCAACCAATGAAGATACCTCCGGCAGGGAGTTTTGAGTTGATAGACTCGAGAAACTTGTTTATCCTCCGTATATCATTCATCCTCTTCAGGTTGATAATCCTGGTAAAGGTGTTGACAGGTTGTTTCTCAACATTGAAACGAGTTGTTGTGGAAAGCAGAAGAGTATCTCTGAAAGAACTGTCAGTATACCTCGTGATGAAATCATAGACCTGTTCATTCGATTCGCCAATGATCAGATTCCTGACCATTACTTGTTCTTCAGTTTCTACATATGGTATATCCAGTCTGTTCAAGGTCTTTCCTGTACTATTAATCTTTTAACAACAAAGTTATCACGATATCTGACAGTAAGAAAATATATGCCGCTTCGCATCAAATGGCTCAATGGCAGTACGATTCTGTTGAAGCCTTCATCAAGGTAGTCGTTGAATACCATACCAAGGTTTTGACCCTGCATTGTATAAACCTCTATTTCCATATTTCCCGGCTGATCAATGATAACATCAATATTTACAATAGATTTGGAGGGATTGGGCCAGGGGTCTTTCACAGTGAAATCTTTGATCAGGGCAGCACATTTTTCGTTGTTTTGCGGTTCGGAATCAACTGGAAACTCGGGTATTAATGCTTTGGCACAAATCACATTCCCAACATCGGGGAAATCGGTTCTGGTAATAAATGATGCAGAAAACTCGAGTCTTTTGGTATATCCCGGCAGAAGCCGGTCAGAAAGGTCAACTGCCTTCCACCTTTCCACTATGGAACTTCCTCCCATAAGCCAGGCTTCAATTTCCACCTGATGTATTTCCAGAGGGGAATTGTTCCTGAATTCCACAACCGGCATTATGCGGTCTCCGGATTTTACCCCCTGAATGCTTAAAAGTTCGAGGTCTACCAGCGGCTGGAGGGTGTGTATTTTTGATGAATGTGTTGAAAAACAACCCTGATCGCCTGAAGCAACCAGCACAACCTCGAAAACACCTGATGAGGTATAGGTGTGTGAAGGCTCGAATAGTACTGAACTGTTGCCATCTCCAAACTGCCATTCATACTGGCTGCCATTAACTGAATAATTGAAAAAATCAACTTTGAGAGGAGGTAGTCCATAAAGGGGGAATGGGGCAAACATTGCTGATGGTGTGATGTTTACGGTTATCAAACCCTCTGTTGTATCAGAACATCCTGCGCCTGATTTCACCACCAGGTTTATATTGTATTGTCCGGTATCGGTATACAGCACAGCGGGGTTTTTATCAGTAAAGACACCCAACCCCTGCAGAGTCCACAACCATGAAACTATTGAATCTGCAGTAACAGTAGAGAGATCTGACAGTAACTGAATCTGTCCGTTGCAAAGGTTTGTATTTCCAAGTTTTGCGATAGGATTATGGTTTACCTGAAGCACAAGGCTTGTGCTGTCAGAGCATCCGGTAGTCATTGATCCTGCAATCAGACTGATCTGATATGTTCCCGGTACAGGGAAATCATGACCTGTGTTATTGGCAAATGTTGGTTCAACAGGGCTGCCATCATCGAAGAACCACAACCAGTATTGGTTTGGATACAAAGGGTTTGTAAAACCTGTATCAGTGAAGTAAACGGTAGCGCCTTCACAAACCGGATTTCCATCTGCAGCAATTATGGCAACAGGGCTCTGATATACTTCGACAGGGAACACACCTTTGTTGGAGCATCCGAGGGAATTGGTCACCTGGAGTTCTACATTGTAATTTCCCGGAGAAATCCAGGTGAAAGCAGGTTTAGCGGCAGTATCATAGTTTGGAAAAGGTGATGAGGAATGAAATGTCCAGAGATATTCAACCAGAGGCAGACCCCCCGATGAGTTATAACTGAAAACCACAGGAGTTCCTGAACATACTTTGTTTGGAGTGATGCCAACAGCAGGAAGTGGCAAAACAATAATAGTGTCGGTAAATTTGTTTGTGCAACCGGAGTCAGTAGTAACAGTGAGGCTTACAGGATAAATTCCGGGAAAGGTGTATTGGTGTTCAATTGGCCCGGAGGATGTATATATTACTAAATCCCCCAGATTCCACAACCACCCCGACAATGGATCTGAAGGTCCACTTACCGACTGGTCTGTCATATGTAATGTGTCGCCATGACATAGCTGCTTTGATGTTACGGAAAACAATGCGGTAGGTTGTATCCCTTTCAGGGAAATATTTACCTGCTTATAGGCCTTGCACCCTCTGAAATTGGTCGCTGTTACTGAATATAAACCGGCTCCTGTTACAAGAATCTGAGGGAGAGTGTCATTAGGTCCGGTGCTCCATTGATAGTTTATTGTCTGACTTGCACCAAGCACCAGTCCGATAGGTTCACCGATACAGGCTGTCCTGTCAGGGCCAAGTGAAGCAAAAAGGGTGTACTGATCAACAATAATGTTCGCGCTGTCTTTTAATATGCATCCAAGGGTGTCATAAATGTTTACATAAGTTATTCCCTGAGTGGAGACAGGCAGAACTGGTTGGTTAAGGAGAGTGTCGTTGTTCCAGATAAATGAATAAGCTCCTGTCAGGCCGGGATTCATGACAATGGTGTCACCAAGGCAAATGATTGTGTCAGTAAGGATTACCTGGGGTTTCTGCCCATTAACAACCACTGTGTCAGATGAGACTCTGCCGAAAAAGTCGGTAGTTTGAACCCAGTATGTGCCTGCATTATTTACTATTATGCTGTGAGAGGTCGCACCTGTTGACCACATATATGATTTATAATGGTGTGTTGGTTCCAGCACAGTAGTGCAAAGACTGTATCCAATATGAATGTCAGGCCCCAGGTTAACAGGGGGTTGATACTTCCACAGGAAGTAGTTGTAAAGACTTTCATATTGACCCTTTGTGATAAGGGTATCAGTAATGATAAGACTGTATATATTCCCTTTGTAATAACTGCTGTTATTGCCCATTGCTGCCAGCCTTGAAAATGTTATGGCGGGATTGTCAAGAAAAGCTATTGTCTGGGTCGACGATGAATCGGCAAGCCTTGTATATAAAGTGTGGACGTTGCTGTTCAAACTGATACCATCAACAGACATCTGGTCAGAAGGGATATTAAAAGGATAAACCTGGCCGCTGAAAGTATAACCCAGATAAGAGGGTGTTTGCAAACAGTTGAAAGAGGGTCGGGGTGTGTTGTTCATATACCAGTTGAAACCCGTATATGAAAATCTTGCCTGAGAAAACAGGGTGCTGTTTTTATTGAGGGGATTGTGTAGCAATATCAACGACATGGAAGAATAGTTGAGGAATGGCCCCTGAAGAAAATCGTCGGTGCCATCGAAATACAAAGCGGGCTTTTTAAATTGCGCAGTGTCAGTTACCAAGGGCCTGCGGGCAGTATCTGCCTGGCTCAGGTTGTAAGAACCTTTGCGGCTCTGCCAGCTTTGAGCTTTGCTGCCTGATAATGTCAGGCCGGTGTCAGTTTCGAGCCAGACTATTACCCCAGGTATCAGATCGGGGGTGAAAACAGTAAAACTGAAAGGATCTGACCAGCTTTGCGGATTTCCTCCAACCGCATGCCGTACCCGCCACCAGTAACGATTACCTGATATGAATGGAAGGGTTATGTGCGTGGAAGACAGAGATGTGAAGTTGTGAACCGTTGAAGTGAACAGTGAATCTGAAGAACATTGCAGTTGGTAAGTAATCCCACCACCCAATACAGGATTCCAGATTAACTTTATGACAGTGTCACCAACAATTGCTTTGTCAGATGGTAAAACAGGTTTAGTCTGCTGTGCTGATATGATGAATGGCCAAAATGCTAAAATAAGTAATACTACAGGTTTACAGTTCATTATACCTATATTGTCAGATTAGGAATTAACAACCAAAGATATATGATATTGTATAACCGAAAACAATTGGGCTTAATTTCTTTTCACCAGAATCATTAACAATGTACGTGAATGGTAGTTTTAAGGCTGATAGGTATGATTAGAAGATGGTTTAAAACATGACCAAATTCAAAATGTATTTGCAATGTCAGGATTTCTATCCAACTCGTTTATGCTTGCAGGATAATTCGTGATAAGCCAGAAATAGAATCTTGCCGGGTCACATTTTTTACTGAGATATTCATCCCTTAACAGGGCAGTCTCCTCCTTTGCTCGTGGATTATCAAGAATCTGATCTAGTTTTTCCGGCAGATCCCTTTCATTTCGCAAAGAAATCACAAGTCCTGCTTTTGCCTCATCTTCAACATAGCCAACCGTAAGTGGATTGATGTTTATTGCAGGAGTTCCAAGCACAGCAGCCTCAGATGTCATTGTTATTCCTTCACCCACATAGAGTGAAGCTAAAGCCAACGCATCATGCATCTTCTCTGCCGGTATCCTGAAGCTGTATTGTTGCAGTGAGGGTGGGAGAGGCATTTCTGAGGTGATAAAAACCTTCATTTTCCTTCTAATTTTGGCTACAATCCTCTCCTTCATTTCATGGGATAATCCTCTCTTCCCTACATCGTGGTGAGCTTTCCAGGATATGAATCTCAGAATTGCATAGGGCTCACCCTCTTTCACTCCAAGCATCTCAAGCACGCCATAATCGGGCTTGAACCTGTTGGGATGCAGGTAAAACAATTCGGTATTTGCGTTGACGCGATAATGCCGCCTCCCAAGGTCACGGCCATAAGAGGTTGAGGTTATCTTTGATTTTACAAACGGAACTGTGAATGAATCCATAAACCTGACGAACTCCGAATCTGTATAAGCAATGTGTGGAATGCGCAGGAGCCATGCAAGATGTGAGCTCTGAAGTGAAAATCTTGATAGGATAAGGTCTGGCCTGAATTTTCTGAATATCTTTATATATTGAACATAGGCAACAGGTAAATAGAGCAGCTTTCTTACAATACCTCCGGTTGGTTTCTTCATTAAAATATAGTCAATCTTATATGCTTCAAGAAGGTACCTTGCGATCTCCTTTTCCCTTGCTAAAAAAAGAACAGTATAACCAGCTTCAGTCAACATTCCTGCAAGATGCCTGAACTGATGAATCTGTGCAGGATGACCGGTGTCAATCAGGATTTTCTTCATTTAATATTCCGTTTAAAACAGATGATATCTTATTATAATCCAACTCGCTCATGTCCTCATGAAGAGGCAGGTTAAGCACCTTGTCATGAAGGTTGAAATAATTATGGCAAAGGTTAAGGCCTTCCATTCCGGCAAATTGATTCAATTCATAAATTCCGGGTTGTCTGAATGAACCGTGCTTGTTTTCAAGGTGTCTTGCTTCTATTCCGAAAAAATTGAGTTGTTTCGTAACATGTTGTATGTCAGGTTTGGAAAGTAGGCAGAAAAGCTTGTCGAATGCACAGGAAATACCGTATTGTTTGCCATCAACAATCACAAGTCCCTCACTGCTTAGTTCACTGCAAAGCTTTGCGGCACACTCTCTTCTTTTTTCGTGAAGTTTATGAAACCGTTGTGTCTGTAAAATGAACAAGCGAAAAAATAGATCTGAAGGCCTACGCAGAGACCTGCCTGCAGAAACTGCCGGGTGGTACATGCTGCCTCTATAAGGCCTGGATGACATAAGCCGGCTGTAAATAGCATTGATGATACTGTAGTGACGTTTGTTTTCAAGCAAAGCCCTGATTACCCGGAATTTTAGCAAAATCCATCCAGGCCTGCGCCAGGTTGATTGAATTGCCCCTGCTTTTTCAAAAAGATTGGTGTCATCGGTTGCCAGCACACCTCCTCCAATGCCATATCCGCTCTTGATCATCGAAAAACAGATAATGTCCCCAGATGTTCCTGACCGAATTCCATTTCGGGATGAATCGAAAGCCTGTCCGCAGTCTTCGACAAGGATAAGGTTGTGTTTCTTTGAAATATGGTCGAGCTTTTCCATGTCTGCCATCAAACCGCCGTGATGTATAACCTGAATAAAAGAACATTCTGCATCTGTCACCGAATCTACGAAATCAGGGTTCATCAGGAGAGTGTCAGGTTCAATGTCACAGAATTTTATTTTTTTGTCTGCAAGGATAATAGGATCTATAGCTGATGTGCATGTCAGAGGGCTGGTAAGAACCTTGCCGCTTCGCTGAGATGCAGCATAAGCAAGAAAAAGTGCACTTCTGCAGGAGTATGTAAGCAGAATATGCTTTTTTCCGGTACGCTGCCTGAACCATTCTTCACATTTCTCTCTGCCCTGTCTGACAAAAGCCTGCCTTAAAAGCAGTTTCAGCGATATCTGGTTTTTATAGTTTGGAATCATCGCAGCCTTATCGTTGAATTTTGAGTAATGGAAGGAAAGCAGTAAGCATAATGAAAGGTAAAGGGTCATCCGAAGACCATACTGCTGGCATTTTTTGCCCTTTTAATTGATTAATCCAGGCTGAAAGTGATACCATACCCGAGAAAACAGCCTTAATGCCGTAATAAGTGTCGGTATAGAAATTACGCCATTTCAGACCGGTACGGTATTCTTCAGGCCAGTTGATCTTTTCACCTGTGCAGTATCTCCAGGCGATTGCTGCAAAATCAATCCCGCATTCTGCAGCATGGCCGGTCCACAACCATGTCCTTGTGTTGATCTCAATTAGTTTGAAATCTTTGTCTATGGGGTCAAAAATAAATTCTGCTTCAGCAATGCCGCGATATTTCAAGGTTCGCATAAGTAGCCCGGTAATTTCCCTGAGGCGGGGATCATAAGTACTCTCAGTAAGAGTTGCTGTTCCAAATCTTAACGGGTGTTCCCTAAGCTTCCTGCCCATCCAGAGAGTTCTGATTTCACCATCTTCACAAAAAACTGCTACAGATACAGTATGATTGGTTCCGTCGAAGGGGATCACCTCCTGTATCATTGCAATGCCGGGATCTTCATTTATTGTTTTTAAAGACAGATTCTTGCGAAGCTCTTCGCTAGTATTGCAGATTATGGCCTTTGTTCCGGTTGCCTTGAAAAAACGGAGTCCATGCCTCCCTTTTATTATACAGGGATAGCGAATTTGTCCCGGATCTGCATCCTCTGTCTGCCAGGTAGCCGGTATCGGTACAGAAGCTTCCGAAGCTGTTTTCATCAATTCCATCTTGTCATAAATACGGCATACTGTTTCGTGTTCAGGCAGAAGAAAAGTAAAGTATTTATTCAGACGTTTGCGATTTCGCGACAATGTTAGCACAGCATGATCATTTGAAGGGAAGATAATCCAACCGGAAAGGTTTTCCTTCTTGGCAAGATCTTCCAGGAAGTCAGCCAGTTCGTTGGAATCGTAAGGTGGACATGTGAAAAACCGTTTGCAATATTTTGAAAACCTGGCAATGCAGAAACGTTCCCTGTTGATTACGAAAACAGGAACCCCAAGCCGACCCATTGACCTGACGTTTGACAAACCCTGAACATGGCCCTCAATAATTATTGCACCTTTCATCCTTTTTTTTGTAAAACTTTTTTATAAATATCGATAATCTTTTCTGCTATCACCGATGAGTTCAGGTCACTCCTGATTTCTCTTCCATCACATTTCCTGTCGCTTCTAATAACTTCAATGATACACACTGCAAGTTTATCGGGATCATAGTCTGCCACATAACCTCCATTAATATTTTTCAGAAGCCACTCAGAATCCCCTGTTGGAGTGGCAACAACTGGGCAGTTACATGCAATAGCCTCCTTTATCACGTTGGAAGAGCCTTCAAGCCATGAGGTGCTGATAAGAAGGTCGGCAGCATTAAACCACAAGGGCATATCCTGATGTTTTACGGGATATGGTGTAAGCAAAGTCAACTCAATCTCCCCCGAGCATACCTCAACGACTCTCCTGGCCAGGTCAAAGTTTTTTCTTGGATCGTCTGGATTCCCGGCAAAAAGAACATATCTGCCATCTTCTGCAAGACCCAGTTTATGTCTGGTCTCAACCATGGGTAAAGGCTTGAAAACATCAAAATCAACCCCGTTGGGAATAACGGATGCCCTCTTCTTCAATACAATCATCTTCAGCAGATTTGGTGATTTCACTATCAGTGCATTCGCAAAGAGGTTAAGAGCTATGCCCTGTAAAATCATAGGAATACTTTTCAGGCGCATTTTTCCTCTATGATCAACACTGCCATAGGTGTCGGATCCCATATAAGAGACAACCAGAGGATAAAACGGGGCTGCAATCCTGGCAATCCATCCGCAGAAGGTGTAATGTGCATGCAAAACGTCGTAATTGTTACTGGCAATAAATCTCCTGAGAGGCCTTACATTACTCAGATAACCTTTCAGCCCCTTGCCTTTAAGAGTATAGATATCAACATCAATACCTGCTTTTCTAAGGGATATGGCCTGAGAAATTATGAACGGAGCTGTCCCGAAGTGAGGATTATTACCGCTGCATATAAACAGTACTCTCATAGCACTTTAAGGTTTTCTGGAAGCAGAGTTATAATCTCCTTTACACGGGCAGTCCAGGTAAACTGGTTAAATGCCCTGCTTCTGGAATTTTTTAAGAAAATCTCCTTCTGTTCATCAGTTAAAGACAAAGCACGATGCAACGTTACATTCATCGACTCCAAATCATCAGGAACAGCCAGGAAACCATTGATACCACCATCTATTACCTCCCTGATAGTGGGATATGCTGGATAAACTGCCGGGATTCCGGTTGCCATATATTCAAAAACCTTGAGCGGGGAACAATATCCGATAGTGGGTACATTTTTCGACCACATGGCAAGCAACACGTCGGCAGCATATAGCAGTGCAGGGACTTTAACATGAGGTATATGGCCCAGAAACAAGATGTTGCTTAGGTTACGCGACTTGCTAAAGTATGAATAATGGTCAATTCTTGCAGGTGTACCTCCTGCAACAACGAAAAGCAATTCTGAATTCATTCCGGCCAGATCAAGGATATAATCAATGCCTCTGTTTGCCTGAAGATTACCGGTGTAAACAACTATTTTTCTATTGTCAGGCAGGGAAAATTGTGATCTGGCTTCGCTCTTTGAAAGAATCTGTCTGAACAGTTCAGGAGAGAAACCGTCATGTAAAACCTTAAGTTTGTCATGGGATACACCACACTTTTCCCAATAGGTGGCCAGTGCCTCACTGATGGAGATTACACCAGGGCATAATTTGCTGTTACTGCCTCGTATTACCATCCGGTGATAAATGCGGTTGATCCACTCTATCCCAATGTGCAGCCTGGTGTTATGTAGTTCAAGGATAGTTGGTTTACCCGCTCTTACAGACATGTTGAAATAGACCGGATCGCGAACAAAACAAAAATCAGGGTTTGTTTTACTGATGATTTTCCTGATAGAAAAGGGGCTTAGATGTCTGCTGATCCTTTCGGGAAGTGAACTGGTTATCAGCTTTATTTTAATATTGCAATTCATTCCCAAGCGACTACCGAGATAGGAGGTGGCAGTATTCTCATCCATATTTTTTGAACGCAGCATAAGAGTGACATCGTAACCTGCTGTATGCCATGCATTACACATAGAAACAACCTGAACCAGATTGGCCATAGTTGAGCTGATCTCTGTATTGTGCATATATAAAATGGCGGGTTTCAATGTGTCTCTTTTCAGTATTTAAAAAAGCTTTTTAGGATAATTTTCATTGTTGTATGTTGTCAGGAGGTCGGGTTTTAATAATTGACCGCAGAAGAAAAAGTATGTCATGTATAAAGTGTTGTTTGTATTGAAGCTTGTGGAGTAGGTAAAGAAGTCCATCAGAAAAATGGGGCCAAGCAGGAAAGTTGCTGATGCTATTGTCTTCCAGTAAGGGTTCAGCCCAGGAAGCTTGCTGACAAATGAGACCTTGCGGTTGTAATACATGAAGAACCATACAGTAAAAATCACCCCAAGAAGTCCCAGACCGATGAAAACATTGGTAAACCCTGTTGCAATGGTGCCACTAAGTCGGAAAATACCTATCTGTCGCTGCCGTTCATACCTGATACCTACATCACCTACTATCTTGTCGGGGCCAAAACCTACCATGTTTGACTTTAAAGTTGGATTTTTCAGAGCGAGACCTCCACCAGAAATTGCATCCTGCAATAACACATAGGTGCCGCCGAATCGTCCCCGGTAATCCCCGGTCTTCTCGTCAACGAGATTATAGGTGTAAAGGTAAGAAGCAAGAAACTCTGAATCGTATCTTCCCCAGGTCTTATGGTCAGGATTCAGGGTTGGCGTAAGTCTTACCCCCAGATAAAAGATGGTAATAAAAAGCAAAATACCTATTGGGGTAAATCTTATTACTGAAAGGGGGAGAAAACTTCCCTTGCGCATATCCCTGAATCTTTTCCATATTATCATAAGAATCAAAATGATAAGATAAAAATAAATCCCCCGTTTGCCCCCAACCCATCCCATAAAAATGAAACCAAAACTATAAAGAATATATTTCCGCTTACGCCCCATATTGAACCATGCAAACACCAAAAAACAAATGGCAAACAATGGGAAGATAGTGTTCATTGACCCGTTGCTCACCACCATGGTTCCGGCAAATTCCTCGTATTGACCGATAATAATCAACTTAAAAACAGACGCAAATACCTGCAGGATAAAAAGAAGAAATACAAACCTGTTGATTCTGAAAAGCTGTGATTGTGCAAAAGGATACATGTAAACCGCTGATAACAAAAGGAAGCCGTTAAGATAGTGCCTGTAAAAAGAATAAGCATCGAAGTTCATTGTTTTTGTAAGAATAATGGCCGTGAGATAGAAAATTGTGAAAAGGCCAAAAAGAAAAAATCCCGGAAGGGATCGCGATAAAGTATTTCGATTAAATAAAGCTATAAAAAAGAATAACCAGCAAAGAACTTCAATAATAGTTTTTACCAGTGACATAGGAAAGTCCAGGATGGAAAAAACGCCCTGAAAGTACAGAACAAACATGAGGCTGTACAGGGCGTTGACTTTCTTAAGAATGGTGAAAATCGCCAGTGCCGTCAGGAATATTACAAGCAGGAATGAACTAAACATTGAATGCTGTATTAACCTGAGGCAAAGATGGTGATTTTTTTAATGTGTACTTATTATTGTTGAAGCACCATGACTGAGATGAAGTCTGTAAAGACTCAGACAATCGGTTTGCCTGATAAACTGAAGATTTTCGGATTTTGGTGATGATGCTGCTGGAAATGCAAGAACTGCAGTTATTTCATTAATGTTGTTGTTCTTCAGCCTGAAACATCCAGTGTCCTGAAAAGTGAAAGATAGCTCATCCAGAGAGGTTATATAATCGAAAAATTTCTTTACAGTGGTGCAATTAAGTTTTTTCTCACTCCCCAGCAGGTTAAGATCTGCAAGCAGCGAATTAAAATCAGGATCAGAAATATACCTTTCAACTCCGGCATCTGATACTCGTATAAAGTAACCGTTACCGTGGGAATATTTTTTCCTGTAAGACCAGCAAGGGTAATCATGAATAATTGAAACGCCATGGTTTCTTATCAGAGGTGGCAGATTCCTTTTAAAGAAAACAAGCCATTGTAGCCCGGTGACGGGGAAATGTCGTAACCTGCCAAGCAGTATTGTCTTCCATGTCTTTACATGTTTCAGTAGTGAGTGGTGCGTCCAGAAGATGGGTGTGTGCTCTGACAGGCAACCTGTTTTGCCGGTTTTGAGAACATCAAGCCCGCTGGAATCGTCATAAAAATCAAAGCCGGGAAGATACTTAAGCTCTGAACCATAATTCCAGGCGTATTTAATGCCATGTCTCTGTAAAAGATCCAGGATATAACTTTCAGAGGAATTGTCGGTGCCATCACCTGACAGGGTGCACCTTTGAACATAGCCTGAATGATCTATCCAGTTGCTGTTGCCAAAGTTAGAGGCAAAATATTCAAGAGCTTCGTCAGCCAAGGCCTTGTCGCTTATATTACTTGAGGCTGAATGGGGGGTGATTTCAAAGCCAAAATCTCTATGTAGCCGTTTTATGAGTTTAAGATATTGGTCAGAATCAGGGTGTTTTGTGAGGCTGATGTTCTGATCGTTGTCGGTTGAATAGAATACACCCATGGTTGCAGGTATACCATGTGCAGCAAAACCCCCGGTGGGTTGAGAATCGGTGTCAGCCTCTGAGGTGCCAAATGTTACTGCAAGGGTAGAACCAAGGTTACTGTTGTCGGGGTGCCATGTCCAGATCAAGGATGCGTCGTGCCCCTGCCCGTGCAGCCAAAGAAGCGGCTGAACCTCCGGAGCTGTTCCTGCATAAAACCTGAAAACTGCCCTGTGTTCCTCATCTCGTTGCAGAATGGTATGACTGCAATCAGTGTAAACAATGTCTTCTCCTGACAGTGATGCCTTTACAAACCTGTGATCATGTGCATGATCTGCATAAATGGTTAACCTGTGGGGCCAACGGCGATATAGAAGCGAAGAAACTTCAGGTATATGGTAAATGTGAAAGAGTCCGTTTTTTCTCCCAAGAGTTAGCCCTTGTTTGTCAAGCCAAACAGGGAAAAGAGGAGGCACCTTTCTGTAAGTGCGGTTTTTCAGGTAAAGGTTTTTTAATCCCAGACTCAGAGGAAAATGCAGGTCAACAGAAATGTATTCGGGTTTCAAAAAGGAATTTTTATTTATAAGCTCTTCGGGCGGTTCTCCATGCCATGTGTATATTATTGTGGTTTTTATCTCCGGAGAATAATCTGAACATTCAAGAATAAGACTAATCCTGAACCAGTTGTTTTGATATTCTGCTTTACAAATAAACGATTCATTATCGATGTTAATGCTTCCGGATTTAAACCTGAAGTGATGTGTTTTTTGATCTGAAGCCTTGAAACAGGCACTGCAGGTTATCTTTTTTATGACAACTCTCTTATCAGGGGTGCGAACAGAAATGTTACCACCATGTTTTTCGAGCAAGTAATATCTGTTCTGCAGTAATGGCTTCATTACATATTGGTATTCAAATATTTAAATTAATTTTGAGCCCACTCATAAAATTCCTTAATTTCGTTGCAAACATATAAGTTCGCAAAGGTTGCGCAGAGAACACAACGAAGAACAGTATTGACATTTTGGCAACAAATTGTACAGCCTTCAAAAATAGCTCTTTGCGACCTCTGCGAAAATCTCAGCTATCTCTGTGGTTAAGTTTGTTCAATAACGAAATAGTCATCGTTTAGTTTCACTTACTCTTCGAAATGGATACAGTTTTTCATTTTTTTTATCAGACTCAAACCAATAATCAATGCCAAATATAGATGGTTTGACTTAAATGCAGCATATAAATGATTGATGAAAAATTGAATCAGGGAATCATTGTCAGATTCTGAATACCTGAGAGTTCTTCAGAGTATGCAAACAATGAAGGTGTTCCACCGGTGTGCCAGAAGAGGATCGTGTCATCCTTGTCAAATTCTTTTTTCCTGATCTTGTCTATCAATGCTGCCATTGCCCGGGCGGTGTAAACAGGATCGAGAAAAATACCTTCAAGCGTTGCCAGAAGTTGAATTGCCTCTTTTTCAGCCTTGCCCACAACGCCATAACCCTCGTTGCAGTAGCTCTTTACCAGGATTATATTTCCCGGTTCCCATCTCTTACTGGCTCCCGGCATGTCGGCCAGTCCGGAAAATATTTCATTGATTTTGTCTTCCAGCGGAAGCCCCTCAACAGGTTCTTTGTCTATCTGCACACCTATAACATCAAAGTTCTGCCGAAATAGGTTTTTTCCTGCCAGGACTCCGGCTTGGGTGCCTCCGGAACTTGATGCAAAAACAACGTGACTGAAATTCAGGTTGTACAATTCTGCCTGGCCTACAAGCTCTCCGACTGCATCAACATAACCCAGGGCACCTGTACGGTCTGATCCACCATAGGGTATCAGGTAAGGTTTTCTGCCTGTACTCTTCAATGAATCAGCAACCTCCGGTATCAATTCCCCTTTTCTGAACTTTCCGCTCCAGTGAATTATGGCTCCAAGCAGAATGTCAAGCAGTAGATTACCGGTTGGGTGAGAAATATCTTCACCTGCAATAACAAGATGACAATCGAGGTTGGCAGCAGCAGCAGCAGCAGCTGTTTGCCTGCAATGATTAGATTGTATGGCACCACCGGTTATAACCGTGTCGCAACCCTGTGCAACCGCATTGCCGATGAGGAATTCCAGCTTGCGGGTCTTGTTGCCTCCAAACGCAAGGCCTGTGAGGTCATCACGTTTGATAAATATCGAAGGCCCTGACAGGTAAGACGAAAGGGCTTTGAGCTTATGCAAAGGTGTTGGCAGAAACCCAAGGCTGAAACGCGGTAAATCAAGGAAATACATCTGTTTTTATTGATTCTCTGAATCAGTGATTTGCGGTGGTCGGGCAACAACCTTACCATCTTCGGAAATCATTAGTTGGCTTTCAGGAAAATCTCCCTTTGTAAGCGAAATGATTTCCTTTAAAACCTTACCCTCTTCGTCAGGAACCGGAATGCCTCTCCCTGTCTGTTTTGCGGAAATGATCTGAGCCTCTTTGAAGGAGCCGTCAAGGTTTACGGTAACCTTGATTATCGGAGCTAACCCTTTTGAACCGGTAAGGTTAAATCTTCCGTAGGTAGCAAAATTCCCGAGGCTGTAGGCTATAAACCTGTCTTTATAAAGATCTATTGCCCTGGTGACATGAGGCCCGTGACCAAAAACTATATCGGCCCCGGCGTCAATTGCTACTCTGGCAAATTCATAAGGGTTCCCCCTGTCTTCCCCTATAAAAAATTCATTCTTACGGGTGATCTTTCTGAATGCATCCCCCTCGCCTCCACCATGGAAGGACACAATCACGATGTCTGCAAGCGTGTCAAGATGACTGACAATCTGCATTAAACTGCTGTAATTGTTCAAAGGGATTGTGCCGTTATTGGGCGCAAATGCACAAAAACCGTATGTAATCGAGTCTTTGGTGAAAACAGTATAAGGATAATCTGCAAACCCGGCGAAATTAATGCCTGCTCCCTCAAGTGTTTTCACCGTGCTCCGTCTTCCCAAATCCCCGAAGTCACCTGAATGATTGTTCGCAACACTCAATACGTCGAACCCGGCATCACGGATGTAGTTTACATAGTGTTCCGGCGTTTTGAAAACATAACATATGTTCGGATTCGAACATTTTTTTGCCGGGCCGGTACCGGTTAACAGAACCCCTTCGAGATTTCCGAATGTTACATCCGCATCCCTCAGGATGTCAGATACAGCCTCCAGAATATCTTTTCCGTCATTCGGCGGAAGATATTGGGCAGAGGGATAATTGGTACCAGGCATGATGTCACCCACACCGATAACCGTTACAAAAGGAGGGGGGCTTTTGGGGGATGCAATGATATCTATTCGTATGGTCTCGTCAGGTACCCCGGTAGTCTTTATTAAAATACTATCAGACTGAATCTTGCCTGATAATTTCTGCCTTTGGTACTGATCAATCTCAGGAACCCTTCCGGCAAAAAGATAACGCCTGCTATAATATGGCATCGGATAATCATCAATCAGTATTCCCCTCTGGCATGAATGTATCATTTTAAGCCTGTCGCCATCTTTTTCTATTACCATCGATACATGCCCGACATTAGATGAGTTTACATTCCTTCCTTTGAAAAACAGCAGATCGCCAACCTGAACCTCATCCAGTGGGATACGAATCATACCCTTCGCAACGGAATGACTGGCCCCTGAAATATGGATACCATGTTTTGAAAAAATATGCGACATATAACCACTGCAATCAAGCACACGCCCCTCAGGTGTTCTGTGCCGGTATGGTTTGCCGAGATACATCCTGCTGTCAGCTATTATCTGATCAATGAGTGAAACGGGTTCGCCGGTTTCAAACTGTGCCGTAGAATCGAATGCAGAAACAAGGAGCAGGAGGAAAAGGATGATTATTTTTGCTATACCCATTAAACCAAAAAATTGTGATCTTTAAAACTGGCTGCAAAGTTACGGTTTTTGACCGAAACAGGGTTCTGAATTGTTAAATATTCATAATCAGGCAGAACAGAGGGAAGAAGTCTGGCCGGTATTAAAGGGCTGTATTTAGTCAGAGATTTTCTGGCCTTTTGTGCAGTAATATATCTCAGTAAAGTCGAACAGTCCCATCCGTGAGATCTCTTCGCCGGTGCAGAAATCTTTGGTTGTGAAGACCTCAACCCTGAATCCAACCGATTCAAGCCTGTTTTTATAATCTCTGCCGTAAATCCTCTTATGGTCGTAATGGCCGTAAACCCTGTTCCTCTCTTCAGGGGTGTTTATTGCAGGGTCTTCCAGGGTGGTTTCCCTTGAGTGGTCAATCGGTACAATATGTATTGACCAGCCACTGCTTTTCTGAACCCTGACCAACTCATGCATTGCCCTGATGTCGTCGATAACATGTTCAAGTACATGACTACTGATTACAACATCAAAAGATTCATCGGGAAAGGTTATGTTTGTCATATCCAGCTTCATCATCGCCCGTGGAGAACCCAGGTCAGCCGACAGATATTTTATATTGACAGGTTTGCTGAGGTGCTTTGCCATACAATGCTCAGGAGCGAAATGGAGTACCTCGAGCCTGGCTGAGAAAAGGTTTGTTTTTCTGGTGAGGAACATCCATAATGTGCGGTGCCTTTTTCCTGAGCCACAGAATGGGCAGAGGCCGGATTTAAAAGAGCGGAGGCCTGTGCCGCATACAGGGCAGAAGAAGTTGTTGCCGGCATAACCAATGCTCCTTAACTTATGGTAAAGGTTAAGCATCGGCTCAAAAAGCGGTTTTGGCACAAGGGCTTTTAAATTCTGTAGCTTTTTATTGTTTGATATTGACATTATTGCCGGATGTAGATTTCTTTTAATGATTGGAAATCACAAGTTTCGCCTCGACATCTCCCTTATAAACCGCCCCTCACCACGATACCTTATGATGGTTTTTGGTCTGCCATCGGGATAATATTCTGATACTATCTTTCTGACAATGATGAATCCTGCCAGGATCCTTATCTTTCGGATGATATTGTAAATCCGTTTCATGACTGTCCGGTTTTGTTCTCTTTTAGCTGTTCTACAAAGTCTGCTACCCTGAGGTTGCATCCCCTGTTCTGATGAAAAAGCCCGTAAACAAGTTTCCAGTCATTGTTCTCACGGATGTACATGCATGACTCACCGTTGATCTTCATCTGAAAAGGTTTTCTGCCACCCCAGAAGGTCTGGATCTCATTAACGTAATACTTGCCGTCCACTCCTTCAAGAATATCAACATTAACTGCCCTTATTCCGCTTTTCAAACCTATGTCGTTTACAAGCTCAAACAACTCTTTTGGCGGATCAATATGTCCAACCCTTCCGCTGCCCGAATGTAAGCCACCCTTTTCAAGTTTCTGATGACCGAAGTAGCAATTGCCAACCCTGATGATCCTCCATTCCCACTTCGAAGGGATGTACTGCTGAAAAATGAGATAGTTGTGCTGCCGATCATCCATAACCGGAATCCTGATCTTTCTCCATTTCTTCCAACGGGTAAGTCCCGGATTGAAGAATTTGAATCTTGTAAAGACTTTGCTGACAATTCTTGCAGCTTGTCGCGGCGTTTTAAGCACCTTTACACCTTCGCCACCCCCTCCTAGGTTGGGTTTTGATATAACCGGCCATACATCATTGTTTTGGATGAAATCAAGAGCATCCTTCCTGCGATAAAAGATATGTGTTTCAGGATGGGGTATATCATTGATATTCATCCAGTATGATTGCATACGCTTGTTCTCGTATAGCAATATGCCGGTATAGTTCGGGTAAAAAGGTTTTCCGGTGTGCTGCTCAATGAACCAGAGGCGTTCATTATAAAGCTGCTTCCGCACCTCGTTATCGCCAGCAGCCCTTATCAGATAACCATCAACCGGAGTTGATACAACCCTGTTCCACCAGTCAGGAGCAAGGATATCGATTACACGGAACGGGACACCAAGTTCCTCACATGCTTTGATGTAGTTCTCCTCCCAACCCGAAGGTTCAGTAAATATGCCAAGTGTTAGTTTTTCTTCCAAGCTTTTATGATTTAATTAACCTATTCAGAAACCCATAGCAGCCCTTGCCATTGCCCTCTCAAAAGGGTTATGGCTATGGGTGTCTGGTTTTACATCAAAATTTTCAATAATGAGATCTATGAAAGGGAGCATCTGATTTTCATATTTACTGAGGCAGCCAATAGGGTCTGCACCCGGCCATGAATAGCAGCTTATCACAGGGCGGCGGCAGGTCGAAGAAACCTGTTCGGGGAGGCTGTCCCAGGCTTTGTCATCGGGCATGAAAAGGGTCTGGTCAAGGTTTCCGGTAGGTATTCCCTCAATTGCTTTTACCTGAACCGGAGAGACGGCAAGGTCATAATCATCGGCAGTGATATCTGTGATTACTGAGTGTTCAGGCATTAGCCCTATCCAGTCATTGGATATAATAATTTGCGCTGTATCGTACCTCAGAGTGGTGTCGACAAGAATGTCAGTAACGGAAAGTACAGATTTTATAAGCGGTACGTTGGAGGTGGTATTCCTGCCGACCATGCGCACCAGAACCGATGGTTTAAAAGGCATTTCAGAACCTGCATAGTGTACTGCCTCATTGGCAGAAACCCTTCCCATGCCTCCGGTACCAATAATGGTAACATTTACAAGCTCAACATCAATGTTGTTGCCGAGAGTTTTCCAAAGCTCGTATGACCTGTAAAGAGCATTTCGGGCAGTGCCACTAAAGTCCTGAATGTACCGGGTGCCGAAATCATCTGTAAGAGAATCCATGGATAAACAACGTATGCCTGAATTTAAAAGAAGCTCGTTTCTATTCCTGTGGGTAGGATAATGCAGCATTGAGAAAAGAATGCTGCCCTTTTTGAGAAGTGATAGTTCGTTCATCCGTGGTGTGCGGATAACAGTTACTAGCGAGGCTGACATGGCAGCTTCTAAATCGCCAAATGTTATATTTCTACCGGCACGTATGTAATCTTCTTCGGTGAATCCGAGTTTTGACCCGTATCCATGTTCAAGAATCACTATTGTATTTTTATGTCGCGATAAACGCTTGAACATATCCGGTGTAAAGTCGCGTTTTTCACCGACCTCAAAATGCATCCGTGGAAACCCAAGGGTAATATTACTCATCTTCATTTTCAACTGTTTTCCTGTTTTTCAACCTTTGTGTTATGTTGTTTATCATAGCCTTTACTTCATCCAAAGACACAAAACCAAATTTAAAAACAGCTACTATCCAAAAAGCTATAAAGAAAACTTTAACGATAAGCTCCGTAATATTAAATTCTGGATTGAGAGTAAATTCAGAAAAAACCATTGCAGGAACAAAAAATAAAATGGTCATTATTAGTGCCCTGAAATTTGCAACTTTGGTAAAATCACGATAGCAGAACAGGATTCCACCGCCGAAATACACTGCATATGAAGCAATAAGGGCGAAGGCGGCACCTCTTACCCCGTAAGGTGGAATCAGCAATATGTTAAGGATGACATTCACGCCACCTGAAGCGATTGCTATCCATGAGGTGAGGCCGAATTTCTTTGCAAAACCAAGGAAAGCATTGGAAAGGGGAAGCAACCCCAGAAGGAATACCCCCAGGACAATCCAGCTTATTACAGGTATTGCGGGTGTATATCGTTCATCAAAAAGAAGAATAATTACCTCTTTGGCAAAAAGAATGGTTACTCCACAAAGTAGGGTCATCATCAAAATAAATATTGACATGAGGCGGGTAATAACCCTGTAATTGGCAGAAAGCATGTTTTCGTAAAACACCGGATTCCACATTTGCCTGAAACCAAGAGTTATAAACATAGGAATGCCTGCCAGCCGGTAGGCGATGTTGTATATGCCAACTTCAGTGAGGCTCATATACCTTTCAAGTAGGTACGACCCGGTATATTGCAGAATTGAGTAAGCCCAGATTGCTCCGATGAGGGGAAGCCCGAATTTGACAACTCTGAACATAGTGCTGAAGTTTGTCATACCACCGGCATACCGCCTCATTGTGATCACAGATATCACAAAGAGAAAAACCGGGGCAACATACATACCTATAACCCTTCCCATGACCCCCATGTCGAGCCAGACAATACAAACAATAGAAATCGCTGATCCGGCGATGAATGCAACAAAAGTACTTATTGCCATAGAGACCACCTTGTACTTAACAATCATATACTCAGCCCAGATGCGCTTGGGCTGTGAAAAGAATGCCAGTATCACCCCCAAAAAGCCGTATGGCATAAACTCAAATTCGGTGAAGATCCTGCTGAATATCTGATTTCCGAAGATCCATATAATTATTGTAAAGGGAATAGGCAGAAGAAGGAAAAAGGTATGGGTGGAAATAAAGATCTCCCGCCTCTGGTTCTCGTCGGTTGTGTCGAAATATAGCCTGCCGGCTGCAGAAAGTGTTCCGGGGTTGTATATCAGCCCCAGAGCAGTCACTACAAGGGTAAGCATAGAGAGGGTACCAAAATCTTCAGGCGACAGGAAGATAGCAAATATTGGCAGTAGAACTAACCCTACCATATTCTGGGTTGCTTTTTCAAGCGACATGGCCAGGCTTCCCGTTGCCAGCTTCCTTATATAGAATGATAAACCACGCATTATTGTCTTTATCTTGATGAATGCATTCTCGCTTTAATGTTTTGCCTGAGCTTCTTTTAATGTTTCTGATGTTTTTATAATCCTGTAACTGTCTGTAACACCTGTAACAAGAATGCCTCCAGATGTTAGTGCTCCGGCAAGGTTCATATTACCCAACTCAATCATACTCCGGCTGAAATATCTTGTTTGTAACAGGTTCATACAAATAATCAGGTCAAATTTCTCATCCAGTGGTTCAAATACATTTATTCTGGATGAATGAAAAAGAGGGTTTCTGATCACAGGAGGGTATATCAGAGGAATAGGAATCGTGCCTCCTGCCGGAGGGGTAATGGCTGTATTGCGATTTCTTATCTTCCAGGTTTTTATCAGATTTAATATATGAAAAACAGGTTCCAGGTAATATTTGAACTCAAAATTAAGGTTCACAAAACAGTTATCAAGAAGTATCTGTACCAGCCTGCCATCCTGGTCAAATATCTTTTGCCCGGAAACATCATACTCTAATGCCGTGAACAGATCCCCCAGAACATATTGATTAACTTCAGTATATTTCTCCAGAACCTCTAAATTGCCAATTGCATCAATACCAACCGAAGATCCTATGTCAAGTACCCTTATTGGCTTATTGTTCCATTGCAAAGTCTTGTCCGAAAGAAGTTTTTCCAGAACAGGGGCATTGCGCCAAAACTTTGTTGATTTACGCACTCCGTTGTAGAAGATTAGGGCATTGACCAGTTTCAGCCACTCCTCATCGGTAATTTCCTTGTCTGCAAGCTTGCCGGCAAAAAGAGAAGTGTTTCGGTTAAATCCTCCGCAATTTCTTCCTGTCGCTATCAGCCAGCGGGGCGATATTTTCCGTAATAATTTCCTGATCATGGCTTTCGCGACTTTGCGAGAAGAATTGCATTGCCCCCCAAGACCCTAATTGAAATTTCTGAACCGACTGATTCTATACCTGCAAGGGACAGTTTTTCTTTGACTTCATCAACAGATACTGACATAAATCTCTCCCTCTTACCCGGCTGTTTATTGCGATTGTATCTATGGATCCTTATCCTTGAATGCAAACGCTCCTTCAGAAGAGAGGGGGAAGGCTTAAAAGTGGTGCATATTCCCTG
This sequence comes from uncultured Lentimicrobiaceae bacterium, assembly GCA_964469215.1. Classification (GTDB taxonomy): domain Bacteria; phylum Bacteroidota; class Bacteroidia; order Bacteroidales; family SKPS01; genus SKPS01. The sequence goes on from CAYXYB010000001.1 coordinate 696,957, forward strand.
GTAGGCATCATTCAGAGAAGAGGCGAGCAATGTATTGGCCGGCTCCGCATAATTTCTGAAATAACTTGTAAAAACTTCTGCTTTCTCTTCACCGGGATACCAGGGTTCATCAGGCCTTAATAAAATCTTCCCAACCTCTGCACTTACCTCCTGACATGTTTTACATTCGATGCTCAGATAAACAGGGAGCCAGGCAGTGATTGACTCCTCAATACTAGGCAAGTATGATATTGCCGGTTTTGCAGACATAACCGCCTCGAGGCCGGTAGTGCAGTCGTGATGAATCACACCAACCGATGCCCTTATCCATGGATGAACATTACCCTCGCATTTAACGTGAATATTCCGAACACCTTCGGTTAGCTTCATGTACGTTGAGGGATCTTCGTCAGGATGAGGCCTTATAACGATATTCAGTTCAGGGTATTCAGATGCCAGGTGTTTTGCAAGATCAGCAAAATCAAGCAATAGCTGTTTGCCGGTTTCAAACTTGAGAATATACAAAGGCCTTTGTTCATCAGGAATGTCGGTGGTGTTTTCAAGAAGCCTTTGTATTCCCTCTTCTCCCAGAATCGAATTTGAAAAACCGAAGCTGGTATTGATCAGAATGAAACGGCCATATAAATCACCAATCCTTTTTATCTCACCGGCATAGAAATTATCATATTCGGGTCGCAAAAGATCAAACCTCGGTTCACCGGTTGTAATTACCTTGTCGGGATCTATGTAATCGAGTTCATTAATTACAGCTTCTCTTATTTTGTCGCCAAAAACATAAAAATAATCGAAGAATTCTGATGCTTCGGGTTGATATGATCTTAGTAGATCATTTCTTATCTCTTTTGTAAGTGCACCTCCTTCAACATCCAGCACCACCAGTTTGTGTCCGAGAGATTTCAAATGCCTGTATAGGTCAAGGTTTTCGTTCGATGCACTTTTTGCCAGGTAGATCGCGTTTCTGGTATATATCAGTTCACGGTGAACTCCAACCTTGGTTCCAAGCATTACCCTGAATCCTCTTCTGAGTAAAGCCGAAGCCAGCAGCACCTTGCCGTCAAATTCACGTTTTTTTGATTCAACCGGTATAAAAATCAATGGATCTGCACTCATCAACTGCCGGCTTTGGTATTGTTTGACATTTGAATGATGATAAATATCATGTTAGGAATGGCAGTGACTTGCGGTATTCTTCCCATTGACCGATATCGTGATATGCATCCTGAGGAACAGGGAACACACCCACGGTCCTGTTTTGCTGCATTAGCTTTGCAATAAGGTCTGTAACATGAAACATTTCGTTTGCGGGTATCAAAGCGAGTACGTTGCTTTTGAGAATGTACATTCCTGTGTTTATCAACATTGTATATTCAGGTTTCTCCGTGATGCGTATCAGTTGACCGTTTTCAGCTGCTTCGCAAACACCGTAAGGGATGGCATAATGATGCACCGCTGTCGTAACTGTCAGGTCAAATCCTCCGTCACGATGGAATTTCATCATTTCGGTATAGTCACTCTGAATAATCACATCGCAGTTGCTTAGGAAGAGGTCTCCTGTGCACCTCTCTTCCAGCATCTTAAGTGCACCTGCGGTACCCAGGGGCATATCCTCCTCAATAAAACTTATATTGTAAGGGTACTGTTGTTCCTCGAAATATGCCCGTATAAGCCTGGCCTGGTGATTCAGGGAGATTATAAATGTGTTTACACCGAACCTTGCATATTGCTGCATTATGAGTTCAATAACCGGTTGATTTCCCACTGGGATAAGAGGTTTTGGAAGAATGCGGGTAAAAGGATCAAGCCGGGTGCCTTTCCCACCAGCCATTATCACTACCGGAACATCTGTCAGCAACCTGTCAGACAGAGTAGCACCTCCCAAAAGTTCATTCCGGAGTACTACATGAATTACAATTTTGTTCTCATCAACAACAGGAGCGGCTTGCAGATGCTGTTCCTTCATTATTTTTAATGCTTTAACCCTGTCGACCGGGTGGACTAGCACAAAAGGCCTGGGATTGCAGGCTTCAACAACAGTTCCGCTAACACTTCCGTTCCTGAGGATCCATCTTCTTATGTCACCATCAGTGAGGCTTCCCAGCAACTTATTGTTGCTGTTAACAACGAACAGGGTTTTTGTATGACTGCCGTCAAGTATCTCCAGAGCTTTCCGGATGGGTAATGTCTGATCTATTATCAGCGTATCCATGGTTTAATATAATTATCTTGTCCTGTTATTGTCTCTGCTAGCAGCATATCAGTTTCGTTATCAATATCCACTGACCTTTCAGCGGGCATTATCAAGGCATAGCTGCCGGGGCAGAGAAATGTTCCATGTTTCTTGAAAGCCTCCACATTAGCAACATAAACAGCTCCGTTGATCCGGTAAAAAATTGGCAGCTTCTGCCTTGGAACCATCGCTTCGGGAGGTATAAAGTTTTCAAGTGAATGATCCCCCGGCAAAGTATTGCACCACAGAGGGGGATGGTCACAGGTGGTTACCCCTATCACTGAGTTGCCTTTTTTCTCTGTCAACAATTTGTGGGCCTGTAAAATGTCATCAGCAGACCTGAGAGGGGATGTTGGTTGCAGAAGGGTTATTGTATCAAAGGTTTCACCTGCGGTTTCATATCTTTCAATAACATCTTTTATTACCTGTGCTGTCGGGGTATCATCTTCCGAAAGATGTTTCCTTCTCAGCCAGGGGACTTCTGCTCCGTACTTTTTACCAATTGAGGCATATTCATCCGAGTCGGTGGAAACAATAATCCGCCTGAACAATCCGGAAACGATGGCTGTTTTGATACTCCATACCAGCAGGGGTAATCCACCCAGCATCCTGATGTTTTTATCAGTGATTCCCTTCGATCCGCTTCTTGCGGGTATGATGGCCAGGTGGCCCCGGTTATCTGTCATCAAACAATGATAATGTACGGTTCAGCGACCTCAGGTCAGCAGCCCGGAAAAGGTAATAAGCCAGCCTGTCGGAAGAGGCTTCCAGCTTCCCGGGATCATCCTCCCTCAGGATTTGATATCGGGCAAAGTTATCATCTTTAATTAAAGAATCATGCATTGAAGCAGCTTTTGTTTTATTGCATGTTGCAACATACTGAATTGCAGCTGCCATAAAGGTTGGCTGAAATTGAGGCACAGGTTTACCAAGCGCAAGGTTCAGCATTATCCTGTTCATATTAATGCCTGTGGCCATTTCAACAAGAGTCAACCCTATCATATCGCCACCCGGCCGGGCACCGGTTTCGACTATTACCGGCCCTGATGCCGTCAGCATCACCTCTGTGTGCGTAATGCAGGTGTTTAGTCCCATCACTGAGGACATCTTCTGAACCTCCTCTTCGATGGCATGCCTTTCTGCATTCATAAGTTCCGCAGGGATTGTATGCCTCAGCTCCACGAAATGGCCGTTGTTTGATACAACTTTTGCCGTTATGGCTGCTATATGTGTAAGGTTATTTTCCGTCCAGGTTTCTGCACTGAATTCTCTACCCTGAATCAGTTCTTCGATAAGCGCTTTACCTGATACGGAAAGGGAGCAGGCTTGTATCCAGGCCTCTGTAGCCTCCTTCAGGGTGTTTACAAGCTGCACACCAGCACTACCTCCTATGTCAATTGGCTTTACAATTGCTGGTAGCCCTGTCAGTTCAAGAGCTGCAGTAATTTCTTCGGGGCTTTCGGGTGACACAAAAGCCGGAGTCCGCAACCCCGCCTCTGACATCCTCTTTCTGAAAATATATTTGTCGACCGACATCTCGGCAACCTGTGATGAAGGGCCGGGCAGCCCTTTGAGTTCACACACCTCAGCCACCACCGGAAGAAGAAGTTCGGACCTGGTGAGTATTGCTTCAGGTTTGTGTTTGTTAACTATTTCTATCACCATTTTGAAGTCTGAGGAATCCATCACAAAAGGGGTGTCAGCCATAGCAAGTCCGGGTGATTTTGAATTCCTGTCGGTTCCCAAAACATGGTAACCGTCGCTTCTGGCAAGTGCCATCAGAGGGATCATCTCCTCACTTACACCTAAGATTAATATCTTACGTGTACTCATGGAATTTCGATGATATCGCGTGGTGAATAATCACGGGAAGCCGGTTTCCCTTCAATCAAAGACCATTGAAAAACAGGGATTCCCATGCCGGCACGCATGCCAACCACATTCGTTGTCGAGAAAGCTTCACCTTTATTTATAAAGGTTCTGGCAACAAGCATTTTGCAAACCACTTTGCGGATAACCTCCTCAGATGGCTGAGAGCGTTTTATGCCATCACCGAGAGCCTCCTCTATATTACGGATTGCATCAACCATCCTTTTAAACTCATGGGGTTCGATGCTTGCCTTGTGATCAGGGCCGGGCTGGGAACGGCCTGTGGTAAGATGCTTCTCAATGATAACAGCACCCAGTGCTACAGCAGCAATCGCAACCTCAATACCTTCTGTGTGATCAGAATATCCTACAGGCACACCGAAGTGCTCCTTCAGGCTCTTTATCGCTTTGAGGTTCACCTCCCTGTAAGGAGCAGGATAGTTGCTGGTACAATGCAACAGGCTTATAGAACGTGCTCCGTTATCCTTTAATGCTGCAAATGCCGCCTCAACTTCTACAAGTGCTGACATCCCGGTAGAAAGTATTATATCTTTTTTTTTCATGCCTGCTCTGGAAAGAAAAGGGATATTGGTAACCTCCCCTGAGCCTATCTTTATCATTTCCAAACCCATAATATCAGTGAGAAAATCAAGGCTATCCTCCTCATCAGGTGTAGAGAGAAACGCTATCCCGATTTTACTGCAATGATCACGTATTTTTATGAAAGCATTGTAAGGGAGTTCCAGCGCTTTTGCCATTGCAAATTGTGATCCGTCTGCCATATCCTCCGACTTCTGATACTCTGCCAGTGGAGTAGAGTCAAGCATCAGCGATTCGGTTTTCCAGGTCTGAAACTTCACAATATCTGCTCCTGCATCTTTTGCTGCATCACAAAGCCTGAGAGCGGTGTCCGGATCACCGTTGTGATTAACACCGGCCTCCGCAATTATGAGGGTGGATTGCCTGCCGGCTTTTTCAGGAGTGTGTTCCATAGGTCAGAATTGGTGTTGGTATCGAATTTTTTAACCAGTAACTTTTCCGGTGGCATATATTCAAGAAAATTCGCGATAGAACTTACGGCTCTAAGGCTGTTGTTCCCATCTTTATAAGGATCGAATGGGTTGAAAGCTTCGGCACAAAGCTTCTTATGGGTTCTGTCAGTAGCTTTCTTCAATGCTTCCTTTATTTCATCATAACCATAGCCGCAATGAATGATGTTTTCTGAAGACATTCTGTTTTTTTGGCGGTTTCCTATGTTTACAACCGGTACGGAAAGGGAAGGAGCTTCGGTAAAGCCACTGGATGAATTCCCGGCTAAAGCTGCTGCATAGCGCATCAGGGTGAGATAATAGCGGCTACCGAGATGAGGTATATAGGAAATATGAGGATTTGATGCAGCAGCATTTTTATAGGCATTTATCATTTCAGTCGATCCTTCATCAGCACATGGTGCAGTAATAATGATCTGATATTTAGTGAGAGACTCCAGTACCTTCAGCAGGGAGCTGTACTGTTCCCTTAGCGGAACACCGGGCTCAAGAGTAGAGGGGTGAAGAGTCACCAACAGAAGTGGCCGGGACAGGTCAATGCCAAAACGAAATTTAATATCTGAAGGTGATGCCTGATCCTGATGATAAATATTGTCAATACCGGGTTCACCTGTAACAACTATCCGCCAGTCCTCTTCACCCATCCGGCTTACATTCATTGCACACACCTCGTTTGCTACAAGATGAAGGTGTGATAGTTTTGTGGTTGCATGTCTTATGTTTTCGTCAATAGCTCCTTCAGAGATCTCTCCGCCACTGATGTGAACCAGGGGAACTTTGTGAAGCATAGAGGCTATTGATAAGGCAAACAGTTCAGATCTATCGCCCATAATGACTATTGCATCAAAGTTTTCCGACTTCAGGATGTTATCAACAGAAACCAGCCCGTTTGCAATATTCTGTGAGAGTGGGATATCCGAAAGCTCTCCGAAATTGAAATCTGCCCTTATAATTCTTTCGGCAGGTAAAAGGGCATCATCTATCACCTCCTGCATAGTATATCCGTAGGCAGGAGACAAATGCCAACCTCCGGCTATCAGAAATGTGTCAAATTTTGCAGCAGCGTGTATGATCAGGTGCTTTAGGAGGCCATATTCCGAACGAGCTAATGTGCAGACTGCAATTTTTTTCATCACAAATAAATTGTTTGCCTTTATGCAAAGATCGGAAAAGTATCTACTTGGTGTTCATCATTTTTTCGGTAAGTTCTCCACAAATCCGGTATACATCTGTTTCTATGGTTTTCATTGCAAGTTTAATGTCGATGAGCTGTTGCCTGACGTGCAAAGCATTAAGCTGGGTCAACCTGAATTCGTAACCGTTAATGGCTCCTGCCTGTAGCTGTTCAAAGGCTATTGCCAGTGACTTCTCAACAGCATCAGTGCTTGTGAGCAATATCCTGTGCTGATCTGCCAGATTTTCATATAAGGAAACAAGGCGTAATAATTCTGCTTCCAGTCTTTTTACGGCCTCTGATCTTTGTAGAATTGCCGAATTCTGAGATAACAATGCATTGCTGATACGTGAATTTTGTCGACCCCCATCATACAGGTTGAATCTTACCCGCAAGCCGATTTGACCGCCTCTGCTATGAGCCGATTCAACAATACCGGTTTCACTCGATTGATAGTTAAGATAGATATTGCTGAAAAGGCTAACCTCAGGATACCTAAGCCCTTTCTCCATTTTGGTTTCTGTTTCAGCAAGCATCTCCTCAAATTGAGATCGTTCAAGTTCAGGGCTGTAGCGCATTGCCATTTCAATTAACCGTTCTGATGGCCGGAGACCATCCAGGATGATAACAATACTGTCAGGTTCCGGAGCAGCCTCCGGATTGCGATTGATGATTGTGTTTATTCTGATCTGTTGCTCCCTGATTTTGTATGCCTGCTGTAAAAGCAGAGAACTGTCGGCATTATAATCTATCAGAGCCTGGTTATACATCAGAGCATTTCCAGCACCCAGTTTTAGTTTCCGATCTTCAAGGTTCAGCCTGTATTCTGACACTTCGATAAGCTTACGGTAAAGATCAAGGATTAAAAATTCCCTGATAAGCAGGTTATAGGATTTCGACAGGTCGCTCAGGGTCTGTTCAATGTAAAATCTTGTATCAGAAGCACTCATTGATGCAAGGAGAGATAACCGGTCGCGACGGGCAAACATGGTAAAACCGTCGAAGACGGTCCAGTTAGCTTCCGCTGCTACACCAAGCCTGGTACTTGATGCATTGGTGCCACTACGTGTTGCGCCCGTATAAAGCCTGGATTCCGAGGTCTGAATATCAAAAGAGTTTTCCGACGATATTGCTACAGAAGGTAACATTCCTGCATTGCCGGCAGTATTGAGGTTTTCTGCAGATTTCTGTTGATTTTTGATAATTTGCAGCTGATAGTTCTCCTGGAGCGTCAGGGTCGCCAGGTCATTAAGGCTGAATTTCTCCTGTGCGGATATAGAATTCACTGCAATAAATACGGCAACACTAATACTGCTAAATATCTTCTTCAAAGACATAAATTTTTGTTTTTCCGGATATATAAGTGTAAAGAGCCGGGATGATGAACAGTGTGAGGATGAGGGAAAAAAGGAGGCCTCCGATAATTACTGCTCCCATAGGGATACGGCTGTTAACTGTACCACCGAAAGAGACTACCAGTGGCAAAGCTCCGAGGACAGTGGCAAGGCTTGTCATGAGGATAGGGCGGACACGGTCGGTTGCGGCACTTATAACGGCATTTAAAGTGCTCAGTCCCTGTTGTCGTTTCTGATTTGCAAATTCAACTATCAGAATGCCATTTTTTGTTACAATGCCTACAAGTACTATCATCCCTATCTGGCTGAAGACATTAAGGGTAAGGTTAAAAATCCACAGTGATAAAAGTGCTCCTGCCAGGGCAAGAGGAACAGTAAGCATAATAGTAAGCGGATCACGGAAACTTTCGAACTGGGCAGCCAGCGTAAGGTAAATCAACAGCAGGGCAAAAGCAAAAACCACAAGCAGGTTTGCAGAGCTCTCTGCGTAATCAGCAGATGTGCCGGTAAGCGCAGTCAGGAAGGTGTCATCCAACACCTTGCCGGAAATTTCATACATCGCATTGATACCGTCACCCAGGGTGTAGCCGGTTGCTGTAGAAGCAGAAATGGTTGCTGAAGTGTATCTGTTGAACCGGAGAAGCTGAGGTGGGATACTCTGCTCAGCCATATTTATTAGGTTTTTCAGAGGAACCATCTCTCCAGAAGCAGATCTGATGCCTATGTTTGCTATATCTTCAGGGCGTCGACGCTGATCCCTCTCTGCATGGGCTATAACAAAATATTGTTTCCCGTCTCTTATGAAATAACCAATCCGTTGTTCACTGAACAGAATCTGTATTGTCTCTGCTATATCCTTAACACTTACACCCAGATCAAATGCCTTGTCACGGTCAATACTCAAAGCGAGTTCAGGCCTGGTGAATTTAAGATCAATATCTGCAACATCAAATGCAGGATGTTCACGTACAGCCTTCATAAACGGAGGTATAACCTCCTCAAGTTTCTGAAGGTTAGGTGCCTGAAGTACAAACTGAACAGGAAGTCCGCTTCTGCTTCCTCCAGCACCGCCTATTGTAGGATCCTGAACAACATAACTCAAAGCCATGTTGTAATTTCTCACAATGCTTCCTACTTCGGAGGCTATTTCCATCTGTGTCCTGTCTCGTTTCCCGGGAGGTGCCAACATCACCCTGACAGATCCTGAGTTGACCGAAACAGATGAGCCAAAACCGGGTGATGTGACAGATAACAGATATTCCTTCTCAGGTATTGTGTCAACAACAGAGATAAGCTGCATCTGATAGTTATCCATCATCTCATAGGAGGTTCCTTCAGGCGCAGAAGATACTATTCTGAATATACTCTTGTCATCCATCGGGGCAAGCTCAGCCGGTAAGGATGACCATAACAGCCATATTATTACAATCATTATGAGCAGAACCGGAAATGCAAGATATTTAACACGCATGAATCGAACCAGCCAACCTTTATAATTTACCAGTACGTAATCTATCGGACGTCTTATAAAACCCAGACTGCGATATTCCCTTGTGTTTTGACGAAGGATCCGTGAACTCATCATCACAGTTAGTGTCAGGGATATAAAGGTTGAGATCATCACTGAACCGGCAACAACCATAGCAAATTCCCTGAACAGCCTTCCGGTGAGCCCCTGCATGAAAAATATCGGCAGAAAAACGCAAATCAGCGTAATGGTTGTTGATATGATGGCAAAAAAGACCTGCCGGGAACCTTTAAAGGCTGCCTTAACCGGGGTCATGCCTTGTTCAACCTTTGCATAAATATTCTCCATCATCACGATGGCATCATCAACCACAATACCGGTAGCAAGAAGAAGGCCAAGAAGTGATAATATGTTTATTGAATAACCGGCCAGATATATAAAAATGAAACTTCCCAGAAGTGATATGGGTATGGTTATAACAGGTATAATCGTTGTGCGGAAATTTCTCAGGAACACAAAAATTATTAAGAGAACAAGAATAAATGCCGTTAAGATCGTAAACTCCACATCCCTGATGGATCTCCTTATAGGTGGGGTAATATCAAGGCCAGTTCCAACAATGATGTCTTTAGGGATTTCCTTTTTGAGTTTTTCTATCCTTTTATACGCTTCATCAACAATATCGATATAGTTAGCTCCAGGCTGAGGCTGCATCGCTACACCTACCATCGGTATACCGTTGTTTCCTCTAAGTATCGACTGCTGATTAAGGGCAGACAGCTCAGCCCTTCCGATATCCTTAAGCCTGATAATTACGTCACCTTTTTGTGTAATTATGAGATTGCTGAATTCCTCTTCATTGTTTATTCTTCCGTATGTCTGAATGGTGATGTACCGTTGTTTTCCTTCAACCTGACCGGAAGGAAGTTCGATATTTTGTGCTGCCAGGGCATCTCTTATTTCAACAGGTGTTATGTTATATGCCTGCATCCTGTCAACATCAAGGATAAGCCTCATTGCATAAGGTTTATTTCCCCAAATATTTACCTGGCTAACTCCTTCGATTGTCTGAAGCCTTTCAGCAAAAACATTTCTGGCAATTTCCGATAGTTCCAGAAGATTTCTATCCCTGCTCTGAAGTGTTATGGCAAGTATGGTCTGTGCATCTGCATCCGCTTTGGACACAATCGGAGGATCAGCATCAGGAGGAAGATTACGGATGGCTTGTGAAACACGATCACGTACGTCATTCGCTGCGTTATCAAGGTCTTTGCTTAATTCAAACTCTACCCTGATTGTACTCCTGCCATTTGAACTTGTGGAAGTGATATTTTTAATCCCATCAACACGGTTAACCTGCTCCTCAAGGGGTTCGGTTATCTGCGATTCAATAATCTGAGCATTGGCACCGGAATAATCTGTTCTAACTGTTATTACTGGCGGGTCAACACCTGGATAATCGCGGACACCAAGTGAGTTGAATGCCACAATCCCGAATATCACAATGGTTATAGAAAAAACCATTGTCAATACTGGCCTCCTTATGCTGAGTTCTGACAATGTCATTTACTTTTCTCCTCCGTTGATAATCCTTGAAATCTCTATCCTGTCTCCCTCTTTTATTACCATTAATCCTGTGGTAATCACCTTGTCGCCTGCAGTTAACCCAGAAGTAACCTGAACTTTTTCGCTGGTTCTCGAACCTGTTGTTATCACCTTTCTGGTTGCAATGCCATATTTGACAATAAAAACAAACTGGTTGTCGAGTTCTGAAATAACAGCTTCTGCAGGAATTAATATGGCATTATCGTTTTGTTCCATATCAATATTTACCTGTACAAAATCACCCGGCACGAATTCTCCGTTTCTGTTGTCGAGATATGCCCTTAGTTCTATGCTTCCTGACTGTGGATTTACGACAGGATCTATTGCATATACTTTTGCTTCAGCAGTTTTACCGTTAGAGGAGGAGGTGATTGAGATATTATGATCTTTCTGAAGAACACTGATATATGTGGCAGAAACACTAAAAACCACTTTAAGCTTGTTGTTCTGTACCAGGCGTGTTATCAGAGCTCCCTGGCTAATATATGCTCCAATGCTGAAGTCACGGAAACCGATACGGCCATCGAATGGAGCACGTATCTGTGAAAGATCGATCATCACCTCGAGTTCTTCAATCTGAGCTTTCAGATTCCCGACTTCCGCGGCTGTTTGCTCATATTCTGCTACGCTGATGCCTTCAAAAGCCAGAAGTGACTCTCTCCTTTTAAGTTCTGCAGTTGCGGCTGCAAGACGAGATTCCAGACCTCGCTTCCGGGCATCCCATGACCGGTGGTCAATCTCCACTAAAAGATCTCCCCTCCTGACCATCTGCCCTTCTTTGAAATGAATCCTGAAAATATGTCCGTTTACCCCTGACCTGATCTCCGTCTCTTCAAAAGGAATCAACCGGCCGGTATTGTTAACGGTAGTTGTAAAGGATTCTTCGTGAACCTGATAAACCTCAACCTTAGATGTGAGAGATTGCTTCTGTTGGCTGCTGTTGCTATGCCTGCACGATTGTGTAAATATCATCATTATTACCAGAATCCACAGAAATATGAAATGTCTATACCTGTTTTTTAAAGCAATTGTTATTATTTCGTTTGTGTTTATCATGATTTATCTTTTTTGTCGATATCTGCATCAGGAACAATGAATCCCATCACAACAGTACCTGTAATTCCAACCAGGAGAATCATGATCTTAGTGACTGGTGACTGAATAAGAAAAAGAACAGAGATGATGATCATGAACCACATCACTCCGATGGAAGAAACCTTCTGCCTGACAGTCATCCCCTTGCGAGAATGATATTCATTAATGTAGCTGCCTATCAATCTGTTTTTTAACAACATCTGGTATAACTTTCCTGAACTTTTTAAAAAAAGCCATGCAGTTAAAAGAAGAAAAGGAGTTGTTGGTAGCCCCGGAACAAACACACCAGTTATACCAACAACAAGCGATACTGAACCCAGAAAAATATAAATTAACTTCACTGGAGACATTTGCTGCAAATGAACCTTATCCCTCTTCTAATTTATAAAATAAAATTATCCGGCACAAAGATAATTTTTTATCACTCTGTTAAAAGGTTACAGTTTTGTCAGCCTAAGCCACAAGATTATTGAAAACGGCAGATGAGATAGATATGTGAAAATGTTTCAAGGTCAAGTAATCCCACCTTGTATTAACTGTCCGGTTAAATTAATCCTCTTTTCCCTTTTCTTGTTTTTCGGCATTATCAATTAATAATTAACCATTAACCATTCCCGTTCTATCGGCATCCATTACCTTAACCCATGCTTTAACAAAGTCTTTCACAAACTTCTCTTTGTTGTCGTCCTGGGCATAGAGTTCAGTGTAAGCCCTCAGGATGGAATTGGAGCCAAAGACCAGGTCAACTCTGGTGGCGGTCCATTTCACCTCTCCGGTTTTTCTGTCGATGACATGGTAAAGGTTTTCTGAAACAGGTTTCCAAGTGTATCGCATGTCTGTTAGGTTCACGAAGAAGTCGTTGCTCAGCACACCTTCCCTGTTTGTAAAGACACCATGTTTTGTTCCTCCGAAATTTGTTCCCAAAACACGCATTCCACCAATTAACACAGTCATTTCAGGAGCGGTAAGTCCCATCAGTTGGGTCCTGTCAAGCAGAAGTTCTTCCGGTTTCACGGCGTAATCTTTTTTCAGCCAGTTTCTATAGCCATCGTGAATCGGCTCAAGCACATCAAAAGATTCCGCATCGGTCATTTCGGCTGTTGCATCACCACGTCCCGGATTGAATGGAACTTTGATGCCAACACCTGCCTCAAGGGCGGCTTTTTCTATCGCAGAACTACCTCCTAAAACGATCAGGTCTGCAATGCTAACCTTTTTTTCAAATCCGGCCTGGATTTCAGAAAGCTTTGCCAGAACTTTCTGAAGACGTTCCGGTTCGTTACCTTCCCAGTCCTTTTGAGGAGCAAGTCGAATCCTTGCGCCGTTTGCTCCACCTCTGTAATCCGAGCTTCTGAACGTTCTTGCACTGTCCCATGCTGTATTTATGAGTTCAGGTCTGGTCAGGCCGCAATTGAGGAGTTTTGATTTTAATTCATCAATTTCCTTATCTGACAAAATGTAATCGACAGCCGGAACAGGATCCTGCCATATAAGATCCTCTTTTGGTACATCAGGGCCAAGGTAACGGCTCTTAGTCCCCAGATCGCGATGGGTCAGCTTGAACCATGCCCTGGCAAAAGTATCGGCAAAATTTTCCGGATCCTTATAGAAGCGTTCTGATATTTTACGGTATTCAGGATCCATTTTGAGAGCCATATCGGCGTCAGTCATTATAGGGTTTCTACACACACCCGGTATGTGGGCATCTAATGGTTTGTCCTTTTCCTTTATGTTTATAGGTTCCCATTGCCATGCACCGGCCGGACTCTTTTTAAGTTCCCAGTCGTAGGAAAAAAGCAGATAGAAATAAGTATTATTCCATTTGTTGGGGTGTGTTGTCCATGCACCCTCAAGTCCGCTTGTCACGGTGTTCTCAGCGTTTCCTTTACCGGCAGGGTTCATCCAGCCGAAACCCTGATTCTCAATCGGGGCACCTTCGGGTGAAGGCCCCAGGAGCGATGCATCTCCGTTACCATGAGCTTTGCCAACGGTATGGCCACCAGCAGTTAAAGCCACTGTCTCTTCATCGTTCATTGCCATACGTTTGAAAGTGGTACGCATGTCTCTGGCAGTTTTCAGAGGATCCGGTTTTCCATCCACCCCTTCAGGATTAACATAGATCAAACCCATCTGAACAGCAGCCAACGGATTTTCAAGCGATTCACGGTCACCGTCATCGGAATAGCGGCTTTTTGTTGGTGCAAGCCACTCTGCTTCAGAACCCCAGAATATATCTTTCTCGGGATGCCAGATATCCTCCCTGCCGCCTCCAAAGCCAAATGTCCTGAACCCCATCGACTCATAAGCCATGTTGCCTGCAAGAATAAACAGGTCAGCCCATGAAATTTTGTTGCCGTATTTTTTCTTGATTGGCCACAGAAGGCGGCGCGCTTTGTCAAGGTTAGCGTTGTCAGGCCAACTGTTAAGAGGTGCAAAACGCTGGTTCCCGTTATTGGCACCACCACGCCCGTCAGAAATCCGGTAGGTTCCCGCAGAATGCCACGCCATCCGTATCATCAACCCACCGTAATGACCCCAGTCTGCAGGCCACCAATCCTGACTGGTGGTCATCAGAGCCTTAAGATCCGCTTTTAAAGCTACGAAATCCAGCTTTTTAAATTCTTCACGATAACTAAAATCCTTGCAATAAGGGTTCGTTTTAGTGTCCTGCTGATGCAGAATGTCAAGGTTAAGAGAATTGGGCCACCATTTCATAACAGAATGGTCAGATTCTGTGTTTGCCCCGTGCATCACCGGGCATTTTCCTTTTTTTGTTGTTTCCATGAATTGTGTTTATTGATTGATTATTATTAAATTACATTCTTTTGAGTATAAGGTTACGTAAAGATAAACAGATTTGTAAAGAATAGGTTTACAAGAAGGCAATTTAGCAACTCAATTGCAATTATGAGATCTGGCAGAATTATAAAAAGCCATATAGCCAGGCAATTATAAATCACACTCCGTAGATTAGCATCACCGGGTGATTCTTCGGTTATAAGATTCTATTAAACAGACTACCGTGATAATCCAATATCAATATTGGTTCGATCCGGAATGGTAGAGGAGCGTTTGAGAGTTCTACAACCTGCTTTGTTACCTGCTGATCACAAGTTTTTTTGCAGCTATTTCCGAATTCCCTCTCACCATCATCAGGTATAAGCCGTCAGGTATTTCGTTGAGATCGAATGACTGCAACTGCTTTGAATTATTCACCTGCATCAACAGCTCTTTTACAACAGCCCCATTCATACCGACAATTTGGATCTTATAATCCCCGTTACCAAATCCGTTTATGACAAGTTCAAATCTACCGTCATTCGGATTGGGCCTGATGAATATCCCTTTTGTTTCTTCAGGATCTTCGAAACCTGTATCATCAGCAAATGTTACAAGAATAGTATCGGATGCAATACAACTTTGCGGATTCAATACCTGAACCCAGACAGTTTTCGTTCCGATACCAGTACCGGTTGAATCCACAATAATGGTTTGTGTTGTAGCTCCTGTGCTCCACAGGTATGTAAAACCTGCTCCGGCGTTCAATACGACGCTGCCATTGGCTTTCAGAGTTATATCGGGTCCAAGGTTAACCACCGGAGCTGGAGACGCCTGTATATTGGCAAATACAATGGTATCATTATATGGATTGAAATCATCCTCATTATTGGGCTGGCTGACCCATGCTTTCAGGTTGTAGGGTGAACCCAAAGCAGCGAAAGGGAAGTTGCCCATTTGCACAATGATGTTGTTGCCAGGTGGAAGATTACCTGACCAGTTAATAACAGGTTGAGTAGCACCGTTGATCAGCAGGTTGATTTTTGCCTGTGTGAGGGTGTCCGGGGAAAGGTTTTTTAATGTAACCGAAACCGGGTATAATCCTTCGCACAAATTTATTCCCGGGCTGTTGAAGGATTCCAGCATGGCATCAGTATAGTCTGTCACGATTTCCAACCCGAAGGCAGCCAGCCTGTCATGGAGTGTGCCGGAAGGAGCAACACTATTGCCATAAATGCTTCTGCCGGTAATTGTGTTTTGCATGATATTAAACCCTGGTGAAGATCCCTGGTGGGAAACCTCCACAACAAAGTTTGAGGAGCCGTTAAAGTAAAAAGGGCGATTAAGACGAATGGGAATCCAGTTTTCATGTATGCTGGAGAGGTGGATGCCAGAGGAGTATAATACCGTATCCAGACCAGTGACAAACGTACTGCTGGGGAAGGTTGACAGGGGGGTTAGCCCCATTCTGACAAGGAAGCCGGTGATATTTGAATTGACCCCTCCACCAGACTTCAGGTAAATTCCCTTGACGTATCCGGTAGGTGTACAACCGAATTCGGAAGGATGGTAAATCCATTGCCGCTTGTTATTTCCTGAAGGGGTTTCATTAAAGGGATAAGAGTTAGCGATCAGGACACCGGGAAGGTACTTGTACACCGTAGGAACCTCATGCCGAAGATCTACCCGGCCAATTTGCAAACCTGCTTCCGTCCAGAAATTGGTAGCCGGAGAACTGATTATAGTCCCCTGGAACCCCAATCGCTGCATAGTGATGGTATGTGTGCCAATGTATGAGGCTATCGGGGCGGCGGTTGTACTATAGGATGTCTGGCCTGTTCCTGAACCATTGTCCCTTACAGCCAACACACCGATGACATCTCCGGTGTAAATCTGTATGTTTACATCAATGAATCCGGTATCATTAATGTTAGAACCATAAAACAGGGTCGTGAAGGTGGTGGTAGTGGAAGGATAGTTTGCCGGAGTGGATGAAAATTTCACAAGGTGGATGGATTGCGGGTTGGTATTGAAGTCATTTGGAGCCCGGATGCCGGTCAGATGGAAATCACAGGGAGCCGTGAACCAGAGCCCTCTGGAATTCCCCGTAAAATTGGTACCCTGCGGTGGCATTGGGATAAGTGCCGGCAGCATCTCATACCTGATCTCTGCCCTTCCGATAGGGCTACCCGGCTCGGTCCAGAAATCTATAGCCGGAGAACTGATAATGTTGCCCTGCCATCCCAGTCGCTGCAAGGTTATGGCATAAGTGCCTATTGCAGAGGTAATGGGGCTGTTTGTAGTTGAGTACGATGTGACGCTGGTGCCGGCTCCATTGTTACGCACTGCCATCACTCCAATCACATCGCCTGTAGCTACCTGTATATCAAGATCCACGAAACATGTATCTGTCAGATTGGTGCCATAGTACAAGGTTGTAAAAACAGTGGTGGTACCTGGAAAGTTTGGCGGAGGTGCCGGAAATTTAACCAGATGAATTGCCTGAGCATTGGTAGAATAATCAGCCGGTGCACGAACCCCGGTTAACCTGAAATTGCAGGGAGCTGTAAACCAGTAACCACGCGAATTACCGCTAAAGGCGGAGCTATGAGCTGTTGTCTGGATCACATTCTGCGCTTCGGTTACAACAGGAATGGACAATAAAAGAATGATAGATAATACTATCAGCAATATTTTCAGTTGACTGTGTAAATTTATTATTTTCATAGCAATAAGTTTTTGAGGATTATTGATTCAAATCGATTTCTTTTAAAAATTGAAAAGGGAATGATATTTATTTGACCCTAAAATTACGTCATTAAAAATAGTAAGTCAAGAAAAAGTATTGATTTTGAATATTTTTTTTACAATCACATTTCTCTTAAAAGAACCCGATTTGTTTTTGGTATCCACTTGAATAATAACGGATGATATCTTAATTCGCTGATTGGATGTCAACAAGCACTATTGTTATTGATCAGGATACATTGATATATTATTGCTTCCCCTGCTTATTGATGTAAAAAAGATTTACATAAACGATAATCAACCTTTATTTATAGGATTAAAGAATTTATAGGTTTAAAGGAATATCGATTTCCTGTCAATAGCTATTTACTGCCTGTTTATATTTTACAATTCCGCCTACAACGGGTAATGTTATGCTGGTGGCCTTCAGGTCAACAGTTAGTTCTGTACCCGGTTTCGGGCAGATGGTAAATTCTTTGTCGCTGGCGAAGATCATCAGCCCTATCTGCTGCCCTTTACGGATCACCTGGTCATCAGGCATCAAATCAAAGGTAACATTATAAAATTCACCAGGCTTAAGTGGTTCGCCCTGTGTAACAGAGCTGTGATTCTGAGGATCTGCCCACCCCCGTGTGATGATATTGTCGTAAATCATGGTTGTCTTTTCCTCCTCCCAGGGTAAGGAGACAAGCCATACAGACAGATTGGCTGCAGGCTTACTACTTGCCAGCCGGATCGTCACCTTCACTACACCGGAGATTCGCAACTCCTCTTCCAGCATCGGCGTAAGAAAAAGCAACCTGTGATCTGCGTTCCTGCTGTCTGTTAAATTCCCGCCTGAAATAGTATAGTCGTCTGTGAAGGTCATTGTCCCGACGATTTCTGTTTCTTGCGGGCTTAACTGGCCTGTTACTCCTTCTCCTGAGCTCAAATGAAGTTTGACATCAGAGGCACCCGGATCAGGAAAGTCGGCATAAGGGGTAGGAGCATACTGGTGTTCACGCACAATCCATACAACAGGATCATCTTCGACGTCGTTTTCAATATCATGAAGGTACCTGGTAAACCACCTGTTCATCATCCGGAAGGGAGGATTACCACCATGCCCGTCCTGATGATAATAGAGCTGCACAGGTATACCCCGCTCCTTTGCAGCATGATAGAACCTGTAGCTTTGTTCCGGCATTACATTCCAGTCGTTAAAGGCATGAGACATAATCATTGCCGCTTTCATGCTGTCGATCCTGTTAAGGTAATCCCGGCTTGACCAGAAATCGTTGTAGTCACCCGTAATTCTGTCATGGTTCTTTACCAATATGCTGTCCCTGACAAACCTGTTGTTGTGTTTGCGTTTCGATTTGTCACCGGTATTGATCATATCATACAGGACATCTACGTCCTCACCCTGGTATCCTCCAGGTGCTCTTACCATTCCGTTGGAGCGGTAATAATGATAGAATGAGGAAACAGGTGCTACCGGGATGATTGCATCAAGCCCTTCGACACCCGTTGTGGCTGCTGCAAGGCAAAGGGTTCCATCGTATGAGGTCCCTGTCATCCCCACCTTTCCGTTACACCAGAATGCAAAAACCTCCTCATTGCCGTTGCGGCTGCTGTACCCTCTTGCCCTGCCACACAGCCAGTCGATCACCGCTTTGGGAGCCAGCGACTCATTATCTCCTCCGATGGTGGGTGCCCCGTCCGACAACCCGGTCCCCGGCGATGATGAGTATACCAAAATATAACCTCTTGGAACCCACATTCTATCCATGTATAATGATTCAAAAGGCCTTTTTCTGCGTGTTCCGGGATTTTTGTGCTTATGGGATTTGGAAGTTTCACCAATCTCATGTTTCACTGACCAGAAGAACTTTTCTGAAGACATAGTTAGTAATGCCCACATTCTTAATCCATAATAGGGGCTCGACATATAAATTACCGGCAGTTGCAGTTGCCCCGTTTCTGTCTGAAGAGGCCTCGTGACAAAAACGTGCATACGATCCGGTTTGCTATCATTGTCGGAATCGAAGACGGTTTCTACCCAAAGCTCCTCCTTTATCCATTCAGAAGGTTTATTGAACTCCGGGACTACCTGTGCCTCGCCATTTTTAAATACCGGCCATGGAACCTCCCGGTAGCCTGAATCCTGATTCTGTGCTGTAGAAAAAATACTGCTCAGTAATATTACTGTGGTTAAAAGAATGAATTTAGCTAGAGATCTCATATTATAAATGTTGATAATATTTCCGTTTTTTGTTTTGATGATTTTTTTAAAAACCTTTGATATTGTTCAGATTTTTACTGTTTGCTGATGATTAATATGGGTTACTTTTGCATGTTTTTTATTAAGCGATAGGTTGACACAGCAATGTGTAACTTCTATTGAGATTAAAAGGCTTATGAGTGAGAAGAACCAGTTGTGCAGGCGATCATCAGAAACATTAACAGTAACAATTAGCAGCAATGAGCAGGAGTATTATAACCATATTGCTTTTGATCCTGTCAAATACCTTTATGACTTTTGCATGGTATGGACATTTAAAGTTCAGGGATTACAGTTGGTTCAACAACTTGGGGTTGTTTGCGGTTATTCTTATCAGTTGGGGGATTGCATTTTTTGAATACATTTTTCAGGTGCCTGCAAACAGGATTGGGTATCTGGATAATGGGGGGCCTTTTGACCTGTGGCAGTTAAAGGTCATCCAGGAAGTAATCACTCTGAGTGTATTTACGATTTTTACAATAACAATGTTCAGGACGGAAACTTTCAGGGTAAATCATCTGATAGGATTTGGCTTTCTTATACTTGCAGTATATTTTATCTTCAAAAAGTAATTACAATTAAGCACGATCAATTCATCATGCAAAACAATTAAGCAGATCAATAAAAAGTGCAAAAATTACATCGGGATTTTATTAATATGATTTTGACGGTTTTGTAAAATTTTAGTCATCTTTCAGCATTTTGTATTAAAAAAAACATCTACCCAATAGCCACTCCGTCATAATGGCAAATTCTGCAATAGCAACTTTATAGAATCAATTCTACCACTTATACCCGAATGAAAGTGCCGGAAAAAAAAGCAACCCGGCATCAACATCATCAAAACAGATTTTTAATAGCAAAAAAAATATGGCACACCAGAGGCAATTTAGAAACGGAAAAATTGTATACTCAGGGCACCACTGCAACAATACGGAGCGGGGCACCACTGCCACCGCGGATCTTCATCGGGAGAGCCATCACCCAGAAGTCTTTCGGCGGAAGGTCATCAAGGCGTGCGAGATTCTCATAGGCTGTGAGGCCATGTGAAAACAGGATACGATGTGTCATGAAGTCTGTTGATTTCCCGTAATCGATACTCGGGGTGTCGATACCGACGGCTTTGATTTTCCTGCGCTCTGCCAGCCACCGGGAAGCATCGGGATGGAGACCGGGGAACGAGAGGTTGTCGACACCTTCTTTCCCGGTAAGGGTGGTTCCTGTGTATGCCTGCTTGTCGGGATATAATTTCCAGAAACCGGTGTTAATAAGCACTATTGCTCCGTCCGGGATCTTGCCGTGTTCCTTTTCCCATTCCTGCAGATCCTCGGCCGCAACCTGGTAATCACGATCGACGGCTACTTGTCGTCTTACATCCAACAAGATTCCCTCTCCTGTGAGCTTCTCCACCGGCACCTGATCTATAGTCATGCCACCCTGTGCAAAATGAACAGGTGCATCGAAATGGGTGCCACCATGCTCCTCGGCAGCGAAACGGAACGATGAGTAGTAGTATCCCTGTTGATTGATTCCCTCAAAAACCGTATCATGGGTAAAAGGGATGTTGGTTGGCCAGTAAACCGACTCCTCATCAAATGCCCAGGTAAGGTCTATCCATTGACCCTCCTCCAGCACAGACAAGGGATCCGGCTTTTGGTGGCATCCTGACACCAGAAGTAAAACAAAGGCTATCAGCGCAATATTTTTCATTGTTGTTTGATTTAGGAGATAATCGATTGGCGGTATGTTTTTGTTGCCGGTTTCGAAGCACTGTCCTGTCAAGTTACAACTACTTTTGATACGAGCTGTGCCGCTCAAATACGCACTGCACCGGCAATAAACTATATCGAGTGTTGTGCTTTCGTTATTTTTTCAATTCACTTCTTTAATTTTCCACCCTTTTATCAAAAGCCAGAAAATAAAAATTATCTCTCCTATAAATGTAAACATCGAAATATTCATATTGTAATCAACGGACAGAAGTTTACCAAAACCATCAATCAAGTATCCCAATGATGCCAATATTAATAGAATCCCTAAAATCTTCTGCATGTATCCCGCTTTAAACACCAAAAATCCAAGTAACAATAAATGAAATCCAAAAATAATTAATCCAAATCCCCAACCAATATTAAAGGAATTTAGAGACAACATAACCTGAGCCTGTATTTGATTTGTTGTAAAAGATGATAAATAGTCTCCTCCATGAAGAAGTTGCAACACATTTAGAAGATAAATCAACACGACAGCTAAAATTGTAGCATAAACAATCCTAACCCAGGCTGCAAGCAGAGATAAGCTTTTGTTCACGGGTTTCAAAAAAACATATAATGCCCATGCAACAATTATATCAAGTATAGCAACAATTAGGAAACAACAAATCCCAGTGCGAAATAGTCCTTCAGATGCAACAATATTAATAAAAGTCTTAACTGTATCATTAGGAACAATAAGTTTTTGTAAAATAGCAAAGTTTGCAATTGGTGCCAGTATCGCCATGAAAATTAATCCAATTCCAGCGATGATTGCAGAATTACTTAATGGAATATCAGTAATTCGATTTGTTGTGTTGTTAGAATTCATATTTTCCCTCCTTAATTATTGCAATATTTATCCATTTGTCTGATTATCTGTCGCATTTATAATAAAGCACAAAGTCAGTCCGTCCAAAAACCTTCTTCCCCAGCCTTTCGACCAACAAATATACACAACTTTCAAACAGGTTGTTTCCGGGGGTGAAAATACTGTTCTGTACCCGCAGCTTTGTGCTGTCACCGGCTATCAGAGTGCCCCCGATCAGCGCATGGTTCTTTGCCAACTGAACCGTACACCTGAACACCTTCCTGATGACCCTGGGATTGTCTCTTCTGAAATTAAATATGGTGTTGTGGTTTTGCGGTATGTTTTTGTTCCCGACCTCGAAGCACTTCACTGTCAAGTTACACGAAAGTTTATTAGATGCAGAAACGCTGAAACCCGCACTATCTCGGCAATAAAATATACCGCCTGTTATGCACTGGCGGTTCTTGTCTGTCCATAGGTTTCTGTCAAATTTCACTTTCATATTAAACTTGTCATTCGTTTTATTTTCTTTTCTGTCTGTGTCGCCGGTGTGCCTGTCCGACTGCTGGCGGATTGGCGTGTTTTAATTTTTTCTTTAAAGAGGGGGAGAAAAATTTTGAAATCACTCACATTATTAATTTGATTTTTAAAGGTGTTCGTGAATGCTTCGCATTTCTTCTCTTGAGCTGGGCAGACACACTCTTTGGCAAGCTTGGGTTTGAGCTTGGGCTTGTGCGGCTTGATCCCGATAAAATCGGGATGTGTGGCTGCTGCCTGAGCTATTCATTTCCTTCAATTATTTTGATTTGCTCACTCATTTTTTTATTTTTTTATTTTTTAAGGTGTTCGCGAATCGCCATCAGATTTTATTATTTGAATTTTCGATAATGGCGATTTCTTCTTCCGTTAATTCATATAGCTTGTAAACCAGCTCGTCTATTTGCTTTTCTAATGCTGTGGTATCGGCTTTGGGATTGGTTTTTTTGGCGGTGAGGATTTGGTCAACAAGGGCGATGAAGGGTTGTTGATTATTTGATTTTTTTATCAGCAGTTTTTCTAACGTTTCTTTTTTTACTTCAGCTAAAGCTTCGCCCGTTTCAGGGTTTAGATAGCTAAAATAAAAATTGAGAAGTGAAGAATTAATTAGAGCAAGAATGAACTTCAAATCGGTTCCAACCTTTTTGTTAATAATATGAGTATTATTTAATGAAATGAATTTATTGGAATCATATGTAGCTATTAAAGAATCACCTGTTTGTCTCACGACAATTTTTGGATTGTTAAAAATTATTTCTTTACGCGGTGCTGCTAAATTATGTCCATATTTGAGCCATCGTTTTCCATCCCAATTGATTTCGTATTTATTAATATCGCTACCTCTAAGTACTTTTTTATAGGTAGAATCAATTTTATATTCTGAATTATATACTTTTTCTTTCATCATTGTTCTTGTTTGAGGTGGAGTTCCCTTTCCTTCTTCATACGGTTTAATACCAGCAAACAATTCAGTAACCTCACACAACAAAGTCGAGTTGACTTTTAATTTCTCAACTAACTTTTCAATTTTTGGGTTTGTGAAAATATTTATCACATCTCCGTTTTTATTTTTCCAAGAATCCTGATTATGCTTTAATATTTGGACTTGAAAATTGTCGATATGATTGTAAACATTCACAATATTGTTAGAGGTATAACCTTTTCTAAAAATTACAACTTCGGTATCTACAACCGCATCAAATACGCTTTTGTGATAATGTGAAATATTTTGAATTACATTATTGCTTGTCAAAAATTTTCTAATCTTAACTAATTTAAGATTAGTGAGCCAAGTATTGGGGATAATTAATGAAAGAACTGCATTAGATTTTAAAAAATCGAAACTCTTTTCAGTGAAAAACAAAAAACTTTCAGGTTGATAGTCTTGGTGTTTCAATACAATTTTGAAATATTTCTTTTCATTTTCTGTAAATTTTGCACCATACGGCGGATTTCCAATCACCACATCAAATCCATCTTTCACCTCATTCCCAAACATCCATTCGGGTTCGAACCAGTTGGCAAAGTGGTTTTGGTTGTAAGGGTCGAAAGATGAAATCTGTTGAGCAACTTTTTGTATGGCATCTTTGTTATCGGCTGCTTTCAATGAGTTTATTTGTTTTTCAATAAATGAAATAGTGCTTTTTTGAGTTTTTATTTTTTCTTTCTTTTTATCAATCACTGTGGTTTCGGTATCGCCAAAAAGGTTGGTGGTTTCGATGGTTTCTTTTTGTTCGGACTCTTTTTCTGTTTGCTCCAGTATTTTTTTTGCCTCGGCTAATTGCTTTTCGAGGTTTTTTATTTCTTCTTCTTTTTTATTTATCAGGGTATCGCTTATTTGAGCTGCAATTTTTTTGCGAAGTGCTTTATCCTGTTGTTGCAGGCGTAGTTTGTCTTTTCGCGTTTTGGCATTAAAGTATTCGTGTCGTGTGGCTTTAAGCTCTTCCTGCAAAAGCTTAATAGGGTTATTTTCCGAAAATAAATCGGTTGTGGGTATTTCCAAACTTATCAGTGTATTGGCTGCCACAAACTTGGTTTCGAGGTTTGGCAACGAACGGAAACCAAGATTTTCTTTTTTGCCGTCTTTGTCCTGGTCAATTATCAGTGAAATAAAGAAGCGAAGTTTTGAAATCTGAACGGCAATGGGCTGTATGTCTATGCCGTAAATGCAGTTTTCAATAAGGTAGAGTTTTCGGGCATAGTCGTCAAAGTTGTTTTTGCTTTCAAAAATCTCATCAATTTCTTTCAGTCGTTCATCCACTGCCTGTATTGCTTTCTCCCTGACTGCTTTATCACTTAAACCGGCTATGGCTTTTTTATCTTTTTCGAGTTCTTTAATCTGATTTCCAATAATTTTTTCTTTTTGTTGTGCTTTCCATTTCACATTACCGGGGTCGAGCTTTTGAAGCAGATAAACCATTTTGTGTAATACCCCCATCGGGAAAGCCCCCGAACCACAAGCAGGGTCAAGTATTTTGGCATTGTTAATTGCTTCAATAAGCTGGTCGGTTTCTTTTGAGTTAAGAGGATTGCCTTCGTCATTGTATGAAAACAATTTCCTTAACCGGTCTTCAAAAGTATCGGAAGCATCCCTGCTTCCGTCCAGTGTATCAGAATCATCCTTGCTTCTACTTAATAAATACTCGCCCTCCTTCAAATTAGCCTTCACCGGGTTTTGCCTGATATAATTCCTAATAGCTTGTAAAGCTTTTTCATTTCTCACAATATGGTCGTACGATTCGTGCATCCATAATTGACCTTTATTCCCCGTTATTTTGTTTATTTCATTGGCAGTATATGATTTCCAAGAATGTAAAATATCCGGTAGATTATTTTCTCCCAAAGGTTTGAAAAGTATATGCACATGATTGGACATAACCACCCATTCGTCTAATACATACTTTTGATTATTAAAATGTTTCAGAGCATCGGCAACAATTTTCGATATTTCCGGATTTTTTAGGATACAACTACCGCTTCCATTATTAAGAAGTTGCTCTATTCTGTCGGAAAAAAGGCGGTAGTATTCTTTTATCTGTTCTTTTGTGTATTCACCTTTTTCATTCTTCTTGTTGTTTTTAAGCCAGATTTCTCTTTCTGCTTTAATTTGTTCAGCAACTTCGGAAGGAATAGAATCGGCAAGACGAAACGTAACGAAGTACCAAACGCTGCCCTGTTGCCAGTGAGGAAGGTTGCCTTGGTGAATTTGAACTTCGTTGTGTGGGTTGAAAAAGGTTTCATGGGTTTCAAAAGCATCTTGCTTTTGTTTTAAATCGTGAGCAGGGATGCTCACAGTACTTTTCAGGTATTCAATCAACGATTCGTCAACCATATAATTGACAATCTCACGGGGCGTATAAAAACTACCTGTTTGCTTACGAGCAGTTGTTTTAGTTTCGGGGTTATAACTTGCCAAAAGGTTTTCAAACACCTTGCCCAACAATTCAGGGTCAAGGGCAATTTCTTCTTCTAGCGGAGTGTTTTCAGCTACTGTAAATTTGAAGTTATTCAGAATATCAATTAAACCTTTAACATTCTTAACAATGGGCTTCTTGGCTTCGGGGTCGTAATATTCTGTTAAATCTACATCAGGATAAACACCAAAAAACAAATAATCAGGAACAATAGCTTGTTTGCCATCAAGTCGGGTAAACCCATCCACAAATATTTGTTCTTTCTTTCCTTTTTCAAGTTTTTCTTCATCAAACTTATCAAGGCAATCGAATAAACCACCATTCAAAAATGGAATGTCTTTGAATAAATCAATAATCTCTTTTATAGAAATGTTGAACTTATCAGGATAGCGATATTTGTTTTTTATGCCTTGGTCAAGTTTGTTTGTTCGATTGTGGTCTTCTGCAAAATCTCTTTCGTCCATTTTTTGATTAAGCGTACCAAAAAACAGGTTTTGAAGTATTGCCTGATAGTAGTTGCTTGCCTTCTTGTTTTTCTGAAAATCCTTTAAAATCGTTGAAAGATATTTTTCATTAAACAAAGAAGCCGGAACAAGATGTTTCTCTTTGATGAACCATATAAAAATTACTCTTGTAATAAGGCGAATCAGGTTTGTGGCGTTTCGTACATCTTTCTTTTTCTCAATATCGTCAGGAAATTGCACTTTGTCCATAGCCCAGAAATACCAGTTGGCAAGCTCCTGAAAGAATTTTTTATTCAGAATATTTACATCAAGTACTTCTAACCATTGTGAGTGAAGCTGAGCATAGTTTGTAACTCCTGCCGGTTTCACAAGGTCGAGCAATATACGCTGATGCCCTGCGTGTGTGTTGTTCGTGAAAATATCTCTTAGGATAATGACTTTACCTGCTTTTTCGCCTTGCCTCCAGTTTTGTAAATATTTGAATCGTTCGCTAATAGCAATTGAAATGACTGCTTCTTTTTCTATAGCGTATTTTAATACCAATGCTACCGGCATTTTTTGGCTTATGCGGTTAAATGCCCTTGTAATTTCAGATATTTCGGTTCGTGTAGGTTTCTTTGATAGTTCTAAAGCAAAAAGCATCAGACCATCGTAGTTTTTATCGCCTTGTTGCAATGCTTCTTTTATGCTGTAATTTACATCAAACATACCGGTTGCCTGAAACACCGAATCGTCAATAATACCAATAAAATAGGTGCTTTTAATAGAATTAAAAACCTCGTTGTCTTTGTAAAAGTTTTTCAATAAATCTTTTGTTGGCAACGATTCAGCAGTATTTGAATTGAGTTTAATCCCTAATTGCTGAAAAAGATTAGTTGCTGCATCAAAAAGATTGGTATTATTAAATATTTCGAGGTTCATAATGTACTATTTTAGTCTTTTAATATTCAAGTTATTTACTAACGATTTCATTTGCTGAATGGCAGTCTGGTTTAATTGCTTTAATCGTTCAGGTTGGGATAAACCCTGATGAATTAGTACTGCATTTATGCTTTCCAGATTTGATAAGACAACTAATTGTTCAATGGTTGCATAGTCTCTTATATTTCCTTCCTTTTCAGGATTAGTTTCACGCCATTGTTTAGCAGTCATACCAAACAATGCTACATTTAATAGGTCGGCTTCATCTGCATACACAATTTGCATTTGAATTTTTGTAAGTTCCTGAGGAATAAGATTTTCCTTAATAGCATCGGTATGTATGCGATAATTTATCTTAGCTAAAGTTCGTTGTAGGTTCCATTCCAGTTTCAAACGGTCGTTTTCATCGGCTTTAAGACGTTGAAATTCATTTACCAAATAAATCTGAAACTCCGGACTAAGCCACATTGCAAAGTGAAATGCAATATCTTTATGGGCGAATGTTCCACCATATCTTCCGGGTTTTACCAACATTCCCATTGAATTTGTTCTTTCAATCCATTGCCCTACAGACATAATGAAACGATTAACTCCTGCTTCATTTTCAATTACCCCGAATTCGGTGTAATTAAACCTTGGATTATTAATTTTTTCCCAAGTACCTAAATATTCTAAAGTATTTTTGTTTGTAATCCATTTACCAATCAGTCCGCTACCTTCATTGAAATTCATTGTCATATCAGTTAAACTAATGAAGTCAATGTTGTCTTTAAAAATGATTGTTATCTCAGTTTGTTTAACTTGTATTTTTCTGTTTTTAGCCATAAAAGTTTACTTATTTGATATTACAAACCAGTTTATTAAATCAAAATTTTCGGGCTTAAACTTATCTTCAAGTTTCTTTTGTTCGGGTGAAATTTTCTTTGGCGTTATGTCGCCTGTAAACATATCTTGAATTTGGTTCACTGCTAAAGGCATTGCTTGCGATTTAACCCAATGGGAAACAGAGTCGGATAATTTTTGAATAATGTCTTTATCGGCATTTTCAATTTGTTTTGGAACATAACGCATTTCAAGCTTATGATGTCGCAACAAAGCAAGTATTTCCTGATTGTTGTTTAATAAAACGCCTTTGCCTTTATCGTCAAAAGATTGATGCAGTAGATGGATTTCCTCGTAAACGTGATTTGTAACTTCATCAGGTCGTTTTGGATAACCAAGCACAGCTACAACGCTATCAGGTAACTCCTTCCATTTTTTATTTGACTTAAATTTGAAACCAGTAAAAACGCCATTGGGTATTTTCTTAAAAAACTCCTCATTCTTTTTGAAAAACTCAAACAATTCCTGTCTGAATTGCTCAAGCGACAAGTCATTTAATCCAAGTGTTTCATCGTTAACCTCAATGTCATCCCAGGTTATCTGTAACTGGTCGAGCATTTTTTGAGCTTGTTTTGGCAGCAAAGGATTGTCTTCAACCATTTTCTGAAATTCCGGTGTAAGATTGTCGTCCATTTCAGTTCCCACAACACTCATCAAAGCCATCCGATTTTCAACTCGTGATTTTAATCGTAAATAATCCTCATAGTTTTTCCCGGGCCAGAAGTTTATTCCATAAATCATTTTATTCGGAGAACCAAGTCGGTCTATACGCCCCATTCTTTGAATCAAGCGAACCGGATTCCAATGTATATCGTAATTAACAACTGTGTCGCAGTCCTGCAAGTTCTGTCCTTCGCTTAAACAGTCGGTTGCAATCAGAACATCAATTGGTGCTTCAACCTTTTTCAGGGTATTCTTATCTTGTTTTCTAATTACTTCAAGCCACTTTTCATAAGGGACTTTCCATTTGTCTCCTTCTTTAAATTCATCACCAAGATTTGCTTTTTCGTAAAGTTCACTCCAGTCCTTTTCGTTGTATAGTTTTGTGAAAGGGGCAAATCGTTCAAGTATGATTTCAAATTTTTCTCCTGTATAACCGTCTATTGTTTCACTAATTGAGCCTGAAACATAAGCAAGGTTTGCAATTTTATGTTCTTTCAGTTTATCATAAAGGAATTTTGCTGTGTCTTTGAATACGGTAAAAATTAATACTTTTTTGTTTTCTCCTTTTTGTTTTGTTTTAATGTGTTCAATGAGTTTATCTAATTTCGGGTCGTTGTTCTTTTTCTCATTGAAATCCTTTTCAAAACCATCAAGGTTTTCTTTTAGCTTTTTAAGTTTCACAATGTCTGCTTCAAGATGCTTTTTGAAAAGGTCAATCTTAGTTATTGATGATAACGCTATTGGATTCTTCTTTCCAAGAGTTATAGGCTCTTCGTTTTCTCCATCAATTTCTGCTGCTGTTTCTTCAATTTCTTCCTGTTCTTCTCCTGTGAGTTCACTTTCAATGGTTGTATCTTGCTTTGTCTTTATAAATTTCTCAACCTTTTCTATGGCATTCGTGTGATGGTTCAAGATATTTTCAACTGTAAGTTTGAATGAATACCAGCTTGATTCAAGTCGCTTCATTAACAGGATATACATCATTTTAACCAAAAACTTTTCACGTTGTTTCGGGTTTTCCAATACACTTTCAATTTTCAAGTCCTTGATGTATTCCGATGGGCGATAAGCAGTCAGGTTTACCCGCAAAGCATTTAGTATATCGTCAAATGATTTTAAGTTTCCAATCTTTTCAGGAGTGATATAGTTATTTATTGGGTCGCCCTTTTTCGGGAAATTCATTTCCCCAAACTCGCTTTCAATTAACTTTCTTGTTCTCGCAACAATGAGAGCATCCGTTAATTTTTCAAATTTTAAAGGAAGTTTACTTATAAAGTCAGCAATTTTTCTATTGTCAAGACTTGTCCATTCTCCAAAATCTTTTTGAGCATTTCTGAAAATATTTTCTAAACTTTCAATTTCCAAATCAGTTTCTTTGAAACCATCATCTTGTCCTTTGGTCATCAATTTAAACTGATTCCTAATGTCCATCAATTTGTTGTTGATAGGTGTTGCTGAAAGATGCAAAACCTTTACGTCTCGTTTAATCCTCTCGGGCATTAAAACATTATCAACTAAAAATTTGTAACGAGAAGATTTGTCATTTCGCAAATTGTGGCTTTCATCAATAACTATAAGAAGCTTTTGTTTTCTTTGAATTTTAATAAGTGGGAAGTCAGGATAACCAGTTGTTAATCGTTCGTCTTGCAGGTCTGTATGGTTTCTTACAAAATATTCAATTTCGTCACTTTCAAACCTTGAACCTCTGTGAGATTGGTACTGTTCCCAATTATTCCGTAGCTTTTTAGGGCAAAATAAAACTACTGTATAACCTTTGGTTTCAAAATATTTCATTACAGCTAAAGCAGTCCAGGTTTTACCCAAACCAACGGCATCGGCAAGAATTGCCCCGTTGAATTTTTGAAGCATTTTAATCAAACTAATTGCACCCTTTTGCTGATACGGGAATAAAGTCTTATAAATAATGGTTTCTTCTAAATGTGCAATTTCACGTTTAAATTCAGCATCTGTAGAAAGGGCAAGCAAGTCGTCTTTGAATAATTCATATAGTACTTTATAGTACAAGTCAATTGGCTCCCAAGGTTTCCAAAGGTTGGTAATAAGTTCAATCAAATGTTTTTTCACATCAACTTTAGTTTTATCAGGCAGTTCAAGTTTTTCCTGTGCTATATTATCCCATTGGTGTTTGAACCATTTTTTTATTTCTTTATAATCGTTGTCGTTACCTGTTGAAGCGGTGTTTAATTCAATATTGCTACTGTCTTTAATTCCAAGTCCGGCATCTGTCAAATTAGAGCTGCCAATAATATGAAAGTTTTTTCTTGTGTCTTTGTCGTTATAGATATATGCTTTTGCGTGGCAGAAATTCCTTTGTATTGTTTTAACTAATACTTTGTCTTGCTCTAAAAATTCAACTGCTTTTTGAGCCGATGCACTAAGAGTAAACGAACTTGTGATACTTGGGTCGCCATTAAGCAAGTCAATAACTTTGTTAAGTTGAGATTCTTCTTGCATAAGGTTTCCAAGAATCATCCTGAATTTTTCAGCTTGATTTACATCATCTTTCATCAATGCCAAGGCATAAATTGAGAAAAAGCCGGTAACTATGTCAAGTCCGCCTTTTTCCGTATAGTTTTTAATATAGTCGAATACTTTGTAAAATTCGCTGTCTTCAGTTTTTGTCTTGTTATCTAATAGCATAATGTCTTTGGTTTAATCAGAATTGTAAATATAGCACTTCCTTGTGTGTCGGCAAGATTGCACTCTTTGACAAAGCTTTGGTTGTAGCGTTGGCTTGTGGGGCTTTGGCAATGTGTGCAATGTGGGTCGGCAGAATTTCAAAATTTTTGTGCGGTGGGTAAAAAAAATTAAAACACTTTTGGGTCGGCAATGAGTGTCGGGTTATTTGTCTGTCAGTTTCGTTTTTCATTCCAAGTTTAATATTTCATTGTCAATTTGCTGTATCGTTGTCTTTTTTCCGCTTGTGCATAACGTGTTTATAGACCCGGTTTTTCCGTATATACCCAAAACCTGCCAGTAGTATTGTACTGTTGGAACTTGTTTCTATCTATGAGCGGTTTGTTTGGGTTTACTGTGTCAAAGATTAACACTTTTACAAATCATCAAGGGGTGAGCGAAATTAATCAACCAGATCAGGATTTGGTTTGAACCAGTTTAAACAATTACACATTCAGACCAGTTAGCCTATCAGCTCTCCCGGTACGCCAGCAACTTCCTCCCGTATCTGCTGATCAGATCCGGATGCCTTTTTTGCCACGCCTGCATTACCTCTTCGTAAATATCCGGCAGATGAATTCTGCGTGCAATATAAAAGGGTTCCTCCCCCTTCAAGGCAAAGGAGCGTTTGTACCTGAATATTCCGTCGCCGGGGGTAAGTCCGCCACCCAGACAGAAATACCTTGCTCCGGCTTGTGAAAGATGATTGATTATTCTGTCTTTGAGAATGTCATTAGGACGCAACGGGTAGTAATTGTCATGAGTCCCCCCCAGCCATGAGTAGGCTGCAGTACCTCCAGTTATTACAATCTCTGCTGCTATGGGTGTTCCTTTTAATATTGTGAAGCAAAACAGGGCAGAATCCCCGAGCTCATCTGCAACATCGGCAAAAAATGATCGTGAATGAAAGTATTCCCTGTCGGCATTGTTACGTTCCATGGTGCCGGCGTATATAGAGGTGAAACTGTCGAGATACTTTTTTGCTACTTTGCTGCCAGGAATAATCTCCACGGTTAGCCCTTCCCGCTCAGCCCTTCTGATGTTCTTGACGGCAGAACGGTCGTAACCGCCCATAACACCCCCGGTGTCCTGAAGATCTGCTATGATATTCCGGTTTGCTTCACTGATGATCTCTGCAGGGAAAAATCGATGGTTGTCGTTAACAGGATTACAGCGGCTGAATTCAGCAACAATCTTGTTTTCAATGCACCAGGTGCTGAAACTCCGGTTAAAAGCTTCAATAAAAGCTTCATCTCCGGTACTGGCAGAAATTCCGTTATATCCGGGCGCACCCTGGATGTCGTAATATTCCTTCCTCAGGCTGTACCCCGCTTCGTTTATGCTGTTTTTCAGAAATGGGTATAAAGCTGTATTGCCTTGATGTTCAGCATAGAAACAATACGCCCTGCCATAACCATTTTTCTCAAACAGTTTGTACCATTCAGGCCACATGAAGGGTTGCTGCTGTTCTGATGGCAGTCGCTGTAATGCCTCCCGCCACGAAAGCTCGTCTTCAAGGGTGAATATGCTTATGATCATGCTTATACTTTTATTCCGAAACGAATTTATTTACAATGGTCGATACCCTTATGCAGTCCTCTTCGGTCATGTTACTCCTTACCGGAAGGCTTATGATAGAGGCTGCCAGTTCATGGCTTTTACTGAAAACGGCCGGCACCTCATCTTTAGTAATTCTCCAGTGTACCGGGGCAAAGATTTTTTCCCTTTTAAGGATGTCGGACAGCTTGTTGCGGTTATTCACCCTGATGGGGAAGCACAAAGGTGAGGATGATTCAATATACGGATCCCTGATGACTTTAATATCTCCAATCATTTGATGCAGCAGTTTATAAACTTCCTTTCGGTGTGCAATCTCATAAGGTATATTCATCCGGGTGAAGAGTGCAAGGTTAGTCATCTCGAAACCGGCAATACCTTCGCTGTAGTAAGCCATTTCTGCATTCTGAAGCGCAGTCAGAAAACTCTTTTCGTCACCGGTGCCGTGGTGGATGAAATTGTACCGCTGCTCCCGTGCTGCCCTCTTCAGTATAATGTATGTTTCGTTATAATGATCGAAGTGGATCTCCATATCTTCATCGGAGAGGAGGAGGCTTCCATCTGCGGGCATGAATTTCCTGAAACTGTAGAAGATGAAATTGCCAACAGGCTCAAAGGCAGGGAATAGGCACTGGGCGCGGTCTTCGATGACAGTCACACCTGCCATGCGCAGCTTCCTGTAAAACCTGTGCAACTCACCACTGAACCCGAAGCCGAAGTAAGGTATCACGAGGATCGCCTGCCTTAGAGGGTCGGTGATAAGGGCTTCTGTTGCAGGGATATCGGGTTGAAGGGTTTCGCCAACGGGGTAAAAAGTGTAATCTATGCCGAGCTCGCATAAGGGTTTGAGTATCGAGGGGCAGAGGTAGGAGGGGAGCAGGATGGGGAGGCCGGTGCGATTGCGGGTGATGAGGTGTTTCAGGATAGCCTTAAGACTAAAATAGCCACCACCGGTGAGGTGATGGTGGTAACCGGGATGATGCTGATGTGCGGTGTCGAGGACAGAGACCAGGTATGGTTCATCAAACATATTCTGATGAAACAGGTATTCTCCGCCGATAATGTTTTTAGGCATAGATGATGGTTTGATCCTGGTCAAACATTATATATTCCAGCTTTAAAGTGCGCCAGGTTCTCCGGTTTGGTAAACCACTTAACGGTTTTCGTCAGTCCCTCTTCCAGGGTTATCTCCGGTCTGAAGCCTGTTATCTGTTTCAGAAGTGAGCAGTCTCCCAACAGTCTGTACACCTCCGAGGCTTCGGGCCTCACCCTTTCAGGGTCGGTGACAAGTTCAGTACTGCTCCCCATGATTCCGCAGATGGCATTGAAAAGTTCCATTATGCTTATTTCCTTGCCAGTGGAGATGTTGATCTCCAGGCCGTTGGCGTTGTCATTCAATGCTATCGCCAGCATCCCGCTGCAGGTATCTGTCACGAAGGTGAAATCCCGGGTGGGGGTAGTGTCTCCCAGCGCAACGGTTTTGTTCCCGGCAGCAATCTGTGTGATGATGGTTGGTATCACCGCCCTTGCCGACTGCCTGGGGCCATAGGTGTTGAAGGGGCGTGCGATGGTTACCGGTAGTCCGTAGGCGTGGAAGAAGCTCAGCGCCATGGCGTCGGCTCCGATCTTGGAGGCCGAATAAGGCGACTGTGGCTGCTTTGGATGCTTCTCATCAATGGGGACATAGCAGGCGGTACCATAAACCTCTGATGTGGAGGTGTGTATGACCCTGATATTGCCTGCATCGCGTGCTGCATTGCAGAGGTTAAGTGTGCCCCGTATGTTGGTGTCCACATACAGGTCGGGTGCAGTGTATGAAAAGGGGATGGCAATAAGCGCTGCCAGGTTGAAGATGGTGTCACAATCCTTCACAATGCTTCTGCAAAGATTCGGGTCCCTGATGTCACCCGCTATAATTTCCAGGTCAGGATGGGAGGCCCCTTCGAGCCAGCCTCTGAAACCGAACGAGTTGTAGCATGATAGGGCTCTAACCCGGTACCCTTTGGCGAGAAGCAACTCTGTGAGATGTGAGCCGATGAAGCCATCTGCTCCCGTGATAAGTATTTTTTTCATCGTAGTGTATTCTTATTGCTGACTGAGGATTTTTCTGAGATAGGATCCGTATTCGCTCTTGCCCTGCAGCTCTGCCAGTGCCTTCAGCGCTTCACTGTCGATGAATCCCTGGCGCCAGGCTATCTCTTCGATGCACGCGATCTTGAGGCTGGTGCGCTTCTCAATGGTTTTCACAAACTCGGTGGCTTCGGCCAGCGCCTCGTGTGTGCCGGTGTCAAGCCATGCAAAGCCGCGACCCATGACCTGCAGCATGAGCTGATGCCTCAACAGATATTCCTGATTCACTGAAGTGATCTCCAGCTCGCCCCTCCATGATGGCTTCACCCCTTTGGCAACCTCGATCACACTGTTGGGATAATAATATAACCCCACCACCGCATAATTACTTTTTGGCTCCTTCGGCTTCTCCTCAATGCTGATAACATTCCCTGCCGCATCAACCTCTGCCACGCCATATCTTTCAGGATCATCAACATAATAACCAAACACCACAGCCTTGTTGTCGTTTTTTACCGAATCCACACTATTGATGAACATCTTCTGCAAACCGGCGCCATAAAAGATGTTATCGCCAAGGACAAGGCACACATCATCATCGCCGATAAACTGTTCCCCAATGATGAAAGCCTGTGCCAGTCCGTCGGGCGAAGGCTGTTCGGCGTAGCTTAAATCCAGCCCTAGCCTGTTACCATCACCGAGTAAGTTTCTGAAGTTTGGCAGGTCTGTTGGGGTGCTGATTACAAGTATCTCTCTGATACCCGAGAGCATCAGCACTGAGAGGGGGTAGTAGATCATTGGCTTGTCGTACACCGGCAGCAACTGTTTAGAGACCACCATGGTGACAGGGAAAAGACGGGTGCCGGCTCCTCCGGCGAGAATAATTCCTTTCATAATATTGATATTGCGTGTATTATGGTCAATTTATTAATGATCAATTTTGAAGTAATCGAGATACCATTCAACGAAACGAGAGATACCCTCTTTAACATTTGTTTGCGGTTTATAACCGGTGTCGAGGGTGAGTGCCGATACGTCGGAGAAGGTACGCTGCACATCACCAGGCTGAAGGGGCATCATGTTCATCTCCGTTTTCCTGCCGAGCATCTCCTCAATGGCATGAATGAAGTCCATCAGTTTAACCGGGTTGCTGTTGCCGATGTTGTAAATCCTGTATGGTGCGGAGGAGGTGGCGGGGTCAGCGGTGGCAGGATCCCAGCCCGGGTTGGCAACAGGTGCCTTTTTCAGCACAAGTGAGATGCCGGTGACGATATCATCGATATAGGTGAAGTCGCGGAGCATATCGCCATGGTTGAAAACATCTATCGGCTTATTCTCAAGGATTGCCTTGGTGAAGAGGAAAAGAGCCATGTCGGGGCGTCCCCAGGGGCCGTAAACCGTGAAGAAGCGGAGCCCGGTTGTCGGTATCCCGAACAGGTGGCTGTAAGTGTGTGCCATAAGCTCGTTGCTTTTCTTGGTGGCGGCATACATACTTACCGGATGTGCAATGCCCTGCCCGGTAGATAGTGGCATGGCGCCGTTGAGACCGTATACGCTGGAGCTGCTTGCATATACAAGGTGTTTTGGCATGTGGTGGCGACAACATTCGGCGATATTCAGAAATCCGGTTACGTTGCTGTCTATGTAGGCATAAGGATTTTCGAGACTGTAGCGTACCCCTGCCTGCGCGGCAAGGTGGCATACAACGTCATAGCCTGCGGTTGCAAACAGGGATTTGAGCTCTGCTGCATTCTCCAGACCGGTTTTTATGAATCTGAAATTCGGGTATTTTGCTGATGTGGTTATAACCCCTTCAGCAATGCTATCCTTGTCAACACCAAGGATCTTCAACCTGTCATATTTGATGGCAGGGTCATAGTAGCTGTTGATATTGTCAAGGCCTGTAACATCATAACCTTCTCCGATCAGTTTCAGCGAAAGGTGGAATCCTATAAAACCGGCTGCACCGGTCACCAGTATTTTTGTCATATTTTAACGTTAATCAGGTTAAATACAATATCAAAGCTTCGCACCTTCAGTCACATGCAACAATTTTAAGTGACTGAATAACAATGTGTAAACACCAATAAGCCAAAACAGCTGAAATCTGTTTCAGACTCAAAGGTTACCGGTGAAAAATATAAAAATATTGCTTTGCATGCAACACATGAGCAGTCAAGTTTTTTGTTTTTATGAACAGCCTGCCTTACCGGAGGCTGGAAGGCTTTTCCGGAATTCATGTGGCTATTGGAATCTTCCTTATGTTGTTTGCGTTGATGGTGACCAGGATGGAGCAGTCGAGGTTGTCGATTTTCATCACCATACGGTATTTTCCTTTGAGTTCGGTGAGCATCCCCGACAGCCCTTTCAGCGGTCCTGAAACCACCTTCACCATTTCCCCTTCGGCGAAGGTTTCTGTCGTCACGGTGACCTCTTCCCCGGTGTCGATTATCTTTTTCAGGTTTTCGATTTGTTTGTCGGGAATGGGGGCAGGTTCGCCGGAGAAGCTTACTATCCTCACAACCCCTTCGGTCAGAAGCACGTTATATATTTCCTGCCTGTTAACCCTAACGAAGATATACGACTTCATCAGGGGTTCCAAAACCCATTTTCTCCTGTCGCTCCATATCTTCAGCATCTTCACCATAGGAAGGAAACTCTCGTGCCCCGATTCGGAAAGGCGCTTTGCAACCCTCTTCTCAGACCTTGACCTGAGGTATAACGCATACCATTTTATGTCATCTGCCATATCAATACCCGAAGTACAATGAATGTTGATTACAGGCTCCAGTACGATAAATCACTGATGCTGTTGCGGTAGATCCCTTTAATGTCGACCAGGATTCCGTTTTCCGACATCACAGAACTGAACCATGACTCATCGAGGCCGCAATATTCCTTATGTGCAACAGCAACTATTACAGCATCATAACCTCCCCCTACCTCCGGGGAAAGCTTTATACCATACTCATGTATCATTTCTCCGGGGTCAGCATGGGGATCCATAATATCAACCTGAACACCGTAAGTGAGCAGTTCGCGATAAACATCAACAACCTTTGAGTTCCTGATGTCAGCAACATCCTCCTTGAAGGTTGCACCCAGGATAAGTACACGGGAATTATGAACGGGTTTTCCTGCGGCAATGATCTTCTTCACAGTTTGTTTGGCTACATAGAAGCCCATCGAGTCGTTTACAAACCTCCCGGAATTGATGATCTGAGTATGGTAACGGAGTTTTTTAGCTTTGTAGGCGAGGTAGTATGGATCCACTCCAATGCAGTGGCCACCTACGAGACCGGGGTAGAACTTAAGGAAGTTCCACTTGGTGCCGGCAGCTTCGAGCACATCGTAAGTGTTAATACCCATCCTGTTGAAGATTATCGAGAGCTCATTAATCAGGCCGATGTTAACATCCCGCTGAGTGTTCTCTATGATCTTGGCAGCTTCGGCAACCTTTATCGAGGAGGCCTTATGGACACCTGCCCTGATCACAAGCTCATACACTGCAGCAACCTGACCAAGTGATTCAGCGTCGCATCCCGAGACAACCTTCACAACGTTGGTCAGGGTGTTTACCTTGTCGCCCGGGTTGATCCTTTCGGGAGAATAGCCAACCTTAAAATCTTCCTGGCATTTCAGTCCGCTGAGTTGCTCCAGAACAGGAATACAATCCTCCTCTGTGGCACCTGGGTAAACTGTCGACTCATAAACCACATAATCACCTCTTTTGAGAACCTTTCCGATGGTTTCGGATGCCTTTATCAGAGGATTAATGTCGGGCATATTGGTGTCATCTATGGGTGTGGGGACGGCAATGATATGAAAAGATGCCTCTGCCAGCATTGCCGGATCAGAGGTGAACACGATATCGCATCCGTGGAATGCTTCGTCGGACAGCTCCTTGCTGGGGTCAACGCCACGTTTCATCATCTCAACCCTCTCGGGTTTTATGTCGAAGCCGGTCACCGGAATCTTGCGTGCAAACTCAAGCGCAATAGGCAACCCGACATAACCAAGCCCGATTACCGAAAGCCTGGTTTCCTTTTTGATTAATCTGTTGTAAATATCCATGCGTAAGCTGAGTTTTATTTCACACGAAGTTCACTAAGTGCAAAGTTGGCTAAGGTTGAAAACCAGGTTATCTTGGCGCTTTTCATCTTTGCGGGAAATAATCCATATGTGTTTCATTAATATTTTCACTCTATAATTTCTGGGGTTTAGCCGCATATATCCTTTCGATTATCTCCACCACTTTAAGCCCTTCAAGAGCATTGGTGGTGATGCTGGTTCTCCCTTTCAGGGTGTTAACCACATTTTCGATCACAAAATGGTGATTGGCGGCAGATCCCTTGTACTGTCCATAATCGTTGGCGGGGTTCACAGGCCCAAGTTCAGGCATATCATAACCTTCGATATGGCAGTACTGAACCTCGTTCATGTACTGGCCGCCAAGTTTTACGCTTCCATTTTCGCCGATGATGATGATGCTGCTTTCAAGGTTACAGTCCCAAACAGCGGTGGAGTAATTTATGGAACCCATACCCCCGTTGATAAACCTGAACGAAACGATACCGGTATCCTCAAAATCTATGGTGTCTTCATGATTGAAGTTGCTGAAAATCCCCATGATATCATCTATATCACCAAACAGCCAGTACATGATGTCAATAAAGTGCGAAAACTGAGTAAATAGTGTGCCTCCGTCGAGGGCTTTAGTCCCTTTCCACCCACCTTTTTTATAATATCTTTTATCGCGGTTCCAATAGCAGTTCATCTGTACCATGAAGATCTTGCCCATTATCCCCTTGTCGACAACCTCTTTTATCCATTGCGAGGGAGGACTGTAACGGTTCTGCATAACCGTGAACACATTCTTTGACACCTGAAGCGATTTGAAGATCACCTTCTCGGCACCACCTTTAGTGAGGGCAAGCGGCTTTTCGCAAACAACATGCTTACCTGCTTCCAGGGCAAGGAGCGACTGTTCTGTGTGGATTCCGTTTGGTGTGCAGATGCAAACCACGTCGATTTTATCCGACTCAGCAGCCAGGAGATCTTTGAAATCATTGTAGAAAGGAACTTCATACAGGTCGACACCAAGCTCCTCCTTTGGTTTTATGTCGCATAGTGCCACCAGTTGAGACTCTTCATTCCGGCAGATCATTTCGGAATGTCGTTTTCCGATGTGTCCGCAACCTATTACGGCAAATCTTACTTTATCTTCGATAAGGACCATTTTATTCTGTTTTAATTACTTTGTCATCTTCCAATTTGTAGACAAATCCGCTTTCGGGGCAAACGGCATTGCCGTTGCTGTCGAAAGTGAGGCGGTGGCCATATTCGCTCATCCAACCGATATGGCGTGCGGGATTGCCGACAACCAGCGAATAGGGCTCCACATTCTTTGTTACAACAGCTCCCGCACCAATGAAGGCAAACCTTCCTATCTCAATACCACAGATTATAGTTGCATTGGCTCCGATGGTGGCACCCTTTCTGACCATGGTGGTGAGATATTCGCTGCGACGGTTTACCGAGCTCCTGGGATTTATCACGTTGGTG
The DNA here is from genome assembly GCA_964469215.1 of uncultured Lentimicrobiaceae bacterium. GTDB lineage: Bacteria > Bacteroidota > Bacteroidia > Bacteroidales > SKPS01 > SKPS01. The sequence goes on from CAYXYB010000001.1 coordinate 737,919, forward strand.
AATACCATCGACGGTCCCAGGAAAACATCATCCTCGCATATCACTCCCGTATAAACAGATACATTGTTCTGAACCTTTACATTGTTGCCCAGAATAACGCCCGGTGAAATCACCACATTCTGGCCCAGGTTGCAGTTTTCGCCAATCCTGCATTCGGTCATTATATGGCTGAAGTGCCATATCTTAGTCCCTTTGCCAATGAAGCAATCGGGCTCTATTACCACGGTCTCGTGAGCAAAGAAATCGTTTTCCATTATCAGCATCTATTGTTCCTGATGAAATCTGAGATAGTACCTGTTATGTATTGCAGCTGCTCTTCATCGAGTTCGGTGTGCATAGGCAGTGAGAGGACTGTTTTGCAAAGCATTTCGGTTACAGGGAAATCACCCTCACTATATCTTGGATCCAGGTAAGCCTTTTGCATATGCAGAGGCACCGGGTAATAAATGGCATTGGGAATTTTCTTTTCGAGCAACCAGGAATGAAGCTTGTCCCTGTCGATACCTTTGGTAACAAGGGTATATTGATGATATACGTGGGTTGAATTATTGCTGCGCGCAGGCACACTCAGTTCGGGATGTGCCCCGAATGCTTTGTCATAAAAAGTGGCAGCTTCCTGCCGGCTTTGTATGTAGTTGTTCAGATATTTGAGCTTGGTGTCCAGAACGGCTGCCTGTATAGAATCGAGTCTGGAATTAACACCTACCAGATCGTGATAATATCTCACAGTCATACCGTGATTTACCACAACTCTTAGCATAGCAGCAAGTTCGTCGTTGTTAGTGAAGATAGCACCTCCGTCACCATAACAGCCAAGGTTTTTTGAAGGGAAGAAAGAAGTGCATCCGACATGCCCGATAGTACCCGATTGCCTCACTGAGCCATCCTTACCGGTATATTCAGCTCCTATAGACTGACAGGCATCTTCAACAACATATAGATTATGTTCCCTGGCGATATCCATGATGGCATCCATGTCGGCGCACTGGCCGAACAGGTGGACTGGAACAATGGCTCTGGTACGGGGAGTGATTGCTCTGCGGATGGCTTCGGGATCGATATTAAAGGTGGCGGGTTCAACATCAACAAGTACCGGGGTGAGCCTAAGCAGCGCAATAACCTCAACTGTGGCTATGAAGGTAAACGAGGTTGTGATCACCTCATCACCGGGTTGCAGATTCAGACCCATCATGGCAACCTGCAAGGCATCGGTGCCGTTGGCGCATGGGATGACATGCTTCACGCCAAGATACGACTCCAGATTTTTCTTAAAACGTTGCACTGCCGGCCCGTTAATAAAAGAGGTCGTCTCAATAACTTCATAAATACCCCTGTCTATCTCATCCTTAATCTTTTCATACTGACCCTGAAGGTCCACCATCCTGATCTCTTTCATTCGGTTGTTTTAGGAATTTTTTTTAATTGTCCGAAGGGATGCCGCTGAACCATAATTGTTTTATCTCCTTCTGCCGAACAGCCTCCAAAACCTATTCTTCTTACGTCTGGGTGTATCTGCATGGTAATTTCCATATCCGTAACCATATCCATATCCATATCCATATCCATATCCGTATCCGTAACCATATCCGTATCCGTAACCATATCCATACTTGCCCTTGAAATAATGCCCGTAACCTTTCTTGTTGATATCTACATCATTTACTATTATACCCATGTTTTTGGCGCCTGTCATGTCCGTGATATCGTTCACAAGCATAACGGAGCTTTTAACCGAATAATTCTGCCTGACGACGAAAAGCGACATATCGGCGAGTTTCATTATCTGGAGGGCATCTGCTACCAGTCCCACAGGGGAAGTGTCAACAATGATGTATTCGTATTTGTTCCGCAGGTGCTCAATAAGTTCAGCCATTGTCTCACTCTCGAGGAGTTCTGCAGGATTTGGCGGCACCGGGCCTGAAGGGATCAGGTCTAGGTTCTCCTGCCCAGAATTGATCAGGATCTCCTCAAGAGTATTTCTTCCGATGAGATAAGAGGTCAATCCCCTTTCGGTGTTGGCGACGTTGAACTCGGTGAGCACCTTGGGCTTGCGAAGGTCGCACGACACCAATATGGTCTTTTTGCCCGATATAGCAAAGATGGAGGCAAGGTTAACCGAGCAGAATGTCTTCCCTTCTCCACTCACACTCGAGGTTATAGAGATGACTTTATTCTCATGTTCAGTCTTGAAATACTTCAGGTTTGTACGTATCGACCTGAGAGATTCAGCAACGGTGGAGTTGGGCTTGTTTATTACAACAGTGCTGTCGTCCGGATCATCGTTGTGGATAATAAAGCCGAGTATTGGCACCGGAGTATGGTCTTCAATGTCAGCACGGCTAGTGATTTTATTGTTGAACACATCCCTGAGAAGGATAAGGATGATGGGGAATATTAATCCAATAATTATGGCCGTTATCCGAATGAAACCTTCTTTCGGGCTAACCTTTTCAGATAACATTGCCTGGTCAATCACATGATGGTTCGAGGTATTTGAAGCAAGGGTGATAGCAGCCTCAGCTCTTTTTTCCTTTAGATAAGTAAATACCTGGTCATTAACCTGATAGTCGCGCTGAACATTGGTGAGCATCCCCTCAGCGGCAGGCAACCTGTTAATGTCATTCCTCGTCTGTGCTATCCTATTGTTGATATTCCTGACGTTAATATCCGACATCTGCTTCATGTTTTCGAGGCTCTGAACAAGAGTTCTCCGGTTCATGTCAATCTTTGCCTGATGATTCTTGATCCTCGGATTTTCTGTCGGAAGTGTAAGAAGCATGCTTTTCTTCTCAACCAGTAGCCTGTCCATTTCCAGAACAAGATTATTGAGCATCGGGTCATTGATGCCCATTGACGAAGGGGCTACAAGGTCTTTCTCATCCATGTCCTTTTCAAGAAAATCGAGCAGAAATGTGTAATACCTTCCCTTAACCTGTTCTTCTGCCTTCTCTCTGACAAGGTCATTGAGTCTTGAATAGGCTGATTGCGACTCGGAGCTTATATCAACAAGATTGCCGGTTCTGATTGTTTGAAGCTCCTTTTGAATTGAACCTATAGAATCCTGAAGCTCAGAAAGCTGCATGTCGATAAATTCGATTGTGCGCAACGACTTTTTGTTTATTCGGTCGAGGTCGTTTTCAAGATATACATAACAAAGCTTGTTGATGTATGATACTGCTTTATCGAATACCGGAGAGGTGAGTGATACAGAAATTATTGACGACTCATTGTCAATGGGTGAAATCAGAACCCGGTTGTATTCATTAATAAGATTTGAGATGGTGTTGAATCTGAACTGATAATCCTGATCCTGTAGCTTTATATCCGCAAAGTCAGAATTAAGTCTTACTGTGAACGAGAAATAATCGTTTTTAATCTTTTCTCCGATCTTTGACTCTTTTTTATAACTGAAAGTCTTTGGAGTTTGGATGCTGTAATCCTGATCGGTAATATAATCATACAGGAACATATTCTCGATTCCTTCTACCGAAAGGATAAACTTTTCATTATCGATAAAGTCTATGAAGAAGTTAACGTTGGCAAGCTGAAGGTGTGTTGAGTCATATTCGACTGTGAAGGGGATGTTTTTATACAATTCCGACAGCCTGAAGCGTCCCTGGCGGAAGTATGAGACCTGAAAGTTGAGTTCACGGATTGTTCTTTCGGAAAGCTGGTACGAGGAGAGTATTCCGATTTCGTTTTTCAGGTTGAGTTGGGGGCGGAACAACCCCTGTTCCATGAAAAGGTTGCTGCTCTCATCTTTGATGAGCATTGTGGCAGTGATCTTATATATCGGTTGCTTGTACTGGATGTAATAGTGTGCAATCAAAAGTGCAGCGCCGAGTGCAAGCACCAGAAAGTACCAGTTCTGGATGATTTTGAAGAAAAAAGACCTGAAGTCTATGAATTCTTCGCGTTGAATTTGGATCTTTTCTTTTGTTTCCACAATTGCAGTGATTGGTTGAGGAAGTGGTACTACTACTTATATAAAAGGGCAAGAATGGCAATAAGTGTTGAGACTGATGAAAACAACACGCTCCATTGCACCTGTGCAAAACCGTATGATTTGGCATTCATGGGCTGTACATATATAACATCGTTGTTTTGCAGGTAGAAATAGGGTGAATAGAGGAGGTTTCTGTCTGTAAGGTCGAGATATATAACCTCCTTTTTGCCATAGTTGTCACGAATGAGCATTACATTTTTTCTGTTTCCGTAAACGGTGAGGTCACCCGCTCTGGCAAGAGCTTCGAGCACTGAGATACGGGAGTCGAAAACCTCTACCACAGCGGGGTCTTTAACTTCACCCAATACAGAAATTCTGAAGTTCACCAGCCTTACCATCACATCAGCATCAAGGCTTATTTTTTCTCGGGCTACTACGTTGAGTTGCTCCTCCAATTCAGGAATTGTCAATCCTTCAACCACAAGAGTGCCAAGCAGCGGTAGCTGCAGTTTGCCGTCATGGCCCACAGAATATCCCTGAAGATATATTGAGGCTGTTGTGCCCAGATTGCTGCTGATATCGAAACCGGGTATCCTCGACAGTTCCGGAGATGCACTATAAACCTGCACGTGCAGGACATCGAAAGGTTTTATCTTAACCTCACCGGTGGTCTGCGCCGTCTGCACATTTTCAGGTTCAATGGTGCCCTCCTGCAGGTAACGCATCTTCTTTTGCGACACACACGAAGTGATAACCAGTGAAAAAGCAATCACTGCCAGAAGGTTCTGCCATGAAAGGGTTTTATGCATTTGTGTTATCTTTTGTGGGGTGCTAAATTAACGTTTTAGATTGATATAAAAAACAACCCATAATAACTTATGATATAAAAAACATCGGACCCATCAGACAGGTGGTTCAATGGTTGTCGATTCCGTGAACCATAAACATAAGGTGCATAATTACCTTTCCAATCTCCCCGAGGTATTCGTTCACTGCCTTAACGCTACCGGGTAATGCAAAGATCAGTGAGGTTCCTCTGAGTCCGGCAATGCTGCGGCTTATAAGGGCATTTGGATTAACAGCTCCGTATTTGATCCTTATCATCTCCATAATGCCCGGGATCTCTTTGTCAATAAGTTGACGCAGAACGTCGGCGGTAATATCTCTTGGCCCAATTCCGGTGCCACCAGTGGTGAAAACAAAATCATAACCGGGAGCTTGATTTTTAATAATGTTATCCAATTCATCAGCTTCATCTGCAATCACAATATTTCCCACCTCAACAGGATATCCTCCGGATGACAGAATTTCAGTTATTCTTTCACGAATCGCCGGCCCGCTTTTGTCAGAGTATTCTCCTGATGATGCGCGGTCACTGAGTGTTAATACCAGCACTTTCATGATCTTGGGCTGATATGTAAATATGTCACCTGATTTCACCTTTCCTCCTTTCAGAACCCTGCAGAAGATTCCCTCTTTGGGCATTACACAGTTGCCCACCTCCCTGAATATGGCGCAACTGTCGCCATGGCACGACTTGCCAATCTGTGTAATCTCCAGGGTAACATCACCTGAAATGAACCTGTCGAAAGGGCGGCATTCATAAAGAATTAAACCCTCCGTTGTGATGTTTTCGGCAAATTCTCCCCACGCTAGCTCCCGTCCGGCAAGCTTTTCAAACTTCGTAAAGCTCTCCCTGCCCAGCAGAGAAACCTGACGGTGCCAGCGGCCGGAGTGGGCATCACCGACAACACCATGGTTCCCAAGCTCAATATAAGGCACAGGTTTCTTAATTGTACCTTTCTTTTCCGAAATATTTACAGATATAATTTTAATCAAGGCAGGATCTCCTTTTTGGTTTTTCCCAGCAATTTTATTTCTTTGATAACCATTTCTTTATCAACAGCTTTGCACATATCGTAAACAGCAAGCAGCCCTGCTGCAACAGCAGTAAGTGCCTCCATCTCCACTCCGGTTTTTCCGGTGCAACCAACTGTTGCCCTGATCTCAACGCATTTGTCAGTGATCTCTGCATCCACCTTTACATTGCTAATCATTAAAGGATGGCAGAGAGGAATCAGTTCAGAGGTCTTTTTAGCTGCATTGATTGCTGCAAACTCAGCAATTGCAAGCACATCACCCTTTTTGATGAGATTTTTACTGATAAGATCCAGAGTCTGTTCTCCAATGAAGATCTGTCCCGTTGCAGTGGCTTCACGTATCATGTCAGGTTTACTGCCAACGTCAACCATCCTGGCTTTTCCCCTTTGGTCGATATGACTTAGTTTCTTTTTCATATTGATTCAGCCTCCTATGTTATAGAACTCTCCGGTTGTGTTTATTGTACCGCATGCAGGTTTATGGCTCAGAGCTTCTTTCCAGGCTTCAGTTATTCCGAGGGTTCTGATGTCGTATTCAATGTCATTAAACAAGCATGGTTTGAGTTTGCCGTTTGCAGTGAGGCGCATCCTGTTACAGATTCTGCAGTTACCACCTTCGCCACCTATCACTTTTGTGAAGCTTCCGGAATGGAGGTCCATCAGATGGATGAAACGCACTTCAAGGTTGCGTTGGCTACACCATTCTGCCACTGCAGCAGCATCGGGCTCGTTTACATCTTTTCTTATCACACAGTTGATCTTCAGAGGCTTCAGCCCGACAGACAGGGCAGCTTCTATACCCTGGAAAACCTGTGATATATCACCACCATGTGTAATCTCTCTGAATCTGTCAGGGTCAGTGGTGTCGAGGCTTATATTAATCCTGAGAAGCCCCGCCTTCACCAGAGATCGCGCAAACTGCTCCAGGAGGATACCGTTGGTGGTCATTGCCAGATCTGTTATCCCATCAAGTTCTGAAAGCATTTTAACAAGGCTGGTGATGTCTTTTCTAACTAATGGCTCTCCACCGGTAATCCTCACTTTATTAATTCCAAGGGATACACCATATTTAACCACATCAAATATCTCTTCAAATGACAGAATTGCTGAATGCGGCATCGGTTCCACCCCTGTGGCCGGCATACAATATGTGCACCTCAGGTTGCACCTGTCGGTTACCGATACACGAAGGTAATTCACAGTTCTGTTATAAGAGTCGTACATTGGCAGGTTCCCCTTCCGCTAATTGTTTAATCCCCGGCTCCAGGGTGATTATCCCGTGACTACCATTGAGCGACTGTATGTGGGCTGAACCGTGGTAATTAACAGGATATATTCTGCCATCTTCAATACGCACCGGTACAAAAGATTTCCGCTCAGTTCGTTTGCGGGTAAGATCGGTGCCCATCGGCAACCTTATTAAAGGAGGTTTATGATGGTGCCCCTGTAGCCTGTAACAAAGCAGTTTTACAAGTAATTCGGTCTGAATAAAAGAGGAAACAGGGTTACCTGGCAACCCGAAGATGTATTTCTTATCATCCCTGCGGCCAAAAAGCGAAGGTTTGCCGGGTTGAACCGCCAGATGATGGAACAGAATTTCAACTCCGGCATCCAGCATCACATGAGGGACAAAGTCATAAGTTCCTTCTGATACTCCTCCGGTAAGAACAACGATATCGCTTGTTTCAAATCCTTTGAGTATTGCCTTTAGTGTGGCTTTGGGATTATCGGAAATAATGCCGAGGTATCTGGTATCGAACATGCATTGCTTTAGCTGGGCGGTGATTTGGTAACCATTACTGTTGCGTATCATCGCCCCTGAAGGAACCTCCCAGGGTTCTGCAAGTTCATTGCCGGTAGAGAAAACCGCAATGCGGGGGAGTGAGCTCACAACCACCTCTGTTGCACCTGCCGATGCCATGATAGCAATGTGTTCAGGCCTTATCAGAGTGCCTCTGCTGATAAGTATGTCTCCGATCCTTACATCTTCACCCATGTAGCATATATTGGACCTTTTCTGGTCTCCTGAAAACACCACCTTGCCATCAGTATTTATTGTGACGTGTTCCTGCATCATAATGCAGTCGGCACCTTCAGGTACAGGGGCTCCGGTCATGATTCTGCTGCAGGTTCCGGAAAAAATCGAGTGACCAGGTATTATCCCTGCCGGTATCTCCTCCAGGATGCTGAAAGGGCCTGGCAGGTCTACACTACGGCAGGCATATCCGTCCATGGCAGCCTTGTTGAATGGTGGCATGTTGATGTCAGACACCACCTCTGAGGCCAAAACTCTTCCAACAGATTCCATAAAACCGACGTGTTCTGTTTTGCCGGTCGGTGGGCATGAAAGGATAATGTCTATAGCTTGCTCAAATGTTGTCATATTATCTGGGACCAATTTGCAGATTGCAAAAGTAGAAAAAAAGACATCACCGATGAACATACCCAGACATACCATTGAAATTGATACGGTGTTTGTTACTTTGCTATTTTTGCAAAATAAAACCACAGGTATGAAACCACCCAAATCAACCAGAGAAGATGTTTTTGTGCAGTATAAACTTTGGCTTCAGAGCATTACAGGTGAAGGGATAATAGGAGAGGGTAAGATAAAACTGCTCCAAAAAGTATCTGAACTGGGTTCATTAAGTGCTGCTGCTGAATCTGTCGGTATCAGTTACAGGAAAGCATGGGAAGATATCAGGAAAGCCGAAAGACTGCTTGGCTACCCTTTGACGGAAAAGCACAGGGGAGGCAGGGATGGTGGGAAATCAATCCTGACTCCTCAGGCCGAAAAACTTCTTGACGCTTATGATGCTCTTAAAAAGGATTTCAGCAGAAATCTTGACGAGGTTGTTGAGACCTTTAAACGCAGGATAAGTGAATAAGGCACCTGATGTCGTGGATTGAAACTTTTAAAGATACCGTTTATTGATTAATTTACAGGTTTGCGCTACTCTTTCAACATTTCAAAATTATGACAGAAAATTTCAAGATTTATACAAAAACAGGTGATAAGGGTGAAACCGCCCTAATTGGTGGACAAAGGGTTATGAAGAACCACCCCCGAATCGAGGCTTATGGTGATATTGATGAGCTGAAATCATGGATTGGATTTGTAAGAGATCAGGATATTTCAATTCATCACAAGCGATTCCTTCTGGTAATACAGGACAGACTCTTCACCATCGAATCGCACCTTGCCTCACCCGATACTAAGAACATGGATAATCTCCCTGCGGTTTCCGAAAGAGACATTGAGGCCTTGGAAATTGAGATGGACAGGCTCAATGACACATTGCCTGCATTGAGTTCATTTATACTTCCGGGCGGTTGCATCAACGCTTCGTTGTGCCATGTGGGAAGAACCATATGCCGTCGTGCTGAAAGAAGAATTATTACACTCACAGAATCCGAAAACGTGGATTACTTGCTTCTGAAATATGTAAACAGGTTATCAGATTATCTGTTTGTGCTTGCGCGTGCACTGACAAAAGAGTTATCTGGCACCGAAACCCCTTGGATACCAAAGAGATAACATAGGTATCATTTTTCTTGACTTTTTTATTTAAAAGGTTATTTTTGCAAAAAAATTGATCAGATGTATTGGACACTTGAACTGGCTTCTAAGCTTGAGGATGCGCCCTGGCCTGCTACTAAGGAGGAATTGATAGATTATGCGCTACGCTCGGGTGCCCCCATGGAGGTGATAGAGAACCTGCGTGAGATTGAAGATGAAGGTGAGATATATGAAAGTATCGAAGATATCTGGCCTGATTATCCCACCAAGGAGGATTTCTTCTTCCATGAGGATGAATATTAATGTAAAAACAAAAAAAGATAGAGGGGGTATCGTTCAGATGCGCCCTCTTTTTTTTTAAAATAACCAGTTGTTTGATTAGCAATCTAACATGGATAATCACAAATGTAAATATCGCGTGAGGGGAGGTACAGAATAAATTTGTTTTATCTTTGCCTTTTAATGAGAATCTAAAAACCGGATTATGAAAAGAGTTATTATTGCAGTGCTGTCATTGGTGATTTTTACCGGAACTATTAATGCTCAGGATGAAGCCGATTGGCGCTTCGGTATTAAAGTCCAACCCTCTGTATCATGGTTGGGTACTTCACTCAAAGAGTTCCAGAACGGTAAGCCAAAGCTGAATTTTGGCTACGGTCTTATTGTGGAAAAGGGTCTTTTTAAAAATACTGTGCTGGCTTCAGGATTGTTTATTAATGACTTTGGCGGCAAATATAAATACATAGGCCTTGATAAACGGATCAACTTTAAAAGCTATGATAACTCAACATTCTTTGTCTCACGAAGCATGAGGATGAAATATGTTGAATTGCCGGTGGTGCTGAAATTCCGCACAACGGAAATCAACTACATCACCTACTTTGCGCATTTTGGCCTCGACATGGGCTTTAGGGTTAAAGCACGTGGGGATGATGATTTCGGGGATATCAAGCCAGGATCAAAACCTGATGGAGTGTATCCGAATATTGATTTAACCAGGGATATAAGCTTCATCAAGCTTGGCCTTGATGTAGGGATAGGGGGAGAATACAGCATTGCAGGATCAACAGCACTACTCGTAGGCATGAGCTACATCAACGGTTTTACAAACCTAACCCGTAAAAATTCTGAATTACTGATTTACGTTGACAACTCTAAGGTGAAGCAGATTTTTTACGGTCATACCTTTATGCTCAGCGTTGGGATTCTTTTCTAAAGGATAATGAAAATTGCACTGGCACAATGTAATTACCACATTGGTAATTTCTCGTTTAATGAAAATGTGATAACCGGGAAGATCAGGCTTGCAAAAGAGGATGGTGCAGACCTTATTGTATTTTCCGAATTATCTGTTTGTGGTTATCCACCGTATGATCTTCTGGAATACAAAGACTTTGTTGAGACCTGCATTTCTTCAGTTAATAGGATAGCCAAACATTGCAGAGGTATAGCAGCTATTGTCGGGGCGCCTTCACCCAACCCCGCCAGAGAGGGGAAAGATCTTTTCAACACTGGCTGGTTTCTTTGCAATGGTAGTGTTAAACAATTGGTATATAAGGCTTTGTTACCTACTTATGACGTATTTGATGAATACAGGTATTTTGAACCGGCAACCCGATTCAGTATAGTCGAGCACCTCGGCAATCGGATAGCACTTACAATATGTGAGGACCTGTGGGATGTTGGCGAAGAGCTTATGTACACCAGATGGCCGATGGAGGAGCTGATAAAGCAGTCGCCGGATATAATTGTCAATATTGCTGCATCACCTTATCATCACGGACAGGTCAAGATGCGCAGGGAGATACTTGCCACAAATGCCAGGCAGTATGGCCTGCCGCTGGTGTATGTGAATCAGGTTGGCGCCCATACCGATCTTCTCTTCGATGGCAGTTCATTGGTTATGAACAGCAAAGGTGAGGTAGTGGTCCAGATGAACCACTTTGAAGAAGATTTTTGCATTACAGATATTTCTGAGGTTGACAGGATGTCTGTTTTAAAAACCGAGGATTGGCCGGGGATGGAGATTTGCAGACGCGGACTGGTTTGCGGAATCAGGGATTTCTTCAGAAAATCAGGCTTTTCAAAGGCTGTTATCGGACTTTCAGGTGGCCTGGATTCAGCAGTGGTGATAGTGCTTGCTGTTGAAGCCCTTGGTGCTGAAAATGTTAAAGCACTACTGATGCCATCAAGATATTCCAGCGATCATTCAATAACCGATGCCAGAGAGCTTGCAGAAAGGCTTGGAGTTAGCTATGAAATTATATCAATAGAGAACATCTTCCTTGCATTTGAAGAGACATTATCGGCAGTGTTTAAAGGTTTGCCTGCAGACATTGCCGAAGAAAACATACAGGCCAGGACAAGAGGGGTGATACTTATGGCCTGGGCAAACAAGCTGGGGTATATTCTCCTGAACACTTCAAATAAAAGTGAAGCAGCAGTAGGCTATGGAACCCTATACGGTGACATGTGCGGAGCATTATCGGTAATTGGAGATCTTTACAAAACTGAGGTTTACGAACTTGCATATTATATTAACAGGGACAAAGAGATCATACCTGCAAACATAATCACCAAACCCCCTTCGGCAGAACTGAAACCAAATCAGACCGATATGGATTCACTCCCACCTTATGAACTATTGGATGAAATTCTGAAGCTATATATAGAAAGGCAAATGAGTGCTGATGAAATTATTGCCGGCGGATCAGACCCTAAATTGGTGCAACGGTGCCTGGGGCTGGTCAATGCCAGCGAGCATAAACGGCGGCAATCACCCCCGGTGCTTCGGGTATCGTCGAAAGCCTTTGGCTATGGCAGGAGGATGCCAATTGTAAGTGGTTACAGAGGTTAATCGATCAGGTTATATCCTTCGAAAAATGGAAAAGACTCCATCCGCTTCATTATTTCTTCAACCTGTTCTGGTGGATAGTTGTAAAGTTTTCTTGTGAGGTGAGGTTTGGCAAATACAATCGAAGAGCAAGCCTCCAACCAGTCGGCAGGTGCCTCAACATCAAGGAAGTTGCAGATTTCAATCATTGTATGACTTGGATTGCTAATCATGTTCTCATGCCTGATGGTCAGGACTCTGCAACCACTTTCCCGGATAAGCCTGAAGTTAGTGTCAGCCTGTTCGAAATGGCGGGGTATCTGCTTTTTAACCCCCTCTGCAGTTATCTCTTTTCGTACATAATTGCCCTGCATCGCCCGGGTTACAATATTGTCGAAAGGATTCCTTACAACATGGATGAACTTCAAATTTATAGGTATGAATTCTTTTAATCTTTCGACAAGCTTGAAGTTTTGTGAAAGAAGCAATGAAGTACGCCCCCCTTTTTTGTCGCCAATAACCTTGAGGTTTCTTGCTTTGCCCTGCCACTGACCGGGGATATCATATTTATAATTGCTCCAGATACGCCCCTCCATAGCAAATCGATGGCTGTTTTCCATTATCATGGCACATATCTGTCTGTAGCTGAATCCCCTGTGCATCATCTCAATAACATCGAGTTCGTGCGAGATTATCATCTGCGGATGAGCATCCATAACTGCACCCACCAGGCTGTGGCCGCTTCTGGGATATCCTGAAAACATACAGAAACAATTGGCCTGCTCAAAGAACTTCCTTTTTCGGGCATATTGAATGCTGTACCTGATTTTGTTTATAATTTCATATTTCATCTGATAGCTTTAATATATGTATTAAGAGTTGCTTCTGCCATAAGCCTTGTGCTGAAAAGGGTTGCGCGCTTCAACGCAGCAAGGTGTAATTCATTTCTTAGGGATGGATCATAAAAAAGTTTCCGGATCTGTTGCGCAATACTTTTAAAATCTGCTGCTTCAGCAGCAAGCCCTGCATCACCGGCAATTTCAGGCATCGAGCTGTTGTTGCCATATATCACCGGGGTTCCACAGTTCATAGCCTCGAGCAAAGGTAACCCAAATCCTTCATAATGGCTCACATAGCAGAATGCCAGAGCTTCAGAGTAAAGCATTGGCAGGTCAGCGTCGTTCACAAAACCGGTAAAAATAACCTTGGTAGGATCAAATCCGGTGATGGTATGAGGATGGAAAGTGCCCCAGCTTTTCTTTCCAGCAATAACAAGAACCACCCTGGCATCTGTGTCACCGGAGAGCATGTCAAAAAAAGCCGCAATTATGTTTTCCAGGTTCTTCCTTGGCTCAATGGAAGAGAGTGTAAGGAAAAAGGGAGTATTGTCAGGTATGCCGTATTTCCTGCATACATCTCTTCTCTCTTGACTGTTTACATGATAGTGAAATGCTGAACGATCGATGGCTTCATGCACCACATAAACAGGGGGAAGAGTATCTTTTGCAAACCTGCGCGCATCCGATTCAGTGGACCTTGAGACAGCAATAAGAGCACTGGATCTTTTCAACGAAAACCGCCAACCTCTTTCGGCATTTTTTACATTTGCCGGGGTATGAAACCGAGGAAAAATCTTGTGTGTGAAATCATGAACAGTAACAACAATTGGTTTGTCTGTTCGCCTGAAGTGGATGTAGTGATGCTGGAGAGGAAGATGTATAAGATCGAATTTATCATCAGCCTCTTTAATCATCTCACTCTTCTTCATTAAAACAAATGCAGCAAAGATACCTGCAATCCTCTTAAGCTTAGCACCGGTAAGCTTTGCCCAATGAATACTCTTGTGTATCATCTCCCATGTGAGGTCATAAATCCTGTGGAGAATCATGATTCGATGCCTCGTAAGAAATTCCTTCAGTGTTTTCGGGACATATGTTAGAATTCTCTCCTGATAACGTGGCAGGCGAAGGGTGAAGGCGATATTATTATGTACAATGGCATCACCTGACTGTGAATCGAATCCTTTCAGTATTACATTTTCCGCCTCCTTAAGAGGGATGATGTTTTGATTGACGAAGAGGCTGAAATTCCATGCAGAGTTGGGATTGCTGCCAACATGCAAAAACTCTTTGAGTAATGTGTTCTGATACCTTTTTACACCATCGTTTACCGGCGAGAAAGTTTTTCCAGCCTCAATCAGAACATTTGTTCTGATGCCTGGGTTAGGGCTGATCCGCACAGGTTCGCCTGACAGTTTTATCAGTTCCCAGTCAATGACGGGATTGGGTGGTTTTATCTCAACACTATTGTAATTGTACCCGAGTTTCAGCATGGTGTCTCCATGAATACTCCAGAAAAGGTCATGTAGATCATCGGGCATCTCCTCCTTCCAATTTCCAGCCTTACCTTTTCTGAAGTTAAAGTATGCCAGGTTCGTTCTCTCTTCATCGGTCATCCTGTGACCATATCCTGAGCCATATCTGGGTTTCCCGTACTTCATTGTCTCGAAACCGGGAATCCTTGTGTAATCACCTTCGGGAAGATGAAGAAGCATCCTCACTTTTTCGATGCAGGCGACAGGGTCAGCAATCAGATCCTCATATCGGATAAGAAGGTCAGCCCTCTTAAGCCATTGGGTTACATTCTGAGACCAACCCCCAAAAAAGCTTCCCTTTTCGGCGTGAATAGCTGCCCGCATATTTTCCAGGAAATCGCTTCCAGGAGCAATGATATTGCTTCGGTGATGTGCTATTGAAACCATCGCATCACGGCCATCACGAATAAGATACACAGCCTTAATAGATTGATTGTAGTATTTAAGTGCTGAAGGTAACATGTGAGTTTTTACCACAGGGAATGAGAAACATTCCGGTTCCAGCATGGAACCATCTTCGTTCATATCGTATGTACCGGATTCAAGGCCGAAAACATCATAAAGGATATTCCTCACAAAAGTGTTTCCCGACCTTGGGAATGATGCAAGCCAGAAGAAATCATGAATCTGGTTCATAAGGTTTTCAAAGTTAGTGCCGGGTGAAAGTGTCAGTGAATATAATATTTCAGCTTCGACAGGTCATTGTACACATATCCAAGCTCTTCGAGTAGTTCACTGTGATATTTCAGAAATAGAAGCTGTATCTCTTTAGGCATCTCATCGACATATGCGCCGGCTTTCCCGCTGCGGAAGAACAGCTTTGAGTATTTGTCACGTAAATCTCTGCTTTTTGCGTTTGTGATGAACGGATGCATACCGCGCCGTTGACTCTTAAAAGTGGGTATTTTTGAAAAATCGGGCTCGGGAAGTGATATTGCTCCGGCTATTTTCTTTATACATTTATCCGGTTCGGCAATAAGCTGTTCGAAATGAAGTATTAAATCAGCTTTTTCCATCCAGCTCCTTACATTAACAGACCACCCTCCAAAATGGCTTCCCCCTTCGGCAAAGATGGCCTTGCACATGTTCTCCTCAACAAGGGAACCAGGGTCAACAATATCAGCTCTGTGGTGTGCTTCCGACAGAATTGCATCCCTCCCATCTCTTATAATATATATGATGAAAGGGTCAGATGTCAGGAACCCGGCATTGTTTTCGGGAATATCATGTGTTTTAATTATCCGGGACGGAATAAGGGGAATAAGTTCCTCAACACTGTAGGGTTTGCCACTGATGATGAAGCTGTCGTTTGGATGGATGTTGGGGTTGGAAATGGTATCATGGAGAAAAAGGTACCTTTCATAGCTGTTCCATGAAAAGAGGCCGAAAACTTCATAGAAAATATGCCTCAGAAAGGTATTTCCAGACCGGGGATAGGACGCCAGACAAATATTGTGGGAGATGTTATGCATATAACACAAACTTATTCAGTATCTTTTTCAAGAATGGTTTTGTATTCATTTATTACTTCCGACGGTGTTCCAAGGGCAACACACCTGCCATGATGGAGCAATGCAACCCTGTCGGCATGTTCTTCGAGGGTCTTAAACTTATGGGTAACATGAATAATGGTGCGTTTATCAACAAAAGCTCTTTTAAAAACATCTTCGGATTTTAGCTTGTAGCTTTCATCACCAACACCTCCGAAAAATTCATCCATAAGAAAAACATCAGCCCTGGCATGCACGGCAATGGCAAAGGCAAGTCTGCTTTTCATACCCCGACTGAAGTATTTGATCTTTGTAAATCTGTATTCATTCAGGCCGGCAAAACGGAAGATCTCATCCTCTTTTTCCTGGATTTCATTTAAAGGTAAACCAAGTATTGAGGCGTTGACCAGAACATTTTCCATGGCTGTGAGTTCATGGTTGAATCCCAGACCCAGGCTCATTCTTATCATCCTGCCACGGATCTCGGCAATACCACCCTTGTCAGGTGGCATCAATCCGCTCATGATATGAAGTAAGGTAGATTTTCCGCTGCCGTTTTTTCCTATAACTCCGAAAAATTCACCCTGCCTTATCTCAAGGTTGATATCAGAAAGTGCCTTTATCGTTCTGAGCCGGCTAAACCTGTAAAAGCCGGTTGCGAGTTCACGTATCGACTTTGCCCCCTTTTCACGGAACCGGAAGGTTTTGCTCACGTTTCTCAGAATTATGCTGTTGGTCACATCACTCATTTCAAACCTTCTCCAGAATTTTATGTGAATATCTCCTGAACAGAATAAGCCCTGCAATAAGGATTATGATACTGTATAAATAACCCCATGCCATGAGTTTAAAGTCTGGCATTTCGCCATAAAGCAAACTATGCCTCAGATTGATGATTATACCTGCAAGTGGATTTGCCCAGATCAGTGCAGGCAGCTTTTCGAATAACACCGACTTGGCATAGAAAATCGGATTGATCCAGAACCATAGAAGTAGAATCATGTCCCAAAGATGGTCTATGTCGCGGAAATAGATATTTATAGTTGATAGGATGAGGCTGATACCGAACATGAGTATTGCAAGGTTGAGAAAAACCGGTATGATCCAGAGAATGTTCCAGGTAACAGGTATGCCCGTCAAAATACTCATAACCATATACATGATAAGGTTAAAGGTGAGGCCGGTAAGTATTGTAATGGTTCCTGAAAAGTAAAGATCAAGTTTGTCGAAACGGATATTCTCAATCAGATACCTCTTGGAAGACATTGTGGAGATCCCTTTCTTTGTTGCTTCCTGGAAAGACATCCACACAAGCAGGCCCGAAAAAAGATAAAGCCCGTAGTTTTCTATGTTGTTTTTAAATATGGTTGTGAAAACAACGTAGTATACAAGCAGCCTGAAAAGAGGGTTTAGAAAAGCCCATAAAATACCCAGCCTGCTTTCGTAATACCGTTTGTTAAAATCAATACGGGCAAGCAGCATTATGCGTTCCCGCCTGTTGCGGTCTTTAAAAAGGGTGAATATTGAATCTTCCCCGGACATATCACCTTATTATGGGGCTCAAAAATAGTGAAAAGTCGTTAATGATGTTTAAATTCATTTCTGCTTCCTGAAACCTTCTGTTTAAATATCGAAATAGTTACTTTTGCAGGGTTCCAATAATAAAGCATAAAAATGAGATCTGCAATCACTCATAGATTGATCCGGCATATGTTTTTGTACACCTCCGCCCTGATAATGATGATTATTATCATTGGATTTTTGGGTTGCACTAAAAAGAACAGGTTGCATGTGGATGTTTCAGAGATAAAAGTTACACCGGAATTTCTCCATTTTGAAGATGCTTTGTTTTCAATACCCGATTCGCTTTTTTCAGAACAGTTCCCTTTGATCTTTCCTGCTTATGCAGGTCTGTTTAAAAGTAATGTGGCAGATTCACTGATGACCTCAGAGATGTTTTTGTTTGTGTCTGAACCTCGTTTCGAAGAGTTGTATCAACGCCGCCATGAGGTGTTGAAAGATATGGAAAAAGAGAAGGCTGAAATAGAGAACTTACTCAAGCATTACCGCTATCATTATGGTAATGTTCCTGATTATACCATATATACCCATATTTCAGGCCTGGATCTGGCCCTTTTGTCAATGCCGGTTACTGTTAATGATTCAATAGCGGTGATCTCCACCGATTTTTTCCTTGGGAGTGATTTCGAGCCTTACCGGTTTGTAGGAATACCTGAATACAGAAGGAGATGGATGACTCCTTCACAGATAGCCCCTGAGTTCGCCCGTCAGCTCGCTTTCCTCAGGTTGGGTTCTCCTGATGAAGCTGAAACCGTGTTGGAACAAATGATCTATCAGGGAAAAATCCTCTATTTTCTTGATGCTATGATGCCTGAAGCACACGATAGCTTGAAGATACAATATTCAAAACAGCAATTGGAATGGATAGGAAAAAATCAGCGGCATGTATGGTCTTACCTGGTAAACAACCAAATGCTTTTTTCCACCGACTTGAAGCATAACAAGATGATGATCCTGGATGCACCTTTCACACCCGCATTTACTGAGAATTCACCCGGCAGGCTTGGACATTGGTTTGGCTGGAATATTGTGAAGCGATATATGAATAAGAATCCGCAGATCACAATTCCACAGTTGATGGAAGATACTGATGCAGCACGAATTCTTTCTGAATCGGGTTATAAACCTAATTAGACAATAAGGGTTTGGCAGACAAATATGAAAGAGAATGTCTTTAACGATCAGAATATTCTGTTTGTATCCTGGATCAAATTTAGAATGTCAAAACGTCCGGTTGCGGTCACAGAAGAGGTGAGTATCATTGTGGGCAGCTCCTCCCAGTCCTCTGCCAATACCTCCTTATATTTTTTAAGAGCTGATTCAATTTTTGCCGCAGAAAGCTTGTCGCATTTAGTACAAACAATGCTAAAAGGAAGTGAATGTTGTCCCATCCATCTCATAAAAGCGAGGTCTGAAGCCTGGGGTTCCAGTCGGCTGTCAACAAGTATAAATGTATTGAGGAGGTTTCTTCGTTTTATCAGATAATTGCGGATCGTCGCAGGCCATTTTTCACGTTCACTTTTTGACACCTTTGCATAACCATAGCCAGGAAGGTCGGCAATGTACCATGAGCCATCAACAAGAAAATGGTTGATAAGCCTTGTTTTACCTGGAGTTGAGGAGGTTTTGGCAAGATGTCTCCTGCCAGTGATCATATTAATAAGGGAGGATTTCCCAACGTTAGACCTGCCGATGAAAGCGTATTCAGGTAAAGACGGCTCAGGACACCCTTTGAGCTCCGTGGTGGAGCTGATATAAAGCGCATCTATTACCTCCGGAATGATAGTGTTGCTTTTTTTTTCAGGCATAGTAATCAGGTAACTGAATTGACATGTCTCAATTTTTTTTCAGGAAAGATGTCTGCAATTTTTATCAGGATACCTGTTTCTTCGACATCGCCAAAGTGAGGATTTATTGCAGTGCCAAATGTTTTCATTGTGCCAGAAAGGCTCATATATGCATTCACAAGAGGAGGTATCTGTTCTCCGTTTTCCCTAACCAATCTAACCAGAAGTTTGTAATCTGTATCATAATCGGTACCTGTAAACATAGACCATATTTCCTCCAAGGGGGTAATTGTCTTAACTTTAAGTTCAGCAAAAGGAGCGACTAAACCATCCTTGTCAGGGAAGTATAGGTGCATGAATCCTAGGATTAGATCCCTTGCTTTAATATTGAAAGTCGGATACATTGTAATCTTTCCAAAAAAATACTCCACATCTGGATTTCTGATAACAAGTGCACCAAGGCCATCCCACAGGTTATCAAGCGAGAAGAGGCCTTTGCGGAAGTTGTTATTAGGCTGATAATCAGGCTGAACCCATGAACGTCCCAGCTCAATGGTTACAGGAAGATACCCTCTGACGAACTCTTGCGAAAATGTAAATATCTCTGATGTAGGACTTAAAGGATTTTTATTGTTATCCAGCATCATAGACCTTCCATGAATAAAACGGTATCCACCGGTTATCTGCTTGTCTTCAGGATTCCAGACAATAAGTTGCCAGAAAGGGCTTTCAGCCGTGTCAAAAATATCGATATCAAGGCTTTGCCCTGTTCCACCTCCTGCGTCTCTGAAAGTTAGCTCCCTTAAACGCCCAATCTCTTTCATAACATTAGGGGCGTTGTGAGCCGATATGATGTATATTAGGTTGTCGCCATTATTGGTTTTCTTAACAAACTTGTCAGCAGTTAACTCATTTTCCAATAAAGATTTATCAACAGGCGGTATTATTTCTGAAAGCATAAATGAGTCAGTTGGATTTGTTTTAAGCGCCTAAAATTATAAAAAAGATTGTTAATCAGATATTTATTTTACCATTATTGTTTTCTCCCAAAGCATACACTTTCTCCTTTACCCAATTAGCCCATTCCTGGGGCTTTTTACTTTTATCAAAAAAATCATAATGAATTGGTTCACCTATTGTGATAGATACTTCACTGTCGTATTGTTTGAACATTTCGTTCACAAGGAAAAACATTTCAATGTTTGCTTTAATCCTTAAAAATTTACGCAAACTTGCGAGGTTATAGAAAAAATTGGAGTTTCTTCCGCTGAAGTGCATAGGAACCACAATTCTTTGGTTACGTCTGGCCTGATTAATAAATGTTGATTTCCATTCAAGGTCACAGATCACTCCGTTTTGTTTTCGTGAGCAGAGTCCTGCCGGAAAGAGGGGAATGATGTTTTCAGAAGCGAATGCTTTATTGATCTGTTCGACGTATTCGGTATTTCTACCATGTTTGTTAACAGGAATAAAAAGGTTCCGCACATTTGGAAGAAACATCAGCAAATCGTTCACAACTGTGAAAATGTCATTTCTTACTTTGCCGATGGTGTGAACTATTGCTATACCGTCGAGCCCTCCCAGGGGGTGGTTTGACACGACAGTACATTTTCCGGAAGGGGGGATGTTCTCAAGCC
Organism: uncultured Lentimicrobiaceae bacterium; assembly: GCA_964469215.1. Taxonomy (GTDB): domain Bacteria; phylum Bacteroidota; class Bacteroidia; order Bacteroidales; family SKPS01; genus SKPS01. Next base: position 758,967 of record CAYXYB010000001.1, read on the forward strand.
CTGTTACTGTTATTCTTAGATTGAACAGTTTTATTACAGCTTCTGCAAAATCCAGGTTGTGGACGTCCCTGTTTTCATAAAGGAATCTGTTTAATTCCTCTTCATGGAGAATACGGCGAAGATACCTGTAAACGGGTGAAGGGATCATCTTCGCCAGTGGTTTGCTTTTGCTGCTGATCACTTCCCTGATGTTGATAAGGTGCCTGGGGTCTTTACCCCCTTCATTGATATAGCCATTACCCGATTCCGTTTCTTTCATACTAGATGGTTTTCCTGACTGACAAAGATAAATCAATTGCAACAACCTCCAAAGGGAATGTTTTTATCAACATTTCAATTAACACTTCCACTATTTACCACCATAAATGCAAAAAATATAAATAACAGTTAATTAATATTATAAATAAACGAATCACAAGTATCTTATGTATATTATAATTGTAGTTATTAACAAAAAATCATCAAAATGTAACATAATTCCAAAAACGTGGTAAAAAGTGGTAATACTTGTATATCTTTACACCCGAAACCACTAACCTATGACAAACCTTATCGGCGTACATGAATGCAGGGTTGATGAAAAGGGACGGCTTATGCTGCCTTCTCCTTTCAAAAAGCAGCTCATGTCATTGGTCGACGACGGGTTTGTTATGAAAAGGAGTGTGTTTCACAAGTGCCTTGAGCTTTATCCGATGGCTGAATGGAAAAAAGAGAGTGGTGAGATCAGCAACCTTAACAGGTTTGTGAAGAAGAATGTTGATTTTATCAGGATCTTTATGGCAGGTGTAAAGACAGTTGAGTTGGATTCTGCGGGGCGCTTACTGATACCTAGAGACCTGTCACTTTATGCAGGGATCGACAGGCAGGTTGTGTTATCATCAGCAGTTAACCGCATTGAGATCTGGAACAAGGATCAGTATGAGAGGATGATTGCTGAAGGTGCAGAGCTGTTTGCCGATCTGGCTGAGGAGGTGATGGGAAACCGGAACCCCAAAAACAGCGCCTCGGAAAATGTACCATAACCCGGTTTTATTGAATGAATCAGTTGAAGCTCTGCGTATTTCCCCCAAAGGAACTTACGTAGACCTAACTTTTGGCGGGGGTGGGCATTCTCGGGCGATCCTCGAAAAGCTCACTTCAGGACGACTTTTTGCATTTGACCAGGATGAACAGGCTTTCAGAAATGCTCCGGATGATCCAAGGCTCACAACGGTAAGCGGCAACTTTCGGTATATGATCCAGTTTCTCAGGTATTATAGTGCTATCCCTGTAGATGGTATACTGGCCGACCTGGGAGTGTCCTCCTATCAGATTGACACTCCTGACAGGGGATTTACAAACCGCATGGAAGCCCCCCTGGATATGAGGATGAACATATCGTCTGAGAAAAATGCTGCTGGGTTGCTTGCAACTGTTACACAGGAAGAGCTTGCCGGATACCTTTATAATTATGGTGACATCAAAAACAGCAAGCAGGTTGCCGCGGCCATTATAAATCACAGGTCTGTAACACCTATTAAAACTTCAGGTGAACTTAAAGAGGCTGTAAAGCGGTTTGTTATTCACGGCAGGGAGAATCAGTTTCTTGCTCGTCTATTCCAGGCGTTGAGAATAGCAGTGAATGATGAAGCCGAAGCCCTTAAAGAGATGTTGATGCAGACCCTTGATGCTCTGAAACCAGGTGGCCGCCTTGCAGTTATATCTTACCATTCTCTAGAAGACAGATTGGTAAAACATTTTTTACGATCCGGAAATTTCGATGATAAGCCGGTAACAGATTTTTTTGGAAGAAGCAGCTCCCCCTTCATACTGGTGAAGCCAGGTGCAATAAAGCCATCAATTGATGAGATTGGCAGTAACCCACGATCGAGGAGTGCAACATTAAGAATTGGCGAAAGAAGATAAAATATGAGTCTATTCAGAAGAAAGCGGCAACCTGTAATGGAGAACAGGTATAAACCTCAAGTTGAAGAAAGGCCTGAAAAGCCTAGCAAACGTGAGAGGCAGCGCGTAACGGAACCATTATTCGACTTCAGTGGCAACAAACAAAAGGATGAGAAGGGTGGGCGCAGAGCCTTCAGACCTTTGGAAGCACTGGGATCATTTCTTGATGGTTCGGTTCTTACAAATAAGGTCGTCGTGAAAAATATTCCATTTCTTCTTTTCATCACGGTAATTGCGATCCTATATATTACCAATTCAGCAAATGCTGAAAAAAACCGACGCGAATCAGCACGAATATCTGAAGAACTGAAAGAATTGAGATACAAATATATAAGCACGAAGTCGAGTGTTATGTACCTCAGTAACCCTTCGCAGATAAGCCTGAAGCTTATGGAGACAGGTATACGTGAAAATGTGGTACCACCGGTAAAAATATTTGTTAAGAAAAAGGAATCTGATTTATAACAAAACCTGAGTGGAAGAGCAGAAACAACATATTCTAAACAGGATCTATCTGGTTTACACTTTGATGCTGGTCATAAGCCTTTTGATCATTGGCAAGATCGTAAGGATACAGTTTGTAGAGGCTCATGACCTGGTGGCTTCTTCTTCTGACAGTAACAATGTGCGATATCGTACTATACCGGCAAACAGGGGGTCGTTATATTCTGCTGACGGAAAACTTATTGCTACCAGTGTTCCTGTTTTTGATATCAGGATGGATTTGGGGAATCCTTCAATAACCCGTGAAGAGTTTGCAGATAAGCTCGACTCCATAGCGATGGGGCTTCATCTTATTTTCCGTGACCGTACATTTGGAGAATACAGGGAGCTTTTAGCAGAAGGCAGAAGAACAAACAACAGGTATCTTCTTATTAAAAGAAAAGTAAGCTATGAGGATCTTACCAGGGTGCGGGGCTTGCCCATTTTGGAAAGGGGGAAATTCAAGGGAGGCCTCATAGCCGAGCCACGTGATATCAGGCAGATGCCATACCGCAATCTTGCATATAGAACCATAGGTTGGGATAAGGATGGTACCATATATGATGTCGGGCTGGAGGGTGCCTATAGCAAATTTCTCAGTGGTATTGACGGTGTTCAGCTTGTAAAGAGGTTGCCAAATGGCATCTGGCGGCCGGTCACATCTTATTACCTTATTGAACCACAACATGGTATGGATGTGCATACCACTATCGACATGTATATCCAGGATATTGCCGAAAGTGCCTTGATGAGACAGCTTCAAACCTCAAATGCTCATCATGGCTGTGTTATCGTAATGGAGGTGGCAACGGGATCCATTAAAGCAATTGTTAACCTGCAGCGTAACTCCGGGGATACTATTTATTCAGAACAATACAATCATGCAATCGGCGAGAGTTATGAACCCGGGTCAACATTTAAACTTGCTTCGATAATGGCTGCACTCGAAGACGGACTTGTTACACTTGACGACACAGTAGATATAGGTATGGGATCATATTCATATTATGGTTATGAGATGAAGGATGCTTCATCGATTGAGAGGGGGAAGATAAGTGTTGCCAGGGCTTTTGAAATTTCATCCAACGTTGGGATCAGTAAAACCATCTATAAAGCTTATAGTAAAAAGCCTTCACTGTTCAGTGAAAGATTGGGCAGGATGCAATTTGGCAAACCTCTTGGAATTGAGGTCCCTGGTGAGGGGATGCCGATGCTTAAGAAACCGGATGACAGGTCATGGTCCAGGATCACTTTACCGTGGATGGCCATTGGATACGAGGTAAAAACCACCCCCCTGCAACTCCTCACTTTTTACAACGCCGTTGCCAATGATGGTAAAATGGTGAAACCAAGGTTTGTTACACATGTGACCAAAACCGGAAACACAGAGCAGCAATTTGGCACAGAGGTGCTGGTAGATCGGATTGCCTCACCAGGTACTATAAAACTGTTGCAGGAGTTGCTGGTTAGGGTCGTTGATCATGGTACAGCCACAAATATCAGGAGCAATATTTACAAAATTGCAGGAAAAACCGGGACAGCAAAGATTGCTTCAGGTACATCGGGATATGTTTCTGCTGACTATACTGCAAGTTTTGCAGGTTATTTCCCTGCCGACCAGCCGAAATATTCATGTATAGTTGTCATCAACAAACCGTTAGGCCTTTATTACGGCGGCCATATTGCAGCTCCGGTATTCAGAACAATTGCTGATAAGATTTACGCAGGGTTTCTCGATTCTCCTCATGAGGCTATGTTTCCGTTCAGAACGTTCACTTTTCCAGAGCCGGGTGCCGGAAGGCTGGAAGAGAAGATGCTACTTTACAGGAACCTCGGCATAAACATTATAGACTCTTCAGCTGGCTCACAGTGGGTTTCTGGCAGGGGTGTTCAGGAGGCAATTTTGTTTACCCCCACGCCTGTTGCTCCTGGCATCATGCCCGATCTGCGAGGCATGAATATCAGGGATGTGATAGCAATTCTGGAAAAGCAGGGGGTTAAAGTCCTTCCAAACGGGAGAGGTAGGGTGACTGCCCAGTCGGTGAGTTATGGAACTGCCATTAAACGCGGTATGCAGGTGACGGTCAAACTGGAACCATAATTTCTTATAAAATATCAAAGTACAGAAACTGAAATGATACTCTTGTCGCAAATAACCGGTCAATTACAAAACCCAGAGGTTTTTGGTGAATCTGAAATTATGGTAAAAGAAATCACCATGGATTCTGGAATGGTTGGCTCTGGTAGTTGCTTTGTTGCAATAAAAGGAACAAAGACCGATGGGCATCTTTATATTCATGATGCTGTGGAAAAGGGAGCCTCCGTAATAGTGTGCGAGCATCTTCCACAGGTTCTAAGCGAGGGAGTTACGTATCTTAGGGTTGTGGATACAGCATCCGCACTCGGTTATTTAGCCTCGGCTTTTTATCACAATCCTTCTGACGAGATCACACTGATAGGAATTACAGGAACTAATGGAAAGACGACCATCGCCACCCTATTATACGAAGCTTTTACAAGATTAGGTTACAGATGCGGGCTTTTATCAACCATCCGTTACTGCACTGCTGATGAAGAATCGCCTGCCAGTCATACCACGCCTGATGCAATAAAGCTGCAACGCCTGTTAAGGAGAATGGTTGACGAGGGGTGTGAATACTGTTTTATGGAGGTCAGCTCACACGCTGTGGTTCAAAAAAGGATTGCCGGATTAACTTTCGCAGGGGGGATCTTTACAAATCTGACGCATGACCATCTCGACTATCACCCTACGTTCATTGATTATCTGAAGGCCAAGCAGACCTTCTTCCATTCATTGCCTGCATCTGCTTTTGCACTAACATCCAAAGATGATCCAAACGGAAAGGTGATGGTGCAGACTACCAGGGCAAAGGTGTTTACCTACAGCACCTCTGCACTTGCCGACTATCATTCAAGAATAATAGAAAACACAATAGACGGCATGCAGATGGAGCTTGGAGGGAAGAGGGTGTGGATTAGACTTACAGGCACATTCAATGCAAGAAACATCACAGCTGTATATGCAGCGGCATCTATTCTTGAAGCCGACGAAAGTGAATTGCTGGAAGTGTTAAGCACATTGGAGCCAGTTGAGGGGCGTTTTCAGGTTTTCCGTGGTGTGGGACGGATCAATGCTATTGTCGATTATGCCCACACACCTGATGCATTGCAGAACGTGTTGGAAACAATAAGGGAAGTGAATCAGGATGAGGGACGCATTATCACGGTACTGGGTGCAGGAGGCGACAGGGATCCATTTAAAAGGCCTCTGATGGCAGGTATTGCAGTAAAGCTTAGCGACAAGGTGATCCTTACTTCTGATAACCCCCGTACTGAAGATCCTTTGAGAATTTTGGAGGAGATGAACCAAGGAGTTGATGCAGCAAGCGCAGCAAAGATACTTACCATCCCTGACAGAAGGGAAGCAATAAAGACTGCTGTAATGCTGGCAAAACCTAACACGATAATCCTTATTGCCGGCAAAGGGCATGAAAAATACCAGGAAATAAATGGCGTAAAATACCCTTTCGACGACATGGAGGTTGTGAAATTATTTATTAACAATACATTACAACACCAGATATAAGTTATGCTCTACTATCTGTTCAGTTATTTAGACAGGGCATTTGATCTGCCGGGAGCAGGGATGTTCAACTATATATCATTCAGGGCAGCCTTGGCAGTAATAACCAGCCTGGTTATCTCGATGCTGTTTGGCAAACGAATCATAAATTTTCTGAAGCGTAAACAGGTCGGTGAGACAATAAGGGATCTTGGACTTGACGGCCAGATACAGAAGCAGGGAACACCCACAATGGGAGGTGTTATAATTCTGTCAGCAATTCTTATCCCTACTTTGCTGTTCGCCCAGCTTCACAATATTTATATCATTCTTATAATAGCCTCAACGATATGGCTTGGCCTTATGGGATTTCTCGATGATTACATCAAGGTTTTCCGGCACAACAAGAAGGGGCTGGCAGGTAAGTTCAAAGTAATTGGCCAGATTGTTCTTGGTATTGGAGTAGGTGCCACAATGTATTTTTCTGACAGTATAGTTATTCGTGAAAAGGTATATACGCCTATTGAACAGGTTCAAAGTGAGGCTGGTAACACCCGGGAGCTGGCAGGCAACTACTTCAAACCTGAATTGGTTAAGTCAACAAAAACCACAATACCTTTTGTAAAAAACAACGAGTTTGATTATGCTATGCTCATAAAATGGATTGGTAATGATTACAGGAAATGGGCCTGGCTGGTATTTATTCCTATAGTAATTCTGATCATTGTTGCAATATCAAACGGGGCCAATATGACAGACGGCCTTGATGGCCTGGCAACAGGCACCTCTGCAATATCAGCCGGAACCCTGGCAGTTCTGGCATGGGTGTCGGGCAACTTCATTTTTGCCAACTACTTGAATATAATGTATATACCAAATACAGGGGAACTCACAATCTTTATCAGTGCATTTGTGGGTGCCTGTCTCGGGTTCCTATGGTACAACTCTTACCCGGCGCAGGTATTTATGGGTGACACCGGCAGTCTGGCTATCGGAGGTATAATTGCTGTACTGGCAATAATCATCAGAAAAGAACTTCTGCTTCCCATTCTTTGTGGAGTGTTCCTTATTGAAAACCTCTCGGTTGTCATGCAGGTTTTCTGGTTTAAATACACAAGAAAGCGGTTTGGTGAGGGGAAGCGTATTTTCAGGATGGCCCCTTTGCATCACCACTTTCAAAAAGGTGGTTACCACGAAGCTAAGATTGTGATGAGGTTCATTCTGGTAAGTATGATGCTTGCAGTATTTGCTATAATAACATTGAAAATAAGGTAGATATGAATAAGCAGCTCGTTATATTGGGTGGTGGTGAGAGCGGAACCGGGTCTGCTGTACTTGCTGTTAAAAAAGGCATTGATGTATTCCTGAGCGATGGTGGCAAGATCAGAGATGAATACAGGAAAATTCTTGTTGAACACGAAATTGCATTTGAAGAGGGAAGGCATACATTCTCCAGGATACTTGAAGCAGACGAAGTGATAAAAAGCCCCGGCATTCCTGATAACATACCCCTTGTCAGGGAAATTATGGATAAAGGTATACCTGTTATCAGTGAGATAGAGTTTGCCGGAAGGTTTACCGGTGCAACCATGTTGTGTGTTACCGGCAGCAACGGAAAGACAACAACTACATTGCTGCTGCACCACATATTAAAAAATGCCGGATTTAATGTAGGGCTGGCTGGTAATGTGGGCACAAGCTTCGCTTTCCAGGTGGCCACAATGAATTATGATTGTTATGTGCTGGAAATAAGCTCTTTTCAACTTGATGGCATGTTTGACTTCAGGGCTGATATTGCAATTCTTACCAATATCACCCCCGATCACCTTGACAGGTATGATTATGATTTTGATAAGTATGTTGAATCCAAATTCAGGATTACCAGAAATCAGCGGCCTGGAGATGCATTCATCTACTTTGCTGACGATCCGGCATCCAGTAGCGGTATCTCCAGATATAAGGCCGCTGCAAAAAGATACCCTTTCTCACTTGGGCAGGAATCATTTCAACAGGGAGCATGGCTTGAAAACGGAAAAATGGCAATTAGAATAAATCAAAATATATTCAATATGTATCTAGAAAAACTTGCACTTCAGGGAAAGCACAACACCTGCAACTCCATGGCTGCAGGAATTGCTGCAATGCTGATGAATGTCAGTGATGAGAGTCTCAGGGACAGCCTTTCAGATTTCCAGAATGTGGAACACAGGCTAGAATTCGTCGCCAGGGTTCATGGTGTAGAGTTTATTAACGACTCTAAGGCGACAAATGTAAATGCTGCCTGGTATGCTCTTGAATGTCAGAATAAGCCTGTGATATGGATTGCCGGCGGCATTGATAAAGGGAATGACTATTCTTTTCTGGCGCCCTTGGTTAGAAGTAAGGTAAAAGGGCTGGTTTGCCTTGGAACAAATAACGAGCCTTTGACACAAAGTTTCAGTGGCCTGATACCAGATATTGTTGAGACGAATTCGATGGCAGATGCGGTTAAAGCTGCCTTTATGATGTCAGGTGCTGGCGATGTGGTTCTGCTGTCCCCTGCATGTGCAAGCTTTGACCTGTTCGAAAATTATGAAGACAGGGGCCGCCAGTTTAGAAACGCTGTGCGGGAACTCTGAAAAAATAATACAGCGCAAAAGTGAAAAGTACAAGAATACCTATACAGGGTGACAGAGTAATATGGATGGTGGTGATCTTTCTGTCCATATTCTCTCTTCTGGCTGTCTATAGCTCCACCCGTACCCTTGCATTTAATCAGCAGGGGGGTGGAGGGTATTATCTGCTCAAGCATTTTGGGATTTTTGTATTTGGTCTTGCTTTGATGTTTGCAGCTCACCTTGTGAAATATACCAAATACTCTGATCTGTCAAAGTATGCAATGCTCATTGCGATTCCACTCCTCCTTTTTACAATTTTCAAAGGAGCAAGCATCAACGAGGCTAAACGGTGGGTGATTATCCCGGTCATCAATCTTTCATTTCAGACATCCGACTTTGCAAAGCTGGCTCTCACAATGTTTCTTGCGAGAAATATAACCCTTTCACAGGATAGGATCAAGAGTTGGAGAGAAGGTTTTGTGCCGCTTCTCTGGCCTGTAATTATCGTGTGCGGCCTTATCCTCCCGTCGAATTTCTCAACCGCTGCAATTCTGTTTGTCTCAAGTATGGTTTTACTTTATATTGGAAGAACTCGAATTAAACACATACTGCTGCTTGCTTTTATCGGGATCAGTCTTCTTGCGGTTTTTATCGGTATTATCTCACTTTTGCCTGAGAGTAGGCAGATGCGGTTAGGTACCTGGTCTGAAAGGATACAAAATTTCTCATCGGGTGATATGGATGAGATTTATCAACTCAAACAATCGAAGATAGCAATTGCTTCAGGGGGTATTCTGGGAAGAATGCCCGGTAACAGCGTGCAACGTAACTATCTTCCCAATCCTTTCTCAGATTTTATTTTTGCTATTATCATTGAAGAGTATGGAATTATAGGTGGATTTCTGATATTAATGCTGTATATGATATTGCTTTTCAGAAGCATAAAGATATCTGTGAATAGTCCCGGAACATTTGGAGCACTTCTTTCTGTCGGGCTTGGATTCAGCCTGGTTTTCCAGGCACTGGTAAACATGGCTGTTGCAACAGGTTTACTTCCGGTAACAGGTCAACCTTTACCTTTAGTAAGTATGGGCGGAACATCCATTTGGTTTACATCAATCTCTATTGGTATAATGCTGAGTATCAGTCGTGAAACAGAGGAAAACAAAAATGAAGAGCAGAACAGGATATAAACCTGCTCGGGTAGTTATTACCGGAGGTGGTACAGGGGGACATGTTTTCCCGGCTATTGCCATCGCCAATGCTCTTAGACCATACATTGGAGGTGAAAACATATTATTCGTTGGTGCCCTTGGTAAAATGGAGATGGAAAAGGTGCCTGAAGCGGGGTACAGGATTAAAGGATTACCTGTGAGAGGGATACAGGGGATTGTACGTCTTGAGAACTTCATACTGCCGTTCAGGTTAATGGCAGCTCTGTCAATGGCATTTGGGGTAATAAGGAAATTCAGACCCGATGTTGTGGTAGGTGTGGGAGGATTTGCATCTGCACCTGCCTTGTATGTAGCCAGGATTCTAAGGATACCTTACGTTATCCAGGAGCAGAATTCTGTTCCCGGGAAGGTTAACAGGTGGTTTGGGCGCAGGGCTTCGCTGATATGCGCTGCTTTTCCGGGCATGGAGCGTTATTTCCCAGGAAGCAGGGTAATAATTACAGGCAACCCGGTAAGAGATACCATACAGTCGGGTTGTGCTTTGCGTGATGAAGCCTGTGCTGCTTATGGGCTTGACCCTGAGAAGCAGGTACTTCTTGTTGTAGGTGGAAGCCAGGGTGCCGGCAGCCTTAACAGAGCAATGCCTGCTGCATTACCTGCGTTTGTGAAAGCCGGAATCCAGGTTATATGGCAGACAGGGGGGCCTTCATTTGCCGACGCGGAGAGGATCATCACCGAAAACAACTATTCCGGCATCAGGGTATATCCTTTCATTCGCAGCATGGAGCAAGCATACGGTGCTGCGGACCTCGTTGTGTCGAGGGCAGGAGCACTGGCTATTGCTGAAATCACGATTTCAGGGTTGCCTTCGGTTCTTGTTCCTTTCCCTTTTGCTGCTGAGGATCATCAGACAAAAAATGCTCAATCTGTAGCGGCTCATGGAGCTGCTGTCATCATTCGTGACAGCGAGGTAAAGACAAAGCTTACCGAAACAGTATTGAAGCTAATCTCTGACAGGGATAACCTTCATGAAATGGGGCAAAAAGCATCAGATCTCTCCTTCAGGGATGCTGACTTCAGGATTGCCAAACTGATAAGAGAGGTCTCTGCCGGTCGTATTGCCAGGCATCTTAAAGCTGTGGCTGCAAAGAAAAATGTCAGCAAGGTGTATTTTCTTGGCATTGGCGGCATTGGAATGAGTAGCCTGGCTCGTTGGTTCATGCTTAATGGCAGGGAGGTACACGGATATGACCGTATTCCATCACCTCTGACTTCCAGGCTTGAAGAAGAGGGGGTTAAAATCCATTATGTTGACAGGCCTGATATGATCCCTCCCGACACAGGCCTTGTTGTAATCACCCCTGCAATACCAGCAACCCTTGATGAGCGAAGGGCTGTTCTTAAGCTTGGCGTGCCTGTGCTGAAAAGAGCTGAACTGCTGGGTATGATCTCCTGCAACATCAGAACAATTGCTGTGGCAGGAACTCATGGGAAAACAAGCACTTCTGCACTGGTCGTTCACCTTCTCAAAGCTGCAGGTATCCCTGTTACAGGGTTCATAGGCGGTATTACAAAGAACTACAATACCAACTTCATCTTTACACCAAACAGCAAGTTCATGGTGGTGGAAGCAGACGAATTCGACAGATCGTTTCTCCACCTTTCACCCGACTTTTCGGTTATCACTTCAGCAGATGCCGACCACCTGGATATTTACGGCACACACGACAGGATGAAAGAGGCTTTTATAGCTTTCGGGAGGCTGAACGGCATGCAGCCACTGCTGACAGGCAGCATCGTTGACCTTGATTTCGGCAAGCCTGTAATACATTATAGCGCCTGCAATTCCGACGCCCGTTACCGGGCAGAGAACATCCGTGATGAAGGATTGAAAGCCCGTTTCGATCTTATCCTCGGCGATGTTGTGATTGCAGATGTAACACTGGGGGTACCCGGACACCACAATGTCGAGAACGCAGTGGCAGCATCCGCTGCAGCATTGTGGGCTGGTGCAGAACCTGATGCTGTCAGGAGAGGCCTCGAAGGATACATTGGAGTGACCCGGAGGTTCGATATAAGGATAAACCATGAAAAAATTATCTATATTGATGATTATGCTCATCACCCACGTGAGCTTGAAGCATGTATCGGTGCCGTCAGGAAACTTTGCCCCGGAAAAGTTATAACGGGAATATTTCAACCACACCTTTTTTCACGTACACGTGACTTCGCCGAAGGTTTTGTAAAGAGTCTTGAAATGCTCGACAGGATTATTCTGCTGGAGATATATCCGGCGCGTGAAGAACCTATGCCAGGCATAAATTCTTCAATGCTGCTTAACATGATAAGTCATCCAGATAAGAGGCTTGTTGACATCGATGATATTCCGGCATTACTCTCTGAGATTAAACCTGAGGTTCTCCTAACGATGGGAGCCGGTGATATTGACAGGCTGGTTCCGGTTATTGAAAAATTGTTCAAACAGGAGGTGAAGGAATGAAGCTGACAAAAACCCATATCACTGTCCTCTGGATTATTGCAGCAATTTTGATGCTGTCACTTTTTCTCATCACAACAAAGAAGCAGAGAGAACGTACCTGCACCGGTATCACTGTCATAATTGAGAACAGAGGTTACGGACATGTACTTGATGAAAAGATGGTTCTGAATCATTTGTTGAAAGATGGAGATAAAATCACGGGAAAGGGCATAACAGAAATAGATCTGATCAGTATAAAAAGGCGCATTCTGCAATTACCCTGGGTGCTTGATACAGAAATCTATTTTACCCTGCATGGAGTATTAAAAATAAGGGTGGAACAGCGTTCTGTAATAGCAAGAATATTCGATCGATACGGCTCGTCAGCCTATCTTGGTTCAGATGGAATGCTTATGCCTGTTTCTGCCTTTTCCGATGAACCGATTCTGGTCATCAATGGCGAAATACATGATACGCTTGGTAGGAATACAGGACATAATATCAGCGAAATAAAGAAGAGAAACACTTTGGCTGAAGTTTTCAAAGTAGCCTCTTTCATTAGTCAGGACACATTTCGAAGAGCTCTTATAAGCCAGATTTATGTGAACTCCAATCATCAGATAGAACTCATTCCGGTGGTTGATGACCATGTGATAATTTTAGGCAACGCCGATAGCCTGGATTATAAGTTTCATAAGCTTATGGCATTTTATAAAAAAGGGATGATCCGCACAGGCTGGGATACATATAACATTATTAATCTAAAATACGGGAATCAGGTGATATGTACAAACAAATAAAAAACCTTAATATTATGGCAACATCTCAAATCATTGTAGGATTAGACATAGGCACAACAAAGATAGCTGCTATTGTCGGAAGGAAAAACCAATACGGAAAAATTGAAATCCTCGGTTCGGGCCGTGCCGACAGCATAGGTGTAAACCGCGGGGTAGTTGTAAACATTGAAAAGACTGTGGAGTCGATTATGATGGCCGTCAGGATGGCAGAGGAAACATCACAGGTTGATATCAAGAGGTTGTATGTGGGTATTGCAGGACAGCACATTAAAAGCTTGCAGCACCGGGGCAGCATCATGAGAAACAGATCTGACGAGACTATTGCACAGCATGACATCGATCTCTTGATCAACAACATGCACAAGCTTGTAATGCCACCGGGCGAGGAAATCATCCATGTGATACCACAGGATTATACAGTTGACAAGGAGAACAGCATCCGGGATCCTGTCGGGATGTTTGGGAGTTGCCTCGAGGCCAACTTCCATATCATCACCGGAATGGTAACAGCTGCGAAAAACATTCAGTGTTGTGTGAACAAGGCAGGAATGGAGGTGGCAGACCTGATCCTTGAGCCGCTGGCATCGGCAGAGGCAGTGCTTAATGATGAAGAGAAGGAAGCTGGTGTGGCACTTATTGATATTGGCGGAGGAACCACAGACCTGGCAATATTTCAGGATGGTATCATCAGGCATACTGCAGTTATACCTTTTGGTGGGAATATCATTACTGAAGATATCCGGGAGGGGTGTGCAATTCTTAAAAGCCAGGCCGAGAGCCTTAAGATAAAGTTCGGCTCTGCACTCAGCCGTGAGAACAAGAATGAAGAGATTGTTTCCATTCCCGGAATTCGGGGTTCGCAACACTCAAAGGAGATCACACTTAAAAATCTTGCATCCATCATACAGGCAAGAATGGAGGAGATCATTGAGCAGGTTTACTGGGAAATAAAAAGCTCCGGATTTGAAAAGAAGCTGATTGCAGGCATTGTGCTGACCGGAGGTGGTGCACAGTTGAGTCATGTAACCCAGCTTACCGAGTTTGTGACGGGGATGCAGACCAGAGTAGGCCTTCCAAATGAGCATCTGGCAGGAAACATGCCTGATGAGCTTTGCAGCCCGATGTATTCTACAGGTATCGGGCTGGTTATTAAAGGCATGGAAGATGCATCAAGGGTAAATCAGATTATTAAAAAGCCAAAAGAATCGACCGCAAGGGTAAGGGGCGATTTCTTCAATATCCTTTTCAAAACCGGAAAAAGTTTCTTTGAATCCGACCAAATTAAATGATAGTTAGCAGCTTAAGTTTTTAATAACAATCTGTTAATAATTTTTGAATAAAAAATGTCAGAGCTAATCAAACGAGTTATTAATTTTATAAAAATTTTGCCATGACTGAAATTGACGGATTAATGAAGTTCGACAATCCTAAGGAGAGGCCATCCATAATCAAGGTTCTTGGTGTTGGAGGAGGTGGCAGTAACGCTGTAAACCACATGTTTAAGCAAGGTATCCATGGGGTTGACTTCATCATTTGTAATACAGATGCTCAGGCGATAGAGATGAGTCCGGTTCCCTCCAGGATACAACTTGGTGTAAGCCTTACTGATGGTAACGGAGCAGGATCGAGGCCCGAAGTGGGGAAAAATGCAACCATAGAAAACCTTGAAGACATTCGTGATGCCTTATCCGGAAATACCAAAATGTTGTTCATTACTGCCGGAATGGGTGGAGGTACCGGTACGGGTGGAGCTCCTGTTATTGCTAAAATGGCCAGGGAGATGGGGATCCTCACAATTGCTATTGTTACCATACCTTTCTTTTTCGAAGGGCGAAAAAGGCGACAGGTCGCTGAACAGGGGATTCAGGAGTTGCGCCAGAATGTTGACACCCTTCTGGTGATCAATAACGACAAACTAAGAGAACTACATGGTAATCTTGTGATAAATGATGCCTTTGGCAAGGCAGATGACGTCCTTACGGAAGCAGCAAAGGGGATTGCGGAGATAATAACCCATATTGGTCATATAAATGTCGATTTTGAGGATGTTAAAACAGTAATGAAGGATAGTGGTGTTGCCATTATGGGAACAGGGATTGCATCAGGTGACAACAGAGCTGCCGAAGCAGTTGAAGCCGCCTTGAGTTCCCCGTTGCTCAACGACAATCAGATTAATGGTGCAAGCAATGTACTTCTTTATATAAATTCCGGAACCAAAGGGATAAGGATGGATGAAGTTACTGAAATAACTGATTACATTCAGGAAGAAGCAGGCAGCAGTGCGGAAATTATCTGGGGACATGGCAGCAGTGATGAACTTGGCGAAAATATAGCAGTTACCATTATTGCAACAGGATTCAATGCAAAATCTGATTTTTCCACTGAGTGGGAAGGTAGAAGGAGTGCCGGGGTGGTTGTGGGAACTCTCGAAAAAGAGACAGCAACCCATTTGCAGCAAACAACCGTTAAATCGCAGCAGGAAGATTTCCAGATAGTTACCAGAGGTACCCCGATTTCAACAGAACCTGTTGTTTTCGGCACCAAACCTTTCAAGTCCGACACCATTAATGAACTACCTGTGGTGAATGCTGCTGAACCTGTTGCTGAAAATGATAACCAGGAAATGAATATTCAGCCTGAGAATGTTACCATGACCCTTGCATCTGCCCAGCAGGAGCCTATGCCGCTTAATTCCCAGCCAACACCATCCGGGCCGGCACGTTCCGGGCATGATCTAAAGCATCAGGAAAGAATCAGCAGGTTGAAAGACCTTACCCTGAAAATTCAAAGCCTTGAAGGGGTGATTGAACTCGAGGAGGAGCCTGCATACCTTCGTAGACGCGTGGAACTATCACAACAACACCACTCATCTCAAAAGGAAGGATCCCGCTATACCCTCAATGATGGCGAGATCACCGACAACAATTTCCTTCATGGCGGGATAGATTAGTGCAATTACGAACTACGCGAACAACCAATAATTAACATCTGAAAGCCCAATTCTCCGATTGCATGATTCCCTGATTAGACGATTGCAAGCAGTTCTAATCCTTGCGCCAGTCGATAATTCTATAGGTTACAACATAACCAGATTCTGCCTTTTCATAGAAAGGTTCATTGCTGGTGTTCTGAGTGGTAAGCCTTTCGGTATGCTTGTAGATTAGCCCTATTCCCGGCGCATACATTTCAATTCCAAGGTTTTTGCAGATAAGCCCTGAGTCTGCAACCTGCTGAACAACAATCACAGAATCAAATTTGTTGCCATTTACCTCCTTTGTAGCGAATAACTCTTTGTATTGGTACAGCCAGTCGCCCAAATAATTGCAGTTGTAAACATCATCGAAATGGATATAACTGTTGCCTGGCCAGTACATGAATTTCCTGAATGGAAAGGAAAGTTTGATAAACCTCAGATTGTTCTCTATTTTTTCGGCTGTACCCCTGGTGATTTTCTGGGCTGCAATGGCTGACGCTTTCCACTCTTCAGAACTATCACACCTCACATCATGCAAAACAGTCTGCCATTCAACCCCTGTAAGATCTGTATAAGATGTGCAAATCGATTCCTTCACCTGGTAGTTATAGTATACTATCGTATCCTGCAGTTTATTCCATACCGTTGAATCAACCTGATAAATCACCCAGTAACCTTCCTTATCGGGAAAATACCTGTAGCAATAGTCCCAATTGGTGTATTCATTTTTATTGCACCCTGCTAAAAATATCGCCAGCAAAACAGGTATCAACAGTTTCCTCATAAACCCTTGAAGTTTGTTATTATTTGTCTCATTACCTACCTCTCCTGCGGTTAAGGCCTCCGGTTCCGATGCTTACCCCAATGATAAACTGGGAGTCGTCAGAGATCTTGTATAAAGGATATTTAACAGGATTTTTTGTTTCCGGGCTTCTGACATACCTAACAAATACTCCTGTAGCTCTTCCGGTGCGTTCCTTTGAGAGTCTGAAGAGAGCAAGCTCAGCGGAAGACACTGTATATAAGGAGTTATTTCTGTCCGGGATAGATCCATCGATGGTAATCCTGCAGAACCACCTTTTCATTGCCGTAAATTCAAGCGGCAGCCAAATACTGAAATAGGGATTAACAACAACGTTTGTGGTGGAGAGGGATTTTTGTTCCATACGATCATCATCAGTACTTATTGAATAAGTATTTCTGCTTATCCTTAAACCGAGACCAATCTGTTCGTTGTGCCATAAGCCACCGCTTAATGACAGATTTGTTATTGAAGGCATATTGTAATGTCTTACCGGATAATGAGAGGAATCGTTCACAGTGTTATCTGATACTGAAGGGACAAATATTCTCTGAAGAAACAGCATGCCGTTGACTTCAGCATGTATTGCAAAATGTTTTTTTTGCACAAGTGGAAATATTCTGCGAATCTCACCCCCAGTGGTGAGGATTGGATAAAAGTTCTGTCTGTTTTCAACCTCTATTTCTTCAAATCTGATAAGATCCGAACCATTAGGGTTGAATTGCCGCACCCTAAAAACGTCTGTTTCACTTACCGTCCTGTAACCCAGAATGCCGAGATTAAGATAGGCCTGGTTTCTCCAGAGTTTTCTAAAACCGGGTTTTGGTGTATCTGAAGTAGTTGTTGGCAAAATGGTATCATGTTGCTGGCCATAAATAATATTTACAGCCATTATCATGACAATCAGCACAAGTGGTTTCAGAAATCTGTTACACGGTTTAAGATTCATTTTCCTTGGATGTATGTTTTTCTCAGGAAGCAGAATCATTTCCATGGCAATGTTTGTATTTTTTTCCTGAGCCGCAAGGGCAGGGGTCATTCCTTCCGACCTTTTTTTCCACTTTTACCGGTTGGGTTTTTTGCTCCTGCTGAGTGCGGTATCCGAATTTCTGCACATCATCTTTCTGGGTTCGCAGAGCCCTGTTGTCAAGTCTGCGGTACCGTGCTTCCTGGATGTTCATTTCCTGTTGTACCGGCAAACCTGATTTCATCAGGAACGAGATGATCTCTTTGTTGATACGTTGCAGTAGTTCGCCAAAAAGTTTGAAAGACTCGAACTTATAGATGAGCAGGGGGTCTTTCTGTTCATAGGTTGCATTCTGGACTGACTGTTTCAGGTCGTCCATTTCACGCAGGTGCTCTTTCCATACCACGTCAATGATGGCTAAAGTAACAGCTTTTTCGATGGCCCGTATGAGTTCACGCCCTTCAGTTTTTACACCCAGTTCCAGGTCAACAGGCACGTGCATAGTTCTCATGCCGTCGGTTACCGGAACTGCAATACGTCGGAAACCCTGAGAGTTATTTTCGAACACATCTTTTATCACCGGGAATACCTGGTTTGCCAGGCTATCGGATTTTTGTCTGTATTGGAATAATATCGAATGGTATAGTTTATCAATAAGTTCTTCGTTGCTGAGTTCAAAAAATTCTTTTTCTGAGAAAGGTGTTTCAAGGCCGAGGAGCCTTATCAGTTCAAGTATTAAGCTGTCGAAGTCCCTTGAGGCTTGAAATTCATTAATGAGCGATTCGGCAAGTTCGTACATCATGTTGTCAATCTCCATTGAGAGCCTGTCGCCGAAGAGTGCCGATTTCCTTTTTGAGTAGATTGCAGTCCTCTGGTTGTTCATCACATCGTCGTACTCCAGAAGCCTTTTTCTGATGCCGAAGTTGTTTTCTTCGACTTTTTTCTGTGCTTTTTCGATAGATTTGGTGATCCAGGAGTGTTGGATAACTTCGCCCTCTTTGATACCAATTCTGTCCATGACCCTGGCAATCCTTTCAGACCCGAAGAGGCGCATAAGGTTATCTTCCAGCGACACAAAGAACACTGATGAGCCGGGGTCACCCTGTCTTCCTGACCTGCCTCGCAACTGTCTGTCGACACGTCTGGATTCATGCCTTTCTGTTCCAATAATGGCAAGTCCACCTGCACTTTTTACCCCCGGCCCCAGCTTGATATCAGTACCACGACCTGCCATATTAGTAGCAATAGTTACTATGCCTGACTGGCCGGCCTCTGCCACAATCTGCGCTTCACGCTGGTGCAGTTTGGCGTTGAGAACATTGTGCTTTATTGATTTCCGTTGTAACATTCTGCTGAGAAGCTCTGAAGTCTCTACTGCGGTTGTTCCCACAAGAACAGGCCTGCCCAGATGCACCAACTCTTCAATGGAACTTATCACTGCGTTGTACTTCTCACGCTGGGTTTTGTAAACAAAATCCTGCTGGTCGTCCCTGATCACCGGCTTGTTGGTGGGTATGACAACAACATCCAGCTTATAGATATCCCAGAACTCACCTGCTTCAGTCTCTGCCGTTCCGGTCATGCCGGCAAGCTTGTGATACATCCTGAAATAATTCTGCAGAGTGATAGTGGCATAGGTCTGTGTAGCTGCCTCCACTTTTACATTTTCTTTTGCCTCAATTGCCTGGTGTAATCCGTCAGAATAACGCCTCCCCTCAAGGATTCTGCCCGTCTGTTCATCAACGATTTTCACCTTGTTATCCATCACCACATAATCAACATCAATCTCAAACAGACAATAGGCTTTAAGTAACTGATTTATGGTGTGAACACGCTCGGAAATAATAGCATAATCGCGCAACATTTCACTCTTCTTTTTTATCTTGGCTTGCTGACTTAGATCAGACCTCTCCATCTCTGCAATGGCAGAACCTATGTCGGGCAGACTATAAAAATCAGGATTGCCGGTTTCCTCAGTCAGCAGTTCAATGCCTTTCTCCTTGAGGTCTATAGTGTTTTGCTTCTCTTCTATCACAAAATAGAGTTCATCATCAATGATGTGCATGTTCTTTTGCTGCTCCTGGAGGAAGAAATTCTCAGTTTTCAGCATTCCTGATTTAACTCCTGGTTCACTGAGGAACTTGATCAGGGCCTTGTTTTTCGGAAGCCCCCTGAAGGCTCTGAAAAGCAGCTTATTTCCCTCTTTCTCATTATCGTCTTGATCAGGATTTGCAAGCAGATGTTTGGCGTCAGCCAGCAATTTGGTAACCAATGCCTTTTGTGCACCATAAAGTTTATTTACAATAGGTTTCAACTGTTCAAACTCCTGTTTGTCCCCCTGTGAGGTTGGCCCTGAGATTATGAGTGGAGTACGTGCGTCATCAACCAAAACTGAATCAACTTCGTCGACAATAGCGTAGTTATGATCACGTTGCACAAGTTCATCGGGATGAGTGGCCATATTGTCACGCAAGTAGTCGAAGCCGAATTCATTATTGGTTCCATAGATTACATCCGACAGGTAAGCTTCCCTTCTCTGAACAGAGTTAGGTTCATGCTTATCGATGCAATCGACCTTCAGGCCGTGAAACCTGAAAAGCATTCCCATCCACTCAGAGTCGCGCTTGGCAAGATAATCATTCACCGTTACAATATGAACCCCACGTCCGGGCAGAGCATTTAGATATACCGGTAATGTGGCAACAAGGGTTTTCCCTTCACCGGTTGCCATCTCGCTGATTTTTCCCTCATGCAGCACAATTCCACCGATAAGCTGAACATTGTAATGAACCATGTCCCAGGTTATCATGTTACCTCCCGCCATCCAGGAGTTGTGGTAAATTGCGGTGTTGCCTCTGATGTCAACATTATCCATAAACGTTGCAAGATCGCGGTCATAGGGCGTCGCAGTCACCTCTATAGTCTCATTCTCCTTGAACCTCCTGGCGGTATCTTTCATGACAGCAAAAGCCTCAGGCAGAATCGTCCGCAGAACCTCTTCGGTCTTTTCCTTTCGAATCTTCTCAAGGTTATCAACCTGTTTCCAAAGGCTTTCCTTTACATCAGGATCCATTTCAGGATCGGCAGAAATTTTCCCGCGAACTGATGCAAGTTCATCAACCTCTTCATGGATATAATCTGCAATCCTCTCCCTGAACTCAATTGTCTTGTGCCTTAACTCATCATTGGTAAGGGTCTTGACCTTTTCATATGCAAGATGGATCTTGTCAACATCGGGCATGATAACCCTTAAATCCCTATCCGATTTTTTTCCGAAAAACTTTGAAAGTAAACCCATATCTTTGAACTTGTTGCCGATTACACCTGCTGCCAAGACCAGGCCTAATTCCTGATTTCGCATTATCAACGTGTTACGGTAACGATTACAGTAATTGTATTATATGCAAAAATAGGTATTTTACCTGGTATGATGCATTTTTTCTGATAAATAGTTAATATTTTTGAAATTCGCGTCGAAATGAATACTTAAAAAAGTCATGACGAAAACAAACAAAAGTAAGTTAGAAGTGAAAGGGAAAAGGGGAGCTGGAAAACCTTTACAGGGAATATGGATAACAGTAATTATGGCTTTTGTCATCGGGGTTGCAGTCTGGCTTGTATATCATAATACCCTCGGGCACTCATTTCATTTCGACGACACTCACGCCATTCAGATGAATAAGGAGATAAGGGATCCTTCAACATTCAAAGATCTGTCATATTGGACCAATATTCATAACAGACCTCTTGTGATGTACACCTTTTCCCTGAACTACTCAAAAGGCAAACTGGATCCGGCACCATACCACGTCACAAATATTTTTATTCATATTATTGCTTCCATTTTTATTTTCTTATTGATAAAAATGCTTTTCAGGACAACGATAATGTTAAACAGGCCTGTTTCGCGATACAGTATTCAGATAGCTTTATTTACCAGCCTTTTGTTCGCTCTCCATCCGGTTCAGGTTCAATCTGTAACATATATTGTACAGAGGATGGCTTCTATGGCATGGATGTTTGCACTTGGATCAATCCTTGCCTATATGCATGGACGTTTGTTGCATACTGTATCCGGAAAGCCACGGCAGGCAGTTGTTTTCTATCTGCTTGCCGCTGTTGGATGGATTGCGGCTATGCTCTCAAAGCAGAGTGCTGCCTCTTTGCTGCTTTTGATAATTGCAATGGAGTATCTCTTTGTCTTCAATCCGGAGAACAGAAAGAACAGATTTTTTCTGTTCGGGTCTCTTTTCGTGCTTGTTGCTGGTGGTATTCTTGTATTGATAACAGGTTGGATACCTCCTGAAAAAGGGGCTTTACCAACGGTTGAATACCTGGCCACACAAATGAAGGTTATATTGAAATATATGCAGATCAGCCTTCTCCCTTATAAGCTGACACTCGACTATGACTTTCCGGTTTCGCATAGCCTCTTTGAGCCGCTGGTGCTGATAAGCATGATGGTACATGTGATTATTTTCACTGTGGCTTTTTATCTGCGAAAGAGAGACCCTTTGATCTCGTGCGGGATATTTCTGTTTTATCTTCCCCTGGCAGTTACCTCCACAATATTCCCGATCAGGGATGTGATCTTTGAACATCGAACCTATCTCTCGGTTGCAGGTACTGCATTGATTGTTG
Organism: uncultured Lentimicrobiaceae bacterium; assembly: GCA_964469215.1. Taxonomy (GTDB): domain Bacteria; phylum Bacteroidota; class Bacteroidia; order Bacteroidales; family SKPS01; genus SKPS01. The sequence goes on from CAYXYB010000001.1 coordinate 781,412, forward strand.
TTTATGGTATTTTTCAACTCTTTCATCGAAGGAATCGTTTACTGCCATGGATAATTTTGTCGATATTTGTTGTCCTGATGGGACTATCGACAGTTGAGAGGAACAAGGTATGGAAGGATTTCTGCAGCCTTTGGGAGGATACTTTAAAAAAAGCTCCCGGCAATTCACGGGCATGGCTGGCTGTGGCCGACTGCCTGAAGCAGCGTCAGGATTTCAAAGGTGCCCTGGAGCATTATGACGAGGCTTTACGACTGGATACCAATAATTTCACAGCTTTGAACAACCGCGGGAATTTAAAGCTCCTAAGCGAAGATTACATTGGCGCAATAGAAGATTACAACCGTGTAATCAAGTATTCAGATGAGAGCAGGGATTTCACAATGTTGAACCGGGGGATAGCTTATCTAAGAGCAGGGGAACAGTTACGCGCTCTTGAGGATTTCAACAGGATAGTAAGCGGTGGAAACCCCGATTTTCAGGTTTATTATTACAGGGCGCTTGCTTATATTTTTCTTGGGGAATATGAAAATGCAATATCTGATCTGGAATTGTACCTGGAGAAAGAGCCGGCCAACCAGGATGGCCTTTTCAGCATGGCTAATGCTCTGATGAACAACGACAAACTTGAAAAAGCCATTGATTATTACACACGACTGCTGAATGTGAATCCGAACCATGCCGGGGCGCATCATTACAGGGGTGTTGCCTACAGGGCATTACGCAATAATGTCCAGGCATGCGAGGATCTGAGAAAAGCAGCTGCTCTTAATTATCCTCCATCCGCAGAACTGGTAAAGAGATATTGTACGGAGATTGTATTATGAAAGTGTTGATAATCATACCGGTTTACAATGAAGAGGAGTCTCTTGAGGTAGTCGTTGAGAGGTTACATGATACCTGCCCTCAATATGATATGCTGGTTGTGAACGATGGTTCCAACGACGCTACCGGTTCATTGGCCGAAAACATCGGTTATGTCAGTGTAATTCACCTGCCTTATAATCTGGGAATAGGAGGATGTGTTCAGACAGGATTCATTTATGCGAGAGATAATGGATATGAAATTGCCGTTCAGTTTGATGGTGATGGACAGCATAACCCAGATGATATAACGAAGTTGGTGAATCTGGTCAGATCTGGAACTGCCGATGTGATCATTGGCAGCCGTTTCAATATTCGTGATACTGTTGGTTTCAGGTCAACAAATCTTCGCCGGCTTGGTATTAAAGTGTTCCAGACAGTAAGCTTCCTGCTTATCCGTCAGCGGATCACAGATCATACATCAGGTTTTCGTGCGTTTAACAGAAGAGCTCTTGAGCTTCTCTCTGATAGATATCCTGTAGATTTTCCGGAACCTGAGGTTGTCATCTTCCTCGGGAAAAACGGTTTCCGTATCAGGGAGATCTTTACACAGATGTATGAGCGGCAGGGTGGAGTATCGTCGATACCATTGCACAGAGGTCCCTACTATATGCTTAAAGTGCTGCTTTCGATGCTGATGGCGTCTTTCAGGTCAAGGATATAAGCCTGATTTTAAATTGATTTAAAACAAAAATTCTATTTGATATGGAACAGATGCAGATTTTGGCAATTGCTTTCAGCCTTGTGCTGACAGGATATATCCTATGGATCATAAGGAAGCAGAGGCTCCGGGAGGAGTACTCCCTTATATGGCTTGGGACAGGTATTGTGTTCCTGGTTTTTTCTGCCTGGAAGCAGGGGCTTGAGATGCTTGCAGGTGTTCTGGGGATTGCCTATGCCCCGGCAGCGCTGTTCATTATCATGCTTGTTGGTATTGTCCTCATTCTAATTCAGTTTTCGATGATCATTTCAAAGCTTTACCAAAGAAGCATTACGCTGGCTCAGGAGTTTGCGATAATGAAGATGAATTTTCAGATGATGAAAAAGGAACTAGAGGGTATCAAAGCGACTGATAAAGATCGAGGTACTGCCGGACCTGCTCCTCAATAGGGAAATGTCTGACGGCAGTTTGTTTCCAATCCCCCCGACATGCCATTTCCATCGCATTGCATAAACCCTCGGGGGTGAGTTCATCCATTATCACGATTCTGCCTCCTGCAGTCTCTTTAAGGGCACCCATATTACTAGTTATTGCAGGAATGCCGAAAAAAGCTGCTTCAGCTGCTGCAAAACAGAACCCCTCGTTGCGTGATGGAATGATAACGGCAGTTGAAGAATAGAGTTTCTTAACCAGCTTATCAAAAGGGAGGGTATCAGTGATAATAAAGCCAGTGCTGCATTTCTTTTCAGATATTAAGATTTCTAACTTTCTGCGAAGATGAGAAGGTATTTGAGGAATCACCAATTCAATAACAGCTTCCGGATGTGAAATAAGAAATTTTTCCCCACCGTCAATTATCAGGTCAAGCCCTTTGGAATGGCCTAAACGGCCGAAATAGACAAACCTGTGATTTGATGATCTTTCCTGATGGAGCTGCTTAAATTCCTCCAGCCATTCATAATCAAGGCCGTTCATTATAATATTTATCTTTTGTGGGTTGATTCCGGAATTAACAAGGGAGCCTGCAGTATGCTCAGAAACGGCAACGAACTTTCGAAATGGAATTCTCAAAACCATTACTTCAAAAAACCGGTGAAACCATCCTGCGGCTTTATTCATCCATGGAAATCTTAACCACAGATCGCCCCAGACTTCATGAACGGTAATAACAACAGGCCGGCGGGTCAGAAACCCGGCCAGAAAAGCAGGAACAGCAGCATTGTAGGTTGAGGTCTGAATAAGATGACACCCTGATGCGGCTGAAACTGCAGCCGGAACTGCGATCAGGGTAAATAGATATCTGTTTCGCGCCCTGATCCTTCTGATTTTTATGCCGTTGAGATTTTCCCTTGCAGGAAGATGGCGGCAGTGTCTGGTGGTTATTACATCCACACTATAACCCTGTTTAACCAGTTGACAGGCAAGCTGATAAAAAAGGCGTTCAACACCACCCGTATATGGATGAAAGTGTTCGAGAACGAACAGTATTTTTGTTTTAGGCTCTTTCATCAGACCATATTGTACCGGGCGAGGGTGTCAAGAAATTCGAGTGCAAACCTGTCCCAGGAGAAAAGGGCAGCCTGTTTGATTGCCCTGCCTGACAGTTCAGCCCTCAGGTTGGGATCGGATGAGATAAGATCCATTTGTTCTGTGAGGTCCCCAGTATCAAAAGGGTTGAACATCAGGGTGGCATTTCCAGCAACCTCCGGCAGGGATGACACGTTGCTTACCAGGCATGGAGCTCCGCAGGCCATGGCTTCAAGCACCGGCAAGCCGAAACCTTCATAGAATGATGGGTATATAAAAGCGAGAGCCTGTGAGTAAAATGCCGGAAGCTCCTCCAAAGGAACATAACCGGGAAGGATTATGTCTTCCTTGTAAGGATGGGCTTCGATCTCAGAAAATATCTTTTTGCATTTCCATCCTCTTGCCCCCACTATTACAAGTTTAATAACATCTGATGTGTTCATCCTGAAGCGGCTGTAGGCATTCAGAAGGAGATTAAGGTTTTTTCTCGGTTCTATGGTGCTCACGAACAGAAAATAGGGAGAACTGATTCCATATTTTTCAGGGATCTCTTTCCGGTGATCAGGTATAAACAGATCATCATTGCCAAGGTATATTGTTTCAACCTTTGGTTCGGTGAAAGGGAAAAACCTGATAATATCCTGTCTGGTATTCTCTGAGTTGGCGATTATCAGGTCTGCATTTTTCAAAATTCTTTTCAGAAAAAGGCTCTGAAGCAACTGGCTGTGAAACCTGTGCAGTTCAGGATACTTGAGAGGTGTGAGGTCATGAATAACAGTGACCCGTTTGATACGTCGGGGCATGAAGAACGGGCCGAAGTGTGCAGGTTCAACAACTATGTCGACACGAAACCTTGCTGCAAGCCTGCCAAACAACAGGAAGAGCCTGATTGCAGGGAAAAGTATTGTGAATCTGAGACGAGGAACTGCAATTGACCTTGCTCCCGGAAATGGCGGTTTTTTCCTTCTTCTGAAAAGGAAGTAGCTGTTTTTTCTATCGTGGCGCAGCAATCCCCTGATCATCTCCCGGGTGAAGGTATGTACACCCGCAGACTGGTTATCAACAGGGTCGGCAAGTATAGCTATACGCATAATGAAAATCTATTTTAAAGATCATCAGGATCTGGCCTGTGCAATGTTCTTATCTCCTTGCTGAAATCACAGATCTTGTTTTGTTCTTCAACAACCAATCCACGGAAATATTTGTCTCTTAGTATGTTTTGTCCGTATATCTCAACTAAATTATTGGAAATAAGCCATTTTTGATTTTTTAGGATCTCAAGTTGCTGCTCTGCCGCAGCAATATCACGTACTGATCCTTCCTGAATACTTTTACGGATTTGCATAATTTTGCATTTAAGAGATGCCAGCTTTACGGCATCCTCCCGGATTTTTAATTGCTTATCAGAAACTCCCTTCATGTTTACAATATCCTTATTCCTTCGTAACTTTTTAAGTCCGGGACAGTATTCATCTGATTCAACAAGATCCTCAAGCTGTTTGGTATATGAGTTTCTTAAAGCACTGTCTGTATCATCCTTTAATGCCAGTTCAACAAGCCTGAATTTTTCGCGTCGCAGACTGTCAACCTCCTTTTTATAAGCAGCTTTATTTTCATCATTAATCCCTTCGGTATAAATGATCAGCAACTTGCAATCTATCTGAGCAATGTCCCTGACATACTCTGCCATTTGTTTATCGTTATCAATGGCTCCGGAAGAAGTTGTGACCTCAGTTATATTTTCTGCATTTTCCCTTTTGCCAGTGCAGCCTGTTAAAATTGCCACTGCAATCAGAACGATCATGAATCTCTTTATAATACAACTCATCTTTATGAATGTTTAAATGTAAAACAAGCTTTGCTTTGCTCTATGAACAGGACATCTGTTATATAATTCTGAAAATTTTCGACGGCCAAATTAGTAAAAATAAGATCACCAAACCTCTTAAAAGCTCAGCTAGATAATATTTTCGCCCAAATCCGCAAAGGATATCTCTTTGCGAGTTCATACTTCCAGGGTTGATTCGACGCAAATCTTCTCTCATCCTTTCTCTCTCAGTGCTCTACCGTAAAATTAATAATTTCGTTGCAAACATATGAGACACAATTGTGCAGAATCCGAAACAAAGCTTCATTTGTACTGAGTACAGCCTAAGCAGAGTTTTATGTAAAATTCTTTACCCTATGCGGGAAAAACTTTTCACCTGTCGATATTTGCAGGTTTACCCCTATTTTCAAGCCATTCAGTGTGCAACGCCCGAAAATTTTTAGCGGCAAGGTTTGTGAGAATACGAGTGCCACTAATATTGAAATGACTTCCGCTATATGAATTTGCTGCAAGATATAGTTCCGGATAAAGATCAGGGTCAGAAAGGTCAATAATGTGTTGCCGTGGTATTCTGCTTGCAAGTGCTTTAGCTTCATACACATTGACATAAGATTGTTTTGGATGAAGTAAAAAAACACAATGGATGCCATTTCTATTACAGTTCTCAATTATTCGCGAAATAAGTGACATATGTGCTTTATTTACCTCAAGAGGTTTGTCTGATAGTTTGATGCTTCTGAATTTTTCAGCATTTTTAAACAATACGGTGGTGTCCTGAACAAACCTGTCGTCATGAATCCCTTTATTTAACTTTTTAAAAGAGAGGAATCCTCTTACGCTTTTCCTTTTCAGTACTTCATGCCTTATTTTGGTTTGTTGTTTCATATTATATGGTTTGCCATAGATATCATTAAAATATCCGGCATTAGTCCATCTCTCAATGAAAGCTATACAGTTACGGGAAATGTTTGTAATGCGTTCTTCTTTTGGTATTGTGCTTTTATAAATACTGGAATTAAAAACGAATAGTAGCCATTTTGGAGTTAAATAGTATCTTTTACGAAGGGTTTTAAGGTGATTATCTTTAAAAAGGCTTACGTCACGAAGCTCGATGATCAGACTGGTTATTGCATCCTGATGTCTTATAAGTAATTTATCCGTGAAGTCATAGATCTCAGGGGGCAGAGTACCCCCACTGCCGAAATTGTATGAGACAGCTTTCCACTCCGGAGGCATAAGTGAGTCAAACTGCTCTGTGTCGAGGTTCCAGAAGAAGCAGCTTGTTCCGATCATAATGTTATTATATCTTTCAGGGGCTTTATTATAATCTTCAAGTTTCTGATGCAAAACCTCATTGCCGTAGCAAAATGATGGATCGAAGGTTATCCTTATCAACCAGTTAAGGAAAATTATTACTGCAAAGCCTGCAATGAGTTTTATGACAAGTATTCTTTTCATCAGAACTGAAAATAGATATACTCTTTTGTTGTAAAGATACCGAAATTCAATATTGCAATTACAACCACCAAATAGAACGACCATCTGATCCAGGGGTTAAACCTGTTGATCCAGTCGGGGAGATACGTTTTATCTTTCTGCAGGAACTCGATCACACCTGCAAATGTTCCGGCCACAAGGAGCACAATCAGATTATATACATCATAGTTGAAGGTTTTCATGGTAAGAGGTGCAAAAGGAGCAGTAAAAATATTTTTGTAGATGGTAATCAGGTCTGCTGTTGAGTTTGCCCTGAAGCAAACAACTGTGAGGCATACAGCCATGAAAACGAAGATGCCATTAATGAAGTTTTTCAGCCTTATGCCTAACAATTTTTCCATCCATCTTTGCCAAGGATATTTTACGACTTCAGAGGCAACCAGTATTCCGTTGGCGAATCCGAACATCACCATGCCCCATGAAGCTCCATGCCATAGCCCTATGATTGTGAAAGATGCCACTGTAGCGAAGATTCTTCCTGAGATACCCCAGTGATCGACCCTGGTAATAAGGGGCTTGAAAATGTAGTCGATAACCCACCTTGTCAGTGTCATATGCCACCTTCGCCAGAAGCTGCGGAAAGAAACAGCATAAAGCGGGCGGTTGAAATTCAGGGACAGATTCACACCCATGATTCTTGCCGCACCAACAGCAATGTCGGAATAAGCTGAAAAGTCACAGTAGACCCGGATATGAAAAATCATCGTTGGTATAAGAAGGTTGAGGCCGTAGTATTCAGCAGGAGATGAGTAAACATGATCGACAAAAACGGCTATACGATCACCAATTACAAGTTTTTTAAAGAATCCCCAGGCCATCATTTTCAGACCGTCGGTTACATTCTGATAGTTGAATTCAAACCGTTGGCGTAATTGAGGCAAAAGGTTCCCCGGGCGTTCAATGGGGCCTGCGACAAGTTGAGGGAAATATGCAACATAAAGAGCGAAATATCCCAGGTGGCTTTCCGCTTTGAAGTTCCTCCTGTAAACTTCGATGGTATAGCATAATGTCTGAAATGTGTAAAAAGAGATGCCAACAGGGAGTAAAAGGTTCATCACCGGCAAATCCCAGTTTAATCCGAACAGGTTAAGGAGTCCACTTATGTTGTGGTTGAAGAAATTCAGGTACTTGAAAGTGAAAAGCAGCCCCAGGTTAATAATCAGGCTCATCGCAAGCCATGATATTCTGACTCTCTTGTTATCCGAAGCTTCGATTCTTAATCCCGCAATGTAGTCAACAAGAGTAGAGGCAAATATCAGAAAGACATACTCAATCTTCCAGCTCATATAGAAATAGTAACTGCCTGCCAGCAGAAGCATCCATCTGTAGCGGGGAGTGATGGCATAATAAAGTATCACCACCAGTGGGAAGAACAGCAGAAACTCAAGAGAGTTAAATACCATAAGGTTTTGAAATGGGCGTCAAACCTAAATCAAAATTATGAAATACGCAATATCAACTTTGCTGTAGTTTTCAAGCAAAGGTCGCTTAGTAGGTGTTAATTCTTTGCGGATTATCGGCTTAGCGAGATATTATTTTAATGCAAAGGCTATAAGATTTTCACCTGGAGGTAGTTGCAGGCTTCAACCTGTTTTCAAGCCATCTGGTATGGATGGCTTGAAAATTCCGGGCGACCAGATCAGTGAAAAAATTCACCTCATGCTGAAATGTTTTTTGTCATAATGTAAAAAAAATTGAAATTAAATCAAATGATGTGTGAAAAATATGTTTTTTTAATGTATATTTGCATGAGGAAATCAGGTTCTGAATGATGGAGTTCTCTTCAGAAACTTGATTATACAGGGAAATATTTCAGAACTCCTTACTAATACCATATTTTATTATGAAAAAAATTTTATTGTTTTTTGGTGGTTTTTGCATGTTTTACTGTGTTGTCGGACAGGATCTAAACAGTGCAATCACAAATGAAATCTTCATTAATGCTCCAACAATTAATAATGTAGCAAACACTGGAGCTGATTTTGTAATTGAAAATCAAAGCTTTTTAAAAGTTATGGTTTATGATGGCGACTCTGCTAGGATTTATTGGGATGCAGATATTAACAGTACCCAAAACCAAGGCAGGGATAAATTTACGCTTGATGGGGTGTTTGATCCGGATGTGGTACTAACAACCGACCTTCAATATGCCTTAGTAGTGTTTGAGAGTCATGGTGATATTTATATTTCGCTTTGGGAATACAATGGGTCTGGATATAGTGAAATTATTGGAGCACTAGGTAATTACATATTCCCTTACTATTTGGATGAGGGAAGTAGCCCTAACATTGATATGGATCATAATAATTATATTGCAGTAACATGGAAAAATCACAATGGGGAGATAAAAGCAATTGTTGGGGAATATTCTGCAGGCCCCTCATTTTACTTTTCCAATCCCGTAACAATTGATTATGATAGCAGAGATCCCGATGTGTCAATCTATACTGATCCTGTAACATCTGTTGAATATGTAACATTTACTTATATCCGTGATATCAACCAAGGACCTGACCACGAATGGGTGGTCCTTCAGGAAACTTATACCAATATTGACAACAACAATATAATATCCTCAGCAACAAGTTTGTACAATCCGGGCAATCCTCCATATACAATCTATGGCAGACCCAGAATAGCTGCTCCTTTCTATCACGACCTATTATTTAACGGAGACGAATTCTTTGTGGTGGTTGATTTCATAACAGTCGATGGTGCAACAACGACTTGGGAGATACCTGGCTATACTTACTATAATTCTAATTATTATTACCTAAATTACAATCCAGACCATCCATATGTTCCTAATAACAAACCAGTGGTTACATACACAGGGGATCTAAGTGTAGTGGCATGGCAGATATATTGTTATGACGATCCGCTAAATCCGACAACCCAATCTAGGAATATTATTGCTTGGTATACACTGTTCTCAACAGGTGGTATTACTAGTCAAGATGCGGCTATGGTTAACCTAAACACACCAATAGCCCAGGTTTTTGTTTCTGTTGCTGGAAGAAGAGCCAACAATGACGATGTATTATATTTCTGGCTTGACTCAGACAGGGGCGATATGGCTTACCGCACATCTCCAGTAGGCACCATCCAAATGAGAAAGATCCGCGAGGAGGATCCTGAAGAAATCTCATCTGACAAATTGTTTGCTTTTGAGCAATACGGAAAACAATTGTTTATAAAATCAGAGTTTGATCATTTCGGCTTGTTGCTTTCTGATATTTCCGGAAGAATTATTTTAAAATCAAACGATTTGTCTGAAACTTCCCAATCCATAGATCTATCAGGTCTTTCCAAAGGTGTTTATATCGTCAAATGTTATTCTGGAAAGCATCAGGAAACAATTAAAATTGTGGTTTCTCATTAAACCAAACATCATAACCACATTAGATTAGCTGAATTTAATAAAAATATCGGTTAAGGCAAATGTAGGTAAATTTACATGTTTGAATACAAGCCAAACATATTCAGTTTAGTTTACTGAAAAAGTTTATACAGAGCCACTTTGTTATATAATTTATAATATTCGGAATCTGGCTTTTCAAATGCTGACAAAACAGCATTTACTTTCATCAAAAAGACACAATCACTCCTTCAAACACCTCACATGTCCGGCCGCAGCTTTTCCATTAGCTCCTATCCCATTATTAAACCAACCTTTTCCGATTAAATAGCTGCAATATTTAAGAGTATTCCCACCATCATATGTTGTTGAGGTAGATAACCATAAGTCCCTCTGGTAATACGCCCAGGTGGATGTGGTATCATTAATGTAGTTGAGTCGTATTCCGCCACCAATCAGCGACAATCCAGTAATATTCTTTGGGGTTCCTATCATGTTTGCAGGGAACTGCCAGTGGCCGGGATCGGGTGAAAGAACCATTTCAGGGTAACTGCTGTAATTCTGGGGTTGATTATCCTTAAGGTATTGGATAAGCACATTGAAATCATCTTCAGAAGGCACCTTCCACCCATCCGGACACAAACCGCGGAAATCTGCAACCGCCCTGCCTGTGTACACGCGCCCCAAGGTTTTCGCCAGACTTTCATCGTAGTTCTGTGGCCATTGATTTATTGCATCAGGATGATAAAAAAGATTCTTGTCCGGAGGGTTGGTGGTGAGTATCTCGGTGCCGTTCCTGAACCGGGTAGTGTGCAGGTTTTCACCCATCCAGTACTGTTCGCCCACTTTTACCACACTGTACACATTCCCGTCAATATCCTTAACTGTGGTGGGTACAGCAGGGTTGTCGTCGTCCTTGTCTTTATGTTTCTTACACCCGGAGGCAACAAGCATACTCATTACCAACAGACCAAGCATTGCTGAAAATAATGTTGTTTTCATTGTTTTTGCTTTTTTTTTACAAATATACGATATAAAAATGTGCAATTCAATAGGTTTTTTTCAGGGATGCTTCTTGCCAGTAGTTGCAGGCTTCAACCTGTTTTCAAGCCATTCAGCATGGATGGCTTGAAAATTCCGGGCGACCAGATCAGTGAAAATGCGTGTACCTTGTCTGTTGAAATGATTTTTGTTCATTGAATTGGCTGCAAGATACAGTTCGGGGTAAAGATCCGGGTCTGAAATGTCGATTAAATGGTTTTCAGGTACCAATCCGGCAAGAGCAATAGTCTCTTCAAGATGCAACATCTCAAGTTTCGGGTGAAACAAAAACACACAATGGATTCCTGCTTTATTACATGTTTCGATGATTTTTAATAGCTTTTTCAGGTGCACCCTGTTGGGGATAAGATCAGCTTCCCTGTTTCTGATAATTCTGTGTTCAATAGCAATTTTGGTCAAAAAGGAGGTGTCGGCCTGAAATATCCTGGTTCGTTCTGCTTCCTGTTGTGGCCACAATGGAGCATAACCCCTTACATCAGTAGTCTGAAAATATTGTTTTCTGTTTTCAGATTTCATTTTGCTTTCACGACTTTTTCCGTAAATATCATTAATGTAACCTGCGTTTAGCCACCTCTCCATGAATGCAATTCCGTATTGCTGAATACTACTGATCCTTTCTTCAACGGGTATTGAACTTTTCTGAAGCTTAGCCCTTACAATAAATGAATACCATTTAGGAGTCAGAAAATACCTTACACGCACTGTATGTCTGTTTTGATCAGGAAAAAGGCTTATATCACGTAATTCAATTATAACATTTTGAATAGAACCTTTGTGTCTTTTCAATAGTTTTTCAAGGAAATCATACGTTTCAGGAGGGTGGGTTCCGGCACTTCCGAAATTATAGGAGTACACCTTCCACTCAGGCGGCATCAGAGAGTCGAACTGATCTGTTTTGAGATTCCAGCGGAAACAGCTTGAGCCGATCATGATAGTATTGTAAATCTCAGGTTCTTTATGATAGAATTCTGTTTTTTCGTGAAGGGTCTCGTTGCCGTAACAGAAAGAGGGGTCAAAAGCTAACCTTATCAACCAGGCAAAGAAGATTGTAATCGCCAGGATTGCAAGGAATTTTATGATAAGTATTCTTTTCATCAGAACTGAAAATAGATGTACTCTTTAGTTGTAAACATGCCAAAATTTAATATTGCCTGCAAAATCACCAAATAGAAGGCCCATCTGAACAATGGGTTGAACCTGTTGATCCAGTCGGGGAGAAACGTTTTGTCTTTCTGCAGGAATTCGACCACAAATATAAAGGCTCCGGTCACAAGCAGCACAATCAGATTATATACATCATGGCTGAAGGTTTTCATGGTAAGGGGAGCGAGAGGTGCAGAAAAAATATTTTTGTATATGGTAATAAGATCATCTGTTGAGTTTGCTCTGAAGCATACAACAGTCAGGGAGATAGCCACAAAAACAAAGATGCCGTTAAGGAAATTCTTTATCCGTATTCTTAGCCATCTCTCCATCCACCTCTGCCACGGCCACTTAAAAGCCTCTGAAGCCACCAGCACACCATTTGCAAAACCGAACAGCACCATACCCCATGAAGCTCCGTGCCACAGGCCGATTATTGTAAATGACAATACAATTGCGATGATCCTTCCTGAAACACCCCAGTGATTTACCTTAGTGATCAGAGATCTGTAAACGTAAACAATAACCCATTTTGTGAGTGTCATGTGCCACCTTCGCCAGAAGCTGCTGAAAGAGACAGCGTAGAGTGGGCGGTTGAAATTAAGGGACAGATTAACACCCATGATTCTTGCAGCACCAATTGCAATGTCTGAATATGCCGAGAAGTCAAAATATACACGGATGAAGAAGAGCATGGTTGGTATCAGAAGGTTAAGACCGTAGAAGTCGGCCGGGGAGTTGTATACATGGTCGACAAAAAGGGCAATGCGGTCACCAACCACAAGTTTCTTTAAAAACCCCCATGCCATAAGCTTCAGTCCGTCGGTAACATTCTGATAGCTGAATTTAAAGGTTTGGCGTAATTGAGGAAGCAGATTTTCGGGCCGCTCAATGGGACCTGCAACAAGCTGCGGGAAATAAGCAACATAAAGGGCGAAATAACCCAGGTGACGCTCGGCTTTGAAATTCCTCCTGTAAACTTCGATGGTATAGCTGAGTGTCTGGAAGGTATAAAACGAGATGCCTACCGGGAGCAAAAGGTTCATCACCGGCATGTTCCAGCTCATGCCGAAGATGTTCAGCAACTCCCGCATATTGTCATTGAAAAAGTTCAGGTACTTAAAGGTGAAAAGAAGCCCCAGGTTAATTACAAGGCTCATAACCAGCCATGCCAGCCGTGTTCTTTTCCGGTCAGATGCATCAATTTTCAACCCTGCAATGTAATCTACCATTGTAGAAGCAACGATCAGGAAGACGAACTCAATCTTCCAGCTCATATAGAAATAGTAACTGCCTGCCAGCAGAAGCATCCATCTGTAGCGGGGAGTGATGGTATAATACAGTATCACCACCAGTGGGAAGAACAGCAGAAACTCAAATGAGTTAAATACCATAATGCTTTGAAATGGGCGTCAAACGTAAATCAAAATTATGAAATACGCAATATCAACCTTGCTGTAGTTTTTCACGCAAACGAAAAGACAAGACAGGGAGCGGGGAAGCGGGCTGTTGGCTTTTGGCTGTTGGCTTTTGGCTGTTGGCTTTTGGCTTTTGGCTTTTGGCTGTTGGCTTTTGGCTTTTTGGCTTTGGCTTTTTTAATAAACCATAGCCACCCGACAACTCAAAAAAAGATCAACCTACAAACACCATTAATCCTTCAGGCACCTTACATGACCTGCTTGTGCTTGACCTGCAACACCACCACTCCCATTCTGAAACCAGACCCCTCCTATATAATAGCTGAAATACTTAACAGAATTCCCATCAACAGCATTTGATGTAGATAAATATAAGTGTTTCTGGTAATACATCCAGGTGGATATTGTATCATTACCTGAGTTAATTCGTATTCCGCCACCAATCAGCGACAATCCGGTAATATTCTTTGGGGTGCCTATCATGTTTGAAGGGAACTGCCAGTGGCCCGGATCGGGTGAAAGAACCATTTCGGGGTAGCTGCTGTAATTCTGGGGTTGATTATCCTTAAGGTATTGGATTAGTACATCAAAATCATCCACAGAAGGCACACGCCACCCATCCGGACACAAACCACGGAAATCTGTAACCGCCCTGCCGGTGTACACACGCCCCCAGGTCTTCGCCAGGCTTTCATCGTAGTTCTGGGGCCATTGATTTATTGCATCAGGATGATAAATAAGGTTCTTGTCCGGGGGGTTGGTGGTGAGTATCTCGGTGCCGTTCCTGAAACGGGTAGTGCGCAGGTTTTCACCCATCCAGTACTGTTCGCCCACTTTTACCACACTGTACACATTCCCGTCAATATCCTTAACTGAAGTGGGTACAGCAGGTTTGTCGTCGTCCTTGTCTTTATGTTTCTTACAACCGGAGGCAACAAGCATACTCATTGTCAACAGGCCAAACAATGCTGATAATAAAGTTGCTTTCATCGTTTTTTCTTGCAAATTTACGACATAAATTATGCGTTTCAACAAGTTTCCGGATCGCTCTGATGAATATTACATGTTGATTGCTTCAACAGATTTTATCTCAGGAATTGCCTTTTTCATCGCAGCCTCAACGCCACCCTTCAGGGTCATCATGCTCATTGGGCAGCCGGCACATGCTCCCTGCAACTCTACGTTTACAATATTGTCATCGGTGAGTGAAACAAAGGCAATATTTCCTCCGTCAGCTTCAAGGTAGGGTCTTATCTGGTCGATAACATTGTTCACTTTTATTTCCAGTTCTTCTCTGTTGTTTTGATTTTCCATTTTTTCCGGTATTAGTATAAAATTAATATTGATTCTCTTTCTAATCTGATTAATTCATAAATTTGTGTTTGTCTAATGATTTTTGTTTTAAAATCCTGTTTGAGCCTAAGGTTAACTAAAATTGAAATTATTGTACTCAATCTATCGAATCTGGTTTTTAGTTCACGCAAAGTTCGCAAAGCAGCAAAGTACGCAAAGTGGTTGATTGTGAGCACCAAAACTTGGCGTCTTTGCTTCTTGGTCTCGTTACCAGACGAGATGAAATATTTTAAACATAACATTTATGAATAATGCTGGCTACAGCTTTTTTTTTACAACAAAGTAACCAAAGGTTTCGCAAGTTTATTTGTGTGTTATTTCAACGATCTTTGTAGGGTCAAGTTTCCTGTTCCTCTCATTAAGTTTTATTATCACGTTTTCGGCCAGAGTGTTGAATGCTTCATACACGGGTGAATTCTCATCAACCGCAACCGGGATCCCTTTATCACCTGATTCACAAACAGATTCCTCTATAGGGATCTGCCCCAGAACAACAGTTCCTGTTTCCTGAGCCAGCTTTTCACAGCCACCCTTACCGAAGATGTAATACTTCTTATCGGGCAGCTCCTTAGGTGTGAACCATGCCATATTTTCAACCAGCCCCAGAACCGGCACATCAATTTTATCCTGTCTGAACATCGCAACACCTTTGCGGGCATCTGCTATTGCCACCTCCTGGGGGGTACTTACAATGATAGCTCCTGTAACAGGGAGTGTCTGAACCAGGGTAAGGTGAATGTCACCTGTTCCGGGAGGCAGGTCTACTACCATATAGTCTATCTCCCCCCAGTATCCGTCAGAAATTATCTGCGTAAGGGCATTGGAGGCCATCGGGCCTCTCCATATAAGGGCTTTCAGAGGGTCGACAAAGAAACCGATAGATAACATTTTTATCCCATATTTTTCTATCGGTTCTATCAATGTGCGTTCTCCAAAAGGTACACCTCCCGGTTTTTCATCTTTTACTCCAAGCATAAGAGGTAATGAAGGGCCGTAAATATCGGCATCAATCAATGCAGTCCTTGCTCCGGTGCGGGCAAGGGCCACGGCAAGGTTAACGGCTACGGTTGATTTGCCAACACCTCCTTTGCCTGATGCAACAGCAATAATATTCTTCACACGTCTCAGACTTTCGGGGATATCGGGTTTATTCTCAGGCTTCTTTGCTTCTATGGTAGTTACCTCCACAGACACGCCTTTTTCTGCAAAAACTTCAGTGAGTTTTTTGTCTGCAATCTTACCAATCGACTTAAGGAATGCATCGGGGAATTTTAAACCGTTTATTTTTACCACTACACCACCTGAATCGGGAACTTCAATTTCAGTCATTCCAAGTTCAACGATATTTTTTTGATATTCAGGATGTTTAACAGACTTTAAAATATCTACAACAATTTTTTTCATAACTTTTAGCCTTTGCACCTCACCCCCCAAACCCCCCTCTCCTAAAGGAGATGGGGGCTTAATATATTGAATAACAACTATTTTACCCCTTCTCCTTTAGGAGAAGGGGCCGGGGATGAGGTGGTGTTTGCAACCTTAATTTAGATTGCGTAAAGATAGCGGTTTTTTAGATTGGACTGCATAAAAACGATTATTTTTGGGCATGGAAAACTTCATTGTATCTGCCCGCAAATACCGTCCATCTACTTTCAATGCAGTTGTTGGACAGGACAATATAGTTCAGACACTTAAGAATGCAATAAAGAACGATTCTCTTGCACAGGCATTTCTTTTCACCGGCCCTCGCGGCATTGGAAAAACGACTTGTGCCCGTATTCTTGCCAAGACAATAAACTGTCTAAACCTTCAACCAGACATAGAACCGTGCAATGAGTGCGAGTCATGCCGTTCGTTCAATCAGCTAGCATCCTTCAACATACAGGAGCTTGATGCGGCATCAAACAATTCGGTTGACGACATACGCACCCTTGTTGACCAGGTGAGGATACCGCCTCAGGCCGGCAGGTATAAGGTTTATATTATTGATGAGGTGCATATGCTTTCATCCAGTGCCTTCAATGCATTTCTTAAGACTCTTGAGGAGCCACCCGCTTATGCTAAGTTTATCCTGGCCACCACCGAGAGGCACAAGATCATCCCTACAATACTATCTCGTTGTCAGATATACGATTTTAAGAGGATATCTGTGACAGATATAGCAAAGCATCTTTCATGGGTTGCAGGACAGGAGCAGATCACATTCGAAGATGAGGCACTTCATGTAATTGCACAAAAGGCTGACGGGGCGCTGCGTGATGCATTGTCTGTATTTGATCAGATAGTGAGTTTTTCAGGCAGGGACATCACCTACAAAAATGTGATAGAAAATCTCAATCTGCTTGATTACGAGTACTATTTCAGGATGATTGAGGATGTTGGCAAACATGACATTCCGGCCTGTCTTATTATACTTGCGGAGATCATTGACAACGGATTTGACGGGCAGAACTTTATAAACGGACTAGGTGAGCACATACGCAGCCTTTTATTGAGCAAGGACAGGGCAGTGGCAAATCTGTTGGAGGTTAGTGAAGGCATCAGGCCAAGGTATATTAATCAGGCAGCTCAGTTTGATATCGTATGGCTTGTCAACGCTCTGGATCTGATTTCCAGGGCTGATCTCAACTATCGTGCGGCAAGCAGCAAAAGACTGCATCTCGAATTGCTTGTGATGCAGCTATGTGAAACCCGCCGTATTGCTGACGAAAAAAAAAAGCCTGAACCCATAGCCGTAACCCTTCCTGAGAAGGCTGAGGTTGCAAAGCCATTATCCGTCAATCCGCCGGCAGTAGAGAAGGGTCAGGAACCCCAGGTGAAAGTTTTTTCTGAAAAGCCTGAGCCACAGGATGAAATCAAACCTGCTGATACATCTGTTGCAGAACCAGGGATTGTGCCGACAGGAGAATCCAGGAAGAGGATAACCATACGCGATCTTATGGGGTCGTCAGAGAGTTCTGGAAAGGATGATGATAATGATGCTGACGAGGATCGAGGTGCTGATACAGAATCACTTAACCCTGAAGTCATTCAGGATCTGGTAAACAGATATGCGGAGACGATATCAGGAGATTCGCCAAGTTTTGCTTCGGCAATAACAGCCAAACCGGTAAAAACAGAACCTGATAACAGGGTAATTATAACCTTCACAAACAAGGTTGCTGCCGATCCGGTTCACCTGAAAGCATTAAGGGGATATCTCCGTGAGAAACTTGGGGGTTTATATTTCAAACTGGAATCTTATATAGACGACACCGCAGCACCTGTAAAGGTGATTCTCACAGCCAGAGAAAAATATACCCGGATGATTAGTGAACATCCGGGTATTGAAACTTTTGTTAAAAGGCTGAACCTTGAGCTTGATGAATAAGGGTTATTCAACCGGCAACTGGATGATCTCTATCAGGTTTTTTCCTGAATAGTATTTTTTTGTTGCCTCCTGAACATCCTTTGTTGTAATACTCCTGACGAGTTTGGTATATTCATCGGAATTAAGGTTATTCTGGTTGTTTTCATATAAGAATTTCAACCCTCTCAGCCAGAACCTGTTTTCTTTAACCTGCTCAGCTCTCTCTTTAAGTTTGTTTTCAATAACATTGTCAATTTCCACCTGAGTAGGGCCTTCATCACTCATAAGTGCTATTTGCTGATGGATGATAGCAGTAAGTTCATCAACACGTTCGGGTGCACATGTGAAATATGCCATCAGCCTGTATGTAGCGACAGGTTGCTGGCTCATGTTTGTCTGAACAGAAACGCCGTAAGTTCCACCCTCCTGTTCACGGACAGTTTGAATGTATTTAACATCCAGGATGTCGTTAATGAAAGAGAGGAGCATTCTTTCCCTTGCAGAATAGTTGAATTCACCTCCTTGCATCACAACTACAGTAGCTTTAGGCACCTGCATTGGGGTGAAAATTCTCTTTTTAATAACACCCTGGGCGGCATACTCCTTGCGATCAATCCAGTTTTCTTTATTTTTTGTTGAAGGAATACTGCCTATATATTTCTCTATCAGTGGTTTTGCTATAACAGGGTCGATGTTTCCAACAAAATAGAAGATCCAGTCGCCTGCATTGTTAAACCGCTCCCGGAATATTGTGGGCATTTTGTTGAAATCTGCCTCTTTTAGCATATCAGCAGTCATAGGCCTGCGTCGTGGATGGTTGTTATAAAGAGTGTTTAAGAGGGTATCGGAGAAAGCAGATCCCGGATCGTTGGCTCTGTTTTTAAGAAGGGCAACCTGTCTGTTAAGGAATGACTGGAATGCCTGTTCATCTTCACGTGGCTGCATAAAATAGAGATTTACCAGCTCAAGCATTGTAACAAGATCACGAGGTGTTGTGCTTCCGTTGAAACCTTCGTCAAGTGCTCCGATATAGGGCGTGAGCCTTATCACCTTGTCGGCCAAAAGCTTTCCGAGTTCTATGTTGTTGAATTCGCCAATACCGCTCATATCAATCACTGTACTAGTGTATTGTGCGGTGATAAGGTCTGTGTTTTCATACAATGATGTTCCACCTTTGCTGTATGCAGAAAAAAGGATCTCATCTTCCTTGAACTTAGTGGGCTTGATGATCACTTTGGCGCCATTGGAGAGTGTCCATTCATAATGTCCCGTTTTGGCGTCGATCCTCTCTTTTTTTACCTTTCCCGGTTTTATGGCAATATTGTGAAGAGGTTTGGCACTGACATTATCGACGTAAGCTTCAACATCAGCTTTTTCCGCTGCTTCAACAATACCCAGAAGTATCTTCTCATCGGGCAACTTATCGGCATAAGCTTCGGGGGCGGTAAGTACAACCACAAGGTTTTTATCTGTAATCCACTTTCCGGCAAGAGCATTAACCTCTTCAAGAGTTATCTCCGGCATGAAGGCTTTTAACATCTCATATTCAAACTCTATTCCGGGGAAAGGCTCATTGTCGAGAAAATGAGAATAATACTCCCAGCAGAAACTCTCCGACTTTCGGTTGTTACGTTCGTTGTATTGTTTTTCGAGAGAGGCAAGGTATTCCCTTTTCGCACGATCGAGCTCGCTCTCAGTAAAACCGAATTTGAGCACCCTGGTGTTTTCTTTCACAAGTGCATTCATGGCTTTGGTGGGATCAGGGTTATTAAGGGACGCCATTGCCATGTACATATCAGTTGATTTGACAAAATTTGTGTAAGCACTCATTGCCCCCACAAAAGGAGGTTCTGCCTGTTGAACAAGTTCGTTCAGGCGTGAGTTGAGCATTGAATTATACAACTCCTGTTTGAGTCTGTTTCTTGAATATTCGAGAAGCTCCTTGTCGATGGCGGCAGGATGTTTATAAAGCATCATCACCTGCATCATTCTTGCTTCCTTGTCGGTTACGATTGCAACCCTGGTGTCCTCATGGCTTGGAACCATTTCAGTGTGTCGTTCCCTGGGAAATGTTTGCTTTGGAATCTGGGAGAACATATCCACTATCTTTTTTTGCATCTCCTTAGGGTCGAAATCACCAACAGCTATAATTGCCTGAAGATCGGGACGATACCAATCTTCGTAAAAGCGGCGAAGAACATCATATTCAAAATTAAGGATAATATTCATGTCGCCAATAACATCATGGGTTGCATATTTTGATCCTTCGAAAAGGGTGCGGAAATAGGCATTACGAATCCTTCTCTGGCTTCCCATACCTGTACGCCACTCTTCGTGGATCACCCCTCTCTCTTTGTCAACCTCCTCATTCTCCAAAGATACCTGGCAGGCCCAATCATACAGAATAAGCAAAGCCGTATCGACATTTGCAGGTTTTTCAAGTGGTACATTCTGCAACATATAATTTGTGACATCATGGCTGGTGAACGCATTTATTTCAGGCCCGAATTTCATTCCGATGGATTGAAGATAACGGATTATCTGATCCTTCTCAAAGTTTTTCGTTCCGTTGAAACACATATGTTCAATAAAGTGGGCAAGCCCGTTCTGATCGGGGTCTTCCTGAATTGAACCGGCATTAACCACAAGCCAGAATTGCGCACGGTCTTTAGGCTCAGCATTATGACGTACGTAATAGGTAAGGCCATTCGGCAATCGGCCTATCAATACATCTTTATCAACAGGGAAGGGTTGTTTTACGTTGAACTGCCCTTGAGCATTGGAAAGGTTGAAGCCTGCGAAAATCAGGAGTAAAAACACTAACTTTTTGATATACATAATTATATATTAATTAAATTGGTGATAATAGGATTATTTTCTGAATTGTTACTGTGAAAACGGCATTTCAAAATGAACCTGAAACAAAAAGGTGTGCAAAATTATAAAAAATTGCCATCATGTTGAAAAGATGACTGAATTTTAATTTCAGGATGAAGAAGATTACCCCTTTTTATCAGATGCGGTAACAATTTATATTACTTTTGTCACCATGGAGGCTGTTTCAATAAGCCTAGCTACAAAACCCCTATGATAAATATCATATACAGATTAATCCTTAACATGGCAGGCTGGAAAGTCAGTGACAACCATTGTCAGCTGCCTGAACAATCTATCCTGATTATTGCGCCTCATACAAGCATGTGGGATTTCATCTGGGGCAAGATGATGCTTTCAGTTCTTGGCCTTAGGGTGAAATTTCTTATCAAACAGGAAGCATTCTGGTTTCCCTTGGGCATTATCCTAAAAGCTATGGGCGGTATTCCGGTCAATCGAAGGAGAGGCAGAGTGATGATTCAACAGGTGGTAAACGTTCTGGAAAACAATAAAAAAGTAACAATCGTTATTACACCTGAAGGAACCAGAGCCCCGACAAAGAACTGGAAGAAAGGCTTCTACCATATTGCCATTAAAGCCGGTGTGCCTGTAGTAGCAGGATTTCTTGATTATGGGTCACTTACCTATGGTGCAGATCTTGTTTTTAAACCTTCGGGTGATTATGAAAGAGATTTTATAATGATCGCAAAGATATACAAAGGGAGGCAGGGGAAATATAAGGACAGGTTTCTGATTCCTGAAACCAACATAGAGGAGTGAATTATTTCTCCAGGATTGTTTTAAGGTTTTGCAAACCCTGGTTGAAATCATCCCCAAGCGACTGTTCCATGTTCATAAAAACAAGCATCACATTGAAAGGATAATTTATCCTGCCGGTAATGCCCCAACGAACAAGGGTTTTGCCTTCTCCGGCATGCTCTGTTATCAGGTATACATCAGATTCTGCTCTGAATGGCTTTATGAACCGCAACTTATAATCTATTCGTTCATACGGCTGAATGGCAACAATCTCCTGCTCCCCTTTACCCAGATTTTTGTCAGCGCTTTCCCATCCCGATATAAAACCTACGGTTCCGTCAATACCCTGATATATATGCTTCATTGAGGTATCCATCCTGCTCCATGCACTGTAATCATCCTGATTCTTCAACATCAGAAGGTAGTCGAATACTTCATCAAGGTCGCGCAAAACCTCAATCGATCTTTCTGCCTGATATTCTTTCTTTAAAAAAAAACCGGCAATCAATGGAATTATCAGTATTACGATCAGAATAATTCCAATAACCTTAAAGAATTTTGCCATAATATTTTCGGGTTGGTTCGGTTTTAGTCTTTGGATGACACAAAATTAATTCATTTAAACATATTTAGCAAGCTTTTTATTTTGATACGGCAATAAATTAATAAGACATAAGATCAAATGTGTTGTATCTTTGACGGGCATTCAATCCGAGAGGTTTGTAAAACACATTTTGTATTATGAAGGTTCATGCTCACAGGTTTATATTCCTGTTGATCTTACTGATATTCACACTGAATATCCCGGCACAGATCCACTATAGTGCCCATTCCATTTTCACAACCAGCCTTAATGTACCATGCCAGATAGTTTTCGACACATCTGGCAACCTTTTCATTGCCAACCACTCTTTTGCAAGTTATGCTGGCACTTTCCACAATACAATTGCTAAAGTTGATACAGCCGGAAACAAAACTGTTTTTTTGTCAGGTTATACATGGCCAAGCTCTCTTGATATCGACCAGCAGCAGAACATCTATTTTACACAAAACAATGCATCTTCAGATATAACCAAAGTTACCCCCACAGGTATCCCAAGCACTTATGCTACTCTTCCGCACAGTCCGGGGCCAATATCGCTTTATCAATCAGGTGCAAGTATTTCTGTTTATACAAATTCACACTGGGGAGGCGCTGGAATTTATAATACCACAGCTTTGAATACTTTTTCGCTTTTTGACGGCGGATATTATCTTGGTAATCAGGTTTCTGTTGATGGACAGTTTTTGTATGCATGGATCTCTGACACACTTTATAGGTTCAACACTTCAAATTCAGTACGTCAGGTTTGGGTTTCTAAGATCAAAGAATATAGCCCATGGGCACATAAGATTGGCCCTGACAGTAACCTTTACCTCATAGGGAAGTCATTGTGTGACACCTCATTTCAGGCACTTTTTCGTGTAAACGGATACGAGGATGTAACAGAGATTATCACCGGCTTCCCAAAACAGAGTCAATACGGAGGGATGGCGTTCAGAATGACCCCCGGCAATCAGGTGGATGTTTACATTTCAGAAGTTGTTGATGGAAACAGGATGGATCCTTTATCAAACAGGATCATCAGATTTGATATGACAAATTCCACCCAGCTTTTTGTTCACCCTGATAGTATTCTCGGTTTGGATACTGCCATTTGTCAGCCATTTACAATCACAATGAACCAGGCTCAGGGTATTGCATCAGTACTCTGGTCAACCAATGACACAACGCAATCCGTTACAGTATCACAACCCGGGGTCTATTCTGTTTTACTTACTGATTCTCTAGGATGTCACTTTAGTGACACAATAAACATTCTGCCCTGTCAGACACCATTTCCCCCGTTTTTCACCGACACGATAATCTGCGCAGGGGATTCGCTTGTGATATTTGCACCTTCAGTTACTAACCCGACAAACTGGCTTTGGTCAACAAACGACACAACTCCTTCAATTACAATTGCGCCGGTACAATCAACGGTTATCACTGTTATGGTCACAAACGGCAACGACACTATCCTTGACACATGCAATGTTTATGTTGCTTATGCCAATGCAGGGCCAAACCTAACGATATGTTTAGGTGACAGTATTCAGCTTCAGGCCGGTGCTACAACATTTCCATATCACTGGACCCCTGCTGCAACGCTAAGCGATACTACAATTTCAAACCCGATTGCATTTCCCCAGCAAACAACGGTGTATTATCTCACGGTGGAACATTGCAAAGATTCACTCTCAATCACAGTTGTCCCTTACCCGGTGGTAAGCCTGGGCAATGATACCACACTCTGCCAGGGGCAACCCTTAGCGCTTACACCTGGGGTTGCTTTCGCTTCATATCTGTGGTCAACAAATGCAACAACACCCTCTATTACTGTAACTCAAACCGGACAATATTGGGTGATAGTGAAAAATATTTTCAACTGTGAAAGCGCAGATACTGTGGAGGTTACTTATATTTCCAATCCGGTCATAACAATACAACCAAAGAGCGACACCATTTGTTCCGGAGATCAGTTGGTTATCAAAGCATCCTCGAACCTTACACCTGCATCATACTCATGGAGTACAGGTCCGGTTATTGATTCAATAGTAGTAAATCCTACCTCCATTAACACATATAAGGTAACTGTAACGTACCAGGGGTGTTCATCATCAGATTCATCCGTGATTTTTGTCAAACCTATACCGCATCCAACACTTTACACAAACAAAACCATGATTTGTGAAGGGGAGAGCACTGTAATACAGGCCGCTACCATTTACCCGGCCGTTTCATATCAATGGAGTTCCGGGCAGTCAACAGCCATGATAATTGTTTCACCACTTACAACCACAACCTATACTGTTACGGCCACTGTTAACGGTTGTTCATCTGACAGTTCTGTTGTGATACAGGTTAATCCTTTACCGGTGATAACACTCACTGTTGCTCCCCCTATTGTTTGTGAAGGTGATACGGCAACATTCACTGCTGTCTCGAACATCTGGGGAACTCAGTTTCAATGGAGTAGTGGCCATACCGGGCCTCAGGCAAAGATCACACCGTTGGTGCCGACTGTTCTTACAGTTACGGCAACAGTGAACGGATGCACTACCATCGATTCGTTGCCGGTGGGCACAAAGCCGGTCCCGGATATCATCGTTCAGGTGAGTAATGATACAATCTGCGGGGGTGATACTGTAATAATGAGTGCCTCAAGCAGCATGGCGGGAGTGGTCTTTCTTTGGAGCACCGGGGTTTTTGCACCTCAGTTAATTGTCAATCCGAATATTACAACTTCATATACGGTTATTGCCACAGCTAACGGATGTTATTCTGACACAACATACACTATAGAGGTTCTACCCAATCCGCAACTCACGGTAACTCCAACTCCTCTGGAGTTCTGTGTCGGTGACCAGGTTACCCTTAACGTGAGTGCCGATTTACCCGGCACAACCTTCCTCTGGTCAAACAACACACCGGGATCTTCAGTTTCATTCATAGCAACCCCTACGACAACCATGAGCGTTTCAGGATTCTACATGGGATGTGTAAGGACAGAATACCTGAACCTTAATCTCATCGCACCTCCGGTGATCTCTTTGGACGAGGATGGTTTTATATGTGAGGGTGAAACGGTGATACTGACACCAACAGGCACCTATAATGACCTGGTTTGGTGGGATGGAAGCACCGGCCTGCAGAATACGATATTTGAACCGGGAACTTTCTGGATAACAGCTTTTATCAGCAATTGTGCAAGAACAGATACAGTGGTTTACCGAGAATGTTCAAAGCTTATAATTCCCAATGTCTTTACTCCTAACAATGATGGTTACAACAACTATTTCTATCCTGAGGCTAAGTCAATAGAGATACGTTCAATGACAATCTATAACCGTTCCGGATCACAGGTCTACCATGAG
The DNA here is from genome assembly GCA_964469215.1 of uncultured Lentimicrobiaceae bacterium. GTDB lineage: Bacteria > Bacteroidota > Bacteroidia > Bacteroidales > SKPS01 > SKPS01. The sequence goes on from CAYXYB010000001.1 coordinate 807,059, forward strand.
GACAACCCCACTAAAGGGTGGGACGGCATTTCATTTGGGATGCAATGTTCAGAAGGGATTTACTACTATGTGATAAAATATTACAATCCAATGGTAAAAACGGTTCAGGAGAAGGGTGGCGTGGTTCATCTGATGAGGTGATGAGTTCTGCTAAAAATATTTTTTGGTAGCAATAAAAAAGGGATTATTTTTGCACACCGTTCTTCAAGGTAATTTTCGGGAGCTTAGCTCAGCTGGTTCAGAGCACCTGCCTTACAAGCAGGGGGTCACTGGTTCGAATCCAGTAGCTCCCACAAAAAAAGAGGGCGTCTCAAAAGAGGCGCTCTCTTTTTTTTCTCCACGGCCGTGAGGCCGCGTAGGTTCTTTTACACTTTTAATTGACCATTTTCGAAAGGTTGTGAGCTATGGCCAGCAATCCAGTCTCTACCTCCACTTTCCTTAATCCTTTCAACATAAACCTGCGGAAGCCTTTATTATGCTTTATGCATCCAAAGACTGCCTCCACCTCGGCGGGGCGTTTCTTCATGTGTAGGATTCCTAATTCGCTAAGCAGCCTTTTCCTGGCCATCTCTTTGTACTTCCTGAGTCTGTGGTTGACTTCTATGATCCGGTTTGCTCATCCCGCTTAACCACATGAAATGAATATTCTCTTTCAAAGCAGCTTCTATCTTGCGGGAAGAATATGTATTGGTCAAATAGGCGTATACAAGCACTTTAAGCAACATTCCTGGATGATAACTACGAAGTGCCGCCTCCTTTATATTTCTTTTCCAAGGGAGCTATGTCTATCTGATTTATAATCTGATTGACAATCCTCGCCGGATGATTTGTCTCAATCATTTCTTCCAGAGAGGGTGGAAGCAACATTAATTGCCCTTGATGATACGCTTTGAATACTTTTTTTGCCATGGTCAACGGTAACGATTTAATGCTAATATAATGAATGTTAGGATATTAAAGAGAAAAAGTTGCTGAATGTTATCACCAACTTATTAACAAAATTCACAATATCAAGCAATTAAGAGGAAGGGGATGCATCTCAAAGAGGGTAAACAAGCGCTAGTAGCCACGGAGCGACCTTGGCTGAAGCGGTCTCGTAGGACGTCAGTCATACGAGATCATTCCTGAGCCAAAGGCGCAAGGAATGAAGCTTCAGGCGCAGTCGCGGAGTGGCTACGAAAAAAAAGGGGGCTTTTGAGACACCCCTTTTTGTTTGTGCTTTATGTCGTTAATGTATATTTTGTTTTCAAAATCGTTATAATGGTACTATCATATTTTGTTGTATATTTTATCCGGATATTGTTATTGAATCAATAATAAAGCAATATATTTGCATGCAATCCTGAACCCGGATGTTGGATTAATAGATAGGAGCAAATTAGCATAAGTTTGCTTTGGATGACACACAATTGGGGTTCAGGATATTCGTTTTTGGTTTTAATTTCTTTTGAATCATTATTAAAAATTATTGTAATGGACATGATATCAGACAGGATCAATCAGATGGCTGAGTCGGAGACACTTGCCATGTCGAGGATGAGCAGGGAGCTTACTGCACAGGGACACAATGTTATCAATCTGAGTGTAGGGGAACCTGATTTCAACACCCCCGGGTTTATCAAGGATGCTGCTAAGGAGGCTCTTGACAAAAATTTCACCCGTTACACACCGGTTTCGGGCTATCCTGACCTGCGTCAGGCTATTTGCAACAAGTTTAAGCGCGACAACGGGCTTGAATACACACCCGAACAGATTGTTGTTTCCACAGGGGCAAAGCACAGTATTGCCAATGCTATGCTGGCAATTATTAATGAAGGGGATGAGGTACTGGTTCCGGTTCCTTATTGGGTTTCGTATAAGGAGATAATTAAGCTTGCAGGCGGGAAACCGGTTTATATACCGGCTTCGATCGATACCGACTTCAAGGTTACTCCGGCTCAAATTGAAAAGGCTATCACTCCCCGGACAAAGGCAATTATCTATTCATCGCCATGCAATCCGTCAGGATCGGTATACACCCGTGATGAGCTGAAGGCCATAGCTGATCTCATTGCGAGATATGAGAAGATCTTTATTATAGCCGATGAGATATATGAGCACATCAACTTTGTAGGCAGGCATGAGTCGATTGCACAGTTTCCTGCAATTTATAACAGGGTGATAACCATAAACGGCGTTTCCAAAGGGTTTGCGATGACAGGCTGGAGGCTCGGTTATATGGGGGCACCACTTCAGATTGCCAAAGCATGCGACAAGTTACAGGGACAGATCACTTCCGGCACATGCTCAATCTCTCAACGCGCTGCCATTGCAGCTTTGAATGCAGATCCCGAAAACACCCCCGAACTGATCGAAATGAAAAAGGCATTCATGGAACGGAGGGATTATCTGATATCTATGCTGAAAGAGATACCCGGCTTTATAACAAATGTGCCTCAGGGTGCATTTTATCTTTTTCCTGATGTTAGTGAGTGGTTTGGCAAAAGTTTCAGCGGTACCACTATTGTAAATGCTGGTGATCTGAGCATGTATTTTCTTAATGAGGCACATGTAGCAATGGTTCCCGGCGATGCTTTTGGCTCTCCGGAATGTCTTCGTCTGTCGTATGCAACCTCCAAAGAGGCCTTGGAAGAGGCGTTGTGCCGTATAAAAAAGGCACTCGCTAAACTTGCATAATAAAATAAAGGTTGATGGAAATGAATTCCTCAGAAAACAAGATGCACCTTATCTCACACGAAGATATTGAACAGCTGTTTGCCGGGTTTTCAGGCAAAAGGGTTATGATCATCGGTGATGTAATGGTTGATGCTTATCTCTGGGGCAATGTGGAACGCATTTCACCAGAGGCTCCCGTGCCGGTGGTTGTAGTTAACAGGCGCAGCAGCCGGTTGGGGGGAGCAGCCAATGTGGCACTTAATGTCAAGGCACTTGGTGCAGAGGCTGTTTTGTTTTCCGTTGTGGGAAATGATCAGAAAGGAGATGAGCTTATCGATCTGATGAAGGCCGAAGGCCTTGACAATAAAGGCATCATAAAAAGTGATTCCAGGAAAACCACCACCAAATTCAGGATATTTGGTAACCGTACACAAATGCTCAGGGTGGATGAGGAGACAACCGACCCGCTTTCACCGGAAGACATGGCAGTATTCTCTGAAACGATAATCAACAAGATAAATTCAGAACTCTGGGATGTGATAATTTTTCAGGATTATGATAAAGGAATTATAAATGCTGAGCTGATTGACACGGTTTGCAATGCTGCAGGAGATCTTCATATACCTATTGCGGTGGATCCCAAGAAGCGTCATTTTACGGATTACAGGCATGTTAATCTTTTCAAACCCAATCTTAAGGAATTCAGGGATGGGATTTTGGGTGTTATTGACCCGGGATGCGAGGAGGATTTTGAACAGGCCGTAATAAACCTTCATAAATCGCAGGATATCGTAACCATTCTTATAACCCTCTCAAACGAGGGTGTTTATGTAAGCCACCTGGGTGAAGGTGCCCGCCTGCCGGCTTATGTCAGGGAGGTGTCGGATGTGTCGGGTGCAGGTGATACTGTAATTAGTGTAGCAGCGTTGGGACTTGCGTGCGGATTGACCCCTGTTCAATATGCTGCCCTTGGAAACCTTGCCGGAGGCCTTGTATGTGAAGAGGTAGGTGTTGTTCCTGTGAACCGTGAAAAGCTTAAACAGGAGGCAATTAAGAACCTCACCTGACAACACAAAGCAAACATCACCTCACTTTATTTGTTTATTGGATTAGCCAATAAATCAGAAAATGAAAAAAAAACCTGCCAACCTCAGAGAGAATTACACTTTTGGTGTTTTGAGGCGGAGAGATATGAAAAGTAATCCTTTTGATCAGTTCAGTTTATGGTTTAGTGAGGCATTAAGCAGAGGGATTAAAGAGACTAATGCGATGGTGCTTTCGACCGTTTCGGGATTCGGAATTCCATCCTCAAGGGTGGTACTTCTTAAATATTTTTCTGAAGAGGGGTTTATCTTTTATACCAACTACACGAGCAGGAAGGCGAAGGAGATAAATGAAAACCCTCATGTTTCGTTGGTTTTTCAGTGGCTGGAAATGGAACGGCAAATACGTGTTCAAGGTGTTGCTACCAGATCATCCTTAAAAGAGGACGACAACTATTTTCGCAGCAGGCCTGAGGGAAGCAGGTTGGGTGCTTGGGTTAGCGAACAAAGTAAAATTATTACATCCCGCGAAGAACTCGACACAAGGCTTGAGATGTTTAGGAGACGATTTGAAGGAACCGAAATTCCAAGGCCGGAACACTGGGGTGGCTTCATTGTGAAGCCCTTTGTATTTGAGTTCTGGCAAGGCCGGGAAAACAGGTTACACGACAGGTTTGAATATAGAGTTGAAAATGGCATCTGGACTCTCAATCGCCTTGCACCTTGACCTTCTGATCTATGAGTGACCCGAATCCAACAAACGAAAAGAGAGAGATGGTAGAGAAGATGTTTGATAACATCTCGGGGCGCTACGACCTGTTGAATCACATTTTATCGTTCGGTATTGACAAAAGATGGAGGAAGCGTTTGGTTGCAAGGCTTGACAAAGCAGAACGATTTTCATTGCTTGATGTTGCAACAGGTACAGGCGACCTGGCGATTGTAGCTGCATTGAAAACCGGTGCTGACATTACCGGTGCTGACATTTCAGAAAAGATGATGGAGACAGGGAGACGAAAAGTTGAGAACAGGGGTTTATCTGCGAGGGTCAGGTTCGAAAGGGCAGAGGCAGAGTCTCTCCCATACAGCAACTCATCATTTGATGCAGCAATGGTTGCATTTGGTGTGCGCAACTTCAGTGATCCGGAGGCAGGATTGAAGGAGATCCACAGGGTGTTGAAACCAGGGGGTAAGCTTCTGGTGCTTGAGTTCGGAATGCCGGCAAATAGGCTGTTAAGGGCTTTTTACAGATTCTATTTCAGGAAGTTGCTTCCACTTGTCGGCAGAATTGTTTCAGGACACGATAATGCGTACAGTTACCTTCCTGAATCGGTAGATAGATTCCCCTATGAAGATGATTTTCTTGCATTGCTTAGAACTGCGGGATTTGGGCAAGAGAGCTTCACTAAATTATCCGGTGGAATTGCAATGCTTTATGAGGCGTATTCCTGAGATCAGAGAGTGTAAGGAGTTGAGGGTTATGACGTTGCTAGAAATCGCGCAAATTACCTATTTCCTTAGACCCATAGAATACTCAGGGCAAACAGTTTCAGGGTACAGGCTCAGTGCACTGTATCCGGATTAGTTTTGTTCGGAAGATGATGTTTTATTACCTCGCAAATCAGCGATACCATTTTCCATCTTTCATAATACACCTCAAACTAAGCCATTAAAAACCTTATCTATATATAACCTTAGTAGCCGGGGATATATATACAACACTGAACCTTATTACCTTATTGCATATGATGAGGTAAATAGACAGAAAATCAATGACATATCCTCCAGGTTGCTGAGGTTATATAATGATAAGATTAGTGGTGGTGATAAGCGATTGCTTATTGCGGAAATTTGATCAGCGTTTTTTTTATGAGATATCCCCTAATCCTTCCTGATAATCCTGCATGCAGATGGATTAAAGCTCACCCATACATGGGTGCCTGCTGCAACAGGAGCCTGCTGGTATCTTTTTCTGGTTGGTGAGGAGGTAATTATGAATCCTGAATCAACAACCACATCATAATTTCTGACCCCGGGTATTACTTCCCTGACATTCCCCTTGAAAACATTAAGATGTTTGTTGTCAGGCTTTTCAATAGCAACTGATACCTGGCTGGCTTCGATAATAAGGAAACCTTCGTTATGGCAGGTGTCTTCAGCAATCACGGAAATGTTTTCATCATCAGTAATATTCACTTGGCTATATCCGGAGTCAGGTTCATGCGATACATTCCGGACAGGGTAGAAATTTCTTATTCCGGCAAGCCTGGCCACGAAGGGATTTACAGGAGAGTTAACCAGGTCTTCAGCAGTGCCCTGCTGAATGATTTCACCCTTATCAATTACTGCAAGCTTGTTGGCCAGTGAAACAGCCTCATTGAAGTGGTGGGTAACATGGAGTATTGTCTGACCACCGGTATTTATTTTGTGAAGAAGTGATTTCAATTCTGCATGTAGCTGAACATCAAGGGCAGCAAGGGGCTCATCAAGTAAAAGTATATCGGGTTTTACAGCAAGAGCGCGCGCAAGAGCAATGCGTTGAGCTTCACCACCTGACAATCCGGAGGTGGGTCTGTGGAGAAGATGTGCAACGGAAACTATCCCGGCAAGGTCTGAGACCCGCTGTCTGATATGGTCCTTTTTCTGTTTTCTGCACTTGAGAGGATAAGCAATGTTTTCAAATACTGAAAGATGCGGGAAAAGGTTTGTGTCCTGGTGTAAAAGTATAGCGTTGCGACTCTGGATGCTACGGGTTGTGATATCATGGCCGGAAAGAAATATTTGGCCGGAGTCAGGCTTCCTTAGCCCGGCAACAAGATCAAGAAGCATCGATTTGCCGGAACCTGAAGGCCCAAGCAAAACGAAGTATTCTCCTTTACTGATGCTAAGGAAAATGTCCCTGAGATAGAATCCAGGATATGACTTGCATAATTTCTGTATTTCAAGCATCGTGTCAGGGATAAAGTTTTATTTTCTTCGACAGTAATCTCATCACAACAAAAAACACAAGAGTTATAAGCACAAAAAGCACTGCCACGGGGGTTGCATATTTCAATCCGAATGAACTGAACCGGTCATATATCAGCACTGGGGTTATCATCGGGTGATAAGCCACGATAACCACAGCGCCAAATTCGCTCATTCCGCGGGCCCACATCATTATTAGCCCTGTGAGGATTCCCCGCCATGCCATGGGCAATGCAATGGTAAAAAAGACTCTTGCGGGTGATGCTCCAAGGTTAAGGGCTGCATTTTCAAGTTGAAGCGGTACTGATGAAAAAGCATCAATAGCAGCGGTAATCAGAAAGGGGAGGCTGACGAATGCCATTGCTATGATGACCGCAAACGGACTTCCCACCAGATCGAAACCTAACGATGAGGCTATCCCTCCGGCAAAGGAATCCCTTGAGATTATCCCAAGAAGCGCTATACCTGCTGCTGAATGAGGAATTACCACCGGAATACTTATAATGCCCTGCAGAATCCTTTTGCCGCGAAAATCATGGCGGGCAAGCAGATATGCAAAAGGAACTGCTCCAATAGCAAACAGAACGGTAGCTGCCATCGAAGCCCATAAGGTAAGGCGAATACTGTCCGACACCTCCCTGTCAAAGACTACTTCATTAAGATATCCCTGGTTGACGGAGAGAAACATCCCGGCAAGTGGGGCAATGATAAATAACAGGATTATCCCCCCCATTAAAAGAAGGAAAAGTTTAAACCATACGTCGCCCTGTTTTATTTTCATTATTTCGGAAGCGCGTATTTTTTAAGATTGCCGGGGATTTCATCATACCATCGAACCCTTTGGGGTGGAAGAAGATGCTGGCCGTTTTTCTTCAGAACAGTGCCACCTTTAAGCGGATCGAGCAAAATTTCAATGAACTTTTCTGCCCCTTCAGGATTTTTTGATGGAACAGGTATAGTTAAACCATAAACAATAGGCGACCCTACCTCACGGTATTTTGATCCCGGCCGGTTTCCAACGGTCTCAAATGCGGCGTTCTTATACACATCGGACAGATCAGGATTGCTGAGGTTCACCTCGTCAGGGAGTGTTATGAATTGAAAGTTGTGTTGAACAGCGAGTGATTTGTAAATATACAGATAATCAACACTTCGCTTCTGAAGCAAAGCAATCAGGTCGGCCTCTTTTGGCCTGATGAAGTTGTGATTTTTTGCCTCAAGTTGATCCTTCAGATCCGGAATTTTATAATAATTACCACTAAGAATCATCAGCAGGACTGCTCTTACACCACAGGGATCTGTATCAGGAGATGAACGGGCAGTTGCCACATCTGATCGGCGCAGAAACTCATACCAGTTTTCTGCAGTGATCTCCCCGGAGTATTTAGAATCATTGGTATAGGCGATAACCATTTCATTGCCGGCAAAAGGGATGCTGAATTTTGCATGTTCCGGAAACAGAAATGCCTCAATCAACCGGTCATCTGCAGATATATATAGATCGCAGGGCTTCTTGAGCTCGGTAATCTGGCGTGCCCCATCCTTGCTCCCCCATGATTCTGTAATTACTTTTATGTCAGGATACTCCTTGTTGAACATTTTTACCACATCCCTCACAACAAGTGACAGACTACCGGCATGGATGATCCTTATTTCATCAGAATAATCTGAGGAGCGGCAGCCGGATATCAGTAGGGAAAAGATCAGAATAACGATATGTATTAATCTTGTCATTGTAATATATTTGTTTATCTAAGTTTATTAACATTATATCTATATACTAAATTGTGTCGCCAGGTATGTAATATTTTTTTAGCGGGTTGAGATCAAACTAATGCATCCGGCTTAATACTAACGGAGGCAGTGCTTAAGCCATTCTCCTGCAAAAATGGGTTACCCCAGGATATAGCTGTATAAAAAAACAACAAAAAGACAACCAGCGCATAGACAATGATAAACGGCATCAGTACGGGGTTTTTAGCAACAGTAAGCCTTACTCCAATCCCTGAGTGTTGTCTTTTCAAGGAAAACTGAAAGCTTTCAAGGGTAACCCATATACCATCCGCCCTGAAAGGTTTCATATAGTAAGTTTTACCTTCTCCAATCACTTTGCCATGCCGCAAAAGTACTACTTCTGCACAATTCACGCCAATGGAAAAGTTATCTCTGCTGTAACGTATTTTGCTCTGGTTTTCAACCCTGCTTTTCAGTAAATCAATGTCATTCTCATAAATAATATCAGTAATAACAACTTGATAACCAGATGGTAGGTCGATAATATCGTCTTTGAAAGCTTTGATGTAGCCTTGCTTGAACCCTGCAACAAGACCAGTTGCATGTAGCAGAACAATAGCGATACAGGCAATGTGGAGTGAAAGCAATATAATGGTTCTTAAGCTAAAGTTCCTGAATTTTAGTAACCTAAAGAGGGTGAGTACTGTACAAAAGATAAAATTAATACCCAGCAAAGCTGCAAGAAAACACAGTATTACAAACCATAAAAACACCAGGGGTTCGTTTGAGGCCTCGTAAATCAGCCAGTCCAGGACAAGCATGTCGTTCATTTCCAGGAATGCCTGTTTAAAGCCTGCTGATGTCATTGCAGCTCCGGTGATAAGCCAAGCAGATATCGCAACGATTATCCAGAAAGTAAATTTTAATGAGGTGAACAGTTTTATCATGTATAATATAGTTTAGTATATATATAGAATTAATATCACCAGCAGAGGTGCTGCAGAAAGAAGCAGTGTATTATGGTAGAGTTTTGTCCATTTCGGTGGTATGTGGAGTGCTAACATTGAAAGAATAAACATTGCTCCTGAGATAAAGAATCCTCCGCTCCAGCGCCAAGGATCTCCCCATCCATAAAGAGCCCAGATAGAGCCGGATAGCTCCCCTGCAATTAAAAATGCTCCTCCCAGTAATGTGAGATTTCTTCCAAGCCTGTATGAAAGTTTAAGATTTTTTGTCTCCTTATTCAATATCAAGAGATTGACATATTCGCTTACCGACAATACAAAAAGGGCAATCGCTATTTTCCTGCAATAGAAGAACAGCATCACATCCCATCTCCCGTAAATCAGATAATCATCCGAAACTGTCATATTTCCACGCATTGCAAAAGCCATCAGAGCCAGGGTAAACACGGGAAGAAGCAAATTTTCCGGTAATCTTGCATTAAATATCACATTTCTCAGAAATCCAAGGGTAATCAGGATCATTCCGATAGCCTGATACTTTTCGAAGTCACCCGATACCGGCAGGTGTCCGGAAGCTAAGGTTAAAAGAACAAAAGAATTAATAGATCCTAATAAAGAAATACTCCACAAAATGTTACCTATAACTTTTCCCGGCATCAATGTGAATACAATAACCAAAAATATTAGTCCGAGGTTGGCAAAATAAAATGTGGTCAACATCTGATTACCCATCAGTTTAAATGGATTTAGTTAAGTAAATTATCCTTGATAGTCCTTTTACTGCTCTGTCGGAAAAAAAATCACAAGATGGAAAAACCCTGAATTTGCCTGATTTTTTATCTTCAGGGTTAAACAGAAGTAATGTGTATTCCTGGTCATTTCTGTTGATGAGCTCACTTAGTGAAAACACGGCACGGTATCCATCATCTGACAGGAAGATTATTAATCCTTCTGAAAGCGCTGTTGAGTTGAGGTGGATACTATGTTCAAGGAGGTGTTTGATATTGTAACCGGTGAAAGGATCGAGGGTGTGAAGTCCCCGCCCTTTTCCATAAAATGCAGTATGAAGGGTGAGGGGGACAAACCCCTCAGGGAGGTTGAAAAGGGAGTCAGTGATCACTCCGTTGTTTTCGAATATGCAGAAATCCTTTTCGAGTGGAAACTTTCCCTTTTCGATTATATGTTCTATGCCAGCTGAACGGATCACTATCCGCACCGGATTGCTGATGTTTCTGGAGGTGATGAGGTCATTTGAGACAACAACACAGCCATATTCCGGCAGGGGCCATCTTTCGCCGGTTTTTTCCGGTATAATGCGCATCACCTTCTCTGCTATGATAATCTGCCCCTGTTTGTTTGGATAATATATCTCACCCCAGCTTATTACCACACGTTGGCCTTCAGCATTGAAGATCTCTATATAAAGATCGGTTAAGGGGGGAAAATCATTGGCATTGTTCTTTTTAAGGATGAAAGGATTAAGGATGTCTGCCAGTGAATAGCCATCATACCTATACGCTCCGACAAAGGCTGGTTTTCCATCCGCCCCCAATGTCGTTTCCTTAACAATAACACTATGAACCGGCAGGTTGTCGAATTTTATATATCCCGGATTTTCAATTTCTCCTTCAACATAGATCTTTGACATCTTTAGGTTATGAAGAGTGTCATTGTCGAAGAATGAATTTGTAACCGCAGACGGTTGCTGTCCCAAACACCAGTGTGACAGGATGACTGAAATGATTAAGGTAGTGCACCTATAAAAAACAGAATTTTTCATGGAAAGAGAATTGGATTTATTCATAGTTGCTTTTTCTTCTTGTTAAGGTGTAGCGAAGTTTCAGGAATAACATTCTGCCGGGAGAAAGATATCCGCGGCTATTGATATAGATTGCATTCAAAATGTTTTCAACATCGATTGAAGCTTCCAGGTTCCCGAATGTTCTGAGGGCTTTGGCGTCTAATGTAAAAAATGGTTCGTAATGGCTGGCAAGAAGGTAGACATTGTCGAATCCGTTATCATCCCTGATCCACTGCCGGCCTGTGTACTTGCCACTAACGGAAATATCCACCCATCTGGATCTGACATTAATACCTGCTGTAAAGCTGTGATCTGGAATATTGGTAAGGTATTTACCGGTGAGATCAGGGTCTGCCTTTGTTCTGGGGTTAAAGGCGTCTATTACAGCCTTGTTGAAGGTGTAGTTGCCATACAATCTCAACCCCCTTTTAAAAGGGATTGAAAACTCTGTTTCAACACCATAAATATTCACTTTGCTTATGTTAGATGTTTGATAAACCGGTGCGATAGTGTATCCAAGATTAACGGAATCACCGTTGGAGAGCAGATGCATGAACTGGTCTCCAAGAGTGTAAAACATTGAAATTCCGGTGTTGATAAATCCAAATAGAGACTGATCAATTCCTGCTTCAATATTATAAATGTTTTCTGGCCTTAGTGCTGGATTTGCCATCCTCAATCCCAAGGTTGTTCTTGTTGACCTGCAGAGGTCATCCAGTACGGGTGCCCTGAAACCCCTGGCCAGGGTGAAATAAGTACGGGTTTGTTTAAAAGGTTTGTACTGAATTATCAGCTTAGGGTTAAGTGAGTGCCAGAATACAGTATTAATGCCTCCAAACTGAAAATCAGTGAAATATTCGATGGAATAAGAAGGATGTTTAATAGAAAATGAAGCATCATGGAACCTGGCATAATCATATCTGAGGCCGGCAACGAGCTTCCATTTTGGATTTTTCATGATCCGGCTGAATTGAAGAAACAAAGCGTATATGTCAAGAGTTCCATTGTTGGATATAATATCTGTGCTTGTATAATAAATATCTGAAGCTTTAACTTTTCCGATTCTTGACTCTGCACCTGTGATTAATTCATTCCTTTCTGTTAATTTCTTCTCGAAAACCATTCTGCACCCTATATCATCCCGCTTTGAATCCACCTCATATAATTTGTATTCTCCATCACTGTAATATTCATTAAGCCTGAAATAGTTTTCACGAGAGGAATAGACAACCAGATTTGATTTCCAACCTTTTATGTCACCAAAATACCTAAAATTGTGTTGCCATGTGTGCCTTGTGGTATTCGATCCTGCACTTTCATATATCCTGGTGCCTCTTCCTCTTATATCTTCAAAAAAGTTAACAGATAGTTCCAGGGAACCATTGTTTTTCAACTTTATGCCTGTGGTTGCTCCGGCAAACTTTTCATTTAGATAAACCGGCACCACAATGGAATCATTTTCGAGAATAATTTCCTTCGGAGTGTTAATATAACCATCACTATTGCGGTAGTGAAAGAAAGCTTTCCAGTAATAACGGCTTGAATCAAAACCACCCTGACAGAGAATTTTTCCTTCTGATGTGTTGAAGGTGCCATACGACAGTGATGCTTTGGCAGAGAAAGATCCATCAGGGGGTGTAGATAGGATATTTATCACTCCACCCATGGCATTTGAACCAAACAAGGCGGATCCCGGTCCTTTGATGATTTCAAGGTTCGCTATCAAGTCCTTATCAATGATATTCCAGTTCACACTTCCACCATCGCTTTTGTTTGCAGGTATTCCATCTATAATCACCAATGTGCCGGTCTGACCTTTGGCTATTCCCCTTATGTTGACATCAGAAGAGGAAAATATTCCCGATTCGCTGCTGATATGAATTCCAGGGATACTTCCAAGGAGCGCCTGAGTTGAAATTGCCGGTGTTACAGCTATCTCTTCGATACTTATTCTATGGCTTCTCAAAGGAAGATCCAGCAACCCGGGTACAGAATTGACTTCACCTGTAATAATAACACCGGGCATCTTCACTGTAAGAGGAACAAGTTTGACATCCATTACCACGACTTTTTGTTTTGAGTTGGTCGTTACAGTTAAGACTCTTGTTTCATAACTAACGTGACTAACAGTGATTGTATGTTCACCGGTCGGAAGATCAGGCAACTCATAAAACCCTCCTTTACCTGAAAATGTTCCTCTGTTTAAAGATAGAATTACAATATTTGCTAAAGGGACATAGTTGCCCTCATTATCCTTAACGACACCAGTAAGTTTTGTTTGCCCTTGAGCATAACCGGCTACAGTTAAAAAACAAAGGAGTAGCAAGATATGGCTTATAACGTTAAACATCAGGGGAATGTTGATTTTTTTGTCGTCCTAATTTGTGTATCAGTTTATTTGGATCGACAGGATTAGCCCGGCTCGGGCAATATCCAATCACTGTTATAACGATGGTCTTCAGAGGAATAATCTTTACTATCTCCGGATAAAGATCTTTCTTCTGATTATCTGGTTGTCATTTGAAGGGATAATTGAAAGAATGTAGATACCTGACTTCAGATGACCCACCTGGAGGCTAAGCTCAGAATTGTTTACAGCTGTTTTCAGAACAAGAGATCCTGATGCGTCATGTAACTGCAGATGATTTGTTTCAATCCCCAATGAGATGTTGATAAATTCCGAAGCAGGATTGGGAGAGATTTTTATTCTGCTGTCGTAGAGAACTGTTTCGATTCCGGTTGAAGATATTCCTGTGACCATAATATCATCGATCATAGAAATGCCGCCCGGAAGAACAGGGTTGCCATCTGTACCCTCATTTGATGTAACCATCCAGTTTACATACACTGAAGTTGAACCGGGATTATCGAGCGAAGCAGGCAATGGCAGGCCATTCACCACACCTGTGGTCCAGTCACTGGCAACAGTGATGCTTCCGCCGGTAACATCAACATATGATTGATTACTTAATCTTGTCTGCACTTTCCAGTATTTTGGGCCGGGAGCAGCAGCATCTGAAGATTGTACAGAGTAAAGTTTGAAACTGCTGTAACCGTCAGCCTTGAATTTGATTGTCCAGAATTTATTGTCAGCACCATTATCCCAGTCCTTAGTGGATGCTGCGAAATCAGTCGCTCCATTAACGTACGCAAGTGTCCTGACAGAGCCGGCTGTGTCTTCAGCCCTCAAAGTATAGCTATGGTTGCTGGCAAGGCCAAGGTTTGCACTGAAGGTAGAATTTGTGGTGTCTGAAAAATCCCACCCAGTGATCGTATCCGACTGAGCAATAAGCGTGTGGGATAAAACAATAAGAAATGCCGAAAAAATGTAAAGAATACTTTTCATAGTTTTAAAATTTTAAAAGTGATTAAAAATTTGGATGTTATAATTGAATTTTCATCGAAAATGTTATAGAACCTGTACTGACTGTGTCTGCTTTTTCAACCTTGATAATTCCGGTTTTGCCCGCTGCTGTCTGGAAAGGGATAAAGGTTCCTGGTGCAGCCCATTTGTATTTCTTTTTACCCCACACATTATCGTAAGAAACAATAAGCAGGCTGTCGTTGTGTACCTGCTCCCAGGAGGCCTGAGTCACACCGTTTATTGCCCTGATATCCCATTTGGTATAATTTCTTGTTTGCCAGTTACAGAGAGTGGGGTAGTAGGTTGTGTATAACAAACCCGAGCAATTGGGCTCCTCCCCTGGGGAGGAAAAAGTGGGTGATGGCTTGAGAATACCCTGGTCATCACTATAGTTAAAATAAACCAGAACATCAACAAGATCCTGAAACAGAGCTGCTGAATCACTAAAATAGATCTTGCCTGCTGAGGGGAGGAAAAAGTTGCCGGTCTGAATGTTATCCTGGTATCCGAGTTGTATGTTGTAATATTCCAGAATACCTCCAAACTTTGAAAGAGGGTCTTTATAGATTACCAAAGAAACTGATGCCTCCTTCCTGTTTCTGTCCATAACCCCAAGCACCCATTCCACCCTGTCTTCAACACTCTGATAAAAGGTAAAGTCTTTAACAAAACCTGTACTGTTTAAACCGGAATCAAGAACTGTTTTGATACCACCCTGGAAATGTTTCTTTATGGTGAAGTTCGTGATATTGGCATCTTCACCAATCACTTCCACTCTGAACTTTAATGGTCTTCCGATCTCCAGAGTGTCGCCATTTTTGGTGAACCCTTCATCAATAATAAGCTTAATAGATGGGGTTGTTATGTTATTGGCATCTTTACAATGAAATCCCGAAATTGCAATCAAAAGGAGCAAAATACAGATCAGCAGGTCTGAAAATTTTTTCATCGTGTGTTTATTAACTTTAAAATCGATATGCAAAAGTAAACATAACGGGTATATTTTCAAAAATTATTTTCAAAAAAGTATTGCATCATAATAATCCGATGTTTTGTAGAAACAAAAAAAGTGTGTAATTTTGCCGTCCGTTTATTTAGCGGCTAATAAGTATTAACTAATTAAAAACAAATCAGATGATTAACAGGTATGAAACCGTTTTCATTTTAACTCCCGTTTTGTCTGAAGACCAGATGAAGGAAGCGGTAAAGAAGTTCTCTGATTTGCTCACTTCAAAGGGGGCAAAGATATTATTCGAGGACCACTGGGGGTTGCGCAAGCTGGCATATCCGATACAAAAGAAATCGACCGGCTTTTACCATCTTATCGAATTCGAAGCAGAGGGATCTTTGATAGAGGATCTCGAAGTCGCTTTCCGTCGTGACGAACGGGTGATCCGTTTTCTCACGATTGTTCTCGACAAGCATGCAATTGCTTATAATGAGAAGAAGCGCAGTAACAAAAAGCAGCCTGAGGTGGCCGCAGAAGAAGTTTAATGTGTAACCCTTAAAGAGATTAATCATGGCAGAAAACGACAGCGAAATACGATATCTGACTCCGATAGCCCTGGATACCAAGAAGAAGAAGTATTGCAGGTTTAAAAAGAGCGGAATAAAATACATTGATTACAAGGATGCAAACTTTCTGATGAAGTTTGTGAACGAGCAGGGGAAGATATTACCCCGCAGGATTACAGGTACTTCAGTAAAATACCAGAGAAAGATTGCACAGGCAGTTAAACGTGCAAGGCATTTATCATTGATGCCATATGTTGGTGACTTACTTAAATAGAGGAGGAGAGGAAATGGAAATTATTTTGAAACAGGATATTCCCAGTTTAGGTTTCACCAACGATATAGTTAAGGTGAAGGACGGATATGCACGAAACTACCTTATCCCTAAAGGTTATGCGATTGTGGCAACACCATCTGCCAAAAAGGTTCTTGCCGAAAACATGAAGCAGAAAGCTCATAAGGCTGAGAAGATCAGGCTGGATGCTGAAGGCATCAGTCAGGCACTTGACGGTTTGCAGTTGCGTATTGCAGCGAAGGCAAGCACCTCGGGCAGAATTTTCGGTTCTGTGAATGCCATTCAGATCGCTGAAGCATTGAGGGAGCAGCATGACATAGAGGTTGACCGCAAGAAGATCTTCCTCGACGGCGACAGCGTTAAGGATCTGGGCACATATAGTGCAAAGATCAGGCTTCACAAGGATGTTGAAGCTACCATTACCTTCGAGGTGTACCCCGAATAAAAATGTTGTCTTCATCCCGTCTTAAGCACGTATCTTCATTAAAGGTTGCCAAATACCGTGATCTGCATGGGCAGACCATTGCAGAAGGCAGCAAGGTGATAAAAGAGATGTTGCTTTCGGGTTTTTCTTATGTTGATGTCTTTGCCACAGAAAGATGGGCAGAGCAGAACACGGACCTGGCAAGAGGATTTGGAAGTGCGCTTACCATCTGCAGTGAGAAGGAGCTTGAAAGGATGTCGGCTCTGCAAACGCCGCAAGGGGTAGTTGCTGTACTTGAGATACCTGAAAGTATGACACCCCGGAACGATTTCCGGATATCCCTTTTTTGCGATCGCGTTAGTGACCCGGGTAATTTGGGAACAATCCTACGGATAGCCGACTGGTTTGGAATAGACCAGGTGATAACATCCCCCGGTTCGGTAAGCTTTTACAACCCCAAGGTTATTCAGGCGAGTATGGGTTCATTTTTCCGGACATACATTGCAGTATCACCACTTTCTGATTTAATAAAGCAATGCCAGGGAACGGTTTCTGTGTTTGGGGCTGTGATGGACGGTGATATTCTGGAGCACATCGCAGTGAATACTCCTGCAATTCTGGTTGTTGGCAACGAATCGAATGGCATTGCTCCTGAGACACTTGCCTATTGCACACACAAGGTCACCATACCGGGAAGGACGAACCAGACTTTAGGTGAGACCGCCGAATCACTCAACGCTGCGATTGCAGCAGCACTCATTTGCTACCATTTTTCGACGAGGGGGTAAATTCCCTGTATCCCCACTGAACAAGAGGCAGCATTAATTGTTCTGTTTATCAGATTAAATCAACACAAAACCCAAATATGATCCTGAAATTAATCCTTATCGCCATAGTTGTTGTAGGAATTGCCTTTGCAGCAATAGCCATCAAGATGTTTTTTATCCGCGGTTCGGAGTTTAAAAAGAGCTGCGGGAGCGTTGATCCTGAAACGGGGAAGCGTATTGCCTGCACGTGCAGTTCAGCAGAATCTGATACTGATGAAGTATGCGATAATAAAGGATAAAAAAAAGGCAGTAGATCTATTTATCTGGTTATTCTTCTGTTAACTCCCGGATTGATTTTCTTAATCCTCCTGAGATCCAGGTTCTTTCTTTTCCTTTATCATCGGCGTAGATAAAGTATGCCTGCAGGGCTGGATTTATTTCAAGCACTTTTATCGCTTTTTCAAGCCCCATTACCATAAATGCTGTTGCCCATGCGTCGGCGATAGTGGCATTTTCATCCACTACAGTAGCGCTCAGAAGCGAATGTTGAACGGGGTAGCCTGTTGCCGGATCTATTGTATGGCTGTATTTTATGCCATCTTCAACATAGAACTTACGGTAGTTTCCTGATGTGGCAATTCCTTTGCCGGTGATTGTCAGCACTGCCTTAACAGGCCTGTCCATAAGGTCTCCGGTGAGTTCTGTTCCCTCTGCAGGCATTTCAACTCCTATTGTCCACAGCTCTCCACCGGGTTTTGTGCCGTAACCCACAAGCTCACCTCCAACATCAACCAGAAACGACTTCACTCCACTGGCGATAAGAAAGCGTGCAATAAGATCGCTGGTGTATCCCTGAGCAATGGCGTTGAAGTTTACTGTGATGGCAGGGTTATCCTTTACCAGCTTTCCATCTTCGATTCTAATCCTGCGGTACCCTGAGAGCCCTCTAAGGCTGTCGATGAGTTCCGGTGTTACCGAATCGCGTTTACTGAAACCCCAGCCCCACGCTTCTATCAGCCGGCCGATAGTGCAGTCGAATGCTCCTCCGGAGGCTTCAGAGATTTGAGTAGAGACGAAAAAGTTTTCTGCAAAGATATCATCCACCTGCACATCTTCGTTGCGGTTGAGGCGGCTTATGAGGGAGTTGTCACGGTAAACCGAAACCGACTTGTCAACCGCTTCCAACATAGAGTCAATCTGAGTAGTAAAATTGCGGTTCAGGGAGTCGTAATAGGTAACAATAAAATAAGTTCCCTGTGTTTCACCTTTGATAATCAGAGGCCTGACAGGTTTGTTCAGATGGCATCCAAAAAAAACAACAAGCAGAATGGCGGCTATTGCCTGCCACTGATATTTAACCGCCAAAGTCATCGTATGCAATGTTTTCGGGTGGAACGCCCATATTGTCGAGCATTGCAAAAACAGCATCATTCATCTGCGGAGGCCCACAGAGGTAGTAGTCTATTTCTTCTGGTTCGGGATGTTTGCTCAGATACTCGTTGAGGATTATCTGGTGGATAAACCCGGTATATCCGCTCCAGTTATCTTCGGGTTTAGGTTCTGATAGTCCGATATGAAAGCTGAAGTTCGGGAAATTATCTTCAATGGCTTTGAATTCATCAACATAAAATAGTTCACGGAGTGAACGGCCACCATACCAGAAGGAGGCTCTTCTGGTTGTTTTTTCTGTATGAAAAAGGTGAAATATATGTGAACGCATGGGTGCCATTCCTGCACCACCACCGATAAACATCATTTCACGCTGGTTTTCCTTTATGAAGAATTCGCCATAAGGACCTGAAATGGTCACTTTGTCGCCAGGTTTACGTGTGAACACATAAGAGGAACAGATCCCCGGATTCACCTTTTTAAATGAGTTTGTTTTCCTGTCCCATGGTGGGGTTGCAATGCGGATGTTCAGCATGATGATGTTCCCTTCTGCCGGATGGTTGGCCATAGAGTATGCCCTGAATACCGGTTCCGGGTTTTTCATTTTAAGATCCCAGATCCTGAATTTATCCCATTCGTCGCGGTATTCATCTTCAACGTGGATGTCTCTGTAGTCAATCTCACATTTTGGAACATCAATCTGAATATATCCACCGCTTCTAAACTCGAGGTGTTCACCCTCAGGAAGTTTAACCACAAACTCTTTAATGAAAGTTGCAACATTGTGATTCGAAACCACTTCGCACTCCCATTTCTTTATTCCGAACACCTCTTCAGGGACAGCGATTTTAAGATCTCCCCTTACCTTAACCTGGCATCCAAGGCGCCATTTGTTCTGTATCTCTTTCCGTGAAAAGTATCCTTTTTCGGTAGGGAGGATATCGCCGGCACCTTCAAAAACCTGGCATTTGCACATTGCACAGGTTCCACCACCACCGCATGCAGACGGCAGGAAGATGCCGTTTGCAGAGAGAGTGGACAGGAGTGTTGAACCAGGTTCCACTAAAAGATCCTTTTCGTTGTTGATGGTGATTTTAACGTCTCCCTGAGGTGTTAGTTTTTTGCGTGCATAAAGAAGCAACATGACAAGAGTGATTATCACCACAAGGAAAACAACGATGCTGGAGATCACCAGCCGGGTGTCGATAGCAAGTAATGTATTGATTATCATTTGAAAATGAATTTTCTTAAATCTTTATTCCCATAAAACTCATAAAGGCAATTCCCATCAGGCCTGTAATGATAAATGTTATCCCGAGGCCACGCAAGGGTGCTGGAATGTTGGAGTATCTGATTTTCTCGCGTATGGCTGCTATGGCGACAATAGCCAGGAGCCAGCCCACACCGCTGCCAATTCCAAAGACAGTCGCCTGACCGAGTGTTTCGTACTCCCGCTCCTGCATAAACAGAGAACCGCCAAGGATTGCACAGTTGACTGCTATCAAAGGGAGGAAAATGCCCAGGTTGGAGTAAAGGGTAGGGGAGAATTTCTCGACGACCATCTCAACAAGCTGCACCATTGAAGCTATCACTGCGATGAATAGGATAAAGCTAAGGAAGCTCAGGTCAACAGTGGCAAACTCCGGCCCCAGCCAGTTCAAGGCACCTTCTGAAAGAATGTATTTATTTAGCAGGTAATCTACCGGAACAGTTATCCCCAGCACAAAGATCACGGCTATACCAAGTCCCATGGAGGTTTTTACAGTACGTGAAACAGCGAGGTAGGAGCACATGCCCAGGAAGTAGGCAAAGATCATATTTTCTATGAAGACTCCTTTAACGAAAATATTGAATAGTTCCTGCATTGCTTTTTTGTATTAAGAGTTAGTTTTCTTCTACCAGTTCTTTATGGCGGGAGCGGTGAACCCAGATAATTATTCCAATTATAATAAGAGCTGCGGGGGGTAGTATCATCATCCCGTTGTTTTTATAACCCAGGTCATACAGGTTCCACCATGGGGTTTCGAACAGATTAACCCCCATAACAGAACCTGACCCAAGGAGTTCTCTGAAGAACCCTACTATAATAAGTATCCAGGCATAACCGGCTGCATTTCCAATGCCGTCTAAGAAAGAGGGCCAGGGTTTATTTGCTATTGCAAAGGCTTCCAGCCTACCCATGAGGATGCAGTTGGTGATTATGAGCCCGACAAATACAGACAGCTGCTTACTCACATCATAAAGGAATGCTTTCAGGACCTGGTCGACCATTATCACCATGAAAGCAATTACTGTAAGCATCACAATGATACGGATACGTGGGGGTGTGATGTTTCTGAGGAATGACATCACAACATTGGAAAAAGCCAACACCACCATAACTGAAATTGCCATAACAATTGATGGTTCAAGTTTTACGGTAACTGCAAGAGCAGAGCAGATACCAAGCACCTGAACCGTTATGGGGTTGTCTTTAATCAGAGGTGAAGTCAACAGCTTGACATTCTTTGGGGAAAAGAGAGGCTCTTTTTCTTTCATTGGATCCATAATCTATTGAGATTTTTTAAAGAATGGTTCATAATATTTTAGACATTCGAAAAGCATTTCTGTTACACCACTACTGGTTATTGTGCCTCCCGAGATGGCATCTACACCGTGAATTCTACTGCTTTCGGGCAATACCGACACACCTCCTTTCACAACCTTCACTGAGGTGAAATTGCCTTGTTCATCAAGGAGTCGCTTTCCTTTGAAAGAATCCATAAAGAATTGTTGGTTTATTTCCGCCCCCAGGCCCGGAGTTTCACCTTTATGGTCGAAGGTTGCACCCCTGATGGTGTTAAGGTCAGTACCCAGGGCAATATTACCCCAGATGGGGCCCCATAATCCTCTGCCCTGAACTGGAATTATATACAGTGTGTCACCTTTATTGTCACGGATCAGGAACAAGGGTATCTGTGGAGATTCCCTGGTTTTTCCTTCCATGAATGCTTTACGTGCGTTCAGAAGTTTTTTCATATCCTGGTCAAATGCACGTTTGTCGCCAAGGGTAAAGGTGCCGTCAGGAAGGTAAATGCTGACTGCTTCACCTGTTTTGGGATTTAGCATCATCTCGGATATGAGGTGAGCATCATAGACGGCTTCGGCATCTTTTACAGATGCATCGATACCTGCGGCTTTAAGCAGCGACTGGATCTTTTCGGTTCTGCGGTTTGCCTCCTGAAAAGGCTTCAGCACAGCAAAAGCCAGTGAGAGGCCGGTGGCCACTATCACTACCATGAATAGGGCGAAACGGAAAATATAAAAGCTGCTGTATGATTTTGCCATGATGGTTGATTTTTACTTTTCTTTCGCTGAATTAGGTTGAACAGCGTATCTGACTGCTCTGCGCAGTCGCCGTTTTATGTTGGCTTCGATGATATAATGGTCTATGAGCGGTGCCATGACATTCATAAAGAGTATTGCCAGCATCATCCCTTCGGGATAGGCAGGATTAAGTACACGAATCAGAACCGCGAATATGCCGATAAGGAATCCGTAAATCCATTTCCCGGTTGAGGTTTGTGAAGCCGTTACAGGGTCTGTGGCCATGAATATTGCACCAAATGCAAAGCCCCCCATTATAAGATGATAATATGCTGGAATCTCCATAAACGGGTTGGCACCCCAAAGGTTGAAAAGCAATCCCATCAGATAGCCTCCGGCAAACACCGAAGCCATTATCTTAAGGCTTCCTACGCCTGTGATGATCAGAAACAGGGCTCCTAGAAGTATTGCAAGAGTTGAAGTTTCACCGATTGAACCGGGGATGAAGCCGAAAAACATGTCGAGAGCCGAGGGTAGTGCTGCTGTATTTCCGGTGGCAGCCTCTGCAAGGGGTGTTGCTCCGGTAAAGCCGTCAGGGATACCCGAAACCCAAACCTTGTCGCCCGACATGTCAGCGGGGTATGCAAAGAACAGGAAAGCTCTGGCAGTAAGTGCCGGATTAAGGAGGTTCATACCGGTACCTCCGAACACCTCCTTGCCGAAGATAACGGCAAAGGCAGTTGCAACTGCCACCATCCATAATGGTATATCGGGAGGTAGAACCAGGGGAATCAACATACCGGTTACCAGGAATCCTTCGTTAACCTCATGCCCCCTTATCTGTGCGAAAACAAATTCAATACCCAGGCCGGTAACATAAGAAACGACGATTATTGGAAACACTGCTTTGAATCCATACCACACCTGCATCCAGAATCCTGCTTCTATATCTGTAGTATTAAAATGCTGAAAGCCAACATTCCAGATTCCAAAAAGGAGGGCGGGTAACATGGCGGTTATCACAATGCTCATGGTTCGTTTCATATCAATGCTGTCACGTATATGGCTCCCTTTAATGGTAACCTTGTCGGGTACAAACAGAAATGTTTCAAAAGCATCGAAGGTGGAGTGCAACTTATGCAGCCTGCCCCCTTTCTGAAACTGTGGTTTTATTTTATCGAGAAAATTCCTTAATTGCTTCATGATAAATTAATTATTAAGGGGATCAACTCATCTCTTTTCTGATTAGGTCAAGGCCTTCGCGAATTATGGATTGAATCTCTATCTTCGAAGTGCAAATTACTTCACAGAGTGCAAAGTCCTCTTCGTCAACTTCATATATGCCAAGATTTTCCATTAGGTCAATATCTTTCACCATGATCGCTTTCAGAAGGTGAACAGGTAGTATATCCATTGGTAGTACTTTTTCATACTGCCCGGTAATCACAAATGCACGTTCACCACCATGCAGGTTGGTATCAGGGGCAAATGGTTTCTTAAAAAACAATCTTGAAAGAAAAGTATTTGAAAAGGTAAAAGCTGTGAAACCGGGTTTGGCCCAACCCATAAATTCATGATGGTTCCCTTCAGGTATCACAGTTATAACATGGTCATAATAGCCAATAAATCCGTTACTTCTGATTTTTTTCCCGGTGAGAACATTGCCGCTAATAAAGCGCATATTATCACCTTGCAGTTGATCCAGTAACATTTGAGAAATGCAGGCACCGGTATAGGTCTTGAAATATCTGGGGTGGTGAACACCGGAGCCGGCAAGGGCAATAATCCTTTCGGTATTGTACTGGTGGGTGAGAAACAACCTGCCGATAGCAGCAACATCAACCGGGTGGATGACCCATACAATATCACCCTTGTTAATGGGATCGACATGATGTATCTGAACACCAACATTACCGGAAGGGTGAGGGCCATTAAAACAGTTGATCTGCACCCCTGAAACTCCGAGAAACTCGCGTGCTTTGGTTAGTTTCTCGTGAACATTAAGATGTACCGGAGCAGCAGACATCTTTTTCAAAACGTCGATCCCAAGCTGAAACTCATGACCTTTCTGATTTATTAAAAAATCGAGTTCCGGTGCGAGGGGAGCAGTGTCAAAGGTTGAAATAAACACAGATTTGGGTTTCACATCAGGAGAGGCAATCACATTGTAAGGGCGTTGCCTTATTGATGGCCATAAGCCTGTTTCCAACAACGCCACAATTGTTTCTTCAGGTGTGGCGGAGACAAGGTCGGGCAATTTTAAATGAGCATAAGATATTTCGCTATCAGCTCTGATAACGATCTCTTCAAGCAGTCGCTTTTCGCCACGCCTGATTTCGTGCACTACACCACTTACCGGTGACGTGAACTTAATTCTAAGGTCGTACTTATTGCAGAACAATGGTGTTCCGGCGAGAACTCTCTCACCTTCAGATACAAGCAGCTTCGGCAAAACACCGTGAAAGTCTGTCGGCTTCACAGCATAAAGATCGGGATGTATGCCTGTAATTACCTTTTCGGCCACACCCTTTAGCTTGATATCCAAACCTCTTTTAATGGTAATGGTTTTGGTCATGTTAATGTTAATGTGGTTGTATAGCTTATAATTATTTAAAAATCACGAAATGAGTTGTTTATTTATGTCCATCAGCTGCCTGGCAATTCTTTTGTTAATTTATTAACACCAGATTAAAAACAACGCAAATTATGAAAAGTTTATAATAAGAGTAGTATTTTTTTAACTAAAAGATAAATCTGAATAAATGTAGGCTGAGCGTTCCTTTCAGGGACCAGGTCAGTACTGTCAGTGAGCATATTGGACACCGGGATCAAAGGAAGGTGTCGGTAATAACTGCTGCAGACCATAACAGGCTGGCAATACCGTTAGTGGTGAAGAATGATATATTGACTCTTGAGATATTCGAAGCTGATATTATCAGGTGTTGGTAGATCAGCAATATCCCGAAAGCTGTTGTTCCTGTCCAGCCTGCAAGACTGAATCCGGCCTGAAAAGATACAGCCAGCATAACCAGGAAGCAAAAAGTATGGATTGCGGAAGAAACCATGAGTGATTTTTTCTTACCAAAGGCAGCAGGTATAGACCTAAGTTTGTGATTCTGGTCAAATGATTCATCCTGCAAAGCGTAAATGATATCGAAACCTGTCACCCAAAGAAGCACTGATACGGCAATGAGTACAGGTGTTACATTAAAATGTCCGGTTACTGACAGCCAGGCACCCAGAGGGGCAAGAGCAAGGCCGGTGCCAAGAATAAAATGACAGAGTGCAGTGAACCGTTTTGTAAGGCTATACCCCAGGATGACAATCAGGGCGACTGGACTCAGTGCAAAACAAATGGGATTGATGAACCATGCAGTAAGCATAAACAGGGTAGCATTTATCACAATAAACACAACGGCAGACCGTGAGGAGACAATGCCTGAAGGTATTTCCCGTTTTTCGGTGCGTGGATTCATGGCGTCATAATTCCTGTCTGCAAACCGGTTAAAAGCCATGGCCGCGTTGCGTGCAAACATAACAGCAAGGATTACCAGCATCAGAAGCTGAAGGCTAAAGCCGGTTTCCGAATGTTTTAATGCAAGAAAATATGCAGCAATAGCGAATGGCAACGCAAACAGGCTGTGACTGAATCTTACAAGTTTTAGATAGTTTTTTACCATTTGGTTACAAGGTAAAATTATAACATCAAACCTACGTGTTTTTTTAATTCCCCGCTACGAAATAAGGAGTATTTTTGCACCATGAATATTTTGAATCTTATAAAAATATATATTCCTTATCTTTTAAGTTCCAGAAGCCCTGGGCGCGCCGGACTCCCTTTGCCTGCTGATATATTTTCCAAGCAACCGTTAACCGGTTTTATTGATCCGGTTAAATATGAAGCTTATGAAAAGTTCCGGGATGAAATGTTAAGTAACAAGACGAAGATAGATGTGACAGATTACGGGTCAGGAGAGAGTGAAACATACAAAAGGAGTATTGCTTCCATTGCCTCAAAATCTTCACAACAAAGAAAGTACACCGAGCTGCAATGCAGGCTTATTCATTATCTGAAGCCTTCGAACATTCTTGAAATGGGGACATCACTTGGGCTAACCACCTCGCTGTTTGCAATGACAGCCCCTGAAGCACAGATTATTACAATGGAGGGGTGCAATAATACCGCTGACCGTGCTGGCGAACTTTTCCACAAACTTGATCTCAGCAACATCACCATGATCAGAGGGGAGTTCGATAAAACCATCGATAAGGTTTATAAGCGCTTTGGGAAAATGGATTATATCTATTTCGATGGCAACCACCGGATGATACCAACCCTCAATTATTTTCTCAAAGCATTGTCGCACAGTTATGATCATTCTGTGTTTGTATTCGATGACATAACCTGGTCTGACGATATGCAAAATGCATGGTTTGAAATAAACAAACATCCGGGCATAACACTCTCTCTTGATCTGTTTACCGTTGGCATACTGATGTTTGACAAAGGATTTCAGAAGAAGAAGATTACACTGAGGTATTAGCAAACAAAATAATTCCGGTTATGATATCAAAAGCCATAATTGACAGTTTTTTGCAGCAAAAGCACATTGCGGTCGCAGGTGTATCACGTAACAAGACCAAATTCGGCGCAATAGTTTACAGGCACATGAAAAAGAACGGGTATGATGTATATGCAATAAATCCGAATATTTCTGATCTTGAAGGTGACATTGTTTATCCTGATGTTCAATCCCTTCCGGATGAAGTGACTGCCATAATCACGGTCACCAAACCCGATATCACACTCAATATAATAAAGGGTGCGGTTGATAAAGGTATAAGGATGGTATGGATGCAAAAGGGGTCGGAGGGACCCGAAGCCCTGAAACAGGCAGCAGTGTCCGGCATAACCACCATCAGCGGTAAATGCATTATGATGTTTGCTGACCCGGTTAAATCAATACACAGGTTTCACAGGTTTCTAATGAAACTGTTCGGCAAATATCCGGCCTGACGCTGGTTCCTTCGTTTATTCGTAATTGCAGATGTAGGTTGTGTCTGATAAAACCTTTACCCGGAATTTCACATCCTTTTCAACCCTGAAAGTATTAAAGGGTTTATAGGTTTCCCACTCAGCTTCTTCTGGCATTAAGACATCCATCTCCCCCGATGTAACGGTCATAAATTCAACCGTCGATGTCCCAAACTCGTATTCACCTGGTTTCATGACCCCAATAGTTGCCGGGCCTACAGAACCTAAAAAAGCAAGCGACTTAACCCTGCCGTCGAAATACTCATTTACTTTGATCATATTCAAATTATTTATTATATCTGATACTTTTTGGATTCATTGTGGCATTAAAATAAAACCACAGAAACGTGCGGTTAACATCTTAGAAAGCTGTTTAGTCGCAGAGTTGGTCAGTATTAATGAAAATTTTTAAGTTCATTATCAGAAGGGGAGGTCATCGTCTTCCGGACCTGGAGCAAACGGATCACCATTATTTTCATCGCCCTGTTGATCATCAACTACTGTCACTGAGCTATCGTCAGGCACAGATGTAACCGCGGAAGCATCATCGGTTTTCTTTTCCACCTTCCATGCTTTTACATCTGTATACCATCTGCCATTATATTCACGGCTTTCAATGTCAATACTGGCAACAATTCTGTCATCTGTTTTCAGGTTGAACTGATCAATCCTGTCTCCCCAGACCATAACACACACATGCCTGGGGTATTGTCCGGTTGAAGTTTCAAGTATGAATGTCTGTTTTTTCCAGCGGCCATTACGCCCTTCTCCTTCCTGTAAAGGATGGATCTCTTTCACTGTTCCTTCCAGTTGTAGTTCCATAATTAATCTGTGATTTCTAATGATTCGGCAAAGTTACAAAAAATGTCATCAGGACGTTTAAGAAAAACCTTTTGCATATTGCCGGAAAATTCAGGTGTTCCACATCCTGATCTGATCATGTTGATTACAGCTTTATCGTGCGGTTTGAAGATTGATCCGAACAACACCTTTACCCTTGTGTATCTGAATATGTCAGGATGCATTATCGTTGAAGGACCAAGCATATAAATATCGGAGGATTCAGGCACAATATCAATGATCTCTTTAAGGGTTTTGTTGAAAATGGTTGTTGAACTTAAGATTACGGTATCAGAATCCCTGATGGCATCATTCATCTCACTCACCGGCGAGAGGTATTTATTTTCAACAAGCAGGTCAAAGGCTTTAACAGGTATTTTTGAATCACGGAATTTTTTATGCAGGGTTCTGAACCAGCCTATCATCACTACTTTATGATAACTTTTGAAATCAATCTCATCGAAAATATCACGGTTATCATCATACTCATTATCGTAGTTCAGAAATGCATTGAAATATGCATTGAGGATAATGCGGTGTGTAGTATTGCAGATATTGACATTAAATCCAGGTGTAATTTTTTCGGCCACATTACCCAGGGTAGCACAAACACCTATGCGGCCATCCTGAAGGATGACAGCAGTATATTTTTCACCGATTACCAGTTCGCTTACAAGGTTTTGTTGATATCCATACTTCTTGTAAAAATGACGCAGCGGATCAAAAGGCATAGGCGTGAATTATTGGTTTTACAAATCAAAATTAGTAAAATTTTTCAATACGATATTAAACAAAAGTGAATAATATGTGTTTTTTATCAGACAGGTGCTATAAGGGTATTAGTAACATGAGATTTAGAATAGTAATTTTATTATAAACAGAAGAGATCCTATATGAATAATGCAATATTCCAATATGGATTGCCCGGAAATGAGCCAGTGCGATCCTATGTTCCGGGCAGTCGTGACAGGCGGCAATTGGTTGCAGAGCTGGAGGGTTTAAGCAATAGTGTAATGGATATACCGCTAATTATAGGCGGTAAGGAGGTTCGAACCGGTAATACGGGGAAAGTTGTGATGCCTCACAAACATAGTCATGTTCTTGCCACATATCATATGGCAGGGGAAGAGGAGGTTAAGCTGGCAATTGGAGCAGCTCTTGATGCTCATAGGGCATGGAGCACTGTTTCATGGGTTGAACGGGTGAGTGTAACTTTAAAAATAGCCGAACTGATTGCCGGAAAATACAGGCATCTTCTCAATGCGGCAACAATGCTGGGACAGGGGAAGAACATCTATCAGGCTGAGATCGATGCTGCATGTGAAACGGTTGACTTTTTGCGTTTTAATGCTCATTTCATTTCAGAGATCTACGATGACCAGCCGGTTCAGGAAAAGGGAATTGTAAACAGGCTTGAATACAGGCCACTTGAAGGGTTCGTGTTTTCGGTTACACCTTTCAACTTTACGGCAATTGCTGCAAATCTCAACCTTGCACCGGCAGTGATGGGTAATACATTGGTGTGGAAACCTGCCGGCACAGCACTTCTGTCGAATTATATCCTCATGAAGATTTTCATGGAAGCCGGTTTGCCTGCAGGAGTTATTAATTTTATCCCGGGAAAAGGTTCAATGATAGGTAATATTGCACTGGCACATTCTCAGCTCGCAGGTGTTCATTTCACCGGTTCTACTTCTACTTTTAACCAGATATGGACAACAGTATCAAAAAACCTGCATCATTACAGAAGTTATCCCAAGCTTGTTGGTGAAACGGGGGGGAAGGACTTCATTGTAGTTCACAAAAGTGCAGATCCTGAGCAGGTGGCAACAGCTTTTATCAGAGGTGCATTCGAATACCAGGGGCAGAAATGCTCGGCTGCATCAAGGGCCTACGTTCCAGAAAGCCGCTGGCCTGAGATTCGTGAATCTATGTTAAGGATGCTGGATGAAATAAAAACAGGTGAGCCAACTGACTTCTCGAATTTCATGAATGCCGTTATTGATGAATCCTCTTTCAACAACATAATGTCTTATATTGATTATGCAAAGGCTTCTGATGAAGCTGAAGTTGTATCTGGAGGTAAAGGCGACAAATCGAAAGGATATTTCATAAGCCCAACAGTGATAGTTACAACGGATCCACATTTCAAAACTATGGAGGAGGAGATTTTTGGCCCGGTGCTTACGGTTTATATTTACAAGGATGAAAAGTACGATGCAATGCTGAAGCTAGTTGATTCAACTTCACCTTATGCACTAACAGGTTCGGTATTCTCGAATGACAGGAATGTGCTTGCAGAGACCTGTCGTATATTGAGATATGCAGCCGGCAATTTCTATTACAACGATAAGCCAACCGGTGCGGTTGTGGGTCAGCAGCCATTCGGTGGCTCCAGGATGTCGGGAACAAACGATAAGGCTGGAAGCCACATGAACCTGGTAAGGTGGACTTCACCCCGTACGATCAAAGAGACACTTGTGCCACCCACGGATTTCAGGTATCCTTTTATGAGGGAGGAGTGCCACTGAAAGTGATCAAGGTATTTGTCTTTTCTTTTTCTCTTTTAATCTGAAGAGTAGTGGTTTAAACCTACACCTGGGCAGTTGGTTTTATCTATAATATAGAGCTGCCGGTTTCTGACCGAGTTGTTTATTCTGCTGATATATTCACCTATTATTCCGATTGCAATAAGTTGAATGCCTCCCAGGAACATCATGCTTATCATCAGTGATGTCCAGCCACTGATTGTGGTTTTCAGAAAAAGATGTGAGTAAAGGGCATACAGAATAATCAGGAAAGCAATGAGCGACACAGCCATACCGGCATTTGTCACAAATCGCAGCGGGGAGTTTGAGAAACCTGTTATCCCATTCAGGGCAAGGCGGAGCATTTTTCTGAAAGTATATCCTGTTTTTCCTGCCTTCCTTGGGTCACGTGAGAATTCAACAAAGGTTTGTTTAAAACCTATCCACGCTATCTGGCCTCTCAGGAATTTGTCGGGCTCAGGCATTTTTCGCAGTTCCTCAACAACTTGCCTATCAATAAGCCTGAAATCACCGGTGTCGAGTGGGATGTCTATATCAGTGATTCTGTTCAGAATTCTGTAGAACCATCTTGCAGTGGCCTTCTTGAATACACTTTCACCTTTGCGGTCAATCCTTCTGGCATAAACAACCTTATAACCCTGAATATATTTTTCCCAGAGCTCAGGAATCAGCTCAGGGGGATCCTGAAGATCACCGTCAATGATCACAACTGCATCACCTGAGCAATGATCGAGTCCGGCACAGACAGCTACCTGATGCCCAAAGTTGCGACTGAAGCTTATATACCGAATACGAATATCCTCATCAGAGAAAGTTACAAGCTTCTTTAAGGTTTTATCGCTACTGCCATCATCAACGAAGATAAGCTCATAATCTTCAGTAATTAACCGGGCACTATTGGTGATCCTTTGCACCAGCTCCGGTATGTTTTCCTCTTCATTCATCACCGGAATGATCACACTCAGTTTTATTTTCTTACATTCTGTCATAACTTTTCGTTTTCGGTCATAATCAATACTTCCTTTAATCCTTTGTGAATTCCCTTGTTTTACTTATGGTTAACTTCATCTGTATACAATGAACACAAAGCAAGTAAAAAATTTCATAACAACAAAGATCACATTGATGTTATCTTTGCAAAAAGATCAACTTCTATGGATGAACAGGAAATAAGGAACAAGTTGTCAGCATACAGTGTTGGGATTGCGGGTTGCGGTGGCCTGGGTTCCAATTGTGCTGTGGCTTTGGCCAGGGTTGGGATAGGAAGGCTTGTAATAGTTGATTTTGATGTTGTGGATCAATCGAATCTTAACAGGCAATACTATTTCAGGAATCAGACAGGAGAATCAAAAGTGGATGCTCTTTGTTACAACATCTCCATGATAGATCCTTTGGTGCGAGTCGAAAAGCATAAAACTTTTGTGACATCAGCCAATATACAGGATCTTTTTGGTGGCTGCGATGTTGTTGTTGAAGCTTTTGACAGGGCAGATCAAAAAATGATGTTGATAGAAACCATTCAGGAGTTAATGCCTGAAAAACCTCTGGTTTCGGGTTCCGGTATGTCTGGATGGGGGATGAACGAAAGCATCATCACAGTAAGGAATGGCAGCTTATACGTTTGCGGTGATCAACGCACTGAAGTGTCAGAAAACAGCCCCCCGCTAGCTCCAAGGGTTGGTATTGTAGCAAGCATGCAGGCCAATCTGGTTCTTGAAATACTGCTGAAAAATAATTTGAAATAAAAGCAACCTTTTCGACCTTATGAACATCATTTTGAATAACCGGCCGGAGATTATCGAAGCATCCTGTTTAACAGTGAAGGAGCTGCTTAAACTCAAGAGGTTTACATTCAAGCTACTGGTGGTAAAAATAAACGATAAACTGATTAAACGAGACTATTATGAGACTACTATAATCAATGAAGGTGATAATGTAACGGTGATGCACCTTGTAAGCGGAGGTTAATATTTAAAGCAGAACTGGTTAAAAAACAATATAAAACCAAAGAATGACATGAAAAAACAACGATTCATTGCTCCACTTATCATGCTGTTGATGATTGTGGTGGCTTATTCCTGTGACACATCCCTGGATAACGGATGGACAGATCCCCCAAAGGATGTAAAGGGGTACAAACCGGTTTATGTCCCCGCAGCCGCTGCTTATACTGTGTCGATAGAAGCACCCCAGACTCTGAAAAAGCCGGGTAAGATTTACATTTACGGCGGTCTGCTCTTTATTGTAGAGAGGAATGCCGGTATACATGTTGTCAATAATCAGAACACTTCCAATCCCCAATTCGTCCACTTTATCAAGGTGCCGGGATGTGTGGATGTAGCTGTAAAAAATGGTATGCTATATGCCGATAATATTACTGACCTTGTGGTTTTTGACATCACTAATATTAACAACATCAGTTTTAAAAGCCGTGTAAAAGATAGTTTCCCTAATGGACTGAAATTATATCCGGAGATGGCAAGTAATCAGTATTTTGAATGTGTTGACACCACAAAAGGCATTGTAATTGATTGGGAATTAACCACTTTAAATAATCCAAAATGTTACCGATAGCACAAAACAAAATCAACCTGCTGCTGTTTGCAGCGGTGATAGGCATCCTTTTTGGATGCTCGAAGGAGTCAGACAGCAACTTCACCGGTGACACAAAAGGTCCCGGAAGTGGTAAAGGTGGGTCAATGGCCCGCTTTACAATTGCCTGTGACCATCTTTATGTGGTCGACGAAACATCCCTGTATGTTTTCAGCATTGCTGACCCGGCAAACCCCCAGTTCGTTAAGAAAAATGAAATAGGTTTTGGAATTGAGACAATCTTTCCTTTTGGTAATTATCTGCTTATCGGATCATCAACCGGCATGTTCATTTACAGTATCAACAACTGCGAGTCGCCTGTTCAACTGGCTGTGTTTTCACATGTTCTCAGTTGCGACCCTGTTGTTGCCGAAGGGAATACTGCTTACGTCACCCTGCGTGCCGGTGGTAATTGCCGTGTCGGCTTTACAGAAAATCAGCTTGAAATCATTGATATATCTGTCATTAATCAGCCAAATATCACGGCAGTGCACTCTATGGAAGAACCCTGGGGTTTGGCTGTTGAGAACCAGTTTGTTTATATATGCCATAACGACAAGGGATTAGGCATATATAATGTTTCAAACCCTTATAATCTTGTGCTACGTAAAAAATTACCCGATATTAAGTCATACGATGTGATCCTTAACAATGGTGTGATGATAATTACCGGTCCTGGTGGCATTTACCAGTATGATTACACTGACCTGGACGATATTACGCTGCTTTCGACGATCCCTGTGCCCTGAGAAATATGAATCTGAAATCTTATATCCTGATCTTTGTTTTCTGCCACCTTATGGTAGGAGCATATGGAAGGGAAAGGACACAGTTTGACACAACAGCCAACTATTCAACACCTGTTTGGATTCTTAAGTTCTCACCACTTGCACTTATAGAAATACCCCAGCCTTCTGTTCAGTTTGCAATTGAGTACAGGTTGTCAAATGCTCTTTGCCTGCAGCATGAAATTGGCTGGTTGCCACCAATGAACAGTCAGGGAATATTCGAGTCAGGCGAAAAGTATAACGGAGGAAAATTTAAGACCGAGTTGCGTTTCTATTTCGAGGATGATGTTTTAAGGAATGAAAAATATCACCGGTCATACCTGGCTTTTGAAGGTTTATACAGAATAAGGGTAGTGCGAAAAGAGGGGTGGTACCATATGAACACCGGTGCATTCAGCCAGTGGCTTGAATTGTACCAAAACAGGCAGCAATTTGCGTTTCATGTGAAATATGGAAAACAAGCCCGGATTTCAAGAAAACACGGTGTCTATTTAGATTATTATGCTGGAATTGGGCTAAGGAAATATTATTCAACTCACAGTTACATAACAAAAGATCTTCAGGGAATCCCTGACAAAACAGAGGAGATATACGATTTTCTGACTCCAAGCATATCCCTTGGCTTCAAGTTGGGCATTGGGCACTGATATCTGAGCTGATAACTCATTTAGGTTTTCAGTTTATTGTTTTTTCCGATCTTTGCTGAGGGAAAGTAGTTTTCCTTTTCAATCAACTAAAAACAGGATCAGCTATGTATATCTTTCTTGAATTTTTGAAATATCTCCTTCCTTTAATTGTGCTAGGTGTAACAGTATGGTTTATAATACGAATATTTTTCAAACGTGATGCTGAAGTAAGGAGGGCTGAGATGGAAGTGTCCGACAGAGGCAACCTGGTGGCATTAAAAACTGAAAATACTAAAATCCTTACGCCGGTGAGGCTTCAGGCATATGAAAGGGCTATACTGTTAATGGAGAGGATAACACCTGATAATCTTGTGATGCGGCTACGTCGGCCCGATCTTGGTCCGGGAGAGATGCAGGGCCTTCTTCTGCAGAGTATAAGGGATGAGTATGACCATAATATGAGTCAACAGTTGTATGTATCAGATGAGGCATGGGAGATGGTTAAGAAAGCGAAAGAGGAGGTTATTCAGATTATCAACAATGCTGGCACCGACATATCAGAGGGTGAAAAAGGGATAGACCTGTGCCGCCATGTCCTTGAGCGGGCAGCAAGTAATGAAATGCCACCTACAATGTTGGCTATAAAAGCATTGAAATCGGAGATCAGGAAGTTGTTTTAGCTTTCCGGGTTGCAGCAAGAACCTTTTTCGACAATTTCTTCCCTTTAACCACACCAAAAGAGAAAAGCCTGTAAACGCTTACATACTTTCCGCTGCAATATTGGCATTCATAATGCCTGCTGCCGGGTATCCTGCGCATCCATTCCTGACGGTGCTGCCTGAAATTCTGAAGGCTCCTGCAATATGGGCATTTTCTACCTGAGATGATCTTCATTTGCAATGGTTATAAACGATAAACAACATCCTTCATGGCAAAAATAATCATTACAAAATTACAGTCAGGTAGTTTTATCGAAAGGTTATTAACAATCTGAAAAGAAAAATTAACCATGAATTTTATTTAATCATCTGGTCTGGTGAAAATATACAATTCACAAATGTTTATTAATGAACAATCCGGCTGGAAAACAGTCATAAATATTGAGTCCACTACGAAAAGTCAGTGAATTGAAACGCTAAATATTATGTTGATAGAAAAACATAACCGCAGAGATTGCTGAGATTTTCGCAGATGTCGCAAAGAGTTCATTTTGAAGGTTCATCAATTTGTTGCCAAAATAACAAAAATGGTATTACTGGTGTTTTTTTCGCAACCTTTGTTCACTCTGCGGTTAAAGGAGTTTTCGAATTGAACTCAATATGGATAGAAAAAGATCCCGGTTTAAAATGACTATCTGACAATCACCATCTCGTTGATAAGATTAGTTGCACCCGCGTAACGTTCAACGATGAAAAGCAAATACCGCACATCAAGACTAATGTTTCTGCAGATCTCGGGTTCAAAGTTAAGATCGCTCATAGTACCTTCCCATGCGCGGTCGAAATTTAGGCCTATCAGCTGACCGTATGCGTTAAGAACCGGGCTGCCGGAGTTCCCTCCGGTTGTATGGTTATTGGCAATAAAGGCTACGGGCATTGTTCCGTTAACTCCATAAGGGGGATAAAACTCAGGATTGGCAATATCCCTGAGCCTTCCGGGCACGGCATAATCCTCAAAACCGGCACTCTCTTTCAGAAAAATACCATCAAGGGTGGTCTGATAGAGATACTTTACACCGTCACGGGGGTATGACCCCATTACCTGTCCGAAAGATATCCTTAAAGTGGAGTTAGCATCCGGGTAAAGGTTTTTCCCTTCAGGCATTTCAAGTAAAATTGCCATGTTAAGCCGATGAAGGCTGTCGATGGTTTGATTAATAGAAAGTATCTGATTATGATAACTTTGTCTGTACATATCAACCATCTCCTTCATCATGTTAAACAGAGGGTCGTTTTTCAGCTTTCTGACAGATTTTTTATCGTTCCAATTCTGAAAGAATTCAGAGGCAAGAGCTTCTGACCTGAACAAAGAACCTTTAAAAAGGGTTTCCACCATTAAATCATAACCGCCTTTTGATTTCTTATATGCTTTTAGAAATCCTGAAGGAATCTGTGATTCGGGTACTCCTTCAAAAAATATCTTTATCATCTCAGACATTATCTCTTTTTCAGTCTGTATGTTAACAGAGGAATAGAATCCGGGTAATGCCTGATTAATTTCTGTTATCGTTTTATTGATCCGTTCAGTATCCTCCTGGTTGCCGGAATTGATGTCAGGCAGCCAGTATGCTCTGAAAACAAACCTGAAGAAGGGTTGCTTCCAGAAGCACTCGGTAAAGAAGGTATTCCAGTTATCGAGGGGAGTGAGTTCTTTGTAGGCATCAGAGTATCCCTGCAATATTTCAAGATATTGGGCCTGTTTCAGCGGATCATTTTCAAGCCTGTCTGCCATCCCGGTTTCGGCAGCCTGTTTCATTTCAGTAACTTTATATTGTTGAAGTCCAGGGATAACTCCCATGAACTTTTTCCAGCCGTTGGCCACACTTGCCTGACGGCCGGCATACATAATACGCAGCGAATCAGAAGTTGCCATGGTTCTGTTGATAACTGCCAACTCATGGTCGCGCACTTTTACTATTGCTGGATATTTGTGTTTAAGATACATCTCAATGGCATGAGAAGGCACGTATTTTTCAGTCTGCGCCGGGAAACCATAGACCAGGGTAAAATCGTTTTCAGTAACACCTTTTGTCGATATCTCAAGAAATCTCAGTGGTTTATATGGCTGGTTTTCTTTCGAATAGGCAGCAGGTTTGTTATCTTTTCCGGCATAAATCCTGAAAATGGAAAAATCACCTGTATGGCGGGGCCACATCCAGTTGTCGGTATCTCCTCCAAATTTTCCGATGGCGGATGGTGGAGCTCCTACAATCCGGACATCCCTGAATACCTCAATAACCATCAGTATAAACTGATTTCCGTAATAGAAAGGTTTTACTTCAGCATTGTAATGTGTTCCTGAAGTCACCTCTGCCACGATTGCAGCTGATACCCGCCTGATGACATCTTCGCGCTCCTTTTCGGACATGGTTGAGTTAAGAGATTTCTTTACCTGTGCCGTAACATCCTCCATTCTAACAAGCCTCGACACGGTAAGCCCTTCATTAGGTAGCTCTTCAGATCTGTCTGATGCCCAGAATCCATGTGTGAGGTAATCGGTTGTTACTGAGCTGTGACTCTGTATCCTTGAATAGCCGCAGTGATGGTTTGTAAAAAGGAGCCCTTCGGCAGAAACAAGCCCTGCGGTACAACCTCTGCCAAACAACACAATTGCATCTTTGAGGCTTGTATTGTTGATATTGTAAAGATCCTCGGGATTCAACCTGAATCCACGTGCCCTCATCGCTTCATAATGGGTTTCGTTCATTAGCAACGGGAGCCACATCCCTTCATCGGCTTGTAAAGAACTGCCCGAAAATAGCATTGTTGTAAGGAAGATGAAAACGGAACGTTTCAGATACATTTCAGATGTGTTAAATTATTATGTTAATAATAGGGTTAGAACAATACAGACTACAGTTGTTTTATCTTGATGCAATTGTTTCAATTTCTATAAGTACTCCCAGGGGGAGCTTTACAACACCATAAGCAGCTCTTGCAGGCGGGTTTTCAGAGAAATAGCTTCCGTAAACCTCGTTCATAGCCTTGAAATTATCCATGTCTGAAAGGAGGCAGGTGCATTTTACAACATCGGAAAAATCGTACCCAGCTTTCTTCAGAATGCCACCAATATTTTCCATTACCTGACGGGTTTGCGCGGTTATTCCTTCAGGTATTTCTCCGTTTGCAGGATTAATAGGGATTTGCCCGGATATGAAAAGAAAGCCATTGACCTCGGCAGCCTGGCTATAAGGCCCTATCGCCTTAGGAGCATTTGTGGTTGAGATGATCTTTTTCATGATTGTTTTTAATTGAATTTTTGAAGTTTATGATTGTTTTCAGGGATGCAAAACTACAAAAATATTCGGAAGGGGTCAAACGTTTTTGCCTATCTTTGCTGCATGCGGATATTGCTGGTTGACAACTACGACTCATTCACCTGGAATCTGTTTCACTACCTTGAGCTATTTGCCGACAGGGTGGAGGTTGTAAGAAATGATGACAAGGCTTGCCTGGAAGTCATGACGTTCGACGGGATAGTTGTTTCACCCGGACCGGGCCTCCCGGGTGAATCGGGACTAATGCCTGAAGTTATTGCTAGTGCTGCCGGAAAGGTTCCTGTTCTTGGTGTTTGCCTTGGGATGCAGGCCATTGCAGAATATTACGGAGGAAGGCTGCTGAACCTGCCGGAGGTTCTTCACGGAAGACAATGCAAAACAACTTTAATCGACACAGACGAAGTGCTGTTCCGAAATTTACCTGATGTGATAAAAACAGGCCACTACCATAGCTGGGTTGCAGACCCGGAAACCCTGCCCGAAGAGCTAAAAATAACTGCCATCGATGAATTTGGAAATATTATGGCATTGAGTCATAAAACTCATTCGATGAAAGGGGTACAGTTCCATCCCGAATCGGTCCTTACACCCCACGGAAAGACAATTGTGAATAATTGGATCAGAATGTTGAGATTCAACAATGTTTTATATACATCTTAACAACAATGCAGAAAAGAGAAATGGGAATCAGCAAAATCAGCCTAGCAGTTGCTTTTATTTTCATCTTATCTGTTTTTCAGGGGTGTGTTAAAAAGGGTGTTACAGGCTCAGAAGGCATTCTCCCTGACACAGTGATGGTTTCAATTATAGCAGATTTTTTTATAGTTGAAGGTGTAATGATACAACTTGAATATCTGAACAGGAAGGAAATCGGATCAGCAATTCCGCTTTACGGGAAGATCTATGAGAAGCACAAAACCACACGTGAGGAATTCATCCGCAGCATGGAGTATTATGCAAAGACCCCGTCACAGCTTGACCGCATTTATGACCTTGCCGTGCAAAAACTCAGCAAGTTTCAGATAGAAACAGGGGAGAAGAATCAGCAAGAGCAAGATTTAGAGTAATAGCAATTGGAAGAGTAAAAATCACAAAGTTTTTCAGGGTGTTCCCGAACATTATTGTTTTGTATAGACGGCGATGACATTGTCTATGTCAGCACCATCATTTACGGTATAAGCCCAATCGATCTTTGCCTTATTGAGGGTTCCGGTACCTTTTACAGTGTGGTTGCAAACAATCTGTTGTGGAACGGTGATCGATGAAACTGTTGGGATGGCATAAATTTCAATCTCCATTCCGAAGTGATAAAAGTTGCTTATCAGCACCTGGGTTGAGTTGTTTGGGTCCTTAACTATTGTGGCTGAGTAGTTGTTTGTTCCATAAAGAGAACTTGTTTCGTTGACTGTCCAGGAGCCCACGAAGTTGTTGCGGGGATCTGAGGGCAACGGGTCGTCGAAAATCTCACATGAGGAAATCAAAATAAGTATTGCTGCGGTTGTAATCAGTGCAAATCTCTTAAACATATTTTCAGGGATTAGAAAGTGTATAATGTTACAACATTTATGCCAGCTCATCAAGCAGTTGGTCATTTACAAGGTAGGGCAGTGTTACCTTCAAACCAGGATTTTCCTGCATTGCTTTTTTTATAGTGAAAACCGCCCCCTCATTTCTTGCCCAAGATCGGCGTGCTATTCCATTGTTCACATCCCAGAAAAGCATCATTTTAAGTCTGCGGTCAGCATCCTCAGAGCCATCGAGAACCATTCCGAAACCGCCATTGATAACTTCGCCCCATCCAACTCCACCTCCGTTGTGTATCGACACCCAGGTTGCACCTCTGAAGGCGTCACCTATGACATTCTGGATGGCCATGTCGGCGGTAAACTGAGACCCGTCGTAGATGTTTGATGTTTCACGGAATGGCGAATCTGTTCCGGAGACATCGTGATGATCGCGTCCAAGAACAACAGGTGCTTTGATTTTTCCAGACCGGATGGCGTTGTTGAAAGCTTCGGCAATCCTTATTCTCCCTTCAGCATCAGCGTAAAGTATTCTTGCCTGTGAACCAACCACAAGGTTGTTGACACGGGCTTCATCTATCCATCTGATATTATCCTTCATCTGTTGCATGATTTCCGGAGGGGCGGTAGCTGCCAGATTCCCGAGGACCTCCGTTGCGATTTTATCTGTAGTTTCGAGGTCGGCGGGATCACCTGAAGTACAAACCCATCTGAAAGGTCCGAAGCCATAGTCGAAACACATCGGACCCATAATATCCTGCACATAGCTTGGGTATCTGAAGTTACCGTCAGGCTTGCAGATGTCGGCACCGGCACGTCCCGATTCGAGCAGGAAGGCATTGCCATAGTCGAAGAAGTACATGCCGGCATTTGCCAGTTCATTGATAGCATGGACATGCCGGCGCAGGGAGCTGTAAACGGCTTCTTTAAAAGCTGTGGGGTTTTCAGACATTAGTACGGAAGACTCTTCAAAGGTAAGCCCTGCAGGATAGTAACCCCCTGCAAAGGGATTGTGAAGTGAAGTCTGGTCAGAGCCGAGATGAACCTTTATGTTGCGATGTACCAGACGCTCCCACAGATCGACAATATTGCCCAGATATGCAATGGAATGGGGCTTTCCACCAATAATGCATTCAAGTGCGCAGTCGATGGCTTTGTCAACATCATCTATCAGCTCATCCACCCAACCCTGCTCATGCCTTTTATTTGCTGCCCTTGGATTTATCTCAGCAGTAATACTCACCACACCTGCGATGTTTGCCGCTTTAGGCTGCGCACCACTCATTCCGCCAAGGCCTGCTGTAACAAAGAGCTTCATTCCGGTTGCCCCTGTCCTTTTTTCCAGCATACGTGCAGCATTCATCACAGTGATTGTAGTTCCGTGTACG
This sequence comes from uncultured Lentimicrobiaceae bacterium, assembly GCA_964469215.1. Taxonomy (GTDB): domain Bacteria; phylum Bacteroidota; class Bacteroidia; order Bacteroidales; family SKPS01; genus SKPS01. Next base: position 848,619 of record CAYXYB010000001.1, read on the forward strand.
ATACCCTGTGGCCCGATGTACATGAAGGAACCTGCGGTCATCTGTCCATATTGCGTTACACCAAGAGCATTGTACCTCTCCCAGTCGTCAGGCTTCGAATAGTTAGGGATCATCAAGCCATTGGTAACAACTACACGCGGGGCATCCTTATGCGACGGGAAAAGCCCCATAGGATGACCTGAATATATGACAAGTGTCTGTTCTTCAGACATGGTGGCGAGATACTGCATCGTTAGCAAATACTGAGCCCAGTTCTGGAAAACTGCTCCGTTGCCACCATATGTGATAAGTTCATGAGGATGCTGGGCTACCGCAATATCGAGATTGTTGCTTAACATAAGCATTATTGCAGCTGCCTGCTTCGACCTGTGGGGAAATGCTTCTATGCTTCGGGAGGTGATCGTATATTTCGGACGAAAACGGTACATGTATATACGGCCATAAGTGTCCAGTTCATTCCTGAATTCCCTGGCCAACACTGCATGATGCTCAGGCCTGAAGTAGCGAAGGGCGTTCCTTATAGCCAGAATACGCTCCGGAGAAGTCAGTATCTTCTTCCTTTTAGGAGCATGATTGATGGTTGGATCATAAGGCTCCGGCTCGGGTAGTGTTTCAGGTATGCCCTGGATTATCTGCTGCCTGAATTCTTCGATTTCATTCATGTATGATTGGTTTTTAGTTGATGTCTGAATGCAAAAATACATAAGAAAACACTCCTGTTGCAGGGTGTTGGCATTTATCAGGATGCAGAGGCTTAAATCTGATCACCCTTCTTTTTCAGGAAGTTATAAAGGAGTTCACGTGCCCGGAAAAGCTGTGCTTTTACCGTACCCAATGGTAGGTTGAGCTCTTCGGCAAGCTCTTCATATGACAACTCGTCAAAATACCTTAGTGTGATCAGCTTTTTGTAATGCGGTTTAAGTTTGTCGACGACTTCACGCATAAGCTGAGCTTTCTGTTGCCTGATAAGCTCCTCTTCGGGGTCAGGTGTGTCAGAAGGGACAGAAAACGAAGTTTCTGATCCATCATCATGTTCATACATCTGATCGAGTGACAGGGTAGCTTTTCGTTTTCTGCGTATAAAATCTATACAGTTGTTTGTTGCGATTTTAAACAACCAGGTAGAAAAGGCAAATTCAGGGGTGTAATGCTTCAGGCTGCGGAATGCCTTGCCGAATGCTTCAATGGTGAGATCCTCAGCATCAATAGGATTGGTTGTCATTTTCAGAAGCATGAAGTAAACGTTGTCGCGATAATTCTTCATCAATTCAGCAAAAGCATACTGGTCACCATGATCCCTTGCCTTGATAACAAGCTGGAGATCGCGACGGGCTTTTTCGGTCAGGTTTTCGTTTACTTCCATCTTGCAGGTTTACTGAATATATTGGCGCTTACAGCCAAGATATGCAGGAACATCAGACTTAACTCCATAAAGGGCGAAAGTACATATAAAATTTTTATACGGAGTTTTTTTGTTGTTATTTTTATAATAATACACTGACTAATCCAACGTAATGTAAAAGCTATCATTGTGATGAAGACAAAATTCATCATCACAATATTCAGGATTAAAAATGCAAAGAACAGGAACTGTGAGAGGGAAATTAACCCAAGAATAATTTTATGTGATGGCCTGTAGTATCTTGCTGTAGTAAAATGGCGCCTCTTCTGAATAAGGTAATGTCTGAGATTCGTAACGGGCCGTGAAAAGGTATGGGCATCGGGATGGATACGGATATTTACTGCAGAAACTTTAGAGGCCTGATTTACAAAAAGGTCATCATCACCGCTGGAGATCATGTAATGGGATATAAATCCTTTTTGTCTCATAAACAATGATTTTCGGTAAGCAAGGTTTCTGCCTACACCCATATAAGGTATGTTTGCGATGGCGAAACTAAGGTATTGGATAGCTATCATAAAGGTTTCGAACCTTATCAAAGCATTTAGTAAACCCGGCTTTTTCATATACTGTCCTACTCCCAACACAATACCTGTATCGTTGATAAAACCGCTTTGCATATGGTTGAGCCAATGTGGCGAGGCCGGCTTGCAATCGGCATCAGTAAACACGAGTATGTCGTTTTTTGCGGCTCTGATACCGAGAGAAAGAGGAAATTTCTTGCCTTTGAAGAAGTTGAGGTTCCTTTCAAGGGTGATAACCTTCAGGTTTTCGTATTGTTCCTGAAAGTTACGCAACAGGGTAGCAGAGTCGTCTGTAGATTCATTATTTACGACGATCACCTCAAAATCGGGATATTCCTGTTCAAGTATAGCAGGAAGGTTTTCATAGAGGTTAAGGTATTCGTCTCGTGCAGCAATAATTACCGAAACAGGGGGTTTGGGATCGAGAAGCTTCAGTTCCGGCATCCTGCAGGTTGCCATCCTCAGGTAGAAAAACCAATACAGGATAAGCTGCAGCACAAAGACACAGACAAAAAACCAGAACATAAAATGGCTTATTCCCGGAGGTGTGGTGGTGAGCTTTTCCCACTCAAGTATCAAAGGGTACAAATAGTGCATGGGCAAAAGTAATCAGTTTATGGAAAATGCATACAAGTTGTTAATATCTTTATTATAATCTTTGTGTTGATGAATGATTATTTTTGTGGCAGAGAAAAGGGTGATGAAATTCCACATCGAAGCGAACGATTCTTCAACTTCGGCAAGGGCCGGTGTAATAACTACCGACCACGGCGAGGTTCCAACACCTGTATTTATGCCTGTTGGAACAGCAGGTACCGTTAAGGCAATGCACATGCATGATCTGCAGGAGGTTGTAAATGCCGACATCATCCTTAGCAACACATATCATCTTTATCTAAGGCCAGGCACAGAAATTCTGCAACGTGTCGGCGGGCTTCATCGTTTCATTGGATGGGACAGGCCTTTGCTGACAGATAGCGGAGGCTACCAGGTTTATTCGCTGGCAGAGCAACGGAAAATAGTGGAAGATGGTGTGAAGTTCCGCTCTCATATTGATGGCTCTGCACATTTGTTTACACCTGAAAATGTAATTGAGATACAGCGCATTATCGGAGCTGACATCATAATGGCTTTTGACGAATGTACTCCATATCCGTGTGAATATGGCTATGCACGAAATTCGATGGAACTGACTCATCGCTGGCTTAAAAGATGCATCAGTTATTTCGAAAATTGCAGTCCACTTTACGGGCATAGCCAGGCACTGTTTCCGATAGTACAGGGAAGCGTTTACCGTGATCTCAGGATCATAAGTGCCGAAGAGATTTCTGGCGCCGGTGCTGAAGGGAATGCTATTGGGGGGCTTTCGGTAGGTGAGCCTGCTGAGGTGATGTATGAAATTACAGAACTGGTATGCAGCATTCTGCCCGCTGACAGGCCACGGTATCTGATGGGGGTTGGAACACCGGTAAACATTCTTGAATGTATTGCACTTGGTGTGGATATGTTCGATTGTGTGATGCCAACAAGAAACGCCAGAAACGGGATGCTTTTTACCAGGCATGGTATCATCAATATAAGGAACCGGAAATGGATTGATGACTTTTCACCTATTGACACTGAAGGGACGATAAGAACAGACCATGAATGTTCACGCAGCTATCTGAGACATCTGTTCATCTCCGGAGAGATGACAGGCCCGATGATTGCAACTATGCATAATCTTACCTTTTATCTTGATCTGATGAGAGAAGCAAGAGAACACATCATTGAAGGCGATTTCGCAACCTGGAAAGATTACCTTTTGCCAAAACTAAGGAACCGGCTCTGATGAAACTGATAGACCTCTATATCTTCAGAAAATTTGTAGCTACATTCCTGTTTGTGAATTTGTTGCTCACTATGATCATAGTTATTTTCGATATCTCTGAAAAGATTGACGATTTCCTTGAGAACAGCGTGCCATTCTCTGCAGTAGTTTTCGACTACTATCTCAATTTTATACCTTTCATGCTCAATATGTTCATTGGGCTCATCACCTTTATTGTGGTTATTTATTTTACTTCCAGGCTTGCATTCAACACTGAGATCATTGCCATGCTTGCTGCCGGTATCAGTTTCAGGCGACTGCTGGTACCTTACCTGGCAACAGCACTTTTGCTGGCGATACTATCGTTTTCGCTTAGCAATTTCCTGATTCCCAAAGCCAACAAGGTGCGAATGGATTTTGAACTGCAATATATGGGTAAACATAAGCCCAGGTATGAGAGCTTCATGCATTTTCAGATCTCTCCGGGGATGTTCATATCAGTACAGAATTTTGATCCATTTTCAAATTCAGGCTATAATGCCATTCTTTGCCACATTGATGACAGCAAGGTTAAAGAGGTAGTCACATCCGAGATGCTGAGATGGGATTCGGTAAAGGGCACATGGTTGTTCGATCAGTACACAATACGTTGGATTGAGGGGGATCGTGAAAAATTGGTAAGCGGGCCGCTTCTTGATACGGTTCTGGCAGTTGGGCCGAAGGACCTTACCACAAGGGTTATATCTGTTGAGCACATGGGTTTTAGACAACTCAGGCAGTTTATCGCCGGCAGCAGGATTCGCGGCACTGAAAATATAATTTTCTATGAGGTTGAGAAGCATAAACGGCTTGCATATCCATTTGCAACAATAATACTCACTCTTATCGGGGTTTCACTTTCGAGCCGTAAAGTGAGGGGAGGTATTGGCCTCCATATTGCAATGGGGCTTTTAGCTTCATTCAGTTATATTCTGTTCATGAAGTTTTCGGAGACGTTTGCCACAAATGGCAATCTTCAACCGTTTATTGCTGCCTGGCTGCCTAACGTTTTATTTTTTGCGTTGGCAATCTGGTTTGTCAGAAGAGCACCGAAATAGAATTCTTTATCCTGGCATATAACAATTACCATAACCCCGGTTTTTTAAGGTTTTAACTATTTGCTTAAAAGGGAAAGGCAATCTGTTCATCCTGAAAAACCAATAGTGTTCCATAGATGATCCGAATGAAGCATAAAATCTTGCAAGCCCGGTATCCATGGATCCTTCAAAATCGAGTTTGATAGCGCTGCCTGCAAACTCCCTAATCACATGATCCAATAACAAGGGCATTGCCCCTTTTTCTTTTCCTTCATCTGAAAGACCGGAAAAAAGAAAAACGATCCTCTCCTTGTCGAACATAAAAAGCGCACCGGCAAGAAGTTGATTGGCATTGTTGTAAACACCCCATGAGCGTGCCATACCCCGGTGTTCTGCTTCGTGATAAAGCCTTCGTAATCTGAAATACCCCGGGTCGTTATGATTTTCAATACCGGCACCACGGTTGTTGCTGAAAAGCTCCGTTATTAATGTAATATCAGGGTGTAATACTACCTGCAATCCTGCTGCCTCCCCCTTTTTTATGTTACGCAGAAGATTTTCAGAGTATCCCTGTTTTAAAAAGCTGTATTTTGCTGAGAGATCGAGAACGTAATTGTTATATGCAATAGTCTGGTGTTTTGTAGGAAATGATGAGGTATTGAGAAATATTTCAGCAAACCTGAATTTTCGTGGCAGGGCGTAAAGAAAATCATCAGCGAGAAATGAAGATACCTGAATGCAGCTTACCGGCCCAAGCTGTTGGGCGTAAGGTGGTTGATAAAGATAGCTGATCCCGTACTTCCGTCTCAGGGGTAAAGGGAACACTGCCGAGTAGTTTCCCACAACAAGTGCATCCCACTCGTCACAAATAATGTCCAGATACCATGAGAATGCATAAACAAGGGGGTTAAGGGCACTTGCAATACAGCCGTCCCACAGTTTTCTGTCAACATCTTTGTTCTTCAGATATCTGATAGTCATTATTAAGTCATTTAATAAACCTGAAAAAGATCAGTGCCACTGTTTTTGATTCGTCCGGAAAAACCCGAGCAATAATTCACGAGGTATCTGTACACGGGAGTCCAGCCTTTCCACCTTGCTGAACCATCAAGGCTTTCGTTGTGCCAAAGACTTACAAACATACCATTATTATGATATACCACATCGGCAAGCTCCCTTATTATGTCCGTTGCCTGTACAGGATTCATGGACAGATAGTCACGGAGGGTGCCATCCATTACTGTGATGGGGTAAATCAGCAATGGTAGTTCTTTTTCAGAAATAAGGTCGTAGAATTTGAAAGGGTTACATGTGCCTGCCCTGAAACCGGGTTCGGCAGCAAAACCCATCGAATACTCCTCTCCTATGCCAAGCTCCTGCAGATGGCGGTAGGTACCGGGCAGACTGAAACGAAGAAAGTGTTGCCGGCTGCGGATAACAGCGTTCCCGGTGATATCTCTGAGAAGAGCAGTTTCATAAGCTGTTTCCCCTTTATCATTGCTTGTTTCATAGGATGGATGGATGCCGGAAAGATAGTTTTGGCAAAGGCTAAGTATCAGTGCCCTGTAATGCCTGTTTGCAGGGTGCTGATTCTTGTTATACCTGTTGTATTTTCCCAGAAGGAAAAAGAAAACCGGTGTGACAGTGTCTTTGTGTATTTCTGATATGATTGTGTAAGTGTCAAAAGGATCAGGTTTTAACCCGGCAAGAACTGCTATTCTTTCTGCAGCTTCTTTTAACTTTCCATACAAGAATGCTTTGATGACTCCACCGAAACTCCTTATGCAGGGTTTATGCCTGTATGCCCATGCACTGTCAATATCTATTGTGGGTACAAACCTGAAATGTTTCTGATGCAGTTCTGCTCCGGGGTATTTTTTCATAAGCCTTGAGATCATGAACTGTCGCCAGATGTCAACAAGAGGTTTTCGCAGAAGGCCGAATCTGAAAAGCAACGATTGTGATGCAGGGAATCTGCCATGGACATCCGGTTTAAAGGGCTGGTACTCTTCATATCTGCTGAGCAGCCAGAAAGTGGCGGCAAAGACATCGAAGCTGACTAGAGCTCCCGGATGATCAGTTGCGTACATTACAGGCACCTCTTCAAGGAAGGTTATATCCGGTTTATGGTCATTGATACCTGTTTCGAAAAGCAGCCCCACAGCAGGAATCAGAGGAATTTCAGGATTTGGGGATGAACCATAAGCCAGAAGAATCCCCGGGGCATTGATGATCTCCTGAGTCGAGCTGGTAAAAATTACACAATAGTCTTCAACAGTGCTGAAAAAGGATGTGGCAGCATACCTGAGTCGCGGGGTGGCGGGTGCCTCACTGTAAATCCATATTGCTTTTTCCTGAGCCATGGTCATATCAAACCGTGATCAGCAAAGCTAAAGTATTTTTCATCACCCACAATCAGATGATCAAGAATCTGCACCTCCATCACCTTTGCAAGCTGGCAGATTTTTTCTGTCAGAGTTTTGTCCTGTTCCGATGGTGTAACAGATCCTGAAGGATGGTTATGGTAAAGCAGCAGCCCTGAAGCTCTGTATTCTGCAACCAGAGAGTAGATTTTTTTAATGTCAACAACGGTACCTGCAAGTCCGCCCTTGCTGATCTGAATGGTTTTTATCAGAAAGTTGGCGCGGTTTACAAGTGAAATCCAGAACTCCTCATGATTAATACCAGACAGGAATGGTTGGATCACCTCCCATGCTGATTGAGACGACATGATTTTAGTCTGCTGTGTAACCACTTCAGAACGATGCCTTCTTCCAAGTATAAAGGCTGACAGTATTTTTGTTGCAGAGGCAAAACCGATACCTTTAATCTTCATCAATTCTGCCAGTGAGGCCGATTCGATTTTGTGAAGTGAATTATCGAAATGTGAAAGAAGCTTTCTGCTCAGTTCAACTGCCGATTCTTCCCTGGTTCCGTTGCCAATGATTATAGCAAGCAGTTCAGCAGTGCTTACGCCTCCACTCCCCAGGTTTACCAGCTTCTCCCGTGGCCGCTCCTCAACAGACCAACCCTTTATACTTATCCGTGAACTGTTGTTATACTTCATCACAAGGCCTTCATTCTAAGGTTTTTCTTATTTTTCCAGGAACTACATATGCCGGATTGCAGACCGGCTGGCAACAATCCCCGCATCCTGGCAAATAATGTATAGTTGCCTGAGGTGCTGAAAACGGAAAAAAAAAGGTGCTCTTTTCAGAGCACCTTTGGAAATATGATTGGTTTTACCTATCAGGACAAGGAATTAGCAAGACGCATTAACTTCGACTTGAGATTCCCTGCCTTATTTTTATGTATTACATTCCTTTTTGCATTCTTATCAATGAGTGAGATAAGTTCCGGAAGGCTTTTTGTGGCCTCTGCACTATCTGTAAGTGAACGGAACCTGCGGATGGCATTACGCATGGTTTTCCCGTAATACCTGTTTCTGATCTTCCTTGTTTCGTTTGAACGAATCCTCTTCAATGCTGATTTGTGATGTGCCATATTCGCTTTTCTGTTAAAATTCCTGGTCTGTTTTTGAGGTTGCAAATTTAGAACATTTTTTAATACTGCAATATCAGGTCGATATATTTTTTTTAGAACACAATTCTGCTTCTGATTGTTTAATGAAAAATAAATATCATTAGGTTTGCATCACCTGGTGCACTTGATTATGTATTGCTTTTTTAATAAATATATCCTGATAACCATATGAGTGCTGATGCTCTTATAACGCTCATTGTTATCCTTATAGCTATAGTTTTTTTTGCAACCGAACTGTTGTCTGTAGATCTGGTAGCAATACTGGTCATGGTTGCATTGATTCTCACCGTTGTGATCACTCCTGAGGAGGGTGTGGAGGGTTTCAGCAACGAAGCAACGATTACCGTTTCCTTCATGTTTGTTTTGAGTTTTGCTTTACTAAAAACAGGGGTGTTGCAGTTTCTGGCATTTATGTTATCCGGGGTATTTAAGCGAAGGCCGAATGGTGGTTTGTTGCTAACGATGCTGATGATAGCTACAATTTCTGCTTTTATGAACAACACTCCTGTAGTTGCTGTATTTATTCCCGTGGTGTTGCAGATAGCTCAGGCTTCGGGGCAGAACCCGCAGAAAATGTTGATACCACTGTCATTTGCCGCTTCAGCAAGCTTTATGACACCTATAGGATACCAGACCAACACAATGGTTTACATCGCTGGACAGTACAGGTTTGCCGATTTTCTCAAAGTCGGAACATTCCTGAACCTGGTTTTCCGGATCCTCGCAACATCTTTGATGCCAATGATATATCCCTTTTAAATGAACCTCATCTGAACATAAAATCTTCAATGGACCTTATAAAGAAATATTTCCCTCACATAGATGATCTTGTTTTCGACCGCCTTGAGATTCTCGGTGAGGTATATAAAAAATGGAACGATCAGATCAATGTAATATCCCGCAAAGACATGGATCATTTCTATGAGAGGCATGTATTGCATTCATTGTCAATAGCACTTACATTTGATTTTCAACCAGGCACCACAGTGCTGGATGCCGGTACCGGAGGGGGATTTCCAGGTATACCTCTTGCCATTGTGTATCCTGATGTTCAGTTCACCCTGGCAGACTCAACAGGGAAAAAGATCAAGGTGGTGAGAGAGGTTTCCCATGAGCTTGGGCTCACAAACACAGAGCCTTTGAATGAAAGAGTGGAAAAAATCAACAGGAGCTTTGATTTTGTTGTGAGCAGGGCAGTTGCCGGACTTCCTGCTTTCATTGCACTGGCAGGGTCAAGAGTATCACGCCGTGGTTTTAACAGTTATCCCAATGGAATAATTTACCTTAAAGGGGGTGATTTCAAAGATGAGCTGGAGCAGATAAGAGGATGGAATTACAGGGTCTGGGATCTGGCTACCCGTTTTGAGGAGCCCTTTTTCGAAACGAAGAAAATGGTTTATTTCAGCAGGGTACCTGTTACCTGAAAAAAGCATATTTTTGTATCCCGTTACAATTATCAATCAATCCATTAAAATATAAGATTATGAGCAATTCAATTCAGCATTTAGAACCACAGGCAGTATGGAAGCATTTTCACAGCCTGACACAAATTCCAAGGCCTTCGAAGAAAGAGGAGGCTGTAGTAGCTTTCATGGAGTCATTTGCCAGGGATAATAATCTCGAATGCCTGACCGACAAGGTTGGGAATGTCATAATCCGCAAGCCTGCTACTCCGGGTATGGAGAACAGAAAGGGTATCGTTCTTCAGGGGCACCTCGACATGGTGCCACAAAAAAACAGTGATATTAAGCACGATTTCGAAAAAGATCCGATTAAGGCATATATTGATGGTGAGTGGGTGACTGCTGATGGCACTACCCTTGGTGCTGACAATGGCATCGGTGTTGCCGCTGCCATGGCAATACTGGAATCAAAAAACCTTCAGCACGGTCCTGTTGAGGCTTTGATGACCATTGACGAGGAGACGGGCATGACAGGTGCTTTCGGTCTCGAGCCCGGTTTACTCACAGGTGATATATTAATTAACCTCGACTCTGAGGATGAGGGTGAACTTTATATTGGATGTGCCGGAGGGACAGATGCTAATGCCGAATTCACCTACACTCCGGTGAAAGTCACCGGAAATGTTAAGGGGGTGCAGATTAGTGTTACCGGCATGAAAGGTGGACACAGCGGCATGGACATTTCTTCAGGCAGGGGTAATGCGAACAAAGCTCTTTTCAGATTTTTGCGAACCGCTGAAAGGGAGTATGGATTCAGGATGAGCACAATTGAGGGAGGCAGCCTCCGGAACGCCATTCCGCGCGAAGCCTGGTGTACCGGTACAGTACCTGTTTCTGCTATGAGCGAAATTATTGATGCCCTGGATAAATATGCAGGGGTGATTGGTGCAGAACTTGCTGCAACCGAACCAGATATGAAAGTTGCATTGAAGGAGGTAGGTCTGCCGGCAATGTGGATAGATGAAGAAACCCAAAGGAACCTCATCAACGCAATCAATGCATGTCCCAACGGGGTAATCAGGATGAGTGATGCTATGGAGAACCTCGTTGAAACCTCTACAAACCTGGCTATCGTCAAGTCTTTGAACGGCAAGATCGAGGTTAACAGTTTGATGCGCAGTTCTGTTGACTCAGCAAAAAACGCTTTGGGAGAGATGATTGCCAGTGTCTTCGAACTTGCCGGTGCAAATATAAGTTTTGCAGGAACCTATCCCGGATGGAGGCCAAATCCCGAATCAGAGATCCTGAAACTTGCCGGAAAGGTATATAAGGAGAAATATGGCAAGGTGCCGGAAATAAAGGCAATACATGCCGGGCTTGAGTGTGGGTTACTCGGAGCTGTCTATCCTCACTGGGATATGATTTCGTTTGGCCCTACAATACGATTTCCACATTCTCCTGATGAAAAGGTTAACGTGCCTACGGTTGCAAAATTCTACGAGTTCCTTATCGAGATGCTTAAAAAAGCACCGTTAAAATAAATTAAAAAAAAACACATCATCTCCTTGGCGGTATTAAAAATTTGATTATTTTTGCACCTCCAAAAATCAGAGGATCATGAAACGGACATTTCAGCCATCAAACAGGAAACGCAGGAACAAACACGGGTTCAGGGAGAGAATGGCCACTGCCAACGGACGTAAGGTATTGTCGCGCAGGAGGGCAAAAGGCCGCAAGAGGCTGACTGTTTCTGACGAGATGAGGTTCAAATAGGCCAATATTATTATTGCCTTTACAGGAAGCTGCTTCAAATTTTTGGTGCAGCTTTTTTGTTGTACTGATATTATCAATGTCAATGAACAGGCTGTTTACTATCTTTGCAGGTCGGTATCAACCGGAAACATTAGAGGGAACAGATGAAACGTGTATTAATAATTACATATTACTGGCCTCCGGCCGGGGGTGCCGGTGTTCAGCGGTGGCTTAAGATGTCGAAATATCTGCCTGAGTTTGGATGGTTACCGGTGATCTATACTCCGGAGAGAACCGAAGCTCCGGTTGAGGATGCATCATTGTTGAAAGATGTAAGGGAAGATCTGGAGGTTGTAAGGAGGCCGATATGGGAACCGTATATGTTTTACAAATGGCTGGTTGGAAAGAAGAGGGGTGAGCGCGTGAATGCCGGTTTCCTGCATGAGGGAAAACCTCCTGCATTAGCAGAGAGGATTTCTGTTTGGGTGAGGGGCAACCTGCTCATTCCCGATCCAAGGTGTTTCTGGATACGTCCTTCGGTAAGATATTTAAAAAATTACCTTAAAGAGCATCCAGTTGATGCAGTAATTACCACAGGTCCTCCGCACAGCATGCATATGATAGGTCTGGGCATAAAGAAGCACTGTGGGCTGCCATGGATAGCAGATTTCAGGGACCCATGGACGAAAATAGATTTCTACTACCGCCTAAAGCTCACCAGGTGGGCAGATCGCAGGCACAGGGCACTTGAAAAGCAGATTCTGAAAAATGCCAATGAGATGGTGACCATTGGATGGAGCAGTGCTGAGGATTTCAGGGAACTGGGTGCACCAAATCCGGTTGTAATAACCAACGGCTATGATCATCAGGATTTTGAAGAAACCTATGAATATAGTCACAGCAATTTCTCCATAACCCATGCCGGGGTGATGAACGATGACCGCGACCCAGTGTTGCTTTGGGAGGCGCTCCGGGATCTTGTTATGGAGGTTGAGGGTTTTGACAGGGATTTAAGGATAAGGCTTATTGGGAAGGTGGATTATACAGTAAATGAATCATTGCAGAAATACGGATTGAACAAGTATGTTGAGCGCATACCTTATCTTGAGCATCCTGATGCTGTGAGGGAGATGGCACAATCTGCTGTTCTTCTCCTTTCAATAAACAACACACCTGAAGCCAGGGGTATTGTAACAGGGAAATTGTTTGAATACATAGCTTCCCGCAGGCCTGTTTTGTGTATAAGTCCGGTAAAAGGGGATTCGGAGCGTATAATAACGGAATCAGGTGCAGGAGTTTGTGTAGGATATAAGGGAGCCTCCTCCGTCAAGGAGGAATTACTCAGATATTATGATCTGTTCAGGAAGAAGGAGTTGTTCATCAATAAAAGTACAACCACCGGGTACTCGCGAAAAGAGCAGGCAGGGCAGTTTGCAGATCTGCTGAATTCGCTCGCTGATGATTAGGCTTTTGGCTGTTGGCCTTTGGCTATTGGCTTTTAGTGGTTGGTCGATTTTCTAAGTTTTTGGATGAGTTGGTTGGTTTGTTTCTGAAGTATTTCAAGCTTGGCCAGGA
>CAYXYB010000002.1:0-209995 GCA_964469215.1 uncultured Lentimicrobiaceae bacterium
TGACTTTTGCTAATTCTTTTTTATCTTTACCCACACAAAAGTAAAAAGAACCAAAATTTGTATCAATGTGGTTTATCATTTTTTCTTTTAAAATGTCGGTGAAAGTGATTTGAGCATTTTGAATGTCGTTTTTATTGAGTGATGCATTGATGTTGTCCATTGCTGCTTTATCGTCTTTCACATCTTGCATCAGGTCTGCTGCCATTTTACGCACTTTATCTTCGTTGGTGAACTGTGTCCCGAAACGGGCGTTAAATGCTTTTACAATATTTGAAAGCAATTCTAATTCGGGTTCAACAACTTTATTTCCCATTTCGGAAGCTGGCATCAACTCGTAACCTTGTTGAAGTGTGATTCTAAATTCACCTTGTTTTTGTAAACGGTAACTGTCTAAATCAATGGCGTCCAATATGCCTTGTGCAAGGTCTTCGCCTTGTTCTCTTTGAATCTTGTTTTGTAAATGATTTAAGAAAATGTAAAGCCGTTCTAAATACGGATTTGTAAATGGAACGATTTGAGCCAGGAAAACATACAAGCGAACATAGGATTTACATTTTGTTCTGAAATCTTCCTGCGATTTTTCATCCAGCGTTGTCCTGAAAACATTGGCAGCGGCATCTAAAATAATATGCAGTTGGTCAACAGGAACATTCTGAACTATTTTATCTGAAAACTCCTGAACTTGTGCATTGGTATAAACGTGATAAGCATCTAAAGCATTTTGCAAGTCAAACAATTTGGTCGGGTCGGTTGCTTCGCCTAAAATAGTTGTTTCGTAATATGGCTCAAATGCGACTTTTATTTCATCGGTTGAGTTCACGAAATCCAAAACAAAAGTGTCTTCCTTGCCTGATGCTGTTCTGTTTAAACGTGAAAGTGTTTGTACTGCACCTACGCCCCCTAACTTTTTATCTACATACATTGTATGCAACAGCGGTTGGTCAAATCCAGTTTGGTATTTATTGGCAACTATTAAAAATCGATTATTTGCTTTCTTAAATTCATCAGGAATAGCTGCACTCGAAAAGCCGTTTAGTGATGATTCTGTTTCTCCATCAATTTCGCCTGAAAATGCAATTATTGCTTTATATGGAATACTGTTTTCTTTTAAGTATTTATCAAATGCCTTTTTGTATTTCACCGCATTTCTACGGCTACTCGTAACAACCATTGACTTGGCAAGTCCTTTTATTTTCTTTTTGGCAACTACGGCACTCATAAAATGCTCCACCATTACGGCTGTTTTACGGGCAATATTAAGTTCGTGGTTTTCAACGTATATTCTAAGCTTTGTTTGTGCTCTTTTTTTATCGAAAAGTGGGTCATCTTCTATTTTTTTGAGTAGAGCAAAATGACTGTTATAAGTCGTGTAATTCAGCAATACATCTTCAATAAAATGTTCCTGAATGGCTTGTTTCATCGAATACAAATGAAATGCTCTGAATTTTTCTTTTTCACCATCCTGAAATTTTACGCCAAACAGTTCAAGCGTTTTGGGTTTTGGTGTAGCTGTAAAGGCAAAGTAACTTGCATTGGTCAGCATTTTGCGACCTTTGATGATTTCTACAATCTCATCTTCTCCGGTCCATTCTTCTTCGTTTTCAACATCCTCATCATTTGATAAAGCCACATTCATTTTTCCTGCTGTGTTGCCGCTTTGGCTGCTGTGAGCTTCGTCTATAATGATAGCGAATTTGTTTCCGGGCAGTTCGCCAATTTCATTCACGATATACGGGAACTTCTGAATGGTGGTGATAATGATTTTCTTGCCTTCTTCCAAGGCTTCTTTCAGGTGTTTTGAACCTTTGTCAATATGTTCAACCAAGCCCGCAACCTGCTCATACTGCTTGATGTTGCGTTGTATTTGCGAGTCCAACACAATGCGGTCGGTTACTACAATTACCGAATCAAAGATTGCTTGTTGAGACGGATAATTATCCGACTTTACAGGAAACAAACCAACCAACTGATGAGCCAGCCAACTGATAGAATTACTTTTCCCCGAACCTGCCGAATGTTGAATCAAATAGCGTTTCCCTGCTCCGTTGTCTTTGGCATCTGCCAAAAGGTTACGCACCGAATCCAACTGGTGGTAACGGGGGAAAATCATCTTTTTCACTTTCTCTTTCTTGATTTTGCCATCGGGCAATATCTTTTCCGATTCTTCTTCTATCAGTTGAACATAGTTTTGAATAATGTTCGTGATGCTACCTTTGGTTAGAATCTCTTTACACAGATAATCTGTTTTGATGCCTGACGGATTTGGTGGATTTCCTGCACCGTTGTTGTTGCCTTTGTTGAAGGGCAGGAAAAATGAACTTTCACCTTTCAGATGGGTGCACATCCACACTTGCTCGGTGTCCACCGCAAAATGAACCAAACAGCGGGCAAGGCGAAACAATTCTTCCTTGGGGTCTCGGGTGGTTTTGTATTGCTTAATGGCATCTTTTACATTCTGCTTGGTGAGTTCGTTTTTCAACTCAAAAGTGATTACGGGTAAACCGTTGATAAAAACCACCAAATCCAACGACTTTTCGCTTTGTGTGCTGAAATGCACTTGACGTGTTACCGAAAAATTATTTTTCTCGTATCGTTCCGCATCAATTGGGTTTAGGTTTGAAACGGGCTTGTCGTAAAACAATTTCAGCTTTATACCCGTATTGCCGTCTGTAATGTCTGTGCGTAAAAGGTTGATGATTCCACCCAGGCACTTTTCGTTAACTACGGTTTCGTCTTTTATTTTGCGATTGACCAAAAACAAAATGCGTTGCCTGAAATTACTGCCGTGGCTTTGTTTTAGTTTGGCTACTTCATTGGGTTGGGTGGCTTCTAAAAATTGAAATAACAATTCTTCGTCCACACACTCTGTGCGGTTGTATTGGTCGAAATGGCGTTCTTCAAAACCATTCACCAAACACAAATGCTGTGTGATGTGGGCTTCCAAACCCTTTTCGCTGGTATCGGTGTATTTGGTCTGCACTATGATTCTTTTGATTTATATGATTCTTCTGATTAATTAACCTTGAATTTTTTATTGGTCAGCCGCTTGAATTTCAAGCTTCTCTCTCCGAAATTGATAAGCAAGCCAATTTCAAGATTATATGCTTCTAAATAGTTGATGGCTTGGGCAAAGTGCACATCTTCTATTTGTGTGATAGCTTTTAGTTCAACTGATATAACTCCTTCTACTAAAAAGTCAACCCTTCTGGTGCCAATTTGTTCTTCTCTGTAAAAAATAGGCATTTCAAATTCCCTGCTGAATGCTACACCAGCCAAACTCATTTCAATTGCCAATGCCCGTTGATAAATGACCTCCTGAAAACCATTGCCCAATGTGCTATGCACAGTCATCGCACATTTAATGATTTTTGAAGTCAACTCAGAATATTTATATTCTTCTTTTACAATCATAATGAATCATTTAATCATAAAAATCACCGTTCAGACATTTTCCCCGTTACCGCTTCGGCTATCATTGCTTCCCGGTATTCTTTGATTAACTCAATTTCCCTTTCGGCTTTGCTGATGGCAATGTCCAATGTGCAGGTTTCGGTTTTGATGTGTTCTACGATGCGTTTTTGTTCTTCAATAGTTGGAGGATAAGGCATAATAACGTCACGAAGTTTTGAGCCGTATGTATGCACAATAATTTCACCTTTTGAAGAAATGGCTTTTTGATATTTGGCGATTGAACTGTTTTGTGAATAGCTGATAAAGTAGCTATCAAAAACATCTTGCTTGAAAATGATTACATCACCGCCAGCATAAGCAGGTTCGTTGCTATTAAAAATTACGCACTTGCCAATATCTTCTTTTGTTTCTCCTGAACCTGTAAAAAGCAAATCGCTTTTTTTTAGTTCTACTGATTTTGCTGCTGTTTCTTTTGATATTCGATTAATGATGTTTTCAGCTACAATGTCGTATTTGGTGTAAAGGTCACCGTATAAAATTGCTGGAACTCCTTCATCTGTGTAAATTAACTCTGAACGTGAAATATTTCCGCCTTTTGAAAATCTGCCAATTGTTCCCAATCTTCTCACTTCCCAATGTTCAGGAATTTCGCCCAACACGGTTTCCTTCATCTTCACGCCATCATCAATGCCTTTGGTTACGGCATTGGTAATAATGCTTTGCCGTTGCTCTTTCAGCAATTCAATAAAGCGTTGCTTGGTTTGGATGAAATGGGTGATTTTGGTGGATTCTGAGTTCAGAATTTCTACAATTCTATTCTGTTCTTCAATTGGCGGTAAAATAAAAGGTAAACAAGCAAGTGTGGTTGGCGTAATGGCTGGATAAGCAACTCCAACCGAATTGACCATTACTTTATTCACAAATGCTTTGCTGGAGACGTAGTAATACAAGAAGTCAGGATTTAGCCTTTCAACATCTGGTGTCAAAACGGCAAAGCCTGTTGAACCAATAAAATTATCATCTCTTATTGCTGTAATAGCTTTTAGATAAGTTCTAACTGTAGATATGATTGTATCGTTCTTCTTTAAAAGCCTTCTTGCTCTTGATGGTGCATCTTTAAATTTTAGTTGTTGGACTTCCAGAATATCACCGTCTCCATTCACATTGGTTATATCAATGTAATTTATCAATGTGTTCTTTGGTGTTTGTTCCGAAAGTTTGTCTGCATTTATTTGAACGATATTTTTTAAACGAATAATCTCCCAATGCTCAGGCACTTCAGGCATCCAGTCAATTCCTGTTGTTTTATATTTCACTTCTGCTGCTATCATTCCTTCTCCTTTTGATTCATTTTGGCAATTTCCAATGCGCGGTGCAGTTTGTCGGCAAACCATTGTTTGTCGGGCAGTTCGGTAAGGTATTGGGCTACTTTAATCTGGTTGTTGTGGAGCATAAGCAGCTCTACATGCTCGGTATTGCCTTCGCTACATAGCAAAAGGCCCAGTGGTGGTTCTTCACCTTGCTGCATTTCGTTTTTTTCGAGCCAACGCAGGTAAAGCTCCATTTGCGATTTGTACCCGGGTTTAAACTTACCAAGTTTCAGGTCTATGGCAACCAATCGTTTTAGCTTGCGGTGATAAAAAAGCAGGTCTAAGTGGTAATCAACAGCATCTACGGGAATTCGTTTTTGCCTTTCGAGAAAAGCGAAGCCGTTGCCCAATTCCATAATAAATTGTTGCAGATTAACAACAAGTGCTGTTTCTAAATCCATTTCGGAATATGCTCCTTTTAAGCCCATAAAATCAAGGATATAGCTGCTCTTGAAAACCAAATCGGGTTGAACACTGTTTTCTTCTTTAAGTTCTACCAGGGCTTTTTGAATCTTATCCTGTGGTTTTGCAGTTATTGCGGTACGTTCAAACAGCATTTTATCTATTTGCTCAACGAGGGTTCTTGTGTTCCATCGGTTTAGTACAGCCATTTCTAAATAAAACTCTCTTTTAAGTGGGTCGTTTTCGTATGCCAGCGTTTTTATATGAGTCCAGTTTAATTGTCTCTGCACTGCGGAGACAATCTGCTCTTCAGTAAAACTCTCTGCCGTGCGGAGACAATGTCTTAAATGTTTGTCGGACCAGCCGGAGCCAAAGTTTTGGGTAAGTTGTTCAGCCAGATTTACGATGACTTGTTTGCCATAAGGAGCCCGGTTGCCTTCCAAAATGAATGATTGAATATAAAAGCCCACCCTGAAATTCAGGAGTGTGGCTTCGGCATTTACCGAAATAGCAACTCGCTTGCGTGCCTGAGCGATGAGTTCGGCAACTGAATGAAAAAGACCGGAAATATCCACCGGCAAATTATTTAGTTGATTTTGACTCATTGCGTAATTTCTTTTAACAGGTTTTCGGTTTCGTGTTCAATGGCAAACAGGTCGGCAGCTATGTCAGCTTTGCTGCGTGGCGGGGTGTATTGGTAAAAATATTTGTTGAAGTTTATTTCGTAGCCAATTTTGGTTTCGTCAGCATTCCACCAGGCATCATCAGCAAAGGGTATTACTTCCCGTTCAAAAAAGGTTTGTATGTCTTCTTTCAGCGGGATGTTTTCGTAATCTTTCAAAGCAGGGTCGCTTACATATTCTATGCTGCCGTCTTTGTGTTTCTTTTTTATCACGGCTGCTGCTTTGGGGTCTGTCCAGCTTACGGCACCCAGCAAATCTTTTTTGTCTTTGGCTGGAAGAGACGGGCAATTGCCCGTCTTTACAGCCTTGTCCAACAGTTCTTCAAACACATTAAAGTCGGAAAACAATTTATCACCAAAGATCTCAGCCAGTTTTTTGGCGTGGTTCATCAGGTCAAGGTCACGTTGCCAAATGGCGGTATCACACAATTGTTTTACAATTTTCTGTTTCGTCTTGGGCAAGGATGCAAGGGTGACTTCTGCTTCTCCGTCTTCGGTTTCTTCTTCGTCACTGTCTTGCAAAAAATAGTTGAGCAGCCATTGTTCCAGTTCGTTGGTGGCTTTTTTGTCATACACTTCGTTACCAAATTCTTTGTAAAGTTCTTCACGCAAAGCAGGGTTGTTGCTCACAAAACGAAGCGAAGCCAACCGCTTGGCGGTAAACTGTACCATCAGGCGTAAAGGGCGATGCACAATAATTTGGCTGTAGCCAAACTCGTTGTTGTCGAACAATTTGCTAAAGTCGGTTTCCTTAAAATCGAGATAGAGTCTGGTAATGTCGTTAATGTTGCTTGTTACCAACTCGTTGCGTTTGCTTCCCAACGATTTTTTCATCTTGCCATAAAACTGGTCGCCATTGGCATTGATGAGTTGCACTTTGCCTTTTCGGTGTTTCGGCTTTCGGTTGGTAATGATGAAAATGTAAGTGGGAATACCTGTGTTGTAAAAAATATCGTTAGGCAAAGCAATGATAGCTTCGAGCATATCGCTTTCAATAATGTGCTTGCGTATTTCGCTTTCGCCTTGGCCTGCATCGCCTGTAAACAAAGCCGAACCATTGTGAACAGAAGCAATGCGGCTGCCTTGCTCGGTGTCTTTCATTTTGCTCAGCATATGCAACACAAACATCAACTGTCCGTCATTCACACGGGTAACAGCAGGTTCTGCCACATACTGCTTCTTGATTTGAAAACGTGGGTCAATGATTTTGCCTTTGTCGCCAATACTCAATGCTTTTTTATCATCTGCCCAACTTGTGCCGTAAGGCGGATTGGTAAGCATAAAATCGAAGCGAAGTTCTTTCTCAAAACCATATTGGCTCAACGTGCTGCCATACACAATTTTTTCAGGGTCTTCGCCTTTCAACAACATATCCGATTTTGAAATGGCGTAAATGGTAGGCGTATTTTCCTGTCCGTACACGTGAACGGTGGCTTTCGATTTTATTTCACCGTCTTCATCGGTAATGTATTTTTTGCTTTCGGTAAGCATTGCCCCCGAACCGGTACAGGGGTCGTAAATGAGAAATGTTCCGTTTTGGATTTGCTCTTTCACGGGCAAAAACAAAACGTGTGTCATTAGTTCAATAATTTCACGGGGCGTAAAGTGGCGTCCTGCTTCGGCATTGGTAGCTTCATTAAACCTGCGGAGCAAATCTTCAAACACATAACCCATTGCCAAAGGCGGTAAGCTCTGAGGTCGTAAGTCAATTTTAGGCGAAACAAATTTTTCGATAGTCGAAAACAGTTTACCTGCTTCGTCCAGCGTTTCCAATTCGTTGCGAAACTTAAACTTGCTGATAATGTCTTGCACATTGTATGAAAAGCCGTTCAGGTAATTTTCAAAATTGCTTCGAAGATTTTTTGGGTCGTCCAACAACTTTTTCAAAGTGTAGGGCGAAGTATTGTAAAATGCGTGTCCGCTTCCGTTTTGCTTGCTGGTAAGCAAAGCAGTCAGGTCGTTTAGTTTGTCTTTATATTTTTCGTGTGTTTCCAACACCTTGTCTTTAGTTGGCTCCAATACTGCATCCAAACGCCTGATAACGGTCATTGGGAGGATAACATCTTTGTATTTGCTCGGCTCGTAAGTGTTAATCAATATCTGGTCGGCTACCGAGTAGATAAAGTTGATAAGCGGTTGAAGCGATTGTGTATTTATCTTCATTGAATTATTCAAAAATGAGATTGATTTCAGAGTTTCCATTTACAGTTTGATTAAAATTCAGATGTTATAGAAAAGTACTTATCTGAATAGCTTATCTTCAATGATCTTCAGGTTTTTATTCACAAAGAACATGTCTGGCTCATATTTGATTGCTCTGGATCGTATTTCAAATTTCGGGTCATCTATATTCGTTGCATCAAACAATATCAATCCAATACCAAATTGTCTACAAAGAGTGTCGAGCCTGGTAATATCCTCAATTTGGGAGCGGTTCGGCACAACAATATAGGATTTGTGTGAAAAGATTTTATATGCACAAGCCTGCCCGAAGGCAGTTATTAGGCCATTAGAATCGAGCTTTATTTCTGCCGAAATGATCTCAGTAGGAAATTGGAGGATATCGCTCCTCTTCGACTCTCTCAAACCAATCACATCAGGTGTACCCCATTTGTCGCGAAGGATATTGCCTCCGAGTTCAATGGCAGAAGTGCATTCCTCTAGTTCGTTGACCAACCAGTCTGCAAAAGGTTTATAAAAGTCTTCTTCTTTCGTAGACTTTTTCTTGGAGGTTTTTATTTCAGATTCATAGGGCTGGATTGGCACATCCTCCTTAAAACGAAGTAACCTGTAAACTCCCTTGTCAGGCTTATAGATTTGATCCGGAAACTGAAGAGCCAAATCCCAGGTAGCACCACTAATGGTATTTTTGTTGAAGGCGGGATTTCGTTCAAGAATCTTACGCGCAAGCTCAGAATATCTAATTCCCTCTGTTTGGGCAGCAATGATTTCAAGCGCAATTTTTCTTATCTGGCCGGTAATGGTTTTTGTTGACATTGGTTCAATGGATTAATTCATCTTGAATTATTTATTACCTCACCCCCAAAAATACCAAACTCTCACATATATCCGGTGAATTAATGAAAAAAGTTGTTAGCATCCTGAACGGATACTGAAAATAACTGCGGAAACCCGCTGCTAGTGCAGGAGAAAGAAAAGCGTAAAATTATCGGATCACCCCCTCCACCATCTCAATCACTTTTTCCAGCACCTCCGCATATTTCGGGCTGGTGGCGTACTTTTTTGTGCCTGCCTGGAGTGCCCGGGCGAAGGCTTTGGGGTTGCCTTTGTGGGACTGGGCGTGGTCGAAGTGCGGCAGGGATAGGATTTTAGCGTGGTCAAGGACCGCATCTTCGATGCTGTCGAAGTCGCGAAAGTGGCGCTTTACCAGGTACTTGTACTTCTTACGGGCTGCATCTCAGGTGATGGAGAACGCCATGCCATCTTCGTCCAATTTGGTATCCAGATCATTCGTTTCTGTTGAAGGCTTTGGAACATCGGAGACTTCTATACAAACAATAGATATACTTCTGAACATCTTGATAAGGATTTGGTGAACATCATAGGTTCATGTATTTCCCACCATCACCTCAACCACCTCAAAGACTTTTTCTTCACGTGGCAATTTCAGAACAGCTTTGTCTCCGGCTTTTTTATTTATCAGGGCTTTTGCAAGGGGTGATATGAAAGATATTCTGCCATTTGCTGCATTAGCTTCATCCACCCCTACGATCTGTACTTCAAGCACTTCGTTGGTTGCTACTGCCCGGATTTTTACTGTTGTCCCAAACCTGACCTCCTTCAGGGTTTTACCCTGCGGCTCCATGATTCTGGCTGTATTTATCCGTTCGTCGAGCAGTTTCAGCCTTCCGTGGAGGTGGTTCACCGCTATACGCCGCTCCCTGTCATCTGAAATGTTCAGATGTTCCTTCTCACTTATCAGGCTTTCTCTCTCGGCCAGCAAAGCATCCATACCATTACGGGTCACATAATTTGGTACGCCTGCAGGCAGATATGCCCTGGGTGGAACCATGGGAACATCCTCCTGGTCGTCTTCTTTTACAAATCCTCTGCTCATCTGTGTCAGTAATTGAATCTTATATCCCTGAGAACAAAGATAGTAAAAATAATGCTCACATCAATCCATTGAAAATATATCAGTAAAAACACACTAACAAATAATATTGCATAGTAAATGCCTTCCAGAGTGATTGATCAGACAATACTCAGGGTAAGTATTTCTACTATTAATAAATAATAAAGAAAAACTTAGCTAAGGAGGTGGTGCAGCCCTGCCACACCGGCAATTTTTTCTGTAAGGGTTGTCCATGAATACTTCAGCTTTTCAATGGCAACAGCTTCAGACATTGCCTGCTCACGGTTGTTGTTGTAGAAATCCGCTATTGCATCAGCAACTTCAGTATGATCCGGGCTTACCACATAACCTGCTATACCGTCAGGAACCATCTCAGGCAGGCCCCCGACATTGGTCACTATCATAGGTTTGTGGAAATGATACGCTATCTGTGTAACTCCACTTTGGGTGGCTGATTTGTAGGGCTGAACAACCAGATCCGCTGCATTGAAATAATATGCCACTTTATCATCGGGAATGAATTCCGAATGCATTATTATATCATCTTCAAGTTTCATCACTTCAATCATGTGGTGGTATTGAGTCGGATCGGAATAAAACTCCCCTGCTACAATTAGTTTCACATCCAACTCCCTGATCCTTTGGTCAGTCATTGCGCGCAGCAAAATATCCAGCCCCTTGTAATCTCTTATCAGGCCAAAAAACAGAATATATTTTGCATCGGGAACGAGCCCGAGAACAGATCGTGCATCATCTTTCGGAGTTCGATCACCAAAATGGTC
Source organism: uncultured Lentimicrobiaceae bacterium (assembly GCA_964469215.1). Lineage (GTDB taxonomy): Bacteria > Bacteroidota > Bacteroidia > Bacteroidales > SKPS01 > SKPS01. Next base: position 10,744 of record CAYXYB010000002.1, read on the forward strand.
ATACAGAGGGTGCATACACAATACCCTTGGCTTTTTCCGGTCGAAACCTGCAATATCTTCCAAAACAGATTCTGTCATAGCAACAAATCCGTCCACCTGTTGCACAAAATAACCGGACAGCAATCTGTCGCCGGGGCGCCGTTCATGTGGTATCATGTTATCAACCACAGATACAACCCTGGTTTTTCTCCTACGTTTCACCAGTTTGGCAATGGTGCCAAGACATGGAGCCATAAAAGGGAGCCAGTATTTGATCACCAGAAGGTCAGGATTGAGCCTTCTGATTTCCTTTGCTGTCCTGAACCAGTTCAGAGGATTGATTGAATTAACCCTTGCCCTGATATCGAGCCCGTCAGGTTCAGGCATCTGCGAATACTGCGATTTACCTGGAAAAAGAAATGACGGGTACTGCAATCTGAAACCATAAAGAATAACCCTGTGACCTTGAGCTATATACTCTCTTGCCAGTCGCTCATTGTAAGCAGCCAGCCCTCCCCGCAATGGCCAGGCAGTGCCCAGAATAACAATGGTTTTGCTATTCTCACTTTTCATTTATATCGAATCCGGTTGTTTCTGAAATATTGTACTGATTTCTGTCAGGTGCGCTGCGTGATACCAATTCAGCAAGAAACCCTGTCATAAACAATTGTGTGCCAATTACCATACACAGAAGTCCAAAGAAGAAAAGAGGCCTGTCAGTCATATTGAAAGCTTCATGGAAAAATTTTGCATAAGCCAGATATGCAGCAATAATAAACCCGATAATAAAGATCACAGATCCCCAGATACCAAAAAGGTGCATCGGACGCTTTTTAAATTTACTCACAAAAGATATTGTCAGCAGATCAAGGGGGCCTCTGATGAACCTGCTCATACCGAATTTGGTTACTCCATACTGACGCTTCCGGTGTTGGACAACTTTTTCGCCTATATTTCCAAACCCGGCCCACTTTGCAATAACAGGAATATACCGGTGCATTTCCCCGTAAACATCAATGTTTTGAACCACCACTCTGCGGTAGGCTTTCAGGCCGCAATTGAAATCGTGGAGTTTTATTCCGGACATCTTTCTTGTTGCCCAGTTATAGAGCCTTGTGGGTATAGTTTTCGACAAAGGATCGTAACGCCTCTTTTTCCATCCGCTTACAAGGTCATATCCATCATCGGTTATCATTCTGTAAAGTTCAGGTATTTCATCAGGACTGTCCTGAAGGTCAGCATCCATGGTTATAACGACATCTCCCTTAACATACTGAAAACCTGTGTGAAGAGCAGCACTTTTACCAAAGTTGCGCTGAAATCTTATCCCTCTAATGTTTGAATTGGCAGAACTGAGATTCATAATGACATTCCACGACCTGTCGGTGCTTCCGTCATCAACCAGAATAATCTCATAACTGAAATTATGGTCTGTCATAACCCGTTCAATCCAACCGCAAAGCTCAGGAAGCGATTCCTCTTCATTTAACAATGGTATCACAAGACTAATATCCATAATCTTATTAATGTAATTTTCAAATGCATACCGGTTTGTTTCTCCGGATTCAGAATTCCCGAAGCATTAATGCCGGACAATTAATTATATGCAAACCTACAGGTTTTTTCATGAAAATCATATTTCAATTTGCATTTTTATTGAAAGAATTGATATATTTGCAGGCGGGTAAGTCTTATACGACCAGCTCCTGTTGAACTCCCCCAGGTCCGGAAGGAAGCAAGGGTAGGCAGTCGTAGCGGTGCGATGTAAGTAGCTTGCCCGTTTTTTATTTTATTATCATGCTGATTAAGATATATCCCGAGAACCCGATACAACGCCAGATTGATGCTGCTGTTGAGATCATGGATCAGGGTGGTATAATTATTTATCCAACTGATTCGGTTTATGCCTTAGGTTGCAGCATTATGAAACCCAAAGCTATTGAAAGGCTTGCAAGAATAAAAGGGGTAAAACCTGAAAAAGCCAGGTTTACATTTATTTTTAATGATCTCGCCGATCTGTCGATGTACACCAAACCTCTCAGTAATCCAATATTCAAACTTATACGCAGATATACACCAGGCCCTTTCACATTCATCATTGAAGCAAACAACAGGATACCACGGGTGGTCCTCAGCAACAGAAAAACCATCGGGATACGGATCCCGGATAACAACATAGCCCGTCTTCTGGTAAAAACCCTGGGGCATCCAATGATGTCAACCTCAGTACGCGATGATGATGATGTTCTGGAATACACAACCGATCCTGAACTGATTCATGAGAAGTTTATTAATGATGTAGATCTGGTAATCGACGGTGGCTACGGTGATAATCGTCCTACAACAGTAATAGACTGCACTGACGATGATATCAAGCTGATAAGGCAGGGAAAAGGTATTGCTGAACTTTAACCAGTCCGGTTTGCTCTCTTTCTTATTTTTTTTAATTGAAAAGTGTTATGTTTGTCGAATAAAGCACCCCTGGACAATTTTTGTTATGAAAACTCCAAAGGGAAATATTTTTTCGATTCTTCCGGGACAAGATGACCCTGAAAAGGAGAATTTTCAGGATCTGTTAGTGACTAAAAACCTGAGAATTGAGCAGATTGTTTCCACAGGTCATATTACTCCGGAAGGCAAATGGTACGATCAGGAGGAAAATGAATGGGTACTTCTTTTAACCGGGGAAGCAAAAATTCTATTTGACGATGGTGAAGAGATGAAACTGATTCCTGGTGATCATATCCTTATACCTGCAAGGTGCAGGCACAAGGTAACATACACCTCACACAAACCACCGGCTGTCTGGCTGACTGTTTTTTTCAGGAAATAACGGGAGATCATGAACAAAAGAGAACTTTTCTTCAAATACCTGGCGCAAACATCTGATGCTCCGCTGGCTATTGAGATTGAGAAAGCTGAAGGGATTTATCTCTACACACCGGATGGCAAAAAGATCGTTGACCTGATCTCAGGTGTTTCTGTGAATAATGTCGGACACTGTAATCCTGCCGTTATTGAAGCTGTGAAACGGCAGCTTGAAAAATACATGCACCTGATGGTTTATGGGGATATAATTCAATCACCCCAGGTATTGCTTGCTGAGAAACTCGCATCCCTCCTGCCCCACCCTCTGAAAAGCACTTACCTTGTGAATTCGGGCAGTGAGGCAAATGAGGGGGCTTTAAAACTTGCAAAGAAATACACGGGCCGTAGCGGAATTGTGAGTTTCACAAATTCCTATCATGGAAGCACCCACGGCTGTCTGAGTATTATCGGAAACGACTATTACAAATCGGGTTACGGGGATCTGCTGCCCGGAGTTACCAGGTTACCTTTCAATAACATGGAGGCACTTGATGCCATAACAAAAGATACTGCTGTAGTGATCACTGAAGTTATCCAGGGTGAAGGGGGAATTGTCGCAGCGAATCCGGAATTCCTTGCAACTTTGAGGGAAAGATGCAATATCACAGGTTCAGTTCTTATCTTTGATGAGGTACAGACAGGGTTCGGGCGTACCGGAAAGATGTTCGCTTTTGAACATTACGGGATAATACCCGACGTGATCACCTTTGCCAAAGGGATGGGTGGCGGCATGCCAATAGGAGCTTTCACTGCCAGCCCTGAAATGATGTCGGTTTTTATGGATAACCCGGTACTTGGTCATATTACTACCTTTGGTGGCCATCCGGTTTCAGCCGCAGCCGCCCTTGCTTCAATAAACCTGATTGATAAACCCGGATTTGCTGATGAAGTAATACAAAAAGGAAACAAGTTTGTTGAAGGGCTTCAAAATCATTCAGCCGTTGAGGATATAAGGCAACATGGACTCATGATTGCCGTGCAGTTAAAGGCAGAGATATGTATAAAGGAATTTGTAAGAAAAGCTCTGGATCACGGAATCCTGACCGACTGGTTTCTTTTCTGCGACAATGCCTTTCGCATAGCTCCTCCCCTTACCATAACCGATTCAGAAACAGATGAGGCAATTGGTTTGATTAATTCATTGGTTGATGGGCTAAATTTTTAAATTATCAGGTTTGTTGATTGTAAAAATCTTTGTATTTTTGCACCCCTAAAAGAAGAGAGGTTTATTATGGCCAAGAAACAGAAAGACGTAAGACACCAGATCATACTTGAATGTACCGAGCACAAGCAAAGCGGAATGCCAGGAACTTCGAGGTACATTAGTATGAAGAACAAGAAAAACACTCCTGAGAGGCTTGAGTTGAAGAAGTATAATCCGATCCTTAAGAAAGTTACGGTTCACAGGGAAATTAAATAGTAATAATTATGGCAAAGAAAGTAGTTGCAACCCTGCAGACCAAGGGTAGAAGTGTGGCAAAAGTTATCAGGATGGTTAAAGCTCCCGGCAGCAATACATATACCTTCAAGGAAAACATTCTTCCCGTTGAATCGGTTGAAGAGTTCCTTAAGAAATAATATGACCGGAGTTCATCCTTTGAGATAACTTCTCCATTTGGGGGGAGTTATCTTTTTTTTCTTTGGATGATAAAAAATCAACAGATAAATATTCATTAATTATCAGGTGTCATGGGCATATTCAGGATTTTCTCGAAAGACGACCAGAGCAATCTCGACAAAGGTTTGTCCAGGACTAAAGAAACCATTTTCAGCAGGATATCCAGAGCACTGATAGGAAAGTCGAAAGTTGACGAGGGTGTTCTTGATGAATTGGAGGAGATCCTGATATCTTCCGATGTCGGGGTTTCTACAACACTGAATATAATTAAAAGGATTGAAGAGAGGATTGCACGTGACAAATATATGGGCACTTCGGAGCTTAACTCTGTTTTGCGGGATGAGATAATAAACCTTCTGCTGTTACATGGTTCTGAAGGAGGTGATGATTTTACCCTTCCTAAAAATAAGAGGCCTTATGTGATAATGGTTGTAGGAGTGAACGGAGTTGGAAAAACCACAACCATCGGTAAACTTGCACATCAGTATAAAAACTCCGGATATAATGTCCTATTGGGGGCTGCTGATACTTTCAGGGCTGCTGCGGTAGATCAGCTTACAATCTGGGCAGAACGGGCCGGTGTACCATTGATCAAACAAAAGATGGGTTCAGACCCTGCTGCTGTTGCTTTTGACACTCTGCAGTCTGCTTGTGCCCAACAGGCTGACGTGGTGATAATTGACACTGCAGGAAGGCTTCACAATAAAGTGAATCTGATGAATGAACTCACAAAGATCAAAAATGTGATGCAGAAAGTAATTCCCGATGCACCTCATGAAGTGCTGCTCATACTCGATGCATCAACCGGACAGAACGCAATTGAACAGGCACGCCAGTTCACCGCAGCTACAGAGGTTAATGCGTTGGCTCTGACTAAGCTTGACGGCACTGCAAAAGGGGGAGTAGTTATTGGTATTTCAGACCAGTTCAGGATTCCGGTAAAATATATCGGAATTGGTGAAAAAATTGGAGACCTGCAGATCTTCAACCGCCGTCGTTTCGTGGAATCCATTTTTGCAGGATAATACCGGCATGTTAAATAACCGTTCCATCTCCATCATATCGCTAGGATGCTCAAAGAACCTGGTTGACAGCGAACACCTCGCTTTGCAGCTAAGCGTTGGCGGATGGAATGTTTCCATTGACGATTCCCCTAACAGCACTGATGTTGCCATTGTCAACACCTGCGGTTTTATTGCAGATGCAAGTGAAGAGTCTGTTGATACCATCCTGGAACTTGTAGAGTTGAAGAAACGGGGTGATGTTGGCAGGATAATAGTTGTCGGCTGCCTGTCACAACGGTATATGAAAGACCTGATTGCCGGGTTGCCCGAAGTTGACCTTTTTTTTGGGGTTGATGAACTGCAAAACATACTTAAGAAGCTCAATACCCGGTTTTGCACCGACAGGAATCACGAGAGGCTTGTTTCCACTCCTTCTCACTATGCTTACCTTAAGATAAGTGAAGGGTGTAACAGAAAATGTACATTCTGCATCATTCCTTCAATCAGGGGAAGACATAAATCAACACCGGTTGACATGCTGGTCAGGGAGGCAGAATATCTCAGCAGCCGGGGTGTAAAAGAGCTGATACTTGTTGCTCAGGATCTATCATCCTATGGCAACGACTTAAAACAACCTGCCAGCCTGAAAGATCTTCTCACAAAGCTTGAAGCTGTTGCCGGAACAGAGTGGATACGTCTGCATTATGCATATCCTGCCGGATTTCCTCTTGATGTTCTTCCTCTTTTAGCCCGGTCAGATAAAATCCTCCCATATCTCGATATCCCGTTCCAGCATGCATCTGACCCCATTCTCAAGGCGATGAAGCGGGGGCATTCAGCAGCAGAAAGCCGCAGGCTGATAAAACGTATCCGGAAAGAGGTTCCTGGAATCGCTATCCGAACAACCCTTATTACAGGTTTCCCGGGTGAAACCGAAGAGGATTTTCGAGCACTTCTAAACTTCGTGAAGGAGATTGAATTTGACAGGCTCGGTGTCTTCAGATATTCTGAAGAGGAGGGAACAATGGCAGCCAGGTTAAATGACAACATCCCCGATGAGGTAAAAGAGGAACGTGCAGCTATCCTGATGGATATTCAGGATGAGATCTCCTTGAACAAGAACTCATCCCTGATAGGTTCGGTAATGGAGGTTATTATCGATTCATCTGATGAAGAGAACGCTATCGGCAGGACATGGTTTGATTCACCGGAGGTGGACCAGGAGGTGATTGTAACGAATGGGGAACATCTGAAACCGGGTGAAATCATCAATATTATAATCCGTGATGCGGCACCTCACGAACTAACCGGAGAGCCTGAATAAAATTTAACGCCGTTTTACTGAAAACCTGAAACAGCAGTCTTATTTGCATCACTGCCCTTTTAAGCCAATCTCTTTTAATATTGCCGGAGTCCCTGACATATCTGTATTTGTCATCATCAAGAAATAGCCCTAAAAGGGGTACTAAATCACAGATTTCCATGACCTTTTTCCTGCAGTCTGTACAATTTTCAAGATGGTCGGTAAGACAGTCAACTGTCACATTCTTACCTGAATTACAGCCCATCAGGTACTCGGAATAAAGGGCCGTTTCGATTTGTGTAAGATGTTTTGAGTTTTCCATTTAGTGCATATTTTGCAGTTTGATCATTGAATTTATTTCTTTCTAACCGCCTTCAGCATCTTATAACCTGTCACTTTTCCATTTTTTCCTATTGCATTTTCTTTCATTGGCACATATTCACCGGAACCCACCAGGTCGAAGTATTTTTCGACTAGCAACTGTAAAGTATCTTCACAATAGGCGGCACGTGATGGTGTTCCGTTCATCAGAGCAATAATTTCTGATGTTTTCAGGTTAAACCATTTACGGAGAGTATCAGGATGTGACAAATGGGATTCAAATTTCAGGAAGAAATGAAATACAATTTCGTAGATATCTCTGTCCCTCATGTCAACATCTTCGTTCAACCGAACCAAAATTTCACCTGTAATTGATTTTGCCGCCCTTACATTTACAGCTGCAAAATCATCATAATGAACCCTGATTCTGTATAAAAGCTTCATCATCAACCACAGTTTGTATCTCTTTGCACCCAGCATAATCATAACCCGGTCGAGTCGTCTGCACTCCTCCACGATCACATAATTAACCGGATATGGTATCAATGGTTGCTCATCACAGTTCATGAGATATTCGGTTAAAAGCACCTGCCTCCTTTTCAGTCCCCTGACATATTCCATTATTATATTTCTGCAAATTGCTGACAGGTAAGTTCTAACCATCACCCTGCCATCAAACTGGTTTACAATGCGTTCTATTCTCGTAAACACCTTTTCGTTCACATGTTGAACTATCTCTTCACAATGAGAAAAAGGATAGTACCCATTACAGGCATATCTTCTTGCGATAAGTTCAAATACCTGTTGGTACCTGAGCAATAATTCAAACGGGTTTGTGTAAAACAGTTTAAGATCAGCCTCATCCTTTTGCATATCTCCTTAATTTTAGGTTAATATTGCAAGGGATCCGGAACTTACACAAAAAAGAAACTGCAGGTGGGAAAACAGAAAAGATAATTCATTCTCAAGTCAAGGCAAATATATAATACCGATTTTGCGAAAGCAAATCAACCCAAATATTTGTATTATTTACTTTTTGTTTTACAATTATTTACAAAAACAATAAGTTTTACACACGTTGTTAACAAACTTTGTTAATAACTTTATTGCCTTGATTATTTGCTATTTAGCCAATATATCACCTGGCTATTTGAACCCTAAAGACAAGTGGTTGGAGGGTTTTAAGCTGATCGGGGCGCTTCTTACCGGAAATACGGTTTTTGTATTTAATGGCAGGTGAGTTTTCAAGATCTGATTTGTCTAATTCTGCGAGTGCAGCAAAAAGATATTCGCTTTTTACGGCAAATCCTACCCCTTCTTTCAGGGTATTCTTACCGGAGATCATACCCAGCAGGTAGCCTTTTGAATCGAACAGAGGTCCTCCGCTGTTTCCAGGGTTTACAGGTATGCTCACCTGATATGATGTTGTATCGCTCTTGTATCCGCTCACCGAGCTTACTGAGCCTTCTCCGAACACCACATCCTGTTTGCTGAAGCCTAATGTAAAAACATATTCTCCCATTTCTGCACGGGTATTTGACCGTGAATAAGGAAGGGTACCAAACCCTTTAAACTGGGGGTCAACGATTTTCAGGAGTGCAATATCTGTTTCAGGGTTAGAATAAACAATTGCAGCAGTATATCTTATCAGGCTGTCGGTGTAATTACTTACCCAAACTGAGTCAAGGCCCCGGATAACATGATAATTGGTAGCCAGGATACCGTTGGAGGTTAGCGCAAAAGAGGAACCGGTAAACAGAACCTGAGGCTCGTTACTTCTTTTTATTTCCCGTTTTAGAACCTCCTGAGTACTGTATATATCCTGAACCTCATTTCTCAATTCCATATAAGCATCTTTATGACTCATTCCCAGTCCATTGAGCATATACAATAGAGCAACAGTAACAATTGCTGCTACTGATGCTGCTGCAGCAAGCTGCCCGGTTGCTATGAATATTCGTCTCCGGCGTTCGGTTTTAAGATGAATCATAAGATCCTTATCACCAAAGCTCTCGTGATGAATTTTTATTATCCTCTTTCTCAATATCTTACGATCAAATGCTTTCTGTATAAGGTGCACAGTTCCGGAATGAGCAAAAAATTCATCTGCCAGTTTGCTGTCATTACCGAGATCCTGTTGAAACAGATCCCTGCTCTCACTGTCCATCCGGTTCATCAGGTAGCTGTCAAAATCTTCTGTTGTCCACTTTTTCATCTCTTCTTTCCTAATTAATTCAGGTAGATTTTATCATTCTGAATCAGATCCACCTCCTGTTTTCTTATCAAAAATTCTGCGAAGTCGCATCAAACATTTATACTTCTGGTTCTTTGCATTATCAGCATTGGTATACCCCATGTTTTCTGCAATCTGTTCCATACTCATCGATTCGTGATAGAACAATTTTAGCAGTGTCCGGCATGGTTCCCCAAGCATGTCAAGGCTTTGCTCCATTGCATTGAAATCCCTCTCCTGAGAAAGAACCTGTTGCATAACCTGATCTTCATCACTGCCTGCTCCAATGATCTCTTCGGATGCGTCGGCAATGAACCGCCTCCTCTCTTTCAGACTGGCAAGCCAGAGGTTTCTCGACACTGCATACAGGAACGTACCTGCAGAAGAGTGCAGCCTGAACATCGGATCCTGTAGTTTTTCAAACAGGATAACGAATGCCTGCTGGTAAATCTCCGCTGCTTCATCTTCGTCGCCATGGTTTCTGACAACGAAATGGAAAACAGCCGGATAATTCATCCTGTACAGGCGGGCTGCAGCCTCATTATTGCCTTCACGCACCTTAACAAGTATCTGCTCCTCCTGCCTTGCCGCACTTTCCTCCTTCATCTGCCATTATTAATTGACAAGGGTACAAAAAGTAACCTTAAAATATTTTTTCAAAAATACTTATTTTTTTGGGTTACCTTTCCTGTTTCGGGCAATGAAAAGATGAATAGTTTTTTTAAACGTTTAACCAAAAACAATTTTTATCATGAAGAAAGTATTTTTAAGCCTGGCAATTGCTGCAATTTTCTCACTTGGTTTCATCGCTTGCACTCCAAAAGCAACCGAAGAAGAAGTTGAAGCTACTGATACCGAAATGGTTGAAGAACAAGTTCAGGAAGAAGCTCCAGTAGAAGCTGAACCGCAGGTTGAAGAACAAGTTGCCGAATAATTACTTATTCAGGGCTGTGGCAACAGCCACAGCCTTTGCTTTGAACCCCGTCTTCACAGACATATTTTCAGTTCTTTAATTTTCAGTAAATTAATTGGTTTTACACTTTCAGAGGGAGCAGGCTGTGCTCGCATAGTTCTGCTCCAACTGAATGGAAAATGGGAGGTTTCAGCATGCTGAGACCTTTTTTTTTATCTTGTTATGATTTCTGTAGTGGCTTTAATTATTACGCATGTGATTTTTGCCATGTTATCATAGTCAATTTTATCAGGTGTATCACCCGGAGTATGATAATCTGGGTGAAGTCCGGTAAACCACACCAAAACCGGTATCTTCTTTTTAATGAAATTTGCATGGTCAGACCCATATCTGAACGTAACGCGTTCAATAAGTCCCGGAGATCTGTCTATATTGAACCCTGGATGATATTTGGCAGCCCTTTCGGCATATCTTACATACCTGCGTGTACCTTTACCTTTATTCATAAGATATACATAAGATTCACGCCTCGATAAATCTTCGGTATAACCCGTTGACTGTAACCTGAAAGTTTCAATAAAACCATACTTCACACTTCTGCCAATCATATCCAAATTCATATTCAGCAGAGGTTTGACAGTGGCAAACTCTTTACTCATGACGAAAAATTCCGAGCCCAGAAGTCCAGCTTCTTCGGCAGAAAAGGCCACAAAGAGAACAGATCCTTTGAAAACAGCACCCGAATCCTGAAGGCACTTCAACACCCTGGCTATCTCGACAAGTGCAGCAGTACCTGATGCATTATCATCTGCACCTGCATTTAATCCTTTCCTGTCTGTTCCAACATGATCGTAATGGGCTGTAATAACAACCACCTGATCATTTCCACGCTCTCCTTTTACCATTCCTGCAATATTTTCGGTCATGATCGAATCTATTCTTCCCGGCAGATACTGAAATGTCGTTGGGGCTCCTATTCTTATCAGTGCCCTGTTCTTTCTCACCTCCTCCTCCAGCATGTCAAAATCGGGTTTGTATCCGATAATCTGAGCAATTTCCTGAGGCCGCATAATTACTACCACCAAACTGTCAAGTCCTTTAATTACCTTCTCTAACCCGGAATTTGAATTTTTGCTTTTAAGACGGTAAGACCTGTCAGGCATCTCATTCCTCAGAAGCTGGTATTCCCATGCCGGTCCGTCTGCAATAATAATAAAACGCCTTATCCCCTCTCCATGTCGTTTTCTCACAACTTTACCTGCCTGTTTCTGGTTTTCAGGATTTAACAGCAAAAATGTTTTGTTATCATTAATTACCGATGAGGGCATTGGTGACCTGGGATCATTGAAAACCATAACCATGGTATCTGTCGGGTTCAAATAGTTACTTGCAACAGCGAATGAACTAACCTTTTTGTGAATACCAGTAAATTCTATCCTGTGATCAACAGACATATATAAAGAAAAAGTTTGAAAATAGCTGCTGTCAGATGCAAAAGGAATAAGGCCTGCTTCTTTGAACTCCCCGGCAATATATTCTGCTGCGATTCTCAGTCCCATCTCTCCTGTCTTCCTACCGGCCATTGAGTCAGAAGCAAGGGTATAGACGTGACGGACAAGATTCTCCTGTTTCACAATGCAGTCTTTCTGTGCATAAACATTGGATGCTGAAAGGATTAAACCCAATAATGAAATTATTGAAATAAATGGCATGTATTTCATAAAAAGAAAAGAATTAGAAAAACAAAAGTAAAAAAAGGAAATTGAATAATGACTATGCTGTTATGACGCAGGAAAGCCATTTTTGTTACTTTTGCAGATATTAAGATTCTTAAGTGTTTTCAATTTCAGACCTAAACAATATAAAGTTATGAAACATACAGTTTTTACAAAATTTCATGAGGCATTTGGGGCCAAGATGGTTCCTTTTGCAGGTTATCTTATGCCTGTGCAGTACGAAGGGGTAAATTTCGAACACGAAACCGTACGTAACGGAGTTGGCGTTTTTGATGTATCGCATATGGGTGAATTCTGGGTCAAAGGCCCAAAAGCATTTGATTTCATCCAGAGATTAACAACTAACAATGTAGCAGCACTTACAGACGGAAAGGTACAGTACACCTGTTTCCCAAACGGAAGAGGGGGTATTGTCGACGACCTGCTTGTTTACAGGATTGATGCAGAAACCTATTTTTTGGTGGTAAATGCTGCAAATATTGACAAGGACTGGGAATGGTGTGTAAAGAATGCTAACCTTATGGGCGTTGCAGTTGGAAAAGAGCTTTATAATGCATCAGATGAAATTGCCCAGCTTGCTATTCAGGGGCCAAAAGCCATGGAGTTAGTACAGAAGATAATCTCCGAACCGGTTACAGATATGGTTTACTATACATTTAAGAAGGTTACTGTTGCAGGTATCCCTGATGTGATTGTGTCAACAACAGGTTATACAGGTTCTGGAGGTATAGAAATTTATATGGCAAACAAGGATGCTGAAACAATATGGAATGCCTTGTTCATAGCCGGCGAAGAATTTGGCCTCAAACCAATCGGACTTGCTGCGCGTGATACACTCAGGCTTGAAATGGGTTTCTGTCTTTACGGAAATGATATTGATGATAACCACTCCCCTATTGAAGCAGGACTGGGATGGATAACAAAATTTGTTGAGGGCAATGACTTTATTGACCGCCCGTTACTGGAAAAGCAGAAAAACGATGGAGTATCAAAACAACTGAGGGGCTTTGAGATGATTGACAAAGGAATACCGCGACAGCATTATGAGATCTGCAATTCTGAAGGAAAGGTAATCGGAGAGGTTACTTCAGGTACAATGGGGCCGTCAGTGAAGAAAGCCATTGGTATGGGTTATATTTCAAAAGAACATTCAGCATTTGGCAACAGAATTTATATCAAAGTAAGGGATAAACTTCTTGCTGCTGAAATTGTGAAACTCCCTTTTTACAAAGGATAAGCATGATTGGGAGAAAACTTGATATCTGTTTTTCACCTGCTTTATATCATCTTTATGAGGAGGACGTACATATTGCAGTTGTAGCTGATATTTTCAGGGCAACCACTGCAATATGTGCAGCCTTCGATCATGGTGTTGAGAAAATCATACCGGTAACCGAAGTTACTGATGCAGTTCTGTATAAAAGAAAAGGATACCTTATTGCAGCGGAACGTGACGGCATCAAACTCGATTTTGCCGATTTCGGAAACTCACCGTTCAATTTCATGCAACAGGGGTTGAACGGTGCGACCATAGTTTACAGCACTACCAATGGCACACAGGCAATCCACAGAGCCGCTTCAGCAAAACAGGTTGTGATTGCCTCTTTTATCAACCTTTCAGCAGTTGCTGACTATCTGGCAAAACAGAATGAGGATGTGGTTATTCTGTGTTCCGGATGGAAAGACCGCTTCAGCCTTGAAGATGCTCTCTTTGGAGGTGCACTTGCTGACATTCTTATTGAAAATCATGGATTCACCTCACACAGTGATTCTGTTGCAGCTTCCCGCGACCTATGGCATTTGGCAAAGGAGGATCTGATCAATTATAAATCAAAATTTGCCCATACCCACCGCCTTAAAAAGCTGATGTTGGATGATGTTTTAAATTTCTGCCTTACCCCAGATCAGACAGATAAAGTTCCGGTTTTTGTTAGTGGTGAAATAATTTGTGCAACATAGAACAGAAGATCAAAATCAGAAAGCGGAATTAAATTGCAGGATCAGCGGTGTATTCCCTGCGAGACAGTACCAGTTATTTCAGGCACAGAGGAACAAGATAAATAAGGTTCGGGAACAGATCCTTTTAGGAGAATAGAAAAGGAGGAGACCGTAACCACCCTTATGAATGTTTGCAAGTAGTGATTCAGGTTTAACGGGGCAGTCCGCGGTTCCTCCAAGATCATTCAATATTATGTGTGATATTCTTTTACATTGATAAATATTTCTTCAAGGCCGGCTTTTTCCTGTTCGCCGGTTTGCATGTTTTTCATGGTGAACAATCCTTCGGATCTTTCCTGCTCTCCGGCAAGCACCACGAAAGGTATTTTTCTTGCATCTGCGTAGGCCATCTGTTTCTTTACTTTGGCAGCATCAGGGTACAATTCTGCGCCGATACCCCTATCTCTTAATTCACACAAAGCCTTAAGACTGTATATCTCATCATCGCCACCGAAGTTAATGAACAGCACAACCGGTTTCTTCGATTTCACCTCCGCAAAAAGGTTCAGTTCTTCCATCACATCATATATGCGGTCAGCGCCAAATGAGATACCTACACCCGAAAGGCCTGACATACCAAATATACCTGTAAGGTCGTCGTAACGCCCGCCTCCGCATACAGAACCTATATTAACATCCGATGCCACAACTTCGAAGATAGTGCCTGTATAATAATTAAGGCCTCTTGCAAGAGTGAGGTCGAATTCCACCGGATTTGTCGTACCTGTTTCTGAGTGGTATTTAAGAAGCTGCCGCATCTCCTCTATTCCTTTCTGCCCCGTTTCCGAACCTGAGATAATCTCACTGACCTGTGAAATTTTTAGGTTGTTATCAACTCCTGCAGCAAAAAGCTGCTCTATTTCATTCAGGGATTTTTTCTGAACACCAAATACTCTGAGTTCTTCCAATACCTTAACATGGCCAAATTTATCAAATTTATCCAGAATAATTGTAAACTCCTGAAAGCGTGATTTAACACCGGCGACTTCTGCCATTCCGTAAAGAATTTTCCGGTTGTTAAGCCTGATACTTACATTCACCCGAAGCCTTCCAAATACCTTATCGATTATTTGTACGAGCTCTATTTCATTGATAAGTGAATTGCTGCCAATAACATCAGCATCACACTGAAAGAATTCTCTGTACCTTCCCTTCTGAGGCTTGTCGGCACGCCACACCGGTTGTATCTGATAACGTTTGAACGGCAGGGTTATCTCATTACGGTGCTGGACGACATACCTTGCAAATGGAACGGTGAGGTCATATCTCAGCCCTTTTTCAGCAATGAGAGGGCTCAGTTTTGTGCTTTGAGGATTCCGGAGAAGGTCATTGTCAACCCCAGTAAGGAAATCGCCGGAGTTAAGTATCTTGAAAAGAAGCTTGTCTCCTTCGCTCCCATATTTACCGGTAAGGGTATCCATCAGCTCCATGGCCGGTGTTTCGATGGGAACATAACCAAAGAGTTCATACACATCCCGTATGGTATCGAGAATATGAAGCCGTTTTTCAAGTATTTCAGGTGTGAAATCACGGGTACCTTTCGGAACAGAGGGTTTGTAAGCCATGGTTGGACTAATTGATATTCTTTGCAAAAATAGTTTATATCGGGGAATCTTTCACTCTTTCACAATTTCACAATTTCACACTAAACACATCAACAAATAAACACACTCATCCCAATAATGTCGTATCTTGCGGTGATATTTGATCTGTGCAGTTGAAGCAGAACCATTCATGAAACAATTGATCAGCAAAACAAGAAAAAGAGTCCTGTTATGACCAAACCATTATGTGTTGCAACCGCTTTCATCTTGTTATTGTTCGCTGGATGCTCCAAAGATGATAAAGACAAACTTCCGGATGCTCCCGCTGCAATTCAGTATTACATAAAGAACATCCGGCCAGCCCATCCGTTAAAGGGGCTTTCGTTCCTGAAGGTGGAATCCTATCAGCAAACCACTGAATATACTTGTGGCCCTGCGGCTGTGATCTCCCTTCTCCGCTACTACGGTAAAAAAGGTAATGAGATGGTTATAGCATCAGAGATGGGGACGAGCTCAACAACGGGAACCACTCCGGAGCAGATGTCAACATGGCTTAACGACAATGGCTTCAAGGCATCATGGCACCAGGGCGGGTCCCTCGAGATGCTGCAGGTCAATCTTGCGGACAATATCCCGACACTTGTTGAGTGGAGTGATTGGGGCGGGCACTGGGTGCTTGTGATCGGGTATGATATCAGAGATCCGGAAGACCTGATGGACGATGTGATCATTTTTGCAGATCCCTACGACCGGCACGACGATAATCAGGATGGCATAACCTGGTTCAACGCCCAACGCTTTTATTACATGTGGTACGATGCCCTCCTGTTCGGAAGCACCTTGAGGCAGGTGTATATTTCTGTTAATTAGCAGATTAGTTAATCAGCAAATTTGCAAATTTAATTTGCCGATTAATTAATTTTTACCTGACATGTGTTGATTACATATCCTGAAAAAGCCGTAAAAGGTAGGCCGTCCAGTTTCGCAAAAAGGTTAGGGTCGCTGCTACTCCTGTTCTGGTTCTGGCTCAGGCAATGCCTCCTGCTGCATTTTCTCTTCCTTCGCCTTCATTGCCTTGTTTTCACAGCGATCGCACAGGTCGCTGATCTTTTTCATCTCCCTGGCCTGTGCGACAGTACCTTCAAAAATCTCGTCGGTACGGTCTGTATTGATATATGAACAATCGGAATAAAGATGGAAGCTTTTACCTGATTTAGTCCAGTAGACATGGTTCACACCTTCATTAAGGGTTTCGACCTGTTCTGTTTGCTCTGTATACTCTTCCACTGAAGGTGGATTCAGGTCGATGCCTACCAGGCCTGCTACCACCATAGCTACTACAGCGATTGTACCCACCAGCCCCTTTTGCTTACCACTAAGGTTTTTGTTAGTGAAAATCAGGATCACCAGGGGTAGAAATGCGATAATGCTCATGATAGCTCCCAACTGATTCTGGACAAAAAACCTGAATTTATCCTGTTTTGACGCAGGATCGAGACGGTTGGCCTTTTTCCAGAGCAGCGAACCGGCCCCCACACAAATCAGGTCTGCAACAATAAGCACAATAAGCCAGGTGGTGCTGATAGGAGGTTTTTTAAGTAATACAATGGCCCAGATCTGGAACCCGATCGCCACAATCCATGCAATTACAGCTATCAACCGAAGCATCCTTGCCCTGGATTTGCTCAAAACACTTGGTTCAAATGGTTTGGTCTCTTTAGGGGTGATGCCGTCTGGCGTTTCGTCGCCGCCCACCCTGGTTAGCTTTTTCTTTGTTCCCTGGTCTGTCATTTCTTAATGATATTAAGGTTAATAATTAATTACCAACTGCAAATGTACTATTGTTTAATCAGGAATACAATCCCTATGAAATATTTTTCATTTAAAGAACAAATTGTAGTATATTTGCCTTATAATATCTTACAATCATTAATTTAAATCAATAAGACCATGCTTAAACAATTGATGGAGATTATCCAGGCCAATGCCGGCGAAGCAATCATCAAGAATCCTTCAATCCCAAACCGTAAAAATAAGGCTGCTATGAAAGCTACTGCCGGTTCGATTTTGAACAACCTCAGGAAGACAGCCGGTGGAGGTCAACTCGATGACGTGATGGAGTTGTTCAAGGGAAAAACGGAAGCAACCTCAAGCCCTGTTGTCAACCAGCTCTCCGGAAATGTTACCAATGACCTGATGAAAAAATTCGGCATTGATAAAGGTGCAGCTTCCGGCATCGTTCAGCAATTACTGCCTGCTGTAATAAAACAACTGACAAACAGGACCAACGATCCGAATGACAAGAGCATCAACCTGGAAGGGATCCTCGGCACGCTGACAAAAGGGAAGGCTAAAGGTGGTTTTCTTGGCAGTATTTTAAAAGGGCTGTTCAGGAGCTGAATTAGAATCCATTAAGTAAAACCGGAATCAGGCAAAAAACGTTCAGGCTATAACTGCCTGGCATTGAATGTGTCACCCTGGCGTATATCACCTGTTTTAATTCCTTTGGCCAGCCAGTTTCTGCGCTGTTCAGAAGTGCCATGCTGGAAAGAATCTGGAGTGACATACCCGCGGGATTTCATTTGTATTTGATCATCACCCACTGCAGCAGCAGCATTCAGAGCCTCGGCAAGATCCCCTTCTTCAAGAAAACCGAACATCTTTTGTCCATGGTGAACCCAAACCCCTGCAAGAAAATCAGCCTGAAGCTCCAGCTTTACAGTCATCTCGTTAATGACCTTCTGACTGGCTCCGGATGCTCGCCGGGAGTTCAGATTATCCATAGTCCCCATGAGGTTTTGCACATGATGCCCCACTTCGTGTGCAAGTATGTAGGCAACAGCAAAATCACCCCTGGCGCCAAGCTTATCCTGTAACTTTTCCAGGAACTCCAGGTCGATGTAAACTTTCTCATCACCGGGGCAATAAAACGGTCCGGTGGCATCCTGAGCGTAACCACAGGCTGAACTTACACTCGTCCTGAAAAGTACAAGTTTAGGCTCTCTGTAAGTTTTCCCCATGTCGTTGAAAAGCTTTTGCCAGACTTCTTCAATGTCAGCAAGCACAACCGACACGAATTGCCCCATTTCCTGTTCTTTGGCCGACAGAGGAACCTCCTCCACGGTATCTGCTGCCGAAGGGAGATCACCAAGGTTGATTACAGATAAAGGATCCCCTCCAATGAAATAAATAACTGCGGCAAGTATTAGTGTGCCGATGATGCCTCCTTTCATGCCGATCGGACGCCGGCCACTGGTTCTCATATCTTCAACATTGACGCTTTGCCTTCTGCCTTTCCAACGCATATCAGTTGATTATTGGTTATTTTTGTCAAAAATTTTACCGCCGGCAAGATACATCATTAAAAGATATAAAATACCGAACATCAAAATTAATGAAATCAAAAATAAACCTTGATGGTTTTTTAAAGACTTGCTGGATTTTAATCTGGGAGGCTCCGCAAAATATCCTGGGCTTGTTGATATTCCTTATTCACAGAAGGCGAACCGGAAAACCGCAATACATCCACCATCGGGCATTAATACCAACAAAAGGTTTTGGCATTAGCCTGGGATGGTTTGTTTTTTACCCAAAATCAGATGATCCTGCAGGAAATCTAAATCTAAAAAACATAAAACATGAATATGGCCACGCCATACAGTCACGGTTGCTTGGCTCACTATATCTACCACTGGTTGGCATCCCTTCATTGGCAAGAATCCTTTACAAATGGCTGTTTTTAAAATTACACAGAACACCATGGGATGGTTATTTTCTGGGGTATCCTGAACGATGGGCCGATAGACTAGGGCACAGCCGGTTTCATGACAGGAAACAATTATAGAGAGAAACCACCCTGGTAAAGTCTCAAGTTTTATCAATATCTAAGAACTGCTTTTATCAGAGCGTAATCACTGCTAATTTTTCACAGAGGAGATTCGGGATCAAAAGGAGTACCAAAGCGTCTTATCTCTATGTAACTCTTTATTAACTCCGTGGTTCTCTGTGTAATAAAAATGTTTAATAAACCCTTTATATCGGTATCACCTATACGCAGATATCGAATGTGTTGATTTCACCTTTGGTTTTCTATGATATTAAAAGGAATCCTTAGTGGAATTGCCTTTCCGGCGATAGCTTCTGTTATCCCAAGGAGGTACAGGATTTTTATCGATCCATAAACCCCTTTTAGCATTCCTGGCTTCAATTTCGAGTTCTGCAAGGGTTGAGTCTGAGTTGTACTTTTTAAAGTGCCAGGCCAGGCCAGCTTTGACCATCTCGTGTCCCAGCTCCCTTCCGTCTGACAGAAAAGTATATGCGAGCAACCGGTCGTATGCATCCTTACCTGTTATTTTGATCTCAACAACTTCGTTCATGCATAAATCTGCAAGATAATTCTTTGAAACCCTGTAAAACGGCATCCCACGTTCGGGAGCATCTATCCCTTCCATCCTTATCCGTACGTTTTTGTTACCGGCAAGAAGGATGTCATAGGTATCGCCATCCAGAATTTTAACCACCCTGCCCGTGACCGTGACTTCCTCCTGTTCTGACTCCGTGTTTATGTCTCTGGATGAACAGGAAACATCGATAACAAGCAGGATAAAAAGCCAGGGAGCGATTGGGTTGCAGATCATTGTGCGGGGATTATCAGGGTTTGACGGTAAAGTTAATCAATTTTTTTTGATTCTGACTCTTTTTGTAGTAAAAGCACCTTACCCTTCCTTTGAATACTTTTAGGCTTAGCAATGCAATAGTTCAGGAACCGTGATTGCAAATAACCTCGAACGTTTGCGAAGGTTACCGGACTCCGGAGCGCGCCAGCAAAGCGAGTACCCTCACTACCTCTTCAAAACCTTCGCATTAATCACCTCTCCTGCCGTTACACCCCGAAACATATAGACTCCCTGAGGAAGATGTGAAAGGTCTATTGTGGTTATATCTCTTTCTGTGGTGCCAGAAAGGAGGCAGCGGCCGTTGAGATCATTGAGTGTCCAGGTTATGGCTTGTGCTGTATGGTCAGGGAAATTGAGGGTTATGAGATTGTTTGTTGGGTTTGGACAGATGGTCCACGTGGGCTTCCCGGTGGCGGGTGCTCCTGTGCCGGTGGAGGTGCCTGTCACGGTGAAGGTGGCTGCCATGGTCTGGAACTGCACCATCTCGCAACGGGTTACATCATTGGATATCCTGCCAATGTAATGGATATGCCGGATGCCGGTCGGAAGGGGTAGAATCCATGTGGTGTCGTAAAAGGTCTGGACAGCAGTAAGCATCCCGCTGTAGAAACAGCCGTCGAGAAATATCGTGTCTTTAATTAAAGAATGGGCATAATAGATCCTGTGACCGAGACAGGGTGTTGAGCTACGGGTTACTATCATGATGGTGTCCTGGTTGGTGGGGGCTGAAGGGATGACCTGTATGCTGTCGATATACGGACAGCACCCGGTCTGGGCATTCAATAATCCATTCTGTAACAGGATAACCGATAAGAGAGGTAATAAATACTTCATACTGCAATTGGTTCACTTGGTTTACAAATATAATCATTTTCAGGTTCAATTACGAATTAAAAATTATGAATTACGACGGGCAATGTCACTCAGGACTCATCACCCCTGCCTTCAAACTTCTCCATCAACTTGTCCAACTGTTCGCAAAGCTTGTCGCCTTTCGCATCAGGGACGTCGTTGTTGTCGGCGACCATGGCGTCTACAAATATCGAGTTGAGGAGCGAGAGGCCGATGATGCCGCCCGTGACGAGTATCAACATGAAATTGACGGTTTTTAAGAAGCCTTTGAATGTGTAACACCGGATTTTTACGATCATCTCCAGCACAAACATTAGGGCAAACAGCATGCCGGAGGTAAAGAGGACAGTTTGTAAGAGGGGGGAGAGACCGGAGAAGTTCTATGCGAAAATGACTATGGCATAGCTGATCATCAACGCAAGGATGAATGCGTCGTTGAGGAGAATTTTCTTTAATATGGCGGTTTATTATGCGATGCAAATTACATAGTAATCACAAAGTAACAATAATGAGGTGATCTCTTTTTATGAGAATGACTATTTGCGATGATCTGATTTTTTTTATTTGGTTATTATTGTATTATCTTTACGAACCTTTTTATCACATGCAATGAATACAGCTGCCTGTATCAAGAGTTGTAACATACGGATTTTATGTGTGTTAATGATTGCTCTTCTGGTTGGTGCCGGTGTTGCTGAGGCAGATGTCAATGACCGCAAAAGCAGTCAGAAAGAGGATGCATGCTTTAAAGATGCTCAGGGCAACATATTGTGTGGGGTACCTGAAATCGACAGGCTTGTTGCTGAGGCGAGGGTGCAGTACTATCGTTATGGCAACCTTGCCGCTGCAGATAGTTTAGCCACACTGGCCATCCAACAGGCAGGCATGACTTACAGGACAAGTGTTATGCTCCAGTCCCTCAACGCTTTTCTTGGGATGTGCGAGCAGGGTTACGACAACACAAAAGCGGTAAATTATGCAAGGCAGGCTGAAGAACTTGTGCTTAAAGTTGATATGCCGGAATTGGTCTGGAACACATACATCAACTTTGCTAAGGTGTGGAACAGCGAGTTCAGCTTCGACAATGCCCTGGGATTTGCCTACAAGTCGCTTGCTGCTGCTGAATCGGCAAATATTCGCAGGATGAAAATTCTTAGCCTGATCCAGATAGGCAACATCCTTCAGAACAGCAGCCAGACAATCGAAAGTCTTCGCTATTTTCTGAATGCCCTTACTATTGCAGAGGCCTCGAAAGATCCGGATCTCCTGACAGAGTGCTACGAGACACTGTCTTTATTCTACGAAATGAACAAAGGATACGATAAAGCCATCAACTACAAGATGAAGGAGATTGACCTTATAAATACCCATAAACCATTGGACTCCATAGCTCTTTACTGGGCATACATCAGCCTTGAAAAGATCAACTTTTGCTGCAACAACAAGGTTCAGGAGGAGAGGCTGGAGGAGATCATCGCTTTTGCGGTTAAACAGAAGAACAACTATATGAAGCAATATGTCCTGGCCATGTTCAGAAGTTATCTGATGAACAATAACCTCTTCCAAAGATTGCGGGAGCTTTATATTGAGAATTATCCTGAAGAGCTTACATACCTAAGCATACAACAGCCTGGTGTTTACTTCCGCCTTAAGGCAATATTTATGGAACTGGATAATCAGATCGATTCAGCTTACACATTCTATGCTAAGGCAGAAGAAATTGCTGTACAGGGTGGATCCAAAGTTATGGCAGCCAACGCCCTGATCCGTTTCGGCGAGTTCCTGCAGCGCACCGGAAGAGACAGGGAGGCTACCGGGAAATACATGCAGGCTTTTGAACTTGCCAGCATGACAGGTTTTTTTGAATACGCCCTTAAAGCTGCAAAAGTTCTCGAA
The DNA here is from genome assembly GCA_964469215.1 of uncultured Lentimicrobiaceae bacterium. Classification (GTDB taxonomy): domain Bacteria; phylum Bacteroidota; class Bacteroidia; order Bacteroidales; family SKPS01; genus SKPS01. The sequence goes on from CAYXYB010000002.1 coordinate 33,685, forward strand.
GAGATACACGAAAACAGTGGAAATTTCAGGGAAGCACTTCACTTTGCCCAACTCACCCGGTCGATTTCAGACAGTATTGCCAGGATGAATCGCAAGGAGGAGATACTTGCCATGGAGATCAGGAATACTGAAAATATCAGGAAGATGGAACTAAAGGAAGAGCTACTTTCAACCCGAAGAAAATACAACATACAATATACATTTATCCTACTGCTTATCCTAACATTTTTTGCCGTCCTTGTAACGATAGGGAATTTCAGGGTTTCTGCAACCGCAGTAAAGGTTCTCGGTTTTATATCGTTAATATTTCTTTTTGAATTCATAATCCTTCTAACCGATAATCAGATACACCAGATAACTCATGGTGAGCCACTTAAGGTGCTGGCTATCAAGGTGGTTTTGATCTCATTCCTCCTGCCGCTGCACCACTGGACTGAGAAAAAGATTATTTATCACCTGCTGAACCGTAAAATCATAAAATTCGAAAAAAGGAAGTTAATGGCCATAATGCGGAATCTGAAGACGACAGCGACTGAAATTTGGGGAAGGTGAAGGTGAATAAGGGTCCTAAAAACCTAAAATCTTTGATGTTCTGATTTTACCTAGGATCCTCGAAAAACAATGAAGTTAAAGATTTCTTGTATTTCGGTATGTGAGTATTGAGGAGAAAATCCTAGTACATAAAACTTCTTTGGTCACAGAAAGGAGGACACAGTCCGGCTCCGGTAGGATTGACAACATACAGTAATTCTGTGTAATTCATATTGGTTCCATCTACTCCACAAACGATCATTGCTGCTGTGCCATCTTCTCCTCTTGCAAGATAGATCCTGAATCCATTAAGATCAGGATACTCGGTAGCAATGGTTTTCATTGTTAAGTACATATCTTTTGATACGCAGAAGGAATTCACAATACCTTCTGTAACAACACTATCGCTCTGATATGCAAGAATCAGTTGTCTGGCATCATCAGCAGAAATTTGCTGGTCGTACTCAAACAGAATCATAGGGCTTTTCTCACCTTGCAGTAATATGCTCTCATTATCACAAACTTCAGGGCAAAATCCTGAATTTTCCTTGTCAGTAACCAGGATTATCTGATGGTTGTCACTTCCTTTATCATTAGCTGCACACAAGATAAAGACCTCCTTGTTGAATTCTGTGTCAAAGCCGGGATAAAACCTTATTGCCAAAGCATCTGAAGCTTCGAAGATGGAATCCATGGCGTTGAACTGGCACAGGCTTAATGTGAATGCATTATGGATTATATTTTCATTTCCATCTGCCCTCTGGAGATATTCCTGAAATAGCTGTTTTGCGATATCAGGGGCAATCGACTGTGAACAATATTTTGCATCTTCTTTGGGATTGGTGCAACCTAAAGGTGCAAAGACAATACAGAAGGCTGCAATAACAAATCCCGTTACAACCAGGATGGGAAAAAGTCCCCTGACCCATGAGATGCCATGACGGCGTGTTTTTGTATTTTGAAAATCGTTAACTTGCTGTTTCATAGTGGTAGATTTTTGGTTAATAATCTGCAAATATACAATCCCATAACCTGTTTTCGACATTGAATGATTAAAATGGGATCATCTTTTCAGGCAACTTTTTAAGTTCCCGCTGAAATTCGCCGAAATAGACGCAGATATGCGCAGATTTATTTTTTCAGAAGAGATTTTTAAGATGGAATTTTCTGGAATAATCCTGTAACAAAGTTCTTGAAGGTACATTATGGTAGCTAATGATCCGAGCTCTAGTGAAATGGGTTCCGTATAGGTAATTTTATCAGGTGAAAACCGTTAATCAACCAAACCCAGATAATCACCACGATGAAAAAGCCGCCAATCATCTCATCAACACAATTCATTATTCTGATGCTGTTAATCTTCTTGTCTTCAGGAATATCTGCACAGAATGAAACTGCCCCTGTGAAGGTGGTTGTAACCGACATGGCCGGCAAGCCAAGGCTGAGTGAGACAGTCTTCCTGACCGACAGTGTGACAAAGAGAACCTTCAAAGGGGTGTCGGATGCTAAGGGAGAGTTTGACATCAACCTTCCTGTCGGTGCGATTTACCATATCCGCATCAAAGCAATTGGCGACGACCTTGACTGGTCAACACTTGAGATCCCCGGCCTCAAACCCGACGAGTATTATGATTCAGAGACCAAGCTGACCATCCGTTTCGAGCCGGCCAGGACGTTCACCCTGAACAATGTTTACTTTGAAACCGGGAAATCCACCTTAAAGCCCTCCTCCTTCGCGGAGCTGGATGAAATTGTGGAGTACATGAAGCTCAAGCATTCTGTACGTATTGAGATTGCAGGCCACACCGATGATGTGGGAGATGATGCATCCAACATGAAGCTTTCGCAGGACAGAGCAGACGCGGTTCGGGGTTATCTTTTAAGGAAAGGTATTGCACCGGTGCGTGTGGTCTCCGTAGGTTATGGTGAAACCAAGCCTGTTGCATATAACGATACCCCGGAAGGGCGAAGTAAAAACCGGAGGACAGAGGTTATCATACTTGCTGAATGATGAGATAACTGTAATTTTTTTAACCACTTAGGCACTTGGTTCACTTAGAATTACTTAGAGTTTTTCTAAGTGTTTCTTAGTGATCTTAGTGTCTTAATGGTTATTTAAAAATTGGTGAACTTTCTTTCATCAGTAAGCAAAAAACTGTTTATTTTTAGAACTCCTTATTTATCAAACAAAGTTAAGCCTGAACAATCATCCCAAATCTAAAAATTAATGACCTGACAAGATGAAAATCAAACATTTACTTTTTACAGCATTTCTTTCGCCATTATTCTGTTTTTCCCAGACGCCGGTCACAAAAACCCTGATCTCCACCTCCTCCAACATTTACAGCACCCTTGTGGTTGAGCAGACCTGCCTGCATGTGAACCCAGACCTGAATACCCTGATTTTCACCCACAGGGCAAACCCGTCAGGCGGCCTGTCAACCTCAAGCGGGCATATTGTTGTCTCCCGTTCACTCAACGGCGGAGCCACATGGCAGCCTATGGTAATCACTTCAGGTACAAACGAGAACAGGTATCCCTCGGGTGTTATTTACAACCCCACAGGGAATACGAATCCGGCTAATGCATACGCAGTAGCTGTTGGTCCTACCGCCGTAGGGAGTGCCTGGACACAGAACTACTTCGCCAGCGGCCGGCTCGACAGCACCCTTTTCAACTCCACCTATGAAAACAGCACCAACGGATACCTTGTCAGAAACGGCCTTCAGACTTACGGCACCCGTTTCCATGTTGCGTGTTCCGAAGTGCTGAACGAGACATACATCAACACCCATATATATAATGGTATATGGAATCCTACCCTGAACAAGGTTGACTGGAGCAAGGTGACTTTTTATCACCCTTTCAGAAAGGTGGGTAACACCACTTACAATTATTTAACCCACATGGCATGGGCACCCGACGGTAGTGTGGGATACATATACTTCATCGGCATAGACAGCATTTACAATACGATGATGTATCCGGTAGTATACAAGTCTTTAAACAACGGGCAGACATGGACACAACTGCCTTTCTTTAACTTTGCAACCCTGCCGTCACTTACCAGCTACATCTGGCCACCCACTACCGGTGCAATTAAGCCTTACTTCCTGACTTCGAGCGATGCTGTTGTAGACTCTGCCGGACAATTGCATATTACAGGATTAATCGTCGGTGCATATTCAAACCACCCTGACTCGGCAATCTACATGTATTCAGGCGAGCCCGGTAAGATATTCAACATCTACACCACACCCACTGGTGGCTGGGGAGCAATGCTTATTGACAGCCTGAAGACAAAGCCTTATCAGGATATTTATTTAGCCAATATCATAATCGACTGCAGGATACAATCCACAAGAAATGCACAGGGAACAAAGATATTCAGTGTCTGGGCTGATACTGATCCTCTCTATTCAACAGAAAACGAATTTCCGGACATTATTGGTTGCGGTTGGAATATCACCGCCAATAATACTCTTACTCCTGTGAAAAATTTCACAAAGAACACAACCTTTGATGGTTCTAATTATTTCCATTTTGTATCCCCTGTGATCCTCGAGAGCGGAACTACATATAAAATTCCTGTTACCACCACCGATCCGGGTCAAACAGATTTATTGCCGGCCACCCATAAGTATGTATCAGGTATTGAATTCACTGCTGCCGACTTTATCCCATACAGTATTTCACCGATGGGGTCAGTTACCATGTGCAACGGGGAAACAGTAGTGTTAAGCACGAACCATATCCCTGGCAACACATACCAATGGAAGAAGGATGGTGTTAACATAACCGGGGCCACCGGATCATCATATAATGCAACACAATCCGGCACCTATGTCCTTGTTACCAACAATACCAACACCTCCAATGCTGTTGTTGTAACGGTAAATCCTGCACCCCTGACCGTGGTCACACCTGCAGGGCCGATCTACCTGTGCCCCTGGGATTCTGTCACTCTCCAGTGCTACACTGACACATCCCTCTCCTACCAGTGGATGAACAACAATAGCATCATACCGGGAGCAACCAATCCGGATATCATCGTCAAAACCAACGGCTCCTACACTGTAAAGGTTACCAACTCGTTTTTATGTGAGGCCATGTCCAACCCTGTAATAGTGGCTGTCCTCGATGGCCCCGTACAGCCTGTAATAAACGGCCCCGATACCGCCCCTCATTCGTTATCACACACCTATTCCATCATACCGCAAACGGGTGCAGCTTACCTTTGGAATGTTAACAACGGAACCATTACGGGTGGAGCCAACACGCATCTGGTAACAGTCATCTGGGACAACACCATACAGGGCAGTATCATGGTGGATGTCATCAAGTCAGGTTGCCACCTGTATGACACCATGGAGGTGGTAATAGGCAATCCCGGAATAACGGAGTACGGACAGGACAAGATTCATATTTTTCCCAATCCAGTAAGCGGCTTGCTATTTCTGAACGGTAAAGAGGAAATTGGAGTGGTCACCCTTTCCACACTGGATGGCAGGATTGTTTACCGGGGCAGATACAACGGAAGTATTGATTGTTCCGGCCTTCCGGCCGGGGTATATATTCTCACAATGGAAGAGGTTAATGCGGAGTGCAGCGGGGTTGAGCTTAAGGTTAATGTTATTAAATTTTAACCGGAAATCTTAAAAGATATTCTTCAGCAACTAATACATTATCAGATAAATTCAAATGGACACAGGTTTAAGATTACCTGACTGCCACCTGCAGGATATTAGTTTTTCCAAGGCCTTTGTTGTTGATAATTGCCGCTGAAACAGAGTGATCGGCATTGTTATTCAGCCATACAACTTCGATCCATTGTTTGCCACGCCGGGTTACCACTCCCCCTTTGACGCTCCAGCGAACCTCTTCGCCCATGTGGTTTATTGCTGCGTATCTTGAAACCTTCATCGTCCGGTCAACTTCAGCAGGGCCTGCAATACGGAGAGGGTCGCCTGCTAGCTTGCTGTAAAAAAAACCTGTGATATCGTTACGTATCATATCGAAAACGGCAGGATCATCCGCCTGTGGTTCATGATGCCCCCCTTCAATGGTGTTTAGCGACACCTCTAGCCCAAGTAGCTTCATATGATCATAAATGGGTTTTGAGCCGTATACCTTTGTTGTGAAAAAAGCTGTCAACCGTTTGTCGATTTTGCTGAAAGGGTAGTCGTACCCATAGGGCACAATCCTGTCTGCGGTGCCGTGGATCATGTGGACAGGGATTTTTTCATCCTTAGTAATGATATTCAGATCGGTAAGGCCGCCCCAGAGGCTCACCACACCGTTAATGGTGAACTTCCCCCTGTTTCTGTTTGTGCTGCAGTCGAGACAACCCAGCTCCTTACGCAGACCAAACAGGCTGCTCCGTGAACTTCCCCACTTCTCGTGATCCTCCATAAAGGCGGTAAAAAGAGAATAAAATCCACCGGCACTGTTTCCGATAAGAAACACCTGACCTGGGTCGATCTTAAATATTTCACTGTTATCGGAAAGATATCTTAATGCAGCCCTGGCATCCTGTATTCCACGGTATATGGCACGTTCGAGCTGAGAATACATGCCGGGTATAAAAGGGTATCCGAGTCTGTAGTTAATAGAAGCAACCACATACCCGCACTGCGCATAATAGGTTGACAGCCGGCTGGAAAGTTCATCTCTTTTATCGCCCACGACAAAGGCTCCTCCATGCATCATCAGAATCAATGGACGTTTCTCCATTGAGTCGTCGGCAGGTGTAAATATGTCCATATCGAGCCTGATGCTATCGCTGAACATATTGAGGGTGACATCCGACAACACGGTGAGTATTATATTAGGGTATGCAGACGGTGACAAGTCGGTCATGGATTTGGAAGCGTAATATCCCGGGGCGTAACCGTAAGTGCGTTCGGAACGGATTGCTCTCTGAAAAACAGGCTTCCTGTATCTTTCAGAAATTCGTGGAATTGACACTGCCGGCATTGCCCTGAAAAATGTCCTGCCACCTCCCGGTGAAATCAGCAGATAACCCTGGTCAGATTTTGTCAGAGATCCTCTTAATTCAATCTCAGGATGATCACTGAATGTAAAAACAAGTTCCTTACGGCCTGGTTTCGCCTCGAAAGAATGCAGACCCGACAACGCTGTTCCGGTGAGTATGTAGTTACCCTTCACAACAGCACCATCTTCAATGAAAATAAGGGCCAGCTGCTTTTCATCCGAAACAAACCACACCCCCTTCGACAGGTCGGTTACCATTCTGATCTTTCTGTCGCACCCCTGATGGAAAAGCATCACTCCAAGAATGAAAAATGCAATTATCCAGTTTATCCTCCGTGTCATTATCATCGCATGTAATTTGTTGTCAATTTTACCTATCCGCAAATTTCAGAAATTTCCAAACAAAATTGGATTAAATTTTTTTTGACATTTTATCTGAACTCCATGCAACATTTCAACCTGAAAAAGTATCTATTTTATCTAATTAACTTCAATATTTTACTCTTATGAAAAAATTATCATTGTTACAGTTCTTTCTTTTGTCAGCTTTTCTGACATTATCAGGGCAGTCTTTTGATTTCAGGATGCCCAACAGCAATTTCGTCCTCATCCCGGGTGGAGGTTTTGAGAGCCATGCATGGGTAGATGTTCCTCAAGGTGATTCGGTAATTCTAACAACATCAGTCGGGCCGGGGTTGATGGCAGTATTTCAACCCTCCATTGTCAGGCAATCATGCCTTGTTTACATTGTGGTGATCTCCACAGACAGCACTCTGGCACAGCAGCAGAGCATGTCTGTATGTGCCCGTCATAACAACGACAGCATTACCAGGGTGCTTGATATCCGAAATAACAACGACGGCCATGGTTTTTACCTGATAGACTCTGCCAGGACATGGCTCGATACGGTTTATGGTTATCTGAAACATTCATTTCCTACACAGAAGATATTCCTGAACAATCTTCAACAGCTTCCCTGGGCATCTTGTTTCCCGTACCCTCCCCTTCTGGTTGTTACTCACCACCTTTTTATCCACGAAAACTGGCGGGCAACGGTTTTGTGGCATAATATGATCCCACCGGACGACTGGGTTAAGGTTTATATATATAATGAAGAGATTGACAGTTGTTATGGTGTTAAGATCGACACCTGGGGAGATTTCAGCCTGATACCATGCGAGATCATGCATTACAATCAGCAGGATACTATAATGAACATCTATGACATTCCGGAAGGTCCGGTATTCAGGCTGTGGCCAAATCCTGCGGATGACAAGCTTTTCATCAGTTTCAATGAGGAAATAAGGGATGCTGTTCAGCTTACTGTCATGAATATGGAAGGCCGCATCATCCAAAAAACGGAATTAAAAGACAGGGAATACTGCATCGACATCAACCATCTTCCTGCCGGCATCTACGCTGTTATGGCCGGTAAATCTGATAGATGCAGGATGTTGAAATTTGTTAAAAGGTGAAAACAAAAGGGTTCCTATTGTTTTTCGCCGAAAGGTAACAGATATAGCACTTTTTCCCCGGCTGGTACTTTAATAATGTCGTCAAGTTGTTCATCGTTAAATGCCCCGACAGCGCAAGTTGCCAAACCCATTGCTGTGGTTTGCAGGTAAACGTTTTGTGCCGAATGGCCAATATCCATACAGAGGTACCTGTCTGCTCCCCTTTCACCATAACGGCCTGTGATCCTTGGATATACTGCTGTATATATCAGGCTTGCAGGAGCCTGGGCAAGCATCTTCTGTCCGAGGCATGCTTCGGCAACATCCTTCCTGATATCACCTGAGGAATAGAGTGTGATGGCATTCTGATCAGGGATGTACCGGTATAGCCCCGGATCCAGCCCCCTAACATTCCCTGCCATAAGATATATCTCGAGAGGATATGTTGCACCGGCACTGGGAGCTGTACGCAGCCAACGCTTCGAATATGTGGTTGAATCAGAGATGCCGTATGCTGACCACAGCACCTGCGATACCTGTTCAAGTGAAAGGGGAGTATCTTTGTAGCTACGCACCGAACGACGCTTCTGAAGACTCTCCTCCACAGTCACGACTCCTTTCAGGGAGGGAGCAGGAAGTTTTATTACTGATGTTTGCATTGTAGTTTGATGTTGAGGTTGATGTTGAGGTTGAGGTTGAGGTTGATGTTGAGGTTGATGTTGAGATTTGGTGTCCGTAACATTGGATTTCGACATGCCTTTGCCTGAAAAAAGCAACTGGCTCATGCCCAGTGAAACCAGCAACATAAACGACATAAGTACAATACCAGGAATGATATAACGCTTTGCCATGATTGTGGGATTTTGATGTAAAAATAGATATTTTTTGGGAAATCAGCTGTTGGCTGTTGGCTTTTAGCTGTTGGCTGTTGGCTGTTGGCTGTTTTTTTTATACAGAGGAAATCCGGAGTTAAAAATGAGAACCACAGAGCTCTCTATGAAACTCTTTGCAGCTTTTATGTAAATTTTAGGTTATGATTGAGTCAGTTTATGAAAAAATCATATAAAATCATAAACAATTTGCGTCACTTGTGCTGAGCTTTTTTCCCTGAGCCTGTCGAAGGGTCGAAGCAACTGCGTTCTATTAATAATCGGGGAATCGGGAGATCGGGAAACAATCTATTCAACTACCAATCGCCGGTGAAATTCAAAGCGGCCAACACAATTCAGCCTGACAATATAGATGCCCGGTGTTACACCCCTCAGGTCGATGTAGGGGTCATTACAGGTTAACGATTTCAGCAGTCTTTGTCTGCCGTCCGGGGATATAAGGGTTGCCTCGAAGGTGAAACCTTCGGCAAGATTGCTGAACCTCACATGCTCCTTTGCAGGATTTGGATAGAGAGCAACACCATCTGATGATTGAATATCGCCAATATCCGTGTAACCCATTTTTACACATTCAGAGGTATCAGTACAAACCCCGTTGGAGGTAACGAGTGCATAAAGCCCTGGATTTAAAGGTTGAAAAATATGAGAGTTTGCACCCTGAACGGGGGTTAACCCGTTCTTACACAACATCCACTGATAGTATGTGTTTCCTGAACCGGCAATTGCTATACCCCCGGAATATGTGAAACCGGTCTTAAGAGAATCAACTTCAAGATAAAGTTCTATAATTGAGTCACATCCACTCAAAGACATCAGTTTGGTAGCATAATAGCCAGCTGTTGTAAGCTTGGTGCCAAAAAAATCATACTCCTTGCCCGGACACATCATTGCAGACACCATGGTGATATAACTTTCATTAACATCGATCCACATTTCAGAAGTGTCTGTACATTTATAATCACCCGCCACAAGCATTATCTTGTGAACCCCGGGTTTTGTTAACTTAAGGTCGGGATGTTTATCGTTTGAAAATACGCTGTCGTTTATCGACCACTCATACCAGAATGCATTCCAGCTTGAATTTATAAACAGTAGCATATCATTCTTGCACAACGGGTATTGTCCAATCGAAAAGCCGGCAAAAACATCACATGGGGGTGGTGACCCAAAAAGGCCTGAAATAGGCATATCATCCTCTGCCATACTTATCTGACATAAGATCAAACACATAACAATTAACAATAATTGCCGAAGTGCCATACTTAAGTGAATTTTATTACCGCAGTGCTTCGATAAAACAGATGTAAATATAAAACATGATTTATCAAAACCAAAACATTTATTCATAATAAATTCATAAAATTATTAACCGGGTTTGTGAATTATTATTCCAGATCGCACTTTGTTTAGGGAATCCTTAGTATTTTTGGCGATAATAATTGGCTGTTGGCTGTTGGCTGTTGGCTGTTGGCTGTTGGCGACAATCGGGAAATCCTATGGTCGTAAAGTCGTTGAATTAACAAAATAAAATAGTAGTTATGAGAGGTTGTTTGTTGATATTTGTTGTTTTGATTACGGGATTAACCATGCAGGCTCAGAGGAGCATCGTTGGGAGCTGGTATGGGGAATTGAACGTTCAGGGGAGTGTGCTAATTCTTACAGCTGATATTTCCGCAAATGAGGATGGCACTCTATCAGGGTTTGTTAACAGCCCCATGCAGGGTGCCAGCAATATACCCATTACTACCCTTTTTCATCATGATGATTCAGTAAGGATTGAGATAGCCAGCCTCACGGTGGTTATCCGGGGGTTGCTTCTGCCCGGCGACTCGGTTATCAGGTGCAGTTTTGAACAGGGACCCTTTACTCTGCCACTGGACCTTATCAGAAAAGATTCACCATTCGCTTTTGACCGTCCACAAGAGCCAAAAAAGCCCTACCCATATGTAGAACAAGAGGTTAAATTCAGAAATGAATTAGCGGGGATAAACCTGGCAGGTACACTTACCCTTCCCAATACTGACGACATTTTCACTGCGGTTGTTCTTGTTTCAGGTTCAGGGCCTCAGGATCGCAACGAAGAGTTGATGGGACATAAACCATTCATGGTTATAGCTGACTTCCTGACCCGTCATGGTATCGCTGTGCTGAGATACGATGATCGTGGCATTGGCGAGTCAGAAGGAGAATTTGGAAATGCAACAACAAAAGATTTTGCCGAAGATGCCGAAGCGGCTGTAAAATATCTTAGAGGCCTTGCAAACCTTAACGCGGCAAATATCGGTGTCATCGGCCATAGCGAAGGAGGTATGGTTGCACAGATGGTTGCTGCACACGACACCGCCCTGGCATTTATCATCATGCTGGCAGGGCCTGTTATCAGCGGTGAAGAGATTCTAATAACACAGATAAGAAAGATACAACAGGTTAACGGCCAGAAAGGTATTATAACCCGAATCATAGTAAAAGATGCACTGAAATCGTTCTCCATACTGAAAAACAATGCTGATAACGAAATAGCTGTCCGTAAACTCGAAGAGTATTTCGGAAAACGTGCTGCAAAATTTCCGAAAAAAATACACACTCTGTTCGGTTATGACTCACTTTCGGTTCAAGCAAAGATCAAAGCATACAATTCACCCTGGTTCAGGTACTTCCTCGTTTTTCAACCGGAAGATTACCTGAAACAGATAAATATCCCGGTGTTAGCCCTTTTTGGTGGTAAGGATGTACAGGTTTTATACAAGCCCAACACAAAAGCACTGAAAAAGATAAAAAAGAAATACCGCAAACCAAATATCCATCTCAAAACCTATTCCGGCAGGAACCACATGTTCCAGGAGGCAGCAACCGGTACATTAACTGAGTATGCAGTTATAACAGAAACCTTTGGTGTTGAGGTGCTTGAGGATATGGTTAAATTTATCAAAGTAAGATAGAGTGACTGGAAATAGAGGAGTAATAAAATGAATATCAGACAGAAACGTGAACTTTACCGGAATATAATTTCTTCCATTACCGGGAATCATCTCACCGGTGCTTTTAATGGCCTGAAGGAGTATGCAGACCATTTGCAACATGGTAATTTTCTCAATAATATAGAGGCGGAGGAGGAAGTGTACCATAAGATGCTCGACTATTACATTGCAGATGCTCCTGATCCCGACCGTGAAAATCTGCGCGACAATATCAGCAGAAGTCTTTTTCATCTGGCTGACGTCATGTTCACCCTTTCCCTATCGCAGCCTGTTACCGGCCATTACCATCACATAAGGCAGCGTTTTATAAACTTCAACCCTTTTCAGGAGGATGATCTTGAGATACTTGAAAGGGTGATGCTGGATATTGGATCCGTAGGTTCTGAAGAACTTACTCCTAAAATTGAACGACTTTTTACAGGAATATGGATGGCTCCTGTTTTATCATCAGATCATCAAAGAATTCTGAAAGAATATTTATCCAATGAAGATAGTGACAGAAGTATCGGGGTGCTGATTGTGACTGCTTTGATACTTCACACCCTGGAGAGGTTTTCGCCGGCAATATGGATGCTGCTTGCCGACATTTACGTTACGCAAATTAATCAATTATGGCAGAGAGCGTTGCTTGGGATGATGCTTACCAGCATAAGGTTTGATCACCGCATGCATTTATTTCCTGAAATTGGTCGGCGTTTGCAGTTACTTGCTGAAGATGATGCTTTTACTGTACATTTCGAGAAGGCCGCCATTCAGCTGGTACGAACTGGTGACACTGAAAAGGTATCCCGAAGGGTGCAGGAGGAGATCATACCTGAGTTGATGAAGCTGGCACCCAAGATACAGGAGCAGATGAGCCTCGATCAGCTTATAAGTGATGAGGAGGGCGAAGACAAGAACCCTGATTGGGAGAAGTTCTTCGAAGAGTCGCCCGGCATGTACCGTAAGATGGAAGAACTTAACCAGCTCCAGTCTGAAGGGGCAGACCTTTTTATCAGTACCTTCTCCCACTTGAAATCTTTCCCCTTCTTCAGGTATACGGCAAACTGGTTTATCCCCTATAACCACCTGCACCCTTCAATAAAGCCCGATTATGCAGATGACACCATCAATGAGGGAATGTTAAGTTTCTTTGAAGCTTTTGAGGGGTTTCCGGTGATGTGCAATTCAGATAAGTACTCCTTCAGTTTTAACCTCACTTCTATGCCTCAGGAGCAGCGCAGCATGATAATGGGAGCCCTGTCGGGAGAAGTATCTGAGATAATGAAGCAGGCAAAATCAGAGGAGCTGATATCTGATATGAAAGGAGTTGAGGTGTTTCATCAGTTTACCCAGGATCTGTACCGGTTTTTCAGGGTTCACCCCGAAAGGGAGGAAACCGAAGACCCATTTGCAATGCAAATGCAGCTTTATCAGTGCAAAGTAGTTTCTCCCCTTTTTGAAAGATTTACTCACCTTGCCCGAAGAATCGGGGAATACTATTTTCAGCAGGAGCACTACTGCCATGCAGTCAGCATGTTTTCACATGCTGAAAAAGAGCCTCAGGATAACCCGGAGCTCTTCCAGAAGATTGCCTATTCGTGGCAGATGTCAGGAGACCTCGACAAGGCTCTTGAATATTATCGCAGAGCAGAGCTTTTTGATTCAAATGCCCTTTGGAACCTGAGAAAGATTGCATGGTGTTATCATCTTCAGAACAGGATCCCTGAAGCTATTAGAACTTACCGGAGTGCAGAGTTGCTGGCTCCCGATTCTGCACAGATAAAGGTTAGCATTGGAAACCTGCTGCTTCAGACAAACGACTGGGATAAGGCACTTGAGTATTACCTCAAGGCTGAGAAGCTTCATCCCGGCAGTGAGAAAACACTCAGGCCTGTGGCGTGGTGCCTTTTCCTCAAGGGTGACATGGAAGCTTCTGCCCACTACTACGAACAGATCATGGAAAGAGCTTTCAACCATAATGACCTTCTGAACTATGCACATGTGAAATTCGCACTCAAGGAAAGGAAAGAGGCCTTCAGGCTTTACCGTGAGAGCTTAAGCAATCCTAAAAACAAACCTGAAACATTCATTGAATCGTTCAGAAACGATACCCTTCACCTGATACGCCTGGGTGTAAAACCGGCCGAGGTGTCGTTTATGCTTGATGCGGTGATGAAGCAACAATATTAATCATATATCCCTGAAATGTGATAAGACATCTTGTTAAAATTATGCTGATCCTGTTACTTAATCCTGTGACAGGTGTTACACAGGACACATTGCAAAGTGCAAGTGGCCGTGCCACGCTCGACCAGATGATAGGTCAGATGATAATGGTGGGAATACGGGGCACTGATCTCTCATCCAATCCGTTGCTTCCTGATGCTTTGCATGAAGGCAAAGCAGGAGGCATTATTCTTTTCGAAAAGAACCTTGCCCCTGATAACACTGCAGAAATTCTGAAGCTGATGATTTCATTACTTCAGGATACTTCAGAATTTCCATTGTTCATTTCCATCGATCAGGAAGGTGGTCGTGTTAACAGGCTGAAACCGAAATACGGATTCCCCGAAAGTGTTACTGCATCGAAGCTTGGGAAAGACAATTGTTGTGATACAACCATGTTGTATGCCGATCTGATTGCCTTAACCTTAAAGATGCTTGGGATAAACATAAACTTTGCACCTGTGATTGATTTATGCTCAAACCCGAAAAACCCTGTAATTGCAGGTGTACAGAGATGTTTCAGCTCTGACCCATACATCGTCGCAAGGAATGCAGGCTGGTTTATTGATGCACATCATGCTAGAGGTATCCTGACCACCATAAAGCACTTCCCAGGGCATGGCAGCTCCGCCACCGACACCCACAATGAAATGACCGATGTCACAAATCTCTGGAGCGACAATGAGCTGATTCCCTATAAAATGCTGATGGAGCAGAAACGGGTTGATGCAATAATGACTGCCCACATAGTACACTGCAATCTGGATAAAAAATGCCTCCCTGCCACCCTCTCACGAGATATCGTCACTGGCCTGCTTCGCGACAGTATGGGATTTAAAGGTGTGGTGATCACCGATGACATGCAGATGCATGCCATTACCAAACATTACGGCCTCGAACAATCTGTTAAGCTTGCGATTGATGCAGGGGTGGATATTTTACTATACTCAAACAACATTCCCGGTTCAGATGAACACCAGGCTGCAGTGGTGCACCGTATAATAAAAGAGTTAGTTACAAGTGGTCAAATTCCTGAGTCACGAATAAGGGAATCTTTTTTACGCATCATTAAATTAAAGACACAATTATTTCCCATGACTCAATTCCCGGGGTAATATATAATAATTTTATGATATCAAATATAATGGCATCACTTTTGTTTTAACGCAACTCATCACAGATATTTATCCTATTTATTTAATCTTATTAATATCAATATTATGAAAAAACTTACATTGCTGCCGGGATCATTAAAAGGGCTTATGATTCTTTTCGCTGCAGGTCTCACGATCACAATTCTTTCCACAACAACCTCATGCACAGTTGGCTCTGATGGCAGGCCGGGGCTGGCCTATATTACTTTTGAATGGGAGGAGAGTAAGCCCGATCTTATTGACTGCGGAACATCTGCCGTTCCACCTAACTTTTATTACGGTTCTTATTACCGTATTAATCCGGGTTGGTACACTGCATCTTATGAAGGCAAAATATGGAATGGTACTGCATGGGGTGAATACAAATGGGTTGCAGATTATGAGATATGGGTAAATCCCGGCCAGCGTGGCGGTTATGGTTATAATGGGCAAGACGGTCTCAATACTTATCTCAACTTTGTCTGTACACCTTATGGACCAAAACTTTTCAGACATGAATCGAATATGAGGAAGGCACCCGGAACTGACGATATGATCGAGGTGGAACCTGTAATCGTTAACGGAGAAAATATTATCGAAACTACAACGAAAGATTACTCAATTCGCATTACCTATCGCAGCGTTGAACCTGACGGCAAATTCGAATCACGGAACCACCCGCTGAACTGATCCCACTTCACACATCCTGCTCTGCAGGCTCATCATAACGTTTAAAGCTGACTCTTCGGGTCAGCTTTTCTTTTTCATAATTCCTTGAGACGATTGTTGGAGTAGAGTTATAAATACGACTCCTCCTGAAGTTCATCCATAAAAACTGTGGAGCATACATAGCAATCAGGTTTAAGGTTACCGGTCTTTAAAAGACCTTTAACCTATATTAGCCTGAGGGTCGAAAAAAGGAAAAAAACTTTTCTGTTTCTGTATGCTTACTTCCTCTTTTTCTTATCAGGTTTTACATTAAGCATATCATGAATGATCCTGGTGGTTTCATCAAGATATGGATCGGTTGCAAGATTCTCCATCCATTCATTCATGATTCTGGATTTTACCGAATCATTTTCCAGTCTTACGGCATCAAATTTTGTTATCGCCAGGTCAATGCCGGTTTTTCTGGTTGTTATTTCGTTGAATTTGTCATTTTCCTTCTTTCGGGCAGCTATCTTTACCCTGTAATTTTCCAGGTTCAGTGTTTCAATGGTCTGGTCACGCATGCTTTTAAGGCGCAAGGCAAGTTCTTCCACGGCACTGAAAACTTCATTTGTTTTTATTCTCTTTGCACTTTTCTCACGCAAAGCTTTAATGTCTGCAAAAGGTCCTTCCCAAATATTGTACTTTACTGCGGATATTTTGCTCCATGCCATTGGGTTATCCAGATCTTTTTCTCCAAAGTCGATATATGCATATCTATCGGGTAGTATGATGTCGGCGGTAACTCCATTTAGCTGGGTAGCACCTCCATTGATGCGATAGAACTTTTGTGTGGTTATTTTAAGTGTTCCCAAAGGTTTCACAGATGATTCTGAGGGAGGGACAGTCATGTCAAGGTCGATAAGTCGCTGCACTGTACCTTTACCGAAAGTGGAAGAACCTCCCACGATTACAGCCCTTTTGTAATCCTGAAGGGCAGCTGCAATTATTTCGGAGGCGGATGCACTTCCTGAGTTTACCATCATAACGAGGGGGCCACCATAAAGCACTGAGGGATCGGTATCGCGCATCACCTCCTGCCCTTCGAGTTTATCCCTCACCTGGACAACAGGACCGCCGGGCAGAAAGTATCCCGTCATCTTAACAACATCCTGCAGGGATCCTCCGCCATTATTTCGCAAATCGAATACCATGGCATCTATCCCCTCGTCATTAAGCTTTATTATTTCTTTCCTCACGTCGTCGGCGCTGTTACGGCCGGTAAAAGGGTTGTTGAAATCGACGTAGAACTTTGGAAGAAAAATATATCCCACTTTCAGCCCTTCAGGCGTTTTGATTACAGCCGATCGTGCCCAGGTCTGCTCCATTTCAACAACATCCCTGATGATGCTGATCATAACGATTTCTTCTGAGACCTTTTTGCGTACTGTGAGGCGTGCTTCCGTACCTTTTTTACCCCGTATTAGTTTCACTGCATCGTCGAGGCGCATTGAAGTGACATCCACAGGCTCCTGGTCACCCTGAGCAACTTTCAGGATGATATCACCTGCCTTCAATTCACCCTGTTTCCATGAAGGGCTTCCTGGCATGATCTCTTCAACCTGGATATAACCACCCCGCTGGGTAAGCACTGCACCTATACCTTCAAGCTTGCCTGAAATAGCAATGTCGAAATCATCCCTCAGTTTTGGTGGGAAATAATTGGTATGAGGGTCATAAACACTTCCTATTGCATTGAGATACATCCCATAACGATCATCACGGGTGAGTTTCATCAGCCTGTCGAAATAGTCAATGTGGGTCTTTAAAACCCCTTCGCGTGCTGCCTGTTCTATCTCGGCGAAAGTGCGCTGTCTTATGGTTGTGTCTCCCTTTTCAGCGGCGGACTCCTGGATTTCCAGATCTGAACTTACCCTCAGCATCACCTGGTATTTGAGTGCCTTACGCCAATCATCCCTGAGTATTTCTGATGTTGCCGGCCATATGTTCTTTTTTGGATCCAGCTCTATTTCCTCATCAATATTAAAATCGAAAGGAATAGCGAGAATTTCAGAATAGTATTCGGAAGCATCCCTGATCCTCTGCTCAATCACTCCTTCAACAGCCTCGAAGAACGACAGGTCAAGGTTCTCCAACTGTGAACCTAACTTCGTCTTATGAACCGAGAGTTTATCAATATCGCTCTGCAGGAGAAATTTTTTGTTATAGTCGACAGAGCTGAGATAGCTTTCAAAAACAGTTTCAGAGAACTTTTCATTCAGCATCACCGGGTCATAATGCATAAGGCTCAGGCTTCGCATCATTGATTCCAGAAGTATCTTCTCGCGTTTGGAATTGTCTGGCGTGCGGGCACCAAAGAACAGAAGTACAGCAATTATAAAAATAAAAGAGCTTCCAAGGGTAATAAGTCGCGTTTTCTTTATGTTGATCATAATATCAATTGTTGATGAGCAAAATTATCAAATTTTGTTGGATAGGGCGTACAGCTATGCATTAAGAATTCCTTGGATAATACTATTTTATTATCCGGTATCTCTGTCTTGCAGCTTCACGCCGCATGGCATTGAAATGCCACCACTCTGTCTGGATGTTCCAGAATCCTGCTTCATACATCACGGAACGCAGGAGGTTCCTGTTTGTTACCTGTTCAAGCGTTAATTTACCATCTTTTAACATTCGCTGCTCTTCAACAGGCCATGCCTCACGGCCGAAGTGATCGATGTCGGTACCCATATCAAGCAACTGATCATTGATATCCGCAATGGTAACATCTAAAGCACATCCAAAATTATGTATTGACCCGTATGCCGGGTTGGAGACAAACAGCGACTTGCTTACACCAGGAGGGGGAACAGCAAGTTTCCACATCTTAATCTGAACCGATTGCGGACGTGCTGCATCCCATACCACCAGAGTCAATGATTTATTTCTGTCTTTGAGGGTTTTCTGAGCCTTTACCAGCATAGCTGCTACTGCGGGTTGCAGGTAACATTTGTTCAAACCCTGGTATAAGTCAATGCCCATGAAATTGTTTGTGCTGCCATACCTCAGGTCAACATTAATGCTAGTGTCGAGAGTATGCACATCAACAAGGCCTGCATTTATAAATGCCTCCTCAACGGGGTGAACATCCCATCTGGTTTTCGGGGATATTCCTGCATGAGAATTTATCGGCCATTCAACAACCTCTATTTCAGGAGCTGTACATGAAAAAGTTGTTAACGTCAGGAGGACAGTAAAAAGAAAATTATTCATAAACCTCTCCAACAATTGTTATAACATAAGGCTCGGGAAGGTTTGTATTTATTACAAGATTTTCTATCAACACTCCGTTCTCCTTACCGGGTGTTACCAGCACCATCAGTGTGAGTTCACCGCCCGGTAACAGGGGTTCATTACTCCATTCAACCCATACCCTTTCGCCATTAAAATCGACACCTCTTATCAGCAATTCACTTTTCCCTTTATTGCTGTATGGTATTGATATCACCCTTCTCTCCCCCGATTTGACAGGTTTAAGTACGATGGTGTCGGTAGGTGTTGAAAAGATTGGAAGTTCGCTGAGCAAAATCATCTCTCCCGGTTTATGAGACTGGTAGAATGTTATTTCTATTCTTCTTTCGAAGGCTGCTGCCCGGCTGTAAACTGAATTACGAAGGTCATTCGGGTTGTCGGAAACAAATGGGCTGGCTTTTTCTTTGCCAACAGGATCTTCGAAGATGATAAGCCTTATACCGCCAGGTGCAACACCATCGATATAGGGTTTTAGAACACCACCCCTTGCATTTTCAAGGTATTTAACCAGGGAGTTTATCCGTCGCCGGGCCAGGTTGATATTATACTCGTTTGTGCTGAGGGGTGAACAATATCCACTAATCAGCAACTGCACTGTGTTTCCGTCTGTAAGATCCCTGACAAGGAAATCCGTCAGCATTTCTAATTTCTGATATCCACCCATGACATAGTCGGTGAAGAAATCTTCGATATCATCAGCCGCCCTGGCTGCCGCTTCACCTTTCAATCCCCTTGCATATTCACGCCTGTAAAGCATCTTTATCGACACATACTCGTCGAGTGACTGTTTGTAGTCTTTTGAAGATGTGATACTCATTGTCGCTGCATCGGGTTCATCATTATGAAAGAAAAGCAGAAGAGGCAGCAGCCTTCTTGCAAGCTCCTGCACGGTGTCGGTCGTGGTCACAGGCTGCTCCGGTATGATGGTTATAACCTCCTTGTCAACCCATTCATACATATAAATGTCGTTACAACAGGTTTCACCCCTGAGATGAAACGATCCGGGCCTGTTGGATGTAAAATAACCGTTGCTGTCGTTTGGGTTTACGGTGTAATAGTAGTCGTTGGCGGGTGAGTTGAACGGGACACCGATGTTAACCGGTTTTTCCCAGGCTGACAGCCCTCCATCTGCCATGAAGATATCGTAACCTCCGAATCCGTGATGCCAGTCGGAACTGAAAAACATTGCTTCTCTTGCGGTATCATAGAAAGGTGTAACCTCATTCCCTTTTGTGTTAATAAGGCTGCCGCAATTTACGGGCACGGCAAAACTGCCGTCATGTTCGAGTGAGAACCATACATCCATCCCTCCATGACCTCCTGGCCTGTCACTGACAAAGTACAGCACACCGGCATCACCAAGCTGTGAATAGTGTGGTTGTGTGTTGGTATATCCGGGCATGTTGATGCTTTCAGGCAAAGGACGTGGCATTCTCCATCTTCCGTTATTATAAGAAGCTACCATAATACGGCACTGTAACAGTCCGTTGTCAAGATCTGAGCAACGTGAGAAGAAAACTCTTTTCCCCGATTTATCGAAGGTGATATTAGCATTATGTGTATTCCGCCTGTTGATATTGTTACCCAACTCACGGCCACGCTGGTATCCCGATAATCTTATTCGCGAGATGTATATAGCTGAACGGTAGTCGAGCCGTGCAAAACTCTGAAATTCAGACTCCGTTGTCGGGCGAAGGGCCGAAAAAAACAGTATGGAATCACTTATCTGAAAGGCGCCAAATTCAGACCAGGGGGTGTTTATGGTGCGGCCGAGATGAGTTATTCTTACAGAATTGGTATCTTTTGGAAGCAGGCTCCTATTTTTACAGATCATCTCTTCACGTCTTGCCTTTGCTACCAGAAGGGTGTCATTGCCAAATTCAAGATAGCTTGAGATAAGTTCACAGAAACGGTCAATATCCCCATACTGTTTCGTCATCATAGCCAGATAAAACCAGACTTCAGGCTTTTCATGGCGGGCATCAGGAAGAGTAATCACATGATTATAAATGCGGGCTGCATCAGTATACCTGTTATCGAAACGGTAACACTCCGCAAGCCTGAAGGCGGTAAAAAGATCAGAAGAGTCGAGTTTAAGAGCCTCTGAGTAATAGTCGGCAGCATCGGTATAGTCACCTTGCATCCAGTGCTGGCCGGCACTAACCAATATTGCTTCGCGGTTCTGAGCCCTGCCATTGAAACAGTTAATCAGAAAAGCACAAAGAAAAATAATCATAATACAGCTTCTTCCTGTTGCGTAATAATAATTGTTCACAGGTTTTCTTGCTGAACGATGCTTATAAGGTGGCCGGAGATTCATAGTAATATCAGAATGGATCCGGACAAGGGATATTCTTTATTCTCTTTTTTTTCTTCTTCTCAATAAGGTAAACTGCTGTGAGTTCAAATCCACCCCTGAGGGTACTTGCCTTTCTTAATCCTGAATAATTAATGTCGTAACTAACCCCAAAAGTGATATTGTAGTAGTCGAAGTTAAAAACAAGTATTGCAGCATCAACAGGCCTCAGGAACACACCTGCCTGAAGATTGCCCAGATGATAGCCACCCGACAACCTGTCAAGTCCTATCATCGTTCCTGCAATTATTTCGGTGTGTTTTCCCTGTCGTGAAATATAAAACCCCGGTGCAATAGTGCGTTTATTGGGTTGGATTATCTCAGCATTCATGTAGAAAGTGATCTTTGGGTCAAGGGTGATATTTTTGTCATTCAACATTGACTGATTTGGTTTATTGACATGTGAATAAACCAACCCCGCATCAAATGCCTGATCAAAATCGGGCCTGTAAAACCAATGAGCACCAATACTTACATCATAATAAGTGAAACCTAAATTATAAAATGATTCCTGGGTATTAAGGTCAGCGTTGAACATTTTGCCGTCGAACTGATCACCGAAAACAAGTCTGGTATAATCGTACGACCGATTGTTATAACTAACCACAGCACCTAAACCCAGATAGTGATTATTAAATTCATTTAAGGCTTTCAGATAAGATATTGCACCTCCTGCTGAAGAGGTGCCGAATTTTGAATCGCCTGCCTGATCGTAATATGAGGTAAGTCCAAATCCGATAATATTGCTCGACTGCCTGTCCTGAAACAGTTTGAAATCAGCAGTGAAGCTAAATGTGCTGAAAGGTACGGTAACAGCTCTCCATTGGGAGCGGTGGTTTGCTGCCAGCCTTAGCTTTGCAAAACAGAAGCCAGCCTGTGCAGGGTTTATCTGAACGGCAGCCATTCTGTACTGAGAAAAATGGATATCCTGAGACACACCTGTCATCATTAGGATCAGAAACAATATCAGTACCGATGCTCTCTTCACGTTAACGGATTAGGGTGATATTGCCTTTCTTTTTAAATTGCCTTTGGTTGTAGCAGCGAACTTCAAGATAGTAGTCGAAAACACCGGGATCTACATCCCTGCCTTTGAAGGTGCCATCCCATCCGACATTCTTATTTGTAGTTTCGAAGACCTTCTCTCCCAAGCGGCTATATATAGCAAAATAAATCTCATCCGCATAAAGGGTATAAAGGTAAAGAATGTCATTTTTATCATCACCGTTAGGAGTAAACGCGTTGGGGACAAAGATATACGGATCTTCGCAGAAGACCTCCAAAACGGTCAGAAATACAGTATCTGTAAAGATACAACCCCAGATGTCCTTAACAACCACAATATATGAGATGGTGCCATATGGAGTTGAAATGGGATTGTGTATTTTCGGGTTACTGAGCCATTTCGGTGGCTCCCATTGATAGGAATATCCGGGGCCAAGGTATGTTGCATTCAGCTGAACGCTTTGCCCTTCGAAGAGAGTATCTTTTGCAACTGTTATTGAAATCTTAATATATATTGATGAATCTTCGACAACCACCTGGTCATAAGATTTGCACCCCTTACTGTCGGTAATTGTTACCTTATAGGTTCCGGGACAAAGGGAATCAGCAGGATTGCCCGTCTGGTGGCGCGAATCATCCCACAGATAGCTATAGGGAGGGTTTCCACCGGAGGGGTTTGCATACCCTTTACCTATACATACCTCTTTACAAGGAGCATTCAGTGCGTATGCATTGCTTATCAGCGGTGGTGGGTCGACAAGCGTAAACTGCGATACACCGTAACATCCCAGATTGTCAGTTATTGTTACAGAGAAGGTGCCTGCACACAATCCGGTAGCCTGATTTGTGGTTGAAGATGAATTGCTCCACTGATACTGATAAGGTGGAGTTCCGCCCAAAAGAGTAACAGTAACCACTCCATCGCAGAATCCGGTGCAGCTTGGATCCTGAATGTTGACAGAAGAAAACTTTATAAGCTGATCGAGGTAAACGCTGTCGTAGGCACTGCATAGTGCGTTATAAACCTTTACATAATAATATTGAGGGGTGTTCAGGGTAACAATGCATGTAGGGTCTGAAGGTGAAGTGTTTAATGTGTTAGTAAATGCGGGATTATCCGACCATTGAAAAAAGACGTTTGTGTCCGGGGTGGTTGCTGACAGCACGACAGAGCCAGTGCAGATCAGCACATCAGGCCCGGCATCAACAGATAGGTCATACACTATCATTTTCTGATGAAAAGTATCGGTACAAATGCCGTTACTGACATAAAGATTGTAGCTTACCGTTGCGGGGGCACTTGAAATAGGGTTGCTTATCAGTGGGTTATTCAGAAATATGGGAGGTACCCAGAGATAAGTAACATTAGGATCATTTATCGGTAGAATCCCTATCTGGGCTGTTCCTCCTACACATACCTCTGCCGGAGGAAGTGTTGAAGCCTGCCCTGACAGCACCACCACCTGTTTGACTATTGTGTCATGGAAGTTACATGATCCCAGATCGCTTAGGATAAGAGTAACCTGGTAAACTCCCGGCTGAGTATAGATATGAACCGGGGAGTGGAGGTTGGAGAATGTGCCGTCGCCGAAATTCCAATAAATTGTTGTACTCGAAGGGTTAGGTATCTGGGATGTGTTCACAAAAGATATTGTGTCGGGGGCGCAGATCGAAGGGGGATCTATAAAATCGGCTACCAGTGCAGGTGTAAGGAAGTCGAAAACGACAACACCATTGTTGCAGTTGGAACTGTTGTTTGTATTTGACCATGCACCTGTTGATGTAGGGAAATCGCTGTTACCGCCACAGCCGGCACATACCGACTGGTAAATACGTCCTTTCTTGTCGAAACGGCTGGTGCCACCATCAACATGTTCGGCAGATATAGGTCCGCCGTAATAGGTTCCATACAACAATCCCGACGCATCATCCTTCATGATCATGAAATAGTAATCGCTGTTGTCAGTAGTTAGCTGAAAAGCATCGAGGGTAACAGGGAGGCCTGCTGTGCCGCCGAAGCTGTTCACAGATCCACCCCACCCTGAAAGGTAAACTCTGTTACAGAGGTCAACCAGGAATGCTGTTGGTGAAATGTCAGGCCCGTTGCCTGACCCAAAAACCGTTGACCATATCTTCTGGTTAAGATTGGATGTGAGTTTGGAGATGAATTGCCCTCCTGAAGGAATGAACCATGTTGCATTATGCACATATACAGTACCTGTTGCTGCAGTCTGACCAAGGACATAGATATACCCCGACCCGTCACGTTCCACGAAATATACCTGATCGTATGCTGATGAACCGTAATAGGTTGAACTGAGGAGTTGGTTACCGTTGGTGGAAATCCATGCTATCCAACCATCACAACTGCCACCCTGGTAAGTTGACTGAACCACGTTGGTCGTTACCGGAAAGTTCTGTGATGTTGTTCCTCCGGCAACATAAACAGCATTGAGATTATCAGACACGATGCTGTACCCGGCATCATTGCCTGAGCCTCCGAGATAGGTACTCCAGATCATTGAAGAGAGCTGGTTATCCATCTTAAAGATAACTGCATCCTGCCCGCCGGCATTCTGGGTCTGCACTGCACCGGGTGTCACAGGAAAATTTGTGGAATTGGAAGAACTGACAACCATCACATTACCCTGATTATCCAGAAGTATTTCGCCCCTGACATCATCAGCGTAATTGTGTTTCAGCGGACTAACCGTGTTCAGCCCGTCGTTGCCCGACCCTCCAACATAGGTTGAAGAAAGTAATTGGTTTCCGCCGGCGCTTAGCTTTGACATTACTATATCAGATCCGTTGGTATACTGTAAAACATATGTAAGAGTATAAGCACTGCCACCATTAAAGGTCGGGTCAAAAGCCCCGGAAGTTACCGGATAGTTAGAGGAACCGCTGGAGCCCAGAAGATACAACTGCCCCTGAGTATTTACAACAAGGCTGTGAGGCACCTCTGTGCCTCCTCCTCCGATATAGGTGCTGTATATAAGAGACTGCCCGGTAGTATCGAACTTTGTAATAACGATATCACAGGATGCACCTGCATAACTTACCTGATAGGCGCCGTTGGTTACAGGATATCCGTTGCTGAAAGCATTACCTCCTGTATAGAGGTGCCCCAGGTCATCATAGGTGGCAGTGTAGCCCCAGTTGTCTGAAGTTGAGCCTGTATAAGAGGCAAATATCCTTACCGGAGGATCTATCACCAGTGGAACTGAATGATCGTAACGGCCAACAACATATGAAATGGTATTGTTCTTAAGCCTGAATTGGCATGAGACCTCACGTTTCTGACCATTTATTATCTGGTATGCATAAGGCTTAAGTTCAAATATTCGTCCGAAAGGAGTTTCGATGATCAAATTTCCGTATCGTAGTGTTATGTTATCAACTCCTTCGTAGACTTTGGTTATCTGTTTGGGGTCAGAACCGGGCATGCAGTGAAATTCATATTTAAACAGGGTTTCATCCTTTAAAACATGCAGATCAATCCCTTTGTAAAGGCCGGCATACAAGACCTCTTCATAAAGTTGTACGTCAGACGCCCATTTATTCGGATCGTTGCCCAGAAAGTAATTGAATATTCCTTGAAGTGGCCTGGTTGCTTTAACTTCAGGGTTGGCATTGCAATCCCTGAACCTGACCCTGTAAGCAAAATGGTCAATCACACCATCGGGTGGAGGAGTCTTTTGTCTTTCCTCACGGGACAGGGATTTATATTCAACAAAACGGCTGAATGCTTCCTGATCACGCATGTCATATGTGAAGCCATCGGGTTTAAGATAAACAGCACCACCATTGAGCTCAACCTTGTAAAGTACCTGATCATTCCACTGTCCTTTATTCTCAATAAAAACAATGTTGTTTCCTCTGAGAGAATCACGGTGTGCAAGCAGATTGCAGGGAAATGGGATACCTCCAAAAGTTATTATCAATAAAAATACAATGCGGTATCGAATATTCATTGACAGAAAGTTAACAGACTTCAAAGATACGATAATTATAAGACAATTGAACCCTGTAAAAGGTTGTCCCGAAAAAACCACCAAAAATTAGTTCTGAGATAAATTCGCAAAGCTTATCTGTTGTTGTTCATAAACCCTTGTTTATTAATCACATCCAGAAAGGTGTTAGAGAAATGGAGATTATCTTTCAGTGTGTACCTTTTTTGGGTAAAAACCTTAGCAAGATTGTCAAGATTGTTTTCCTCAAGCAATTGCTGCGTTAAAGGTAGGTTCTCTTTTTCGAAATAAAGCTTGTCAATTTCCTCGCGGGAATAATCTGAATATGTTTCGTGGTGAACAACGGCATCGAGCGGAAGCCTGTCAGTAAGTCCCGGATCTTCATCCGGGTAACCAATAACAAGAGTTGCAACAGGCACAACGCCATCGGGGAGATTAAATAACTCAACCAGTTTGCCGGCCTGATACGTTGTAGTGCCCAGATAGCAAATACCAAGGCCGTGTGATTCGGCAGCAAGAGCACTGTTTTGCGAAGCTATGAGAGCATCAATTGCTGCGGTAAAAAACGAGAGAAAATTATCATAGCCGGGTTCTGCATCACGAAACCTGCACCACAGGTTGAAGCGGTTGAAATCGGCACAGAATGTCAGCAGAACCGGTGCCTGAAGCACCATCTTCTGTGAAAAATGTATCTTATGCAAGATTTCTTTTTTTTCAGGATCCTGGGTTACAATAATACTGTAAACCTGCATGTTGCCTGTTGTGCTCGTTCTGACGGCTGCATTAAGAATATCTTTCAATACATTTTCCGGCAGTGGATCGTTTTTGTATTTACGTATTGTTCGATGACTTAATATGGTTTGCAGTGTATCCATTTTTTATGATTTAGAATTTTATCATTTTTTATTTAATCAATTTTGCTTGCAAAGATATAGTCTTTGAGTTTAACTCTACATTCACAGAAGGTTCATTGCTTTACATCAGTACCTCAGATTTCCACAATTATTAAAAAACAAATTTCACACTGAAGGATTTTGATACAAGGCATTATGCAGCAATAGTATTGCTAATAATAAACACGAAAGATTATTTGAATTATCTTCACAGCCCGAAAGAAAACTTTTTAATGACGTTGACGTCATACAGGAAACCTTAACGCCGGCATGACAAAAATCGCATTCGGAGCACATAATCTGAATATCGGGGTGATGATTACCCTGATAAAGAGGTTTACTGTTACAATATTTATTACAATCAACACATTTACTGCAATGTCACAGGGTAGTGAATCTCATTCATCCGACACCATCATCATGATCAGTGGCAAAGTTGTAGAAAGTCATACCGGCAACGGTTTGTTTAATGTTCACATCATCAACCTAAGCAGGAACAGGGCTACCCTTTCTGACCGTTTTGGCTATTTTGCACTTGAGGCTGCCCTATATGATACTGTTTATTTCTCTCATGTAGGATTTAAAAAGCGGCTTGTAAGGATCACCCCTTCGGAGCTTGACAGCGGAGCCATCATTACTGTGAATCTATACCAGGACACTGTAATGTTGAAGCGTTTCCGTGTACTTGCTGCCTCGAGGCAGGTTCAGTTCAGGCATGATTTCATCACAAAGCCATTCGTTCCTGACACTCTCAATCCGGCCTTTGAGGCTTTTATGAATGAGAATCATTTTTCGGCACCATCAGGTGGCATAGTCCTTCCCGGCCCTTTTACCCTTATTTACGAAAACTTCAATAAGTCGGCCAGGTTGCAGAGGCGAATTGAGCGTAACAGATCTTTATACTACGACAATCTGCCTGAAGAGGAGAAGCGGAAGGTTCTATTTTATGAAGAGTGACGGTTTTTTATTTCACCTCACCCCTATTCCCCTTCTTATCGCCGAGCTTCCAAAGCGGTTACGTATTCTGTCCATTGCCTGGTAAAGGCTTATCATCTCCGGGGTGTCTTCGAAGAGGCTCAGTTGCTGGTTTCCTCCGACAAGCTGGCTGAATTTCACTCCAACAAGGCGTATAAGCATACGCCGCCGGTAGAGGCGGTCGAAGAGCTCGCGAACCACAGGCATCAGCACATGGTCGAAAGAGGTGTAAGGTATCTGCTTCTGCAGGGTGTGGGTGTCGAAATTTGCATAACGTATTTTTACCGTCACACAACCAGTAAGTTTTTGCCTGTTACGCAACTTAAAGGTAAGCTTTTCGGTCATGGTAACCAGCGACCTGTTCAGAAGTAAAAGGTCTATGGTATCGTCTTCAAAGGTATGTTCAGCGCTCATCGACTTCTGTTCACTGTAAGGTTTCACGGGGGTGTGGTCTATGCCGTTGGCCCGTTTCCATATCACCTCTCCGTTTTTTCCCAGCACCTGCATCATCATCTCACGTGGTATCTCTCTTAATGTGCCAATGGTGATCACACCCATTGAGCGGAGCAATGTATGGTTTTTTTCTCCGATCATAGGCATCCTGCTTATCGGCAGAGGGCCGAGGAACTCCGGCACCAGCAGTGGAGGCACCTCCCTCTCACCATTGGGCTTCGCTTCACAGGTGGCAATCTTCGATACAGTTTTGTTTACTGACAGCCCAAGTGAAATGGGCAGCCCTGTCTCGCGCATTATCCTCCTGCGAAGCTCCTGCGACCACTTCAGTGAGCCAAAAAACCTGTCCATGCCGGTTATGTCGATGTAGTGTTCATCCACAGAGGCCTTCTCATACAGCGGAGCTGCATCGGCAATTATATCGGTAACCGTGCGGGAATACCTGGAATAAAGGCCCATGTCGCCACGTATAAATATACCGTCTCCACATAACATCCTGGCCATCTTCATAGGCATGGCCGAATGAACACCAAACCGCCTCGCCTCATAGCTGCATCCGGCAACCACCCCCCGGTCAGACAAACCCCCGATGATCACCGGCACATCGTTGAGCCGGCTGTTTAACAGCCGTTCCACCGATACAAAGAAGGTGTCTAGGTCCATATGTAAGATGGTTCTTTCTGACATAATTATTAGTCGGCAGTCGGTAGTCGATTAGATAAACAAACAACAAAGGTTATTTTTTAATCATTTTTTTGTCGGTAATTTAATCATTTGTATTATCTTTGTCAAGTGTTTTTTTAACCGAAAATTGATTCCGTCGATTAAACTGTTTTATAACAATATTTTACACTATGGAAAACTACTTATATAGCTTCGAAAAGTCATTAACCATTAACAATTACCCATGTTTTTCACAAAGAACATCAAGTTCCTGCGAAAGCGCCGCGGACGCACTCAGGACGACGTGGCGTCAGCTTTGAACATGAAACGCCCTACCCTAAGCGGCTACGAAAACAATGTGGCTCAGCCCAATATTGAAGCAATGCTTGCCTTTTCGGATTATTTCGGTATTGCCATCGACACCCTTGTCAGGATCAATCTCTCTTCATTACAGGAGAGCCAGCTCTCGCAACTCGAACGTGGTTATGATGTGTTTATCACCGGCAGCAAGCTCCGGGTGCTCACATCCACAGTTACTCCCGGGAACGAAGACAACATAGAACTTGTAAACGGGAAGGCGAGTGCAGGTTACACACGCAGCTATGCAGATCCTGAGTACATAAAGGTGCTGCCCGCTTTTCAGCTGCCTTTTCTGCCCCGCGACAGGAAGTTCAGAACATTCCAGATAAGCGGTGATTCAATGATGCCTGTTCCTGATGGATCTTATGTTACCGGAGAGTATGTTCAGAACTGGAACACCATCCGCGACAACATGCCATATATCGTGCTAACCCTTAACGACGGCATCATGTTCAAGATCGTCGAAAACCTCATTAAAACAGAAGGGAAGCTGCGCATGATCTCACTGAACAGGATGTATGAACCTTACATCATAGATATTAACCAGGTGCGTGAGGTCTGGAGGTTCGTACACTATATCAGCTCAGAGATACCTGAAGAAAACACACTAAGGGATGGCCTTGCCGCCTCTGTTGCTCAACTGAGAAGAGAGGTGAAAGGCATTCAGGCGAAACTGAAACTTTAAAGCCAATGAATTACGCCATCATCGATATTGAGACCACCGGCCTGAGTCCCGGATATGAAAGGATTACTGAGGTGGCAATCCTGATACACGACGGCAAAAAGGTTACTGACAGGTTCATAACACTTGTAAATCCGGAGAAGAGGATACCTTACCGCATCACAGAGCTTACGGGAATTAACAACTCAATGGTAGCACGTGCTCCAAGGTTTTGTGAGGTTGCCAGAAATATTCTTGAGATAACCGAGGGATGCATCTTCGTGGCTCACAATGCTACATTCGATTACTCTTTCATAAGAGCCGAATATGCGAGGCTTGGATACAACTACCAACGACAAACGCTTTGCACAAAGCGTTTAAGCCAGAAGATACTTCCCGGAAGGCGTAGTTACAGCCTGGGCAACCTGTGTTCTGACCTGAAGATAACAGTTAATAACCGGCACCGTGCATTCGGCGATGCTGAAGCAACTGTAAAACTGTTCGAACATCTGCTGGCCTTCGAAAGCGCCCCTGAGTCACTCTCCCTCCGGGGAATACGCACCAACATCCCACCTGAAAAACTCAGGTCACTGCCTGAAACGGCTGGCGTTTACTATTTCCACGACGAGGATGGGAGAATTATATATGTCGGTAAAAGCATCAATATCAGAGAAAGGGTGTTGTCGCATTTTACCAGCAACGCTTCCGGCAGGGAATCTGAAATGCGGGATCAAACCTATGATGTATCTTTTGAATTATGTGGAAGTGAGTTGATATCCCTGCTACTCGAATCGGAAGAGGTAAAAAACCATTCTCCACGCTTCAACAGGCTGCTTAGAAGGAAATCTCTGCAATGGGGGTTGTACAGCCATGAGAATGAGAATGGTTATATTTGTCTTTCGATAAAAAAGAATGATGGTAGCTCTGTACCACTTACCACTTTCCCGACAAAGAAAAGCGGCGCAGAATTGCTTTTTACACTTGTTCACCTGAACAGGTTATGTCAGAAATTATGCGGCCTTTACAAGGTCAGAGGGGCTTGTTTTCAATATCAGATCAGGCAGTGCAACGGGGCATGTGCCGGCGAGGAACCCCCTGAAGAGTATAACTCCAGAGTATTGCAGGCAATTGAACCCTTCCTGTTTATTCACGAAAGCTTTGTTCTTCTAGATAAAGGGAGAAACTGTGATGAGAAAGCTGTTGTTCTTGTCGAAAACCATCGCTATTGCGGATATGGCTTTGTTCCGGTTAATGAAGCAGTACTTGATCCACATCATCTTAAAAACTACATCAACATAAAACCGGATCACCGCGACGCACATCAGATAATCCGGTCTTACATGAAGCATGACAAGGCTGAGAGGGTGATAAGGATATCTTAAATATTGTTAATACTCTGACAAAATAGTCATACGGTTGTTACTTTTGCACCGGGATGCTGTCAAAAATGCAGTAAAAATGTTATGGCAGGCCTTTTGAATGCAACCCATTGAAATTAAGACAATGAAATTGAAACTATAATAACAATAAAGGAGATTTAAAATGTACACATACTGGATTATATTCGGAGTTTTCATGCTGTTGAGCTGGATCGTCGGAAATCAGCTCAAGTCAAGGATAAAGAGGTATTCACGTATCCCGACGGCATATGGGCAGACCGGCAGTGAGATTGCAGAAAAGATGCTTCGTGAATCAGGTATCTACGATGTAAAGGTCATATCCACCGATGGTGAACTTTCAGACCATTACAATCCTGCTAAAAAGACAGTGAACCTGAGCAGGAACATTTACCACGGCAACAGTATTGCTGCAGCAGCGGTTGCAGCGCATGAGTGCGGGCATGCCATACAACATGCCAGGGCTTATGCACCCCTGAAATTCAGGTCAGCAATGGTACCGTCGGTTTCATTTGCATCACGCTACGTGCAGTGGGTGCTTCTTGCAGGAATAATTATGGTAGAAACCTTCCCCGGTTTGCTGCTTGCAGGTATTGTTCTATTTGGGCTAACCACACTCTTCAGCCTGATCACACTCCCCGTGGAAATTAATGCCAGCCAGAAAGCATTGGCATGGCTTAACAACAGCGGCATTACCACCTATCAGACACACCCACAGGCACAGGATGCACTTAAATGGGCTGCCTATACTTACGTGATTGGTGCCCTTGCATCATTGGCAACACTAATATACTACATTATGATTTTCCTTGGGTCCAGAGACTGATCAAAACTAACTTCATGGTGACTTCAAAAATTATTCATCTTCATTGTAACCTGTGATAACCGGCCTTAATCCATGATTTTCCTCAATCATTCTGAAGAGATGCACTACTGCGTTGAAGTCTTCCTTTGATTCAAGAACAAGATTCAACTTATAATTGATACCATTGAACCAGAAATACAGGTAATTACCCGAACCATCATTTGACGCGGCAAGGCTCAACAATCCAAAAGCCCTTTTAGATGGAGCTGATTCGCCGCTTACACATTTAAATCTGAATTCGAGGCCTGATATTTCCTCAAAAGGAATGATCTCCATCACCCCCCTTTTTTCGATCTTTATCACAGATGGGTTTATCAACACCTGGCCGGCAGGTTTATAATTCCTTATAGAATCGACCCAAAAGGCAAAAATAAGAAAAGGGAAAAGGAGCAGCAAAAACCAGGGTGAATAACCACCACCACCAGGTTTGCCGAATTTTTCATCAATATAATTCAATATTAAAACCACAAAAATAACTGCAACCAAAACAATTATTTTCACGTTGACCCTTTTCTGTTTTGCAAGCACAAATTGCTTTTCCATAGTTTGTTTAATATCGTTATTAGCCGCATCCACTTCAAACACCCGTTAGGCTTATAATCAAAAAACAAAAATGATAAAAACGGGAATACGGTTATCTGACCCGGAGAGTTCTGCCGATCCGCAGTGTTGTTGTGCGGGAGATGTTGTTAAGCTGGCAGAGTCTGTTAACAGAGGTGCCGTAACGTTTTGCAATCATTGACAAATTATCACCGGATCTAACTTTGTGGTATTTAGCTATTGCATGAGATGACCCGAAACCGGAATGACTTCCTTTAAAGGACTTAAAATGCTTTGCAGTCAGAAGTAGGGTGTCATTTAAAAGCCTGTCATTTTCGAAGTCGATTACGAACTCAGGGTTAAAAGGGATACCCAGATACCTTACCTCAAAATGGAGATGGCTGCCATAGGAGCGTCCTGTATTTCCTCCGCACCCTATAGGATCACCGGCTTTCACCGTCTGGTTGGTGTCTGCAATAATCTTTGAAAAATGACCGTAAAGCGTTTCCAATCCATTGTAGTGACGTATTACCACGGTATAGCCATAGCCGGAATAGTAAGATGCTATCCTGACTTTACCATCAAATGCAGCTACGACGGTATCGCCCATATTCAGGTTCAAATCAATACCACTATGTTGCCTGTATCTTCTGGGGCCAAAACGGGATGTAACCTGGCCTGCAATGGGGGTTACAAATGTTCCTATACCTCTGCCCGTAAGGAGAACAATACGAGAAAAGGTTGTGTCATTCAATACTTTTATCAGACTGTCGCGCCATCCATAGCGGATCTGATCCTGCACCCATGTGCCATTGTAAAGTGTGTCGGCCGGGTGAAATTCATCGAAGGGATCATCAAATTCCAGGTATTCTCCTTCTTCAGGTATTGTTTGGGCAGCAAGTGATGAAAACAAAAAAATTGTTGCAAATCCTATAACAATGACTACTATAAGCTTAATGAGATTTTTGTTCACAATACCTCTTTGCCTTTTTATACGATGCAACAAAAGTAATCATTTGAGTCATACGGTGCCATGTTTCTTATATGGCTCATCAGCGGATTATAAGTCTGATTGTTTGGGAATTCTTAACAGACAAGCATTGAATGAAGTAATTACCCGGATCAAGCTGGCTGGTATCAATTTTCAAAGGCACCCCATCTTCCAGGTTAACATCCTGATTAAGTGCCTCTTCGCCATAAATGTTAAAAATTCTTAATTGTGAGGCGCCGCTAATTCCTTTTGAAATAATTGTTACTTGTTGTCCGGATATTGCAGGGTTTGGATAAACAGAAATATTACCCAGATCAGACAATTCTTCAACAAATTGACAATCGTCAATATAAATCCTCATTGTATCGCTGTTACTGCAACCGAGGGTATCATATACAGTTACAGAGACATCATATTGACCTATTGTTACCTGGTAAGGCTGAAACATTAATATTGAATCAGTTATCCCATTATACCAGAGATATGAATAAAAGCTTCCACATGAAAAAACAGTGGTAAACTTCTGGCAGATCATTGTCAATGTATCTCCGGCAACGTAACCAATGAAAGAAGGGTCAGCAGAGATCTTTGGCACAGGGGCAGGCACAAGGTTAATTGTTACAGTATCAGCCCCGGAACATCCGCGGTCATTGATGGCAGAGAGCCATAATAGGTTATAACCCGGCATGAGTGTGGTTGCATCTGCTTTCCATGTAGAGACGAATGAACTGTCGTGCCATTGATAGGAAGAAAATGTCTGTGAAGTTGAAAGGAGTATTATTTGATTGTCGCAAAGCAACTTATCTCCGCCAAGGTCAACAACTACGGGTTGAGTAATATTAATTGACCTTATTACTGTATCATTGCTCCTGTCAATATCCCACTGATCGTAAAGGTAAACAGTCATCACATAATTGCCTTGCACAGGCCAGGTGGACAGTCCGGAAACAGTAAGCTGAACTGTATCGAAGGCTGGAATCACCAGAGGTAAGGAGACCTGCCCGTGAGCTACTCCTGAGAGCTTTACAACAATTTCAAGAGTATCGGCATACAGTGAAGCCAGATTATTTGCCAATGTAAGGCGAAGTTCACCGGACTGCCCTTCACAGAGGGAAAAGAGGGTGTCAATATCCAGCAACGCCAGGTCATTCACCGAATATTCGTCCGCTCCGATATCAGGGGTGAAGGGATGCCGAAGCTCTCCGTCAATATCGTCATAAACAGGAGTTGCAGACGAGATGGTGTAGCTTCCTTTATTATTCATTATGACGGCAGTAGCATGCAGATCGGTATTTGAAACATAGAGAGGATCTGTTGAAATACTGTTTTGATCAAGAGATGATGCAATCCTGTAAGCATTTAGGTTCGGCTGGCTCCCCGCAGCCTGCCAAAAGCCCAGAAAGGTAGCGG
The DNA here is from genome assembly GCA_964469215.1 of uncultured Lentimicrobiaceae bacterium. Classification (GTDB taxonomy): domain Bacteria; phylum Bacteroidota; class Bacteroidia; order Bacteroidales; family SKPS01; genus SKPS01. The sequence goes on from CAYXYB010000002.1 coordinate 69,376, forward strand.
TAACAAAAAGATTATTATAATCGGAAACGCTTAATGGCTGGCTGGTGCTGGCTGTAACGTATATTGAATAACCACCCCCCGAATTAGCAAGATTGTTGTTCATCAACCAGTTGAAACCGCTGTTGATCCCATTTACCTTAAAGGCAGTTGATAATTGTGCTGTATTATATATATGAACACTGTTGAAATAAATGTTACATGATTTTGAATTATCCAGAAGTATCCCTTCTGCAGCACCGGTTCCACCAATTGAAACGAAATTGTTGGCAATTAGGTTTTCAGGAATTCCGGTTATACTGGCATTATGAACGTAAATTCCTTTGCCGTTCACAATGGATATTTTATTTTTAAGGATCCGCAGATCATTGTCTGCGAAGAAGGTATATATACCAAATCCGCTGGCAGCAGAGGTGCCTTCAATGGTGTTTCCGGTAATCTGCGGGCCACCCTGGTACTGAAGGTAAATTCCTCCCTGATACTGGTTTATCATGTGATTATCCGCAACGAAATTACCTTTATCGATACAACATGGCAACTGGCTTATTCCTATAAGCCATACACCAAAAGAGCCATTTTCCATTCTATTGCCCTCAACGCGGATATTACTGGTTGAGTTGCTGTTTGCACCATAAACCAAAGATTTATAGCTGGCAGCGGTGGTTGCAGTGGTTCCGGTGATGCGGTTATGGAAAAGAGTAATATGGTGTGATCCATTAATAATATCAACAACAAGTGAGTAGTCGTATGCACCTGTACGTTCAAAGGTCATGTATCTGAAAGTTGTGAATGAAGCCCCGTTGAACCTGAGTGCATAATTGTTAGCTGTTGAGGTTGTGGTGGGCCATGATACGGTAACGGAGGTGCTGTCCAGGTTGGCAGACTCGAAAACTATTGTGTTTGTAGAATCTGTGCCCAGAACCGGCCCTATCTCAACACTTTCGTTGTATACACCCGAAGCGATCGAAAAAACCACAGGGCCTGAAATTCCACTGGTACTAAGAGCGGAGGTGGCGGCACCGATAGTTGGATAGTTTGCTCCGGCACCACCTATTGTATAGTTACCCGACAAAGGTTGGGGAAAAAGGCTACCGCCAATAGAAATCATAAAAAACATAACTACCACAAACCTCATCATACAGAATATTTTTTTAATTAGAAATTGATCAGAAATAAAAATCAACAATAACTTATATAGAATATCAGGTTAACTTATAATGCGTTGTAATCCCATCACCTTTTAATCACCTTCTCGGTAAACACCTGGTTTCCGTCTACAATTCTCAGAATATAGGTACCTGCAGAGAGGCGGTTCAGGTCATCGAAAGCTACTGCATTCATTCCTGATATCTTCTGAACCTCTTTTTCATGGATAAGCTTACCCGTTATGTCAAAAAGCCTGATGTTTACCTTCTGAGTATCTGATGCAAAGAATGTGAGAAGCATAATATCACTGAAAGGATTAGGGACAACCATAAATTTATTATCAATATTGAGATTGGGTATCTCCTGGCCTCCGAGCATCAGATGAGCTATTGCAAGGTTAGGAATTCCATATCCCATAAGTGTATCCGGGAAATAGTACTGGTGAGCGCTTCTTCTCACAGCATCAATTATTTTCTGACTGCTGATGTCGGGGTTTGCCTGCCAGAGGCAAGCTACAGCTCCGCACATTATAGGAGAGGAGAAAGAGGTACCATTCCCGTATGTAGCCGGAGCTATGGCTCCAACTCCAATATCTGCAATAGCAGCATTCCAGCCAACCGCAACAACATCAGGTTTTATCCTATTATCTGCAGTATTGCCGGTTGAACTGAACGGGGCATACTGTCCTGCAGCATTAACTGCACCAACAGTAATAATCGAATCGGCATCTCCGGGAGAGCTTATAATAAACCAGGAGCTTCCACCGCCGTTACCGGCACTTGCCACAACCAGCATTCCCCTTGCAGCGGCAAATGTTGCTGCCCTGGCTGAAAGTGTGGTTTTTCCATCCATTGAAGCAAAAGTATGATCTAAATCAGAAAGCCAGAATGTGGTGTAACCCAATGAAGAGTTGATCATATCTGCTCCGATGCTATCAGCATACTCCGCTCCCATTGCCCAGTAAAATTCTTCGATCGGAAATTCACTCGCTGCATCCTCGGTTAAAACAAGATGATATGAAGCTTCAGGTGCAGTGCCCACAATACTCCCCGGGATATTCCCACCCATTGTCGACAATACCATAGTGCCATGTTCATGTGATGAATAAACGCTCTGATCAGGCTTTACAATGTTCCTGGTGCTTAGTATTCTATTGTTATTATGAAGAGAGTCGAATACAGGCAACGTATCGGCAGAAATAAATCCTGCATCCAGAACTGCAATCTGTACCGAATCACCTCTGAAGCCAAGGGTATGCAGGTAACTTGCTCCAAGCATATTTGCCTGGGCAAATGCTATCCCATAATTAATTCCTGATGAACCGAAGGATGAGACAGACTGCCCGGATAGGAGATTCACCAGGCTCAACTCATCTGATATTGACTTCATACTGTTGAACTGGTTTTGTTTTTTGGATCCAGCAATCATATAATATAACAGATCGATATCATTGACAAAGGGAAGGTTGAGCAGATCCATTGCCGGTAGAGAGTCATATACCTCAATTAATGCGGCATTCAACCATTTTGAAGTGCCAACTACTTTTATACCCATGGAGGTCAAAGTGTCGAGATAAGCAGGAGAAACGGGAAGGTCAGTGTCAGTAATATCAATCTTAAACTTTGTTCTGCGGTCTATAGCACGTTGGCTGAGAAATGCTTCAGGGTAGGTTACCTGGTAGGGTGTTCCGGCTTTATCAATAAAGCTTACCATAAATCGCATCGTAACCTGCTGGGCTTCAACACTAATGCTCAATCCCAACGTTATTATTACAAACAGAGGTAAAAATACAAGAGCTGTTCTTCTTTTCATTTTATGAGTTTTATTTCTGGTCAAAAATACTCAGTTTTGTTTTAGTTATGCAATAATACCACCAGCAACAATATCATCACCTTCATAAAAAACTGCGCTTTGTCCCGGAGTTACCGCTGCTACAGGATGATTGAATGAAACTGTTAAGGCATTATATCCAAAAGGTTTTATTACACAAGATGTGCCTTTGTCGTGATACCTTACCTTTCCGGTTACTCTCATTCCATCTTCAGGCAGCATCTCAAACTTAACCATGTTAATATCCTTCACAAGAGCATCCGATGACATCACATCCTCTTTAAAACCAAGTGTAACAGTATTGGTTCCGGGGTCAATACGGGTGACATAAGCAGGCTCACCCAAAGCAACATTAAGACCTTTCCTCTGGCCAATGGTATAAAAAGGATAACCTTTATGCTTTCCCAATATTTTTCCTGTCCGGTCAACAATATTTCCACCCGCCAGCTCTTGCTCAACACCCTCTATATTTCTTTTCAGAAAACCTCTGTAGTCATCATCCGGCACAAAGCAGATTTCATAACTCTCAGATTTACGGGCCAGGTTTTCAAAACCGTTTTCAGATGCAATTTGTCTTATTTTATCCTTAGTGTAGCTACCTAAGGGAAGTATTGTCCGGGAGAGGTTTTTCTGGCTTATTCCCCACAATACGTATGATTGGTCTTTCAGGTTATCAGCACCTTTTGAGATCACCAAACGACCACCCTCTTCCCTTACAGATGCATAATGACCAGTCGCAATATAGGAACAACCCAATTGATCGGCCTTGTTGAGCAATGCTTCCCATTTCAGGTGGGAATTACATAAAACGCACGGATTAGGTGTCCGTCCGTTCATGTATTCATCAATAAAGTTATTAATGATCTTTTCCCTGAAAATATCCCTCAGGTCTATCACATAATGCGGAAAACCAATCCGAACTGCTAGGCTGCGTGCATCGTTTATTGAATCAAGGCTGCAACATCCGGTTTCTTTCCCTTTAATACCTACCCCCTCATAGTCCCACACCTTCATGGTAATACCTACCAGCTCATACCCTTCACGTGAAAGCAAGATTGCCGCTACAGAGCTGTCAACACCACCACTCATTGCCACCAGAACCCTTTTCATCTTTTACCTCCCGGATTCACTTTATCTATAATCAAAACTCAACCTTAACCTCAACCTCAACCTCAATCAAAGCATCACTCAAGACCCATATTCCTCAACTGACGCCTGAAGTTTTCAACCTCCTTCAGTGCCTCTGGTGAATCGGGTATCACAACAGGAAGAATCTGTTCTGTCTTTATCTTCTTACCATCCTTAAATGTATCCTTGCGTTCAATTTCACCCTTTACATTATAGAATATCCATATTCCTACAGGAATTGACTTTTCGTATTTGCCTGAAACGCAAAACATACCATTGCTATAATACATCAAAAAGCTGCCATCAAGCATATCTGCTTTATAGGTAGCCTTCAGTTTTATTTTTCCGTTGTCGAAGAACTGTTTCCATTCACCATTTTTAATACCATTGCGATACTCAACAGTCTCAATGGTATCTCCTGAAAAGTTGTATTTAATCCACGTTCCGTGAGGGCTACCCTTTTTATATTCTTCTGAGGACACAAGTAATTCAAATTCACTGTAATACCTCCACAAACTGTCTTTCTTCCGATCATAATACTTTCCCACAGCCATCATGGCGCCACTCTGATGAAACATTATTGTTCTGGCATCTCTTCCCTTATCAGAATACATAACAGTTGATTTGATCTTTTTATTTGGGTAGTAATAGACGAACAATCCGGCAGGTACACCATGTTCGAACCTTCCCTCATATGTCAAAGTATCATCCTCATACCTCATCCAATATCCGTGTTTTTTGCCATTTCTGTCGGAACGGTTCATGGTGTCGCTTTGTGAATATGCTTCCGCATTCGTCAGCATCACTCCTGTAAACATTAACAGAACCGTTAGCACCTTAATTCTTATGTTCATTCTATATTTGATTTTATTTTTAAAGATTTTTAATGCCATCATTATTTATCCATAAAAAGAAACTGTACAGCGATTCAAATCTCAGATCACAGCCTGCGCTTCCGGGTGATAAGGATTGATCACCACCATCGATAAAAACACTTCTCATGCCAAGATTTGCTGCAAATTGCATATCAGATGAGGAATCACCTATCATGATGCTTCGTTTGAAACTTATCTCAGGGAACCTTTCTCTTGCTCTGACAGCAAGTGTTGGTCCGGGTTTCCTGCAGTTGCCAGGGGTGCCCTCTGTGTCAGGACAGTGGAACACTTCATCTATCCTTCCACCATAAGCCATAACACTTTTTATCATGGCCTGATTTATCCTTGACAGATCAGCCTCGGTCATTAAACCCTTGCCAATTCCCTGCTGGTTTGTAACTATTATAATCCTTCTAAATAGTTGTGCCAGGCCTTTCATAGCTTCAGGAACGCCTGGTATAAACCTGAACTGATCCCATTTCAAAACATAGCCATCAACGATTCTTTCGTTGATAACTCCATCCCTGTCGAGGAAAAGGGTATAACCCTCAAAAAACCTGTCCTGTTGCAAAGTCATGCTGTGCTTTTAAATAATCAGAAGGAATGCCGATATCGATAAAATAGCTTTGAAATGGCACTCCGATGATTTTGTCAGTTTGTAAAGATTTTGCCAGAATATCATTTTCAAATGAAAACCTTATCCCTTTGGCTTTTCGTCTTAGCCATACCGGGTTGAACAAATAAACACCTCCATTTATCAAACCCGGCCCCGATTCCGAACCCTTCTCGTTAAATGCTTTAACATATCCTTCATTATCAACAGTTACTGCTCCATATCTATTCACATCAGGCATTTCTTTAAGTGCCATTATCAGGTCAGGCTTTTTCTCATTCCACACATATTCAAGTTTTCTGATATCAATATTAAAAAACGAGTCACCGTTCATCACATAAACAGGATCATTAATTTCCACGGTAGCTGCAAAGATACCCCCACCGGTGCCAAGCGGCTCAACTTCTGTGAAATATGATATTTTGACATCAAAATATCTCAATGAGAAATGATTGATTATCATTTCAGATTTGTATCCAACAGACAGAATACAGTTTGAAAGTTTTTGCTTTCTGAGGAATTCGATCTGATATTCCAGAAAAGGTTTCCCGTTGACCAAGGCCATCGATTTTGGCCTGTCGTCAACAACATCTTTTAACCTGGTGCCTAATCCTCCGGCAAGAATTACACAACTATCGATCATAAAGTTGTGTCTTTGGGAAAAATCCGTTTTTCGACCAGTTCACAGATTATATGCCCGATCATGATATGAGATTCCTGTATCCGTGGGGTATCGTTTGAAGGGACGTTAAGCAGATAATCGGCCATAGGGGCAAGTTTTCCTCCTGAAGACCCTGTGAAGGCAACAGATATCATCCCTATCTCGTGAGCAACTTCGAATGCACGCATAACGTTCGGAGAGTTGCCTGAGGTGCTGAGCCCTACCAGTACATCTCCTTCCCTCCCCTGACCAATTACAAGTCTTGCAAAGATCTCATCATAACTGTAATCATTTGCCACAGCGGTAAGAAAGGAGGTGTTTACATGAAGTGCTTCTGCCGGCAAAGGGGGCCTGTCATAATAAAACCTGCCTGAAAGCTCCGCTGCAAGATGCTGGGCATCAGCAGCACTACCACCGTTGCCACAAAACAGCACCTTCCCACCTGCCCTGAGACAAGCTGTGATAGTATCGGTTACTACTTGGATGCGCTCCATCAAAGAATAATCGGCCAGAATCTTCTGCTTCACATCAACAGAGCCTTCAATTATTGATCGTATCTGTTCCATATTCGTCAATTAATTAAATGCAAAGGTGAGAAAAATCATAACAGTAAGCGACAAAATTATCCGACAAATCGGCTGCAAATATTCTACAGGTCATTTTTTTTAGGTTACTTTGCAGTGATTTTTTACAACGAAAATATTATAAAAAAATATATTGATATGAAGCCAGATGATTCAAAATTAAAGTTTAAAAAAGAGGATATCGAACACATGTATGACCGGTATCATTTCCCTGAAGATATAAGGAAAAATATAGAAAGGGAGAATCTTTTACCTGAAGGATTGCTTAACAGGCTTGAAGCTGCCTACCCACAGCATTCAGGATTAAAGGAGTGCACTGAATTTATGTTCAACGACAAAGTCAGGTATTCCGGCCTGAAAGGTTTTCGTGAGATTGTAGGTATTCTGGAGTCACACGGTATTAAGATTGGCTATCTTAAGGAACGTGAGTTATTCATTGAGGTATACAGGTTCATGGTTACCAGGCATGTGCTGAACACCATTAACTGGAGCAGGTTTGCCAAAGATTCTGTTTTTCAGCTCGTTTTTCCTCAACCAGGGATGATAAATGCAGAGACTGTGAGGAGGTACAGTGAAGCTTCAAATGATGAAGAAAGAAAAAAGATCGTGGAAGATTATCAGAAGCTCACAAATCCTCACGATGGCAAGCAGAAGCTTAACAAGCCGTGGTACCTTAATGATGACGATGAAGTGGATATTTTACAGGGGGTTCAGCACAAGTACCCTCCCTGCCAGCTTATCTTCGACAAGTCAACCCAGAACTGTTTTGCTTTCTGCACCTATTGCTTCAGGCATGCTCAGGTGAGGGGTGACGAAGATATGTTTGTTCAGGATGACATCAATCAGATACACAATTATCTGAGGCGGCATCATGAGGTAAGCGATATTCTTATCACCGGTGGTGATGCCGGATATATCCCTTATGAAAGGTTAAAGGAATATGCAAAACCAATCGTTGAAGATCCGTCGCTATTACACATAAAGACATTAAGGCTCGGTTCCAGAGCACTTACATTTCAACCTGAACTTGTGTTGAGCAGCAACTATGATAAAATCCTCGAACTCATGCGTGAGCTTACCGAACATGGTGTTCAGGTGTTATGGATGGGGCATTTCTCCACTCCCCGTGAGATCATCAACCCATCAACTATTGCAGCCATCCGGCGACTAAAAAGGTATGGTGTTACCGTTAAGAGCCAGAGTCCTATAATGCATCATATCAGCCTCTTTAGTGATGATAATGGCAAAATAGATGTTGACAGGTCAGCTCAGAACTGGATAGACCTTGGTAATGTGCTTGCCATGCTCGGAGTTGGATTCCACTCAATGTACTGCGCCAGACCTACAGGTGAACATCATTACTTCACTGCTCCGCTTGCGGAGATAAACAAGGTTTTCAGCAAAGTATACCGTAGCCTTGCCTCCATTAACAGGCCTTCACGCTACATCACCATGACCTCATCGGCCGGAAAGATATCCCTTCTCGGCACAGCAGAGGTAAACGGCAAAACTGTTTTTGTTCTGAAATTCAATGAGGGGCGAAACATGGAGTGGATTGACAAAGTTTATCTTGCCGAATACGACGAGAAAGAGAATACCATTGAAAAACTAAAGCCATTCGAGGCAGATAAATTTTTCTATGAAGATGAACTTGTCAGGATAGAAAACGAGCTTAGTGATGCTTTGGAATATCAACTGCACATTCACGAGAAATAATCATTTCAAAACAGGCTATGATCAACAAGATTGTTGCTTCTGTTCATGAAGCAGTTTCTGATGTTTTTAACGGTGCTACCGTTCTTGTGAGCGGTTTTGGGGAGGCGGGAAGTCCGATTGAGCTACTTCATGCCCTTATAGATCATGGGGCAAACGATCTTACTGTTGTTAGCAACAACACCGGTAGCGGGCAGGTAGGTCTTGCAGCCCTTATTGCCAACCGTCAGGTGAGGAAGATGATATGTTCCTTTCCCCGGACTTCTAATTCTGTTGTTTTTCCGGAATTATATCGCAATGGTGAGATCGAACTTGAGCTTGTACCTCAGGGTACACTGGCAGAAAGGATTAGGGCAGGTGGTGCCGGTATTCCCGCTTTCTTCACTCCTGCCTCGGTTCACACACCCCTGGCTAAAGGCAAAGAGCACCGTGTGTTCCATGGGCAAACTTATGTTATGGAACATGCCATCAGGGCCGACTTTGCCCTTGTGAAATGCAGGGTTGCCGACCGCCTTGGAAACCTGCTCTACAACAAGACAGCCAGGAATTTTGGCCCCATTATGTGTACTGCTGCAGACACCACCATCGTACAGGCAAGAGAGATAGTTGAACCAGGAGCAATTGATCCGGAAATAGTGGTGACACCTGGGATATTTGTTCAAAGAGTTGTTTATATATCTGATCCGGCTGATGAATCGGCATTGGTTGCCGGGAACAGGAGGTACCCATGGTAAAATCAAACAACAATGAAACTGTTGGGTGGGATGTTACCACCATGGCAAAGAAGGTTGCCGCCGACATCCCCGATGGATCTTATGTAAACCTGGGAATAGGAATCCCTGAGCTTATCGCAGGATTTGTCCCCGAAGGCAGAGAGGTGATTTACCATACCGAAAACGGTTTGCTGGGGATGGGGCCTTCACCCCAGCCGGGATTTGAAGACCCGGAACTTATAAACGCAGGCAAGAAATATGTAACTGCCATACCCGGAGCATCTTACTTCCATCATGCCGACAGTTTTACTATGATCAGAGGCAGACATATTGATATTTGTGTCCTGGGTGCCCTGCAGGTTTCAGAAAAGGGTGACCTCGCTAACTGGTCAACAGGTGACACTGATGCCATCCCGGCAGTAGGTGGTGCCATGGACCTTGTTGCAGGTGTTAAGACAATATACGTCATTACACAACACAATACCAAAACAGGTGAGCCCAAGATAGTCAAGGAATGCACCTACCCCCTTACTGGTAAAGGGATAGTGAACAGAATATATACCAACCTTGCCATTATGGATGTGTCGGAAACCGGGCTGAAGATCAGGGAAATGGCGCCTGGGGTTGATTTTGAATTGCTTGAAAAATTAACAGGAGCAGAGATCAATCAGGTCTTCTGATCCAAATTCAGATAATAAATACTATTTCCTGTTATGAAATACCCTGATATTAAAACCCTTAAATGGTCAGAAATGGACCATCAGATTTTTCAGAGAGCCCGCAAAGTGTTACCCGGTGGCGTTAGCCGTAATGTGCTTTTACGACAGGCTTTTCCTTCATACGTTGGTCACGCAAAAGGAGCCTACGTAACTGATAACCATGGTGTGACACGTATCGACTTTGCAAATAACATTGCGTCTCTGATACATGGCCATGCTCACCCAGCCATTGTAAAAGCCGTAACAAGGCAAATCCGCAGAGGCACAGCATTCAATATTGCCACCGAGGTAGAAGTTGAATATGCAGAACTTATGTGCAACAGAATGCCAGGATTTGATATGTTACGATTTGTCAATTCCGGCACTGAGGCGGTAATGGCAATGATTAAGGCTGCACGTGCATATACCGGTAAGCCCAAAATCGCAAAAGCTGAGGGAGGCTATCACGGCAGCTACGACACTGCGGAGGTGAGCCAAAGTGCATCACCCGAAACATGGGGCAGTATTGACAACCCTGTCAGTGTACCACATGTTTACGGTACACCCAGGGGTGTAACCGACAATGTTGTTGTCTTCCCTTACAACGATACCGAAAGAACCATTAAGATACTCGACCGGTATGCAGGTGAGATTGGATGTGTGCTTGTTGATCCCATACCTCACAGAATCGGAATGGTAAAGGCTAAACCTGAGTTCATTGAAGCTCTTAGAAAATGGACTACCGATAACGGTGCACTTCTTTGTTTTGATGAAGTTATTTGTTTCAGGGTTGAATATGAAGGTGCCCAATCGCTTTATAATGTTAAACCCGACCTTACATCAATGGGGAAGATCATCGGTGGAGGATTTCCTATAGGAGCATTTGGTGGCAAATCAGAATATATGAAAGTGCTTGATCCCACAAATCCGGATTTCAGGTTCGCCCTTTCCGGCACATTCTCAGCAAATCCAATATCTATGACTGCCGGTAAAACTGCAATACAGATGTTCGACAGGGAGGCTGTGACAAAACTGAATAAAATGTCGGAGATAGCAATAAATCAAATACTTGAAGCCGGCAAGATTGCTGATATACCTCTAAGTATAACCGGAAGCGGATCGATGTTCAAGGTGCACTTCAGGGAGACTCCACCTCAGACTTACAGGGATGTTTATGAGGATGAAAAGACAAGGAAAATAAACACAATGTTCCTTCAAAGCCTCTATGAAAATGGTGTTATTATCATCTACAGTTGCTCATGCGTGCTCTCCACGGTTATCAAACAAAAAGAGGTGGACAGCCTGTCAGATGCCATGCTGAAAGCATTCAGACATATCAAACCCCATTTATAAAAAGGGTCAATATGCGGAAAATAAATCTATCAATATGAACGAAGTTTTTATTGTTGATGCCATCCGGACACCCATTGGTAAGTATGGAGGAGCACTATCCGGTATCCGTACCGATGATCTCGCTGCAATTCCGATTAAGGCGTTGATCCAAAGGAACAGCAGTATTGATCCTGCAGCTATCGACGATGTTATGATGGGTTGTGCAAATCAGGCAGGTGAAGACAACCGCAATGTTGCCAGGATGGCTTTGCTGCTGGCTGGCATGCCCTCATCGGTTTCCGGAGTAACAATAAACCGGTTATGTGGCTCCGGTCTTGATGCTGTTGGCACTGCAGCCCGGGCTATACGTGCAGGTGAAGCTGACCTGGTGATCGCCGGAGGTGTTGAGAACATGACACGAGCCCCGTTCGTGTTTGGGAAATCTGCAGAACCGTTTGGCAGATCTGCACAAATCTACGATACCACATTGGGCTGGAGGTTCATAAACCGGATCATCGAACAAATGTATGGTGTGGACTCTATGATGCAGACAGCAGAGAACATTGCAGCAGAACTGAAAATTTCCCGGGAGGATCAGGATATGTTAGCCTTCCGGAGTCAGAATAAAGCAGCAAATGCTTTGAATGATGGTGAATTTGAAGATGAGGTTTTACCCTTGGTAATACCTACCAGGAAAGGTGATCCTGTGGTTTTTGACAAGGATGAACATCCCCGACTCTCCCCCCCGGAGATTCTTTCCACTCTCAAGCCGCTTATTTCACCAACCGGAACCATAACCGCAGGCAACTCATCAGGAATAAACGATGGATCGGCAGCACTTCTGATTGCTTCCGGGAAAGCCATTGCCACATTCAACCTGAAGCCATTGGCACGTGTAGCAGGTATGGCCGTTGCCGGTGTTGAGCCACGAATAATGGGCCTCGGGCCGGTTCCGGCAACCTTGAAACTGCTGAAACTTACCGGACTGTCGCTCGACGACATCGATATAATTGAGCTGAATGAAGCCTTCGCTGCACAGGCGCTGGGATGCCTCCGTGAACTTGGCATCGAAGATGATGATCCCCGGGTCAACCCCCGCGGAGGCGCAATAGCACTTGGACACCCACTGGGAATGAGTGGTGCGAGGCTTGCCACTACAGCTACATATCAGCTTGTGAAAAGCAAAGCTAAAATAGCACTTTGTGCAATGTGTATCGGCGTTGGACAGGGTATCTCACTGATCCTGGAGAAAGAATGAGCAGGATAGGGGTAATTGCTTTACTTTTGCTCACAGAATCTTAACTATATCAATATGATAAAAGCAGAAATCCATACCCAAAAAGGGTTAATGACAGCAGAACTCTACCCTAAAGATGCACCGGGTACAGTATCTAACTTTGTAACCCTTGCACGGAAGGGTTTTTACGACGACCTTACATTTCACAGAGTCATACCCGACTTTGTAATCCAGGGTGGATGCCCTGACGGAACAGGCATGGGAGGTCCGGGGTATACCATCAAATGTGAGCTAGATGGTGATAATCAGTACCACGATCGTGGCGTTCTCTCGATGGCCCATGCAGGCAGGAATACCGGCGGGTCGCAATTCTTCATCTGCCACAACAGGGCAAATACACAACACCTCGACCGCAACCATACTGTTTTTGGAAAAGTGATCGAAGGAGTTGAAGTAATTGATCTGATCAGAAGAGGTGACATCATCGAAAAGATAGTTATCGTTGAAGAAGATTAATTCATATAAACTACAACGGTTATGATAATCAGAAGCAAAGCTCCGTTACGTCTGGGACTTGCCGGCGGCGGCACCGATGTTGCACCCTACTCCGACCTCTATGGAGGTGCAATCCTGAATGCAACAATCAGCCTTTATGCACATGCATCTATCAGGCCTGCGGATGATGGTCTGATAAGGATAAATGCCCACGACACCGGAAAATCAATGCAATACAGGTCTAAAGGTAAATTGGATATTGACGGTGAACACGATCTGCATAAAGGTATCTATAACCGGATTATCAAAGATTTTGTCAAATCACCCCTTTCATTTGAACTTACAACTACGGTGGATGCCCCTCCCGGATCCGGGCTTGGCACATCATCAACACTAGTTATTGCCATATTGGGAGCTTTCGTTGAATGGCTCCGCCTTCCGCTTGGGGAATACGATATTGCTCACCTTGCATACGATATAGAAAGGGTTGACCTCAACATGGCAGGGGGCAAACAGGATCAGTATGCCGCAACATTCGGTGGTGTGAATTTTATGGAATTCTATGATAACGACAAGGTAATTGTAAACCCCTTGAGAATAAGGCAAAACTACCTCGACGAACTGTCGCATAACCTATTGCTTTATTACACATCCACAAGCCGAATTTCATCCGCAATAATCGAGAGGCAGCAGAATAATGTCCACAGTAAAGTCAACAGCACCATCGATGCAATGCACCGGCTGAAGGACCAGGCACGAATGATGAAAGAGGCACTTCTGCAGGGCGAAATAGATCAGATTGGAACCATCCTGGACTATGGCTGGCAGAACAAAAAGGCCATGGCAGAAGGTATCACAAACCCACTGATCGACGAGATATATAAGACAGCCATTGATGCCGGTGCCACCGGCGGAAAGATCTCCGGTGCCGGCGGCGGTGGGTTCATCTTCTTCTACTGCCCCGATAACACCAGGTTTGATGTGATGAAAGCCCTTGTGAGATTTGGCGGCGAATGCAAACCCTATGAGTTTACAAAACAGGGTCTGAGAACCTGGAGGTTCTAAGGTTTTATCCAACACATTCCAAGCCATAAACCAATGCCTGATGTATTCTTCAAACCCCATTCTTGCATTCGTGGCAGCAATATTCGTGGTAACAATTTTACCGCAGCCTGAAACATCCCTGAATCGCCGTATTCCGGACAACCTTCCCCTCCGCCATCTCCATCCACCTACCCGCCTTCCATAAAGGCATCGAACCATCAACCAGCCATATCTCTGCATCCACAAGTGAAAAAATGTCAGTTGCAGGCCTCAAACTGCTCCCAATCACAGCCACTTTACAGGAAATCCGTTTATCACTTTTCTCCGGCAAACCGTTAATAAACAACACTTTCCCGGCAGGGTGCGTAACAATCGTCAGCGTACCATCATGAAGTACGACATCTGGATTACCAGTACATACAGATGACACCCCTACCATCAACCTGTAACCCTGTGCAGCAAATGCGATATAGCGCTCCGGAATGGTGTCATTACTATGTACGGAGATAAGTCTCCCCTGCGAAACAAAATCTGTCACACCCGAACGCTTCACCTGGTAAAAAACAACCTCATTTAGTTTGCTTACGGAGTAAGCATGATAAGTAGTGTAAGCAAAAAAGATCATCAAAACAAAAATAGACAGATGCAAAAACTTCCTTCCCTCTCCATTCACCCACAACATCACTGTAAATACACACAGTAGAAGCATCCACATCTGCATTTGCGACAGATATATATCCGCAGTAACAGAACCGGGCAGGCCATCGACAATACCTACCAGAAATCGCATAAACGTGAGCATTGTGTTAAAGATAATCTCTGTAAACGGTGAGATCGATTCAATCGGAAGAGCTACATACAAGACTCCGGTGTAGATTACAAAACCTGTTACGGGAATAACAAGCAGGTTGGTGAGCAGGAAGTAGTTTGGGAATATTCCAAAGATCTTCAGAGCAACCGGAAATGTAAAGAGCTGGGCGCAAAATGACACCGAAAGCAGATCCCGTATCTTTATCATAATTTTGTTCCCGGGACTCCATAAAGAGGCAATAATCGGGTGCAGGGTAATTATTCCTGTCACAGCGAGATAAGAAAGTTGAAATCCGGCATTGAAGAGCACCGGTGGTTCATCGAGCAACAGTATAAAGGCAGAAGCAAAAACACTATTCATGGGAGGTGTTTTACGCATGGTAAGTTTGCCTGCAAGCATAAATGAGAACATCACCGATGCCCGGTTTACACTTGGTGGCATTCCGGTCACCATGGCATAACCCCAGATTGCAATAATCCCTGTACAAAAGAACACCGGCTTTCCCCATCGTGGAATCTTTCGCAAATATCCAAGAATAGCACTTACCATAATGAATATTATTCCCACATGCAGGCCAGAGACACATAACACGTGAATGGCACCCGCTTCAGAGAAGCTTCTGTTAACCTCTGGATCAAGCTCATCCTTTATTCCGATCAGGAGTGCTAATGCCAGCCCTTTGTTTGCCGGATCCAGCCCGCTGCTGTTTATTCTGGTGCAGATTGCAGACCGGGCGTTATGGGTCAGGCTGCTCAAAACGCCTTGTTTTCCTTGCGACAACAGTTTCCAGTTGCCATCTCCAAGCCATGCAGTATGATGTATACCCTTTCGGCGGAGATATTTTCCATAATCAAATCCTCCGGGATTACCCCCCGACTCCACCCCGGAGATGGTGTATTTTATCAGCAGTGTATCACCTTTCCCAAGTGTGGCTGTTGATGAATCATCCGGAAAATAACCCATCACAAAAAAACCACCTCCGCGACAAACCCCCGATTCATCCGATATGCCGACTATTGATAATTCAGCTGCTAAGCTCTTTGTCTTTCTTCGTGGAATCTCTTCAAGCACAGCTACGCCAACCAGATCTCCCCTGCAATTACTTCCCGAAAGCCATTCCCGGGTGCTTCTATCAAGGTTTTCGTACATAGAATATCGTAGGAAACCCAGCATTAACAGAATAATAATTAAGGGTAACCCACTTATCCACCTGTGAGTGTATGACGGCATCGGAACAACTTGCAGAATAAACATGCTTATTATAAGCATCGACAATATCATAACAACAAAGAACCACACTCCCGGTTGCTGATACCCCAGATATTCATACAACCCTGTGCCAATGGCAAATGGAATAGTTATCCTAAAGAACGGGATCTGGCTTAAACTGGTCATCCCGGATGTTTACAAAGGATATTTGCCTGAGCAGCTAAAAAAGGAAATAATTAATATACAGGGGTGATAAACAATGTCTTATGGCAAAATAAGCTTATTGAACAGATGCCATAATATTCAGATCAGAGAGTGTTTTTATCTCAATGCCTGAATAATAGAATTTAAGGATATCATGCGAAGGGTAACCGAGATCTGCCATACGGATTGCCCCTTCCTGAGATAGGCCAACACCATGTCCGTAACCTTTTCCTTTGAAGACCACGACATCGTGCTCGACAACAATATCGAAATAGGTGGATTTGAGTTTCAGGTCTGATCGCATCCGTGAAAGAGGTATATTATTCAGGAAGTATTTTGTTCGTTGAATTTGTTTGTGGTTGAGGGCAAGAAACTTCATGGAGTCGTTTTCAACGGGATAGTTCCAGTTCGTATCAAGGTAGTTGAGCCAGTCAACAACAGGCATACTGAATGTCCATAAATAGTTACGTTGCCCAACTGAAAAAGTGTCTTCAACAGCACGAAGATAAGGGAGAGAGCTTACCCACACATCATCAGAAGCCAATGTATGTCCACCACTGTTTGAGTGGAATACTGCATTTATAAGGTTACTATCGTCATACAGTATCACCTCCCCGGTGGTACGGGTTACAGCTTCGGTGATCTGAGGTTTCACAGCCCTTCCCTTGAAAACCTGGTTACTTACATCATCTTTAAGGCAAAAATCAGATCCGTTAATAAGAATCAACCTCATGGCATAAGTTCTTGAAACAATAGCCTGCACCATAAAAAACTCAACATTGTTTGTGCTTCCGCCTGATTCTGCCTGGACAACTCCTCCAACATAACTCTCAAGATCAACGATATTGGTCAGCCTGATCGCCCCCTGATGTAATTCCAGTAAAAGATCGTCATCGTAATATCTTACCGGGATTTTCCCGCTCTTAAGGATGAATGAATTGCACATTCCGACACCTTTAATATTGAAAGTTGCAGCTTCAGCTTTTACAACACCATTCTCCATTAACCTGATCACTGTATCAGCATAAGTGAATGTAACCGTTTCCCCATGTGACAGTGTTGTTACTTCCAATTCACCCAATGAAATAACATACCGTCCCGAATGGTGGCCGATCTCAATATCCCAGATACCCTGGCCTGTAAACAGGTTAACCTTAACATCCATGCTGTTGCATAATGAGGCTAAAGTTAAAAGCCAGACAATGAGGTAAACTTTTCTCATACTCATCAATATACTAAATCTGAAGGTGGAGGTGCTTATCCGTAAGACCTGACTACTTTAATGCAGAATATTTCATTATCAGTTCTGCCGTAGTCCTGGAAGCACCTTTCCCGCCAAGTTTTCGTCTGAGTTCTACGTAATCGGCGGAAATTTGTTCCCTTTTTTTGCTGTCTGAAATGATATCGCGGAGGTGCTTTTCTGCACATTGTCTGTTCATATCTTTCTGAATCAGCTCTTTAACCACCTCTCTTTCAATGATCAGATTTACAAGGGAGATAAAATTTAGTTTCACTAACCTTTTCGCAATAAAATAAGAGATAGGATTTGCTTTATAACAAACCACCTGAGGGAGGTTAAACAGAGCTGCTTCCAGGGTTGCCGTACCTGAGGTAATTAATGCAGCCTTTGAGTGTGTCATAAGGCTGTAAGTCTGATCATAAATTAATCGAAATTCAGCCCCACGGCTTTTTTTTCTGTAATAATCAGACGACACGGCAGATGTGCCCGCAATAACAAACTGAAAATCGTTTTTAAAAAATGGAATCACCTGAATCATCACCGGCAACAGACGTCTTATCTCCTGTTTGCGGCTACCTGGCAGCAGAGCAATCAGAGGTCTGTCATCAAGTCCGTTATTCTTTCTGAAAGTATCTTCATCCTCTACAGGGAAAGCTTCAATAGCATCCAGCAAAGGATGCCCGACGAAATCCACATCATAGCCAAAACGTTCATAGAACACCTTCTCGAATGGCAGGATCACAAACAGGTGGTCAACAGATCGTTTGATCCGTCGGATACGCCCCTGTTTCCATGCCCATATCTGGGGTGATATGTAATAAAACACCCTGATGCCTCGTTCTTTCGCAAATTCGGCGATCCTGAGGTTAAATCCAGGATAATCAATCAGGATAACAGCATCAGGTTTCCATTTATTAATATCTTCTTTGCAAATCCTTATCAGGCTGAATATCTTCCTCAAATTAACAAGAATTTCCCAGAAACCCATAAAATCCAGATCGCTGATATGACTCACTATTTCCACCCCCTCTTTCTTCATCAGATCACCACCGTTTCCTCTGAACACAGCATCAGGATCCTGAGATCTGAGCTCACGCACCAGTCCCGACCCATGCAGATCACCTGAAACTTCACCGGCAATAATATAGTATTTCATCTTCAGGAACCCTTCATTTTTTGATCATGATAATCATATCATTGTCAAAAATATTATCACAACACCAATAAAAGTTACCAGGAGTATTCCCCTTCCGGTATTCTCGTATCTGGCGTGCTTAAGATATGGTATATAAATAAAGATATTGAGAAAAATGCTTGTCATGCGAATAGTATCCTCCAGCAGGATTGTTTCACCATCATTGAACCAGATCTCTGCACCCCTGTTGAGCAACCATAATATTAAATACCCGGCAATGGGGGTCAAAATACCAAGGACGATTCCCAAAATCACATTATTTTGCTTGAGTAGTTTCATCCGAATGTGTTGTTGCAGTTGATTCTATCAGGTTTTGACCGATGCTTTGCCATCCGTGGAAATGGGGAAAAGATGCAAATGCGGTAAAATCAAAATGGACAGGGACAACACTAATCCAGTTATTTTCCATTGCAGCAAGATCGGTGTCGTTGCCGTTGTCGGTATTGACAAAGGTGCCTTTAAGCCAGAAATAGGGTTGTTCATGGGGATCAATCCTTTCTTCAAATTCTTCCTGCCAGTAACCTATTGCCTGCCTGCATACCTTAACTCCTTTTATTTGATCAACTCGTTCAGCAACTGGAATATTGACGTTGAGACACACATTTGGTGGTAGCCCATTATTTAAGGTATCAGAAATAATACCGGCAATATAATGCCTTAGATGTTCCAGTGGAGCTTTATGATCAAAGTCGTTCAAAGAGAAACCTACAGAGGGTATCCCGGCCATAGCCCCTTCGAATGCAGCTGCCATTGTGCCGGAATAGATGATGTTGACTGAAGCATTTGAACCATGGTTAATACCGGAAAGCAGCAGATCGGGCTTACCCTTCAATATCCGTCTAAGGGCAATTTTCACGCAATCAACGGGAGTGCCTTCAACAGCCACATAAATAACAGCACCGTTAGGTGGTAAGGTTTTATATCTTAAAGGTGACTTTGTGGTTATAGCATGTGCCATACCGGACATCCCCTCACGGGGAGCAATAACCACCACATTACCAAATTCAGATGCCACAGATATCAGAAATCTTATCCCCGGCGCATTAATACCGTCGTCATTGGTTATGAGAATGGTTGGTTTTTTATAATCAAACATAAAAGCAAAAAATAAGTTCGATGGCAAAGATAATGGAATAAGGGAGAAGCCGGGTTAAAAACGTTTGAGTTCTTCGTAAATTCTGTGGGTAGGCAAACCCATAACGTTGAAATATGATCCTTCTATACGATCAATCCCTGTATATCCGATCCATTCCTGTATTCCGTAGGCTCCGGCTTTGTCGTATGGCCTGAAGGTGTCAACATAGTACTCAATGTCTTCATCAGAAAGAGGCAAGAACCACACCCTTGTCTCATCAGCAAACAGGATCTTTCTGGTTACTGACATCATGCATACACCGGTGTACACAACATGCATTTTGCCTCTCAACATTCTGAGCATAGCTATAGCTTCAGACTTATCGGCCGGTTTACCTATAACGTGGTCATCAAGTGCAACAACCGTATCTGCAGTAATGATGATTTCGTCAATAGCGAGCTTATCAATATTGAACTCGTAAGCCTTACGTTCTGCAAGGCATTTTGCCATTTCCTCAGGAGATTCGGGTAATCCGGGACATGCCTCATCAATTTCTTTAACCATTACGACAAAAGGTATCCCCAGGCTGTTCATCAGGGATGCTCTCCTGGGTGAGGCCGAAGCAAGGATTACCTTTTTATCTTTTATGTTTTCAGGCACCATCAAAAATGATCGATATTATATATCTGAAGAGATAGTATTCCGGCAACCATTATTATTCTGGCAAGCTGACTTACAGAATCGTAGTCGTCTTTCTCTTTAGCCACAATGGTCTTATAAATCATGTAGGCCATCATGAACTGAATTATAGCAAAATAGAATGATGTAAGCTTGTAGTTTGTTCCGTACAGATGTATCTGTACCCAAAGTAAACCAGCCATTGACAATATTGTAAGCGAAACACATATCCATCTCACTGCCGGGATACCTATTACTACAGGAAGGGTTCTGCATCCGTAACGCTTATCCCCTTCCATATCCTCTACATCTTTAATCATCTCCCTGATAAGTGTTACCAGGAAAGCAAATGCTGCGAGGAAAATTATAGAATCGGATACCCAGTTGTATTCAGCCCGGTTAAGAAGAACAACTCCGTTCCGGGTCATTGCAAAGACCTCAAATAGCCAAGAAACACCCAGAACAAGAGCCGACAGGAAAGCCACCACCATATTGCCCCAGAAAGGCTTCCTTTTATATCTCGCAGAATATAACCACAAAAGAAGTCCGGCGAGCAGATGTATGAAGACCAGTTTGAAATTGCCTGTCATAATCGATACCATCAGGCCCAATCCTATGCCTGATGCGGTCATCACAGCATGCAAAGGTATTGCGTAGGTAACAGGTATATAACGGTCGAGAATAATATCTTCACCTTTATTTAACTGATCTATTCTGATATCAAAATAGTCGTTTATGACATAACCTGCCGCAGCAAGTAAAAGAATTGAAATAACCAGGCAACAAAAAATCCAGAATGGCATCTGCAGATCATACCCCTCTGATATCAGCAATGGCCTTATCAGGTAGTACCTCACCAGCACCATAGCAAGGATAATAACAATAAGATTCTGCCATCTGAATAGCCTGAGATAAGCATAGGGTTGGATAAAAAAACGGCTCATTACCATTTTTAGATTTGCTTTCATTGAATCCTCATTTTCGAAATTAACAGTAACGGTTTTTTATAATGAAAGTTTCGAAATTATTTCATTTCACCAGTGAAAAGCATCATCGTTCATCCATTTACCCTGCAAACGCATTACCTGTTCAATAATATCCCTCACACAACCTCTGCCTCCCGGGTATATAGATATATAATCTACTGATGATCTTACCTCCCATGCAGCATCAGCCGGACAACATGAAACCCAAGCTTTTTTTATCATCCTGAGATCTGGTATATCATCTCCCATCACGAGAACATCCTCTTTTTTCAGAGAATGCCGGGTACAATATTCATTAAAAACCTTCAGCTTGTCATCAGCCCCGATAAAAACATCGTGAATGCCGACTTTTTTGAACCTCTCGACAATACCGGTTGAAAATGCACCTGTTATGACGCAGATTCTGTAACCATTTTTCAGTGCAAGCTGCAGTGCATAACCATCTCTCGAATGTGTTGATCGTATCATATCACCATTCTCCATGATGTAAACCACTCCATCGGAAAATACGCCATCGTAATCGAATACAAATGTTGTTATGTCAACCAGCCTTTCTTTATAGTTTTTCATTCATGATAATTTTTCGAAATCTGCAATTGAATCTGAGATCATTCGGTAAAGTTGCTGAATTCCGGGATACTTCCCTAGCATACTAAGGTGCTTGTCGATCGTTGTCATATCTCCCCGCCTGGCAGGGCCTGTCTGCACAAGTGCCGGGTTGTTTTCTGATGCTTTGCGGAAAGTTTCCTGCACCAGAGGTCTCAGAATATCACTTTCCAAATTGTTGACTTTCATCAGATGTTCAGCCAGTGCAAGCAGATGATTTGTGAAGTTGCATGAGATAACTGCAGCAATATGGAGCAGTAGCCTTTGTTCCGAATTATAAAGATGATAATTGAAACCGGCTGATTCTGCAAGCAATACTAATTGGCTAAGCAAGTTTTCGTCTGAGGCTTCAATGCAGAGAGGGATCTCTGTCGGAGAAAGCTCTCTGCCTGTGGTAAGAGTCTGTAAAGGATATAGAACACCCGACCTGTCACAAACATCAGTAAGTGAACTCAACGGAAAAGACCCGGAGGTATGACAGACTATTCCATTAAAACTTTTGAGATTGGATGCCACTTCCCCGATATGTCCATCCGTAACAGCAATAATTATCAAGTCTGATTTTTCTGCAAGAATTTGTATGTCATCAACCAGATCTGCAGAAAACCTTTTGTCGATACCTTTAGCTTTAGCGGCATTGACGTTCCTTACCAGAACACCCGACAAAGAAATATCAGAAACCGATAATAGACGGGCAAAATGCCAGGCTACATTACCTGTTCCAATTATACCTATACGCTCAATCCTGATTTCAGACATAAACTGAGAAATAATACCAACTAACCATTTCCGCGGCGTAAAGATAACAAAAACTGTTTCAGAAATCTGACGTCTTCAACCGAGAAGAGGTAACAGCGAAAAGGTGACCGAGTCATCCTCTGGAAAATGATCAGGTTATAAATTAAGGAAGAACTATAAGTTATTGATGCAGCCATAGCTCCACCCTTCAATCCAAAATGAGGAATCAGGAGATAACAGCTGACAATAATAACAACGAGTCCGAGGATTGATCCTATAGTGTTGATATAGTGCTTGCCAAGTCCGGCAAAGTGGTGCGCAAAGATCATGCTTGCAGCCATAAACACCATTCCCGGAGCCAGTAGGAGAATTATACTGTGTAAACCGGCATATTGCCCTCCGAAAACTTTTAGATAAAATTCTTCAGGCAGAATAACAAGCCCGCCGGCAATGATGGCTGACAATACAATGACGAACCTCAGTAATTTCAGAGTAATTGAAGCAGCACCGGCCCCCTTGTCCAAATTGGCAATATGAGAATACTGGACTATAGCAATGCTTTTGGGAAATAACCATAAACCATCCGCAAGCTTATTACCAATCTCAAAAATTCCCAGGCTTGCCCTCCCAAGATATGATTCAACAAAGTAATACCCCAACCTGTAGTTGAAAAACTGAGCCAGGTTAGCAATCTGTACAAAGAAACCATAACGCAGGACAGATCTTAATAATCCTTTCGTTTCCGTTTTTTTATGATGTCTGGTTGCATTTATAATGATAACAGTTCCGATTATCATCTGAATACCGCCTGAAACATAGATTGATATCAGATAGCCATTTATTCCGGGGTTTTTAAATACATAGAAAATCAGAACAATTACACTAATAAGAATGATGTACTGAATGAACGAAATAAGATTCATGGTTCTGATCATCTGCTTGCCTACCAGAACATTCTGGTTTACAAACCCTATCCCAAGAATCAGTGACAGAAAGAATATGTGCTGATGATAGTTCACCGGTTCGATCCTGAAAGACATATAAACCAAGGTTCCGATTATGGCTGATATCAGGCACCATCCATAAGCCAACTGAATTATCCGTTTCAGGCTGTATCTGGGGATTAGGAAGACGACCCCACTTCCTCCACCCAGATTGTTGAGCATCTGGATTACAGTAATAGCAAGAAGTATAAGGCCAATTGTACCAAGGTTTTCCGCCCCCAGCATCCTGGCGTTGATAAGGAGGATGAGAAAAGTCACCAACGCATTGATAACCCTGACAATAGTTGTATTAAGGATGTTGTTGAACATCACATCATTTAGTTAATACTGACCTGTATATCCATGCAATTTTCATCCCCACAACTCTTTCATCAAAAAGTTCCGTGGCTTTTTGCCTGATTAGCCCGCTGTTGAATGTGTGGGTCTTTCCTTCCAGGATTCTAATCATAAGCTCAAGCAATGCATTCTCATCTCCGGGTTCAATAAGATAACCACACATATCATCAACTATCTCGGGAATGCCTCCTACTTTTGTTGCAATAACTGGAATACCGCATGAAAATGCCTCAGGTATAACGACAGGCATGTTTTCATAATTACTGAACAATAAAAGCATATCGGAATTTGAAAGCTCTCCTGCAAGAGTTTCAGCATTCAACATCCCTTCGAAAACAGCATGATTCCCTTCTGGCATAAGCTGTTGTGCCATTTGTCTCATCTCTTCAAAATCCTTCCCGTCACCAATAAACCTAACCTTAAAATCATCCCTGAGTGATGCCAGCCTTGCAGTTACCCTGATTATTCCGGAAATATTTTTAGCTCTGTTGTCGAATGTTGACACATGGACGAATGTGTAAAGCCTGGTTTCAGATCTGATTCTGCCGGGAATAAACAGCCGTGTATCAACAACATTAGGGATAACAATATACTTCTTGTTTTTTAAGCCGAGTTTTTCCATAGCATTTCTAAGATGTTCCGATACCGGCATTACCGCGTCTGCATGCGCAACAACAATCCTGGTTGCCATTCTTCGGAGAAATCCCCTGTAGAAAAAGTTCTGCGGCAGATACCTCGACCAATGCTCCGTAATAACATAAGGAATATCATGAAAAATTTTTACTATCAGCGCAAAAACTCCCATTCGGGTCAGAACATGGATATGATTTATATCGGGTTTCCCAAAAGTTCTTACTCCTAATTTCCATAGTCGGCTCCAGCACAACAACATCCTTATTGTATTAATAAAGCCTGCTACAAAGGAAATGTTGTTCTTCAGATACCACATGTAGATTACAGGAATACCATCAACATTGGCAATCAGAGGTTCTTTGCATTTTGAAATATCCTCTGTGCCATCCGCATACAGCACAAACACGTCTGCAACTTCTCTAACAGACCTGGCATGACCTAAAACAAAAATGCCCCACATCGGATCATCCGGCAGGGGAAACCATCTTGGCAGAAAGAATACCTTAGTTTTATCATTCATTCAGGGCAAAGGTAGAAAACTATACGAATGTAATTTTTCACATAATTTTTCCATAGATAAATATTTTCTTTGTAATTTTGCAGGCTCAAAACGGTGGTTGTAGCTCAGTCGGTTAGAGCGCCAGATTGTGGATCTGGAGGTCGTCGGTTCGAGCCCGATCTTCCACCCAAAACAAATAAGGGTGCTATTATAATGGCACCCTCTTGTTTTTTTAACACATTCTGTCTTAAATTGTTATATCCGGATCACTTTACCATTTTGAAAACCCGCCTCTCTCCTGCACCTTCAATCACGACCTGATAAATCCCTGGCGATAATGATCCGGTGTTAAGCCTGAGATGATTATCCTCAACCTGAACAGAACCCATAACAGTTTGGCCGGCAAGATTCATGACACTGATCTTGTAATAACCTGCAGGCATAATAAGAACTATCTCATCCAAAAAGGGATTTGGATATACTATGAACCTTTCATTTTCAAGACCTTCACCAACCGAAGAACAGTCTACAAAGGTAATTTCAATGGTATCGACAGCAATACAATTGTGTATATTCACTGCAGCAACTGAGACCAGGGATGTGCCAACACCCAAAAATGTAGTATCAACAGTTATCTGTTGAGTGGTGTCTCCAGTTGACCAGAGATATGATACAAACCCCGGTCCGGCATTAAGAGTAACAACGTTGTTACTGCAGATAACAACATCACTTCCAAGATCAACCGTCGGAGGATTTGCAACACAAGGGTCAAGCCCTCCCAGCAATGTCACTTCAGCGTCGGTGAGGAAATTGTTGAATATTGCAATTGAACCGATCTGTATCGTGTCATCCTCCTGATTGTTGTCAGCAAAGAACAGCAACAGAGGAGTCATGGCAAACCTGCCGTCGACAACCTGCAGATTGCCATCAAGCCACAGGTCTCCGTTAATATAGTACCTGTAAAAGCTATCAAGGCAAACCGAAATAACCATTCTGTACCATACTCCCGGACTGATTGAATCAGGGGTGTACCCGGTTGTTGCTGTACCTATGGTGCTGTTTATGCCAGGAGACTGGGGCTTTATAAAACATTCACCATCATTCATATTGGTCGAATCTGTCTGATGAAATGTATGCCACATGTCGAAATTATGAACCATAAAATCAAACATCAGGGCATACCTGTTCACAGAGTCACCACCACCGTTAGGTAAGATCTGATGATAACATTTGTAATAGTTGCCTGTATCAATACTGACTGCTGTATCACCATAATAGGCCCCGGGAGTCCATTCATGGGTTCCGACAAGAATGAGGTCATCACCAACAGTTGCCTTCGTAAGGTTGTTTGTATCCTGAAATTTCCAGTAGCCAACAAGAGATGGCCATTGCGCTGGGTCAATTTCCTGAGCAAATGTGATGGCCGGCAACCATGCAAACAAAACAAATACCGGCAAAATCTTCTGAACAAATCCCTTTTCCATCTTTTTTGAATTTTGATTATGGTATTGAAAAAAAATTACAGCCAAAGGTAAATATTATTCACATTTAACGAAATCGTTAAATATTCGTGTTAAAAGAATTAATTTATCAGATGAGGAATAATTAAACCATTTAAACCTCTTATTGCAATAAAAACACGAAGAAAATTGAACTTACGTATTTCAGCATCAACTTAATTAGCAACCAATTATATTCTACATCAACAACTTACTAATATACCAATCTGCTAATTAACAAATTCATCCCCCTCTACCACCGGTGCCACCACCCTGCTGTGACTGTATAATCCTGTTGTATTTGGATGTGTTGGCAGGATCAATATTATTGAGTATCTGCACTACTCTCGATTTCTGCATGCTGGAGGCTTCCGAAAACATTTTCACAAGCTCGTCAGCCTTGGCGCTCATAATTACACCAAGGACAAATAGATTCGGGCGTTCATTATAAACCCTTTGAAGCATAACCAGTGCTTCCACCACTGCCTGCCTACCAGTTTCCTGATTATCATACATCGCATCCAGGCCAAGGCGATGATACGAATACATGGCATCCTTAAGCATCGAATACCTTGAGTTGGTGAGGTTCTCCAGAAGCCAGTACCTATTCTTGTCGCTCTCGAAAGCTTTCCAACCTACAGCTCTGGGATCATTCTGTGCGTTGTTCACAATTGCCTGAGCTTTGTCTAAATATGGAGCTCCCGCCCCTTTTTGAAACGATTCAAAATCGAGAGCAATAACTATATATGCATAGTATGCGAGAACAGAGGTGAGATTGCTCAGATGTGAGTTCTCAACCCAGTCAAGGCTCTGATCCTGTATGTACTCAAACCTGAGTTCCTTATCAAGGTAAGAGAACACAGGAGATTTGTATGAGCTGTTAAATACAGGCCTGGAAGACTGAATCATTATTTGAGCCTCAAAAACATCTGACATCTTTTGCCTGATGGTGATCATAAAACTGCACTCAATCCGCTCTTCGACCTTAAAGGCATGGTTTGTCCACTTCTTGTTATTCATCAGCTCATAAAGGGAAGTTTGAAGTGTGTTATAAAGAGTTCTGTCGCTGGTATTGTCCTGTGGCGGAGGGCTGACCTGAACAGAGGCATATAATTCCTGCGCATTTGATACTCCCGCAAAAAAAATCATCAGTATGACAAGATATACTTTATACATAGTCAAGAGGTTTCATTGTTTTTGATATCATTTTTCTTTCTAATAACATGAACTATATGATCAAGTATCTTCCCTGCTACTTCTGTTTTGCTCATCAGAGGAAGCTCTTTAATAAAGGATCCGGTACCAACCAGTGTTACTTTATTGGTGTCAGTTCCAAAGCCTGCTCCGTGATCTTTGAGAGAGTTAAGAACGATAAGGTCGGCATTTTTATTTTGCAGTTTACTGATAGCATTTTTCAGTTCGTTATCTGTCTCCAGAGCGAACCCAACAACAATCTGCTCCGGCTTTTTAGTGGATCCAAGCTCCGATAAGATATCCGGATTTAGGGTAAGCCGCATCTCAACAGTCTGATCATCCCCCTTTTTAACTTTTGATTCTCCTGCATATTCAGGTCTGAAATCAGCCACTGCTGCAGTCATAACAATAATATCCGCATGGCTGGCGAGAGCTTTACATGCATCATACATCTCCATTGCAGTGATCACAGGCATCACTTTTACCGCCGGATGGTTAATCCTGATATCGACTGGGCCACTTACCAGATTAACCTCCGCACCCCTTGAGGCGAAAGCAGCAGCAATTGCATAACCCATCCTGCCGGAGCTGCTGTTTGAGATATACCTTACAGGATCAATTGCTTCACGCGTAGGGCCTGCTGTGATCAGAACCCTTTTACCGCTGAAATCACTTTTTTTTTTCAGGAGGTCTTCAATAATCCTGAGTATCATCTCAGGCTCCTCCATTCTTCCTTCACCGCACAATCCTGAAGCAAGCTCTCCCTCACGGGATTCGATCAGAATGTTGCCAACGGAACATAATGCCTTGATATTACGTTGTGTGACCGGATGCCTGTACATATCAAGATCCATTGCAGGAGCAAAACAAACCGGGCATCTGGCTGCCAACCATGTTGTTAGCATAAGGTTATCTGTAATACCTGCTGCCATCTTGGCGATGGTGTTGGCAGAAGCAGGTGCAATAAGCATCAGGTCGGCTGAAATACCCAATTCTATATGGCTGTTCCAGCTTCCGTCATCAGGGTTGAAAGGGTCGGTAAGAACAGGATTCTCAGAAAGGACTGACAAGGTTAAAGGGGTAACAAAGTCATGAGCTTCCGGAGTTAAAATAACCTGAACATCTGCTCCACTTTTTTTTAAAAGCCTGATCAGCAAGGGTATCTTGTAGGCAGCAATACTACCGGTAATCCCTATCAATATCTTAGATCCTTTCAACATAAAGATCCGGCCTTAATAATTTTTAATAACAACTAGTCCTCGTGAGACTCTCTGTGTGGATTTCTGTAGTAGGTACCACCGTCAAGATACTCCTGTACAGCTATCAGTGAAGGTTTTGGAAGTCTCTCGTAGTGCCTGGCAATCTCTATTTGCTCTCTGTTTTCAAAAACCTCCTCAAGGTTATCACTGCTTCCCGAAAACTCCTCTATCTTCTTCTGCAACTCCTGTTTAAGTTCCAGGCCAACCTGATCGGCACGCTTTCCAAGCAATGCCACCGTTTCATAAATATTGCCAGTAAGATTGTTGAAGTCTGAAATCTTTCGGGTGATTGCTTCCTGGTCTGTTTTAAAACGCTTGTTATCCATCTGTTATCTGTTGATTTTTGCTGTTTCTGTATCTATTCTCCTCATTATGATATCGGCAGCCTGCCTGTATTTACTCTCAGGAAATATCTCAATAAACCGGGTGTATGCCTGCCTTGAATCCTGCAAACGTTCTGCCTTTTTAGCTGAAACACTGTTCACCGCATATCGTAATGTTGCATCCAGCATAAGAAACATTGCTTCCTCCCTGTGAATTGATCCGGGATTGTTTTTCAGGAAAAGGTTCATTGCTGTTATTGCACTCCTGTCATAACCAGTGGTATGGTACAGCTTGGCTTTCTCAAAGCTCTTCTTCTCAAGCTTTAACCTAAGCTCATCGATATACTGGTTGCAGACAACCACTCTTTCACTGTTTGGGTAAATGTTTATGAAACTCTGCAGTTGCTTTATTGCATCATTGGTGCTGGTCTGATCAAGGCTCCATTTCGGTGAATCAAGATATTTGCAGTAAGCACTCATGAAATAAGCCTCCTCTGTCTTCTCACTCTTCGGAAATGTTACAGCATACCTCTGAAAATGGTATGCAGACGACAGGTAATCCTCCATATGAAAAAAAGTATATGCATACTTGAAATAAATTTCTTCTGCACGCGGTGTGCCGCGATATATCACCAATAACTCATCGAGCAACTGCTGTGCTTTGAAATAGTCTTTCTTTTCATAGAAACTCTTTGTTGCCTCATATTTCTTCTCGTAATCCTTGCTCTTAAGCAACTTATTGTATCCGGTGCATGAAAACAACAATATAGTTATCAGTGAAATAATCAGAAAACCTGTGCTCCTTTTTATCATGGCGCAAAATTACAACTAAAATTCTTAAATAAAATATTTTATCAGCAGCACTCTGCAGAAACAAACAGAAACTCCTTTTACCGGACAATAGTATATTTTTCTTAATATAAGAGCCTTTTAACGTTAAAATGTTACTTAGAGTATTCATATTTAAGTCCACTTCGAAAAGTGACTAAGATTAAACATTTACGATTTTATGAATGAGAAACTTACCCGCCGAGGTCGCTAAGATTTTCGTTGAGGCTGCAAAGAGCTCATTTTGAAGGTTAATAAATTTGTTGTTCAAATGGTAAAAAAGCTCTTCTTTGCGCACTTTGCTCAAACTCAGCGCACTCTGCGGTTTTAAGAGTTGTTTCGGAGTGGCCTCATATTTATCACCATAAAAAAATAGTCTGACAGTGAATTATCTTCAGAGCCTCCGTTCTATTAAAATACTATTTCATAGATAATCAATTTATGCCCTATTTATTTGAGGAATATTTTTTTACATTTGCGGCTTGAACTATTAAACATTAAAGAAAGTGGATATATTCAGTAAGATTGACCGTAACATGGGTCCGTTGGGGCAATATGCCACAATTGGTCATGGATATTTTATGTTTCCAAAGCTTGAAGGGGAGATTTCGAGCAGAATGACTTTCCGCGGAAAAGACATGCTTGTGTGGAGTCTCAATAATTATATTGGGCTGGCAAATCATCCTGAGGTGCGTAAAGCTGATGCTGAAGCAGCAGCAATTTACGGGATGGCATATCCTATGGGAGCCAGAATGATGTCGGGTCAAACTAAATATCACGAGCAGCTTGAAAGGGAACTGGCAGCGTTTGAGAAAAAGGAGGATGCATATCTGCTGAACTATGGTTATCAGGGGATGGTTTCAATAATTGACACTCTTGTAGACCGCAAGGATGTGATTGTTTATGACAGCGAAGCTCATGCATGCATACTTGATGGTATGCGACTGCATATAGGTAAAAGGTTTGTTTATCCTCACAACGACATGGGAAATCTGAGGAAGCAGCTTGAAAGGGCATCGAAGATTGCAGAGCAAACCGGCGGAGGTATTCTTGTGATCACTGAAGGTGTTTTTGGAATGTCGGGTGATCTGGGTAAACTTGACAAGATAGTTGAGTTAAAGAAAGATTTCAACTTCCGTTTTCTTGTTGATGATGCCCATGGCTTCGGCACAATGGGTGCAACGGGAGCCGGGGTTAGTGAGCATTTCGGTGTGATGGACGCAGTAGACCTCTATTTCGGGACATTTGCAAAGGCTATGGCAGGCATTGGAGGTTTTGTTGCAGGCGACCATAAAGTTATACACTTCCTAAGGTACAACCTCAGATCACAGATTTTCGCTAAATCCCTTCCTATGCCAATGGTTTTAGGTGCTTTGAAACGCTTTGAACTTCTGAAAAATGATCCGGAATTACGCCGGAAATTATGGAAAGTGGTTAACGCACTTCAGAGCGGCCTGAGATCACAGGGCTTCAACCTCGGTAACACTGAATCACCTGTTACACCGGTATTTCTTTCAGGTGAGGTGTCTGAAGCAACAAATCTGACCTTCGACCTGCGGGAGAATTTTAATATCTTCTGCTCGATTGTGACCTATCCTGTTGTTCCCAAAGGGGTGATCCTGATACGTCTGATACCAACAGCGGTGCATACTATTGACGAGGTGGAATATACCATCAATGCATTCAGTGAGATAAAGAAAAATCTCAATGCCGGCAAATACTCAACAGGTGAAATTGTTGACGTGATGTCCCATTAACAGTTAGCGCGCTTTTTTCTTAATAAACGACTATTTTATCGGTATATCTTTCGTAACCCGGAGCTGTAACTATCAACAGATAAATTCCTCTGTTTTGTGACAGAGGCGTATTTCTATCAGGATTTATTACTTTATCCATCATACGTCCGTCTGCAGAGTACAGGCTTACCTCCGTTCCATAAGGAGGATCAAAATCAAACAGGATTGCATGTTGGTCATTATTATACCATACTGTCATCTTTTCAGCTTTCCGGTTATCGCTTATGCCAAATCCAACCGGAACAAGTTCAATATCCGCAACCACTGTGTCATCCGGTAAAATGGTTACAGTTTGTGTTTTGGAATGGTAACCCGGTGCTGACCATGTAATGTTGTAGTTTCCCTGGTGAATGGGTCTGAAATAGTTTCCTGATGCAGAGGATGACCATACATGAGAACTGTCTGCATCGTGCTGGTTAACCCAGACCTTTGCTTTTAAGGTGAGACCAGATACTGAGTCTTTTACAATACCTCTGATTCCGAACCACCCCTCCTTAAGAAAATTGATTAAAGACCTGTGGTGGTAATCCCACATTGCCTGTAACTGGTTTGCAGGTTGAATAAAAACTTCCGACACTTCGATTGTCAGCTCACGGCATGCAGCAAAGTAGTTCATGTAATCCTGCCTTCCACCGGTGATAACATACCATGCGGCCCCGTTTGTTATACCATTGTTCTGATATGTAAAAAAGCCTGAGGGAGATGCAGCCTGAGTTGTATCGGCATACCTGCGTGAAATATCAATCCACCATTGATCATCGGGGTGCTGTTTGTACCAGGTGTCCCAGGGATAGTTGACAACCTCTGCACCACTATGAAGATTTGCTCCCATTACAAACGGCACTGTGTCAGAAAGTCCCATAAAGGCGACTGTTTCAGGCTGATATGGATTTCCATCGGGATTAGGCCCTTCTCTGGGATCAGGATAGTTCCTGTTCATGTCAATCAAATTTGCATTACGCCTGATTGCTCCCGAAACGGTGTGATTACCACCGTAATAGGTTCCGTCAGGATTAGCCAGCGGGCAGATCCATATCTCCATGTTGTCTAGCAACCACGTTGATTCCGGATCTATGCTGTATCCACTCAGAAGATGATCGGCAAGCCTTAACATCAGAATGTAACCTGCTGTCTCATTGCCGTGGATAGTAGACGAATAAAGAAACACCGGTTTACCGCCAGCAGCTGACAGTGGCGAGGTAAGTTTTAGAATAAGTAATTTACGGCCACTTGAAAGTGTCAGAAAATTGTAGGTTTTACAAAGTGCAGGATAATTTTGCCCGAAAGAGTACATTATCGAGTCATACTGCTGCCAGGTTGGGTAATAATCCCAACTCCCGGCAGCCTTTCCGGCAGGTTTCATCAACTCTTCATCCGCAGGCCTTGCTAAAGGCATATGCGCAAAAAGAAATCCCTCATTAACCAACCGGATAAACTCCGGCCTTGATACATTAACCAGGGCTGAATCATCAGAGATTCCTGCAACTGAAGTGAAAGACGAAAGCTTTTCTATATCTGACCTTTTGTTGAGAGGCACCTTTAACCATGTCTCTCCATACTTAAGCATCTGTTCTTCAATGGAAAGGGGAATCGTTTGTCCGCTCGATTTTACCCAAAATACAGATGCCAATAATATAAGAAGCCATGATTGTATCAGATCATTCCTCACTTCAATATCTCCTCAGTTAATGTCTGAAGCTGCAACAATACAGCCTTGTTGACCTTGACAAGGGGTAAGCGGAGATTATTGGGGGCAAGCCCAAGTATTTCAAGCACTGCCTTGATGCCTGAAGGGCTTCCATCCTCAAAAATTGTTTCAACCACATCCAGTAATTTATAATGCAGTTTCCTTGCTTCAGCTACTTTTCCGGCCAGAGCAAACCTGACCATTGAACTAAAATCTGCAGGGAATGCATTAGCAACCACCGAAATTACACCATCAGCACCAGTAAAGATCATCGGAAGGGTAAGGGCATCATCACCAGATATAACGGAGAACCCGGCAGGGCGATCTCTCATAATCTTCATTATCTGAACCATATTGCCGGAGGCTTCCTTAACAGCAACAATATTGCTGAACTCATGTGCAAGTTTCAACACTGTTTCTGAACTCATGTTCACACCAGTCCGTCCTGGTACATTATACAGAATCACCGGAAGCGGGGAGATTGTGGCTACATTTTTATAGTGATAATATAATCCCTTTTGCTGTGGTTTATTATAATATGGAGTAACCGAAAGAATGGCATCTATACCTGTAAAATCGAAACCATTTATTGAGTCTACTATCTCCTGTGTATTGTTTCCACCAATACCAACAACAATCGGCACCCTTCCTTCCACAACCTCAATCACGAATGCACAGACGGCATATCTCTCATCCTTCGACATTGTTGCCGTCTCACCTGTTGTCCCCAGCACTACCAGGTATTCAACTCCACCAGCCAAAACATGTTCAATGATTTTTCTTAGTGAATTAAAATCCACTGTTCCATATTTGTGGAATGGTGTCACGAGGGCCACTCCAGTTCCGGTAAAAGGATTATGCATATTTTCAGGTATTATTGATACTCAAATAATGAATCAACTGATGGATGTACCCTTTCATGTCGCCGGGTTTTGTGCCACCTACAAGGAAATCAAAATAAGGAAGATTAGCAGGATGGTTCCAGCCTACCTTGAATCTGGCAAGAGAAACAGCAGCAAGATACTGAAGAACAGTATCCTGTTCCTGATCAAGACTTATCAAGAGATCAAATTCTTCATCCAGAAAAGCATCAAGATACGTATGCCTTGGAGCCCCCAGAAAATCAACATTCCTTTTGCAGATATACTGCCTCGTAAGCTGAGGGATACAATAATGGGGAACAATCCGGTACTTTGCATATCCTACAGACTTAACCTTAAGATCCAAAGAGCGAAGTTCAGCGAAGAACTCTTCGGCAATCTTGTTCTGGTACTCTTCAGATGCATCATAAATAATAAATACATCAGAAGCAGTTATCAGAGAGCCGGATGTGCGTTTCCTGACACGTCCTTCAAGCCTTTTTTTTAAGGCCCATTTCCATAAAATCGTTTTGATGGGAAGCCGGGTTATCACAATGGCAAATATAAAATTTTTTGTTATTAAATCTGCCTGTCTGAAAAATTCATGAATATTTTAAATTAAAACGAGGTCAATAACCTCCTTCATTTTATCCACATAATGAAACGTTATCCCTTCAACGTAAAGCGGCTGTATCTCTTTGATGTCTTTCTCATTTGCTAAGGGAAGTATCACATCTGTTATCTTTGCTCTTTTTGCAGCAAGTATTTTCTCTTTTATACCCCCTACCGGAAGAACCTTCCCACGAAGAGTTATTTCGCCGGTCATAGCAATATGATTTTTTACAGATCTGTGACAAAATACCGAAGTCAATGCTGTCAACATTGCCACACCCGCTGAAGGTCCGTCTTTTGGGGTTGCTCCTTCGGGAACATGAATATGTATATTTGATTCAACCACCTGCTGGGGGTCAATCCCAAATTCAGCGGCATTTGATTTCAGGAACTCAAAAGCCAGTGTTGCAGACTCTTTCATCACATCTCCAAGGTTTCCGGTGAGAGAAAGCACCCCTTTACCTTTGCTGGAGGTTGCCTCAATAAACAGAATCTCACCTCCGGTAGGTGTCCAGGCAAGCCCTGTAGCTACACCGTAAAGTTTGTCTTTCAAACGCATCTCGCGCTGATACAAAGGCACTCCAAGAATATTTCTCGCCTCAGACACACTAACCTTCTTACGGAACCTCTTTCCTGCCACAATGTCACGAGCCCTGTTGCGTACAACACGGGCAACAGCTTTTTCCAGAAGCCTAACCCCTGCCTCACGAGTGTAATCCTCAACCATAAGCCTTAGTACATCATCGGACAACTCACACGATTTTGCAGGCACACCATGCTCACTCAACATCTTGGGCACAAGATGTATTCTGGCGATATCTATCTTCTCTTCCGTAAGATAGCCGCTCAGGTCAATAACCTCCATCCTGTCGCGAAGTGCAGGATGAACAGTACTCAGGTTGTTGGCAGTGGCAATGAACATAACCTTACTAAGGTCATATTCCATTTCAAGATAATTATCGTAAAAAGCAGTATTTTGCTCAGGATCAAGCACCTCAAGGAGTGCAGAAGATGGATCTCCGCTCACAGTGTTTCCACTCACCTTGTCGATCTCATCCAGAACAAATACGGGATTCGAAGACTTCGATTTTTTAATACTCTGTAATATCCTTCCGGGCAAAGCACCTATATATGTTTTTCTGTGCCCCCTAATTTCCGCTTCATCCCTCAGGCCACCCAAAGACATCCTCACATATTTCCTCCCAAGAGCTCTGGCAACGGACTTGCCAAGTGATGTCTTTCCAACACCTGGAGGTCCAACAAGGCATAGAATGGGTGATTTCATATCACCCTTAAGTTTGATGACGGCAAGATACTCTATAATACGCTCCTTGATTTTGTCCAGTCCGAAATGGTCCTCATCGAGTATCTTTTTTGCACCGTCAAGGTCAAAATGATCCTCTGTGTATTCATTCCAGGGAAGATCGGTTAAAAACTCCAGATAATTTAGCTGAACGGCATAATCTGCGGCCTGAATGTTCATCCTTTGTAGTTTCTGTATCTCACGTTCAAAAGCTTCAGCAACCTGCTCGTTCAATTTAAGTTTCGAAGCCTTTTCCCTTAAAGAGATAATATCCTGCTCTCCAGGCGCCCCTCCTAACTCTTCCTGAATTGTCTTTAATTGCTGACTGAGGAAATAATCACGCTGCTGCTTGTCCATATCGGTTTTCACCTTGCTCTGTATCTGGTTTTTCAGCTCCAGCAGCTGCAACTCCTCAGTCAGCTTTTTCAGAACAAAAGAGGCGCGTTGCCTAAGGTCGGTAAGTTCAAGAAGATGTTGTTTCTGGTCAATAGAAATATTCAGGTTGGATGAGACAAAATTTACCAGAAAGGCAGGACTGTCGATATTTTTAATAGCAAATGAAGCTTCGGAAGGGATCTGAGGAGACTTCTCAATGATCTCAAGAGAAATGTCTCTCAGGGAATCAATCAACGCCTTGAACTCCTCACTTTTTTCAATCTTAATGGTTTTATCATACTTGCTCACCCTGGCAAGAAGATAAGGGTCAGTCTGAATGTATTCATCAATCCTGAACCGCTTTTTACCCTGTATTATTATCGTTGTGCTTCCATCGGGCATTTGAAGCGTTCTGATGATAAGGGCAGCAGTGCCTACCTGGTGAAGATCCTTGGCATCAGGCTCTTCAACATCGGGATCTTTCTGCGCAACCACACCAATGATTTTAGATCTGCGCGCATGATCACGGATAAGCTTTATCGACTTATCACGTCCGACAGTAATTGGCAGAACAACACCGGGGAACAATATCATGTTTCTAAGTGGAAGAATTGGCAGTGTGTCGGGAAGTTTCTCCCTGTTCATCTTCTCTTCATCCTCCGACGAAAGCAACGGTATCATCTCTGCATCATCATGCAGAATATCTCCGAAAAAAAGGTTGTTGGAATCTTCCAGTATATCCATAAAAAGGTAGTCCTGTCATTTTGTCGCACCAATTACCATTAATCCCTGGTGTAAAGGCTGGTGCAAATTATTATTTATCTCTATTTGTGATACTTGATCAGCTAAAAGGGATGAGTTTTTACTTATGCCTTAAGGTTGGTCAATTGGTATGCCAGATGCTAAAAGCCAACCATTTTGACAGCCGGCACGACTATTTGCGGTAAATATGAGTAATCTTGTAGATGCTTTTCAGAATGCTGCGCTCTTTTTCATCAAAAACGCGGTTTCTCCTGGCAAATACCCTTTCTGCTACTTCAACAGCTTTATCGAAATCGAAATTTATAAAACCTGCAGCACCTCCCCATGAAAACGATGGGATAAATGCCCGTGGAAAACCTGATCCAAATACATTGGCATTAACACCGACAACAGTTCCCGTATTGAACATTGTGTTAATTCCCGTTTTTGAATGGTCACCCATGATGAGTCCCACAAACTGTAAGCCGGTGTCGATAAATTTTTGCTCAGAGTAGTTCCAAACCTTCACAAGGTCGTAGTTGTTTTTAAGATTTGAGCAATTGGTGTCGGATCCCAGGTTGCACCATTCACCAATAACTGAATTGCCCAGAAACCCGCTATGTGCTTTATTGGTATAACCAAAAATCACCACATTATCGAGTTCACCACCAACTTTTGAATATGGACCAATGGTAGTAGCACCGTATATGATTGCACCCATTCTTATAAGCGAATTGTTGCACAAAGCTAAACTTCCTCTTATCATAGCACCCTCCATGATCTCAGCCTCTCTGCCTATATAAACCAGGGAATCAGTTGCATTAATTATGGCATGGCTGATCCGGGCTCCCTCTTCAACAAACACATTTTCGGGCGAAATAACATGAGTGCCATGGCCAAAGCCTGCCGATTTTCTCCCTGCAGTCACAACCGGCCAGTCATGCCTTATTGCCGACTCGTTGTGAAAAAAGATATCCCAGACATAATTCAGCTTCAAAGGTGTTCCTTTGTACTCAATCATCTCCAGATCCTTATCCGGCTCCCCTCCATCCTTTGAATCATTGCTCACAAACATTGCTATAATATGGTCTCCCATAACCAATGCCTGATTAGGTTTTAAAACTTTAATTTTCTTAACCATCAACTCCTCCGGCTGAAAAGAGGCATTAATGAGCATATTCTCCTTCTCTTCTATGATCGGGTATTTCGGAAGCAGATAGTT
Organism: uncultured Lentimicrobiaceae bacterium; assembly: GCA_964469215.1. GTDB lineage: Bacteria > Bacteroidota > Bacteroidia > Bacteroidales > SKPS01 > SKPS01. The sequence goes on from CAYXYB010000002.1 coordinate 108,355, forward strand.
CTCGGTAAGCGTTGATGTAGACGACCCGATGAAATGCTCCCACTTCTCACGCATAGTCAATATGCCAAACCGTATGTCGGCGATAGGCCTCAAAAAGGTCAACGGAAGCATGTTCTTTCTTGTTATAAACTCGTCAAAAAGTATGTAGTTCATATCCCTGATTGTTAAAATATTTATGCCGCAATATACAAATATGTTGACTAAAAAATCACACTCTTTTTAAAAGTTTTATTAAAAAAATCAACAAAAAACCCGGCATTGCCGGGTTATCTTTTTTTACTCCTTTGCAGCATAATGCTTGCTGTAACGACTCTTGAACTTATCGACCCTCCCGGCGGTGTCAACAAGTTTCATCTTGCCGGTATAATATGGATGGGACATGTGTGAAATCTCAAGCTTGATAAGCGGATACTCCACTCCGTCATCCATCTTAATAGTTTCCTTTGTTGCAGCAGTTGACCTGGTTATAAAGGTGTAATCATTCGACATGTCCTTAAAAACCACTAAACGGTAATTCTTGGGATGAATATCTTTTTTCATATTCCAATTATTTGATTTGTCTGATAATAAAACAATTTCTTTCTGCTTTAAACCACATCTCAAAACAGACTGCAAAAATAGTAATTTTTTCTGATATGAAACAAGAAGCTGTTATTTATGTATTCACTTTTATTTACAGAGTGATCGATCTGTTTAAAAATAATTAGTGTCAGCCAGGTGAGTACAGGTATTACTCAAATGTCAATAAAGTTCAATTCATCAGCGAGAGCTTGGTAATCCGGTCTTGATATCAATTGCCCCTAGTGTAATTTATAGAGCCAGTTAACTCTTGAGACGAAGCAAAAAGTCAATGGTATCAATACAGTCAGCGTAATCCCACAGTTCAGGTTCCTGGGTTCTGCCAAAAGGAACGGAGTTTTCAGACAACCTGATGTTGCTTGCTACGCATTGAATTTCATTGTCTTTTTCTGATATAACCTCTCTCACCTGATCAAGGCTGTGATATTCTTCATAATGGATAACAGCTAAAGGACTTCTCAAAGAAAAATTTTTAGTAACAAGCAGATTCCTGTGTTCAATAAAATTAATATCATTCATAATCATCACAGATTTCTGGTAGTCGTAATTATTGCGGTAACCATTGTGATTACACATTTCATCCCATGTATCAATCAGGGTTATAATGTTACCGAATTCATATCCTGCCGGAACATAAAGCTTAGAAACACTCCTGCAACCCATACCGAAATATTCAAAAATATCTTTGCACAGATCGTCAAGGTTGCAGAAACTCTCATTGCCATCAAGAACAGCAATGCTGTTTCTGTTTTTCCGGATAATATTTGGGTATCTCCCAAAATAGTATTCAAAGTACCTGTAGGTATTATCAGATCCTGTAGCAATCACCGCATCGAAGTCCTTCAGATGCCCTTCGGCAAATTCAATGTATCTGGCAAGTTCTGGTTCAGCTTCTATAAGTATCTCTGAAATTAAAGGTAGTAATTCAGAATCATTGTCTGACATCTTTGCCAGGATACGATTACCTGAAATCAGGACAGATAAAAAGTCATGCAATCCCACGAGGGGGATATTGCCTGCCATTATAACAGCTACAGTTGAAGGATTTTTATGGAATTTAGTCTCGAGTCCTGAATAACGCTGAGTCCATGACTTGATTTTCTGGCAGTTGAGTGAATGAGCCCATGCATAAAAACTTCGCTTCACTGATTTCGGCGTAAACCATGGATTTGCGGCACAGGCCTTTAATATGCCTTCATCAATCCTTTCACGAAAATCAAAACTACCTTCAGGGGATTCACCATTAAGGTAAGCCGTCAGGGTGTCTCCTAAAGCAATAAAAGCATCTGCAATATACTTACTCTCCATCCTAATCATTATAAAGTAAAAAACTATCTTTGTGCGTCAAAAATAGATATTTTAAATCTAAATGTCAGGGTTAACTCCACAACGTATCCAGTCGTTTTTATGCGCAGGTTTCCTGTTGGCTTTAGTTATTGCTTTAGCACCTTTCAACGGAAAAGCACAGGATATGGAGGAATTCCGTGAATTCGAGGACTCACTTGTTGTTTTAAGCAATCTGATTTACAACAGCCATTCGGATTCAGATAAATATGCAGCAAACGCAAAGTTCTTAATGCTTTTGCAGGATGCCCTGTCGCTGAATAACTCATTCAACTATCCGTTCGACTCTTTGAAGCTTGTAAAGATCCTCGTTGCTCCCGACAAGAAATTCAGAATAATAACCTGGATGGTGGCACAAGGTGAAGGCACCTATGAATATTTTGGATATATCCAGTCATACAGCAGAAAGAAACACGATTACGAGGTGTATCAGCTAACAGACATGTCGGAGGATATGGATTCACCTGAGACTAGAGTTCTTGATCACAAGAGCTGGTATGGAGTTATCTATTATGATGTTATCCTTACCCGTTACAACCAGAACAGTTATTATACACTTTTAGGTTGGGATGGCAATAATTCACTTATCCGCCGAAGGGTTATAGAGGTGCTTACATTGCGGTCAAACGGGATGCCACGCTTTGGTCATAGCCTCTTCAGGTATAACAGACCAGGCCTAAAAAGGGTATTTTTTGAATACTCCTCCCTGGCTTCGATGAATCTCAGGTATGAGAAACAACACTACTATGTAACCAAAAAGAAATTGTTCAGCTCTTCGTCTTCAAACCGTTTTCGCCGTAAGGCAATCAGGGGAAGAGGTGTTCCTACTCCAAATAAAGAAACCGGATACCGTAAATTAAGACAAGGTGACCACATGATTGTTTTTGATCATCTTATCCCAAGGGAACCCTCTCTTGCAAACCATAATCAGTATTATGTTCCTGAGGGAAATATTGTAAACGCATTTGTTTTTTCAGGTGGCAGGTGGAAATATATCGAGGATATAGACGCCCGTAATCCGGGGCATCGATACGATAAACCAGGAAAAAGGCCTAAGCCTGAACTTCAGCCTTTGAACCGCAACTAACTGAAAAAGGCATCATGAACCCGGATAGAAATGTGAATAGTTCCCGTAGTTTAAAAGTGATCCTGCCGGTAAGATTCCTTATCTGTAATTTCCTATGTGTTTTGTTCCTAAGCCCGTTTGCTCAAAATCCTCCTACAATTCTGAGGTCTTCTATTCCACCGGATATCAATGAGCAATACAGGGCCAATCCAAGGTTTTATGAAGTGATGAGTGCTTTCCCAAATCCCAACAGCTACACCCGTTATAAATTCGATGAGGTAAGGGATGCTGCACGTAATGATCCGGCTATGATGGTAATTCTAGGAGATCATTACCGCATCGGACGGTTGACCCCTGCAGATTTTAAAAAGGCACTAAGGGAGTACCAGAGAGCTGCATCACGAGGTTACGCGATGGCAAATCACAGGATTGCGTATATGTATGCTGATGGGCTTGGCCTCCCGAAAGATAAAACAAAAATACTTGAATATCTACGCCTGAGTGCGGATGGCGGATATATGCTCGCTCAGTACGATTATGCTTTGATTTTTCTGAATGGCAAGTTCAATGAGCCAAGGGACTTCGCAAAAGCATACCGATATCTTGACATGGCATCAAAACAGGGGCACAAACTCTCAACCGAGTTACTGGCAATGCTCGCAATCCATCCAGGATCGGTTAATGCAGGGGTGCCATACGGCCTTTCAACAGCTATTGCACTTTATAGAAAAGCTGGTGATACAGACGGAGAAAGGGCAATAAGGCAAAACATAGCATCATTCGGCGGACTCAGATATTATTTGAGAGCGATGCCCGGTTTCCTTGAAGGTGTTAACCATGATACAGACCCCACCCTGCCCGATCAGGGAATAATGCTCATCAAACAGCTTCAGCAACATCAAAACCTTCTTGGGGATGAACTTATAATGAATTACAATTCTGAGATAGCTGAAAACATCCTTTACAGAGCCTATTTCGATGCACAAGGTAACAGAACTGAACTCCTGCGGTTCATAATTCTCTGTTTGAATCAAAAGAACTGGCTGGCACCTTTTAGCCACAGGTACATTGAAGCAGCATCCAGAGACTTCAGACTCACAGTTCAGTTTTCTGACATTAACAGCCTGAACAAATTTCTTAAGGAATTCAGCAGTTACCCGGTAATATTTTCCGAACAGGAACTCACCATTGTTGCCGACAGGGTTTTTGTTTCATTATTCCTTAAAGATGTTGATAAGGAGCTTAAATCGGCTATTTCATCATACCTTAAAAAAGAATTATGGATAATTAAAAACTTAAGCAGCAGATATATTGCACTTTTTGAAACCGATCAATTTTTGCAACACCAGTCTATTCTTGTGCAGCAACCATACAGTGCAATTGCTTACCTGGATGAGGTTTTCAGCAGGTATAACATTTACAGGCCAAGCGAAGCAGACACCCTGGCGTCAGGGCTTGTTCCCGGACTTAGGTCACATTGTCTACACCCTTATCTGTCTGACAGAATGATAAAAGGTATTGGTACACTTAAAAATATTAACGGCCCTATACCCCAAATCCTCAAAGGGATGAATGAAGCAGCAATGATCTATCTGACAGATATAAACCGGTATTTCAATATTCTTGAAAGAGAGCCGTCTGTTATCCTTTTTGCCGGAGCTGATATTCCTGAAATACAAAGGATTGCAAAATCTGTGTTTAAATTAATGCATGAAACAGGGTCTAAACGTCTTGATTCACTATGTTCGATGCTACCGAAAAATCCCGGTTCTCTTCTTTCTCAGATAAATGAATGCAATATATATCACATGCTCGAAATGGAAACCGGAAACAACACAGATCGACTTGAAAAATTAAACAACGATCTGTGGACATCAATTCTGGGAGTATCAAATATAAGTTGTTCAGATCCCAATGGCGTGGTATTCTCACCACAGATAACCGAAAGAGCTATCCCCTTTTCAGGCCTATGTGCAAAATATGATTTTCACATGCTCCTGATCCATTACCCAACTGAAATGATTACTGAAATGGGATTCACAATAGTAAACAGATCATTAATACCTCTATCTATTCAGATAACCTTGTTCGATTACCTATCCGAAGGTCTTACAACCGGCAATATTCCTGCATCAGAACAGAGTATTCCTGGCCAATATTTCAACAGTGAGACAATTCTGCTTGGTGCAGGTGAATCATCCCTCATCTCCATAAAATTACCATCCGGACAGGTAAGCAAAACACTGGTGCCGGTATTCAGGGTTATTAACCATAAACGTTCGGTTTTTGCGCAGAAACAGGCATAACAACTTTTTGCAGTCTGTTGATATCTAATATTATTCGCTTACCTGCGCATAAGAAATCTTGCTATTTTTGCCCCGAAAAATTAATGGTGATATAATCATTCACATCGAATTCCGTTAATACACTATGATAAATTCCAAATCAGGATTAAAAAACCTTCTTTATATAAGCAAAATGCGAATATTGAGGCATGTGTGTTCATTATTTTCTCTGGTATTAATTACTATGCTAATATCAGCCAGCACTTCAGCACAGAATCCTGCCTACGAGCGTTATGAGCATTGGTACCTTGGGCTCAGTCTTGGGAGCAGCAACTTTTACGGCGATATTTCTGAGCGAAGCAGAACTTTCTCAAGTCCTCTTTTTACAGACAGAAACTTTCTATATGGCATTACTTTGACAAAGAAGTTCAACAATATTTTCGGTGCAAGGTTAAACCTCCTAACCGGAACATTTGATGATTCGAGAGATGAACTCAATTTTTACTTCAGGAGTGAAGCTATTGAGTTCAGTGGGATTGCAATGTTCAGTATTACAGGAATAATTCTTGGCAATGACCCTGACAGGATGATAAACGCCTATCTCTTTTTCGGTCCCGGAATTATACGTTATCGCTCATGGAAAAAGAGCCTGACTGAAACTGACTTCCTTGAGACTGAAGGCACCGAAGGAAAAAAGAGCACAGATTTTGCTATTCCAATAGGTTTTGGCGTAGATTACAGACTTACTGACCAGTTTACTATAACCGGAGAATTGTCGTTCAGGAATGTCCGCAGTGACAGGATGGATGCCCATACTGATGACTCCCGTTTGCAGGAAGGATACGGTTATATCAACCTGGGGCTTCATTATCAGTTCGATATGCCTGAAGGAGTATTCCGCAGAAACAGTAGATATACCGGTAAGTCTACAGATCCTGCTATTAGGGCATACAACAAACGAAAGGCCACTGTGATGAAGACCAAAGCTTACCGTGATGGCCTACGTGCAAAGCGCATCCACGAGAGGGAAAAGAAAGACTGGCTGATATTCAAATTGTTCAAAAAAACCAGACTTGATATGGCAACCGAATAGAAGGGTTGTTAATCAAGGCTGTGTATCACCAATCCGCTTCTTAATTTTGGTTCAAACCATGTAGTCTTCGGAGGCATTATATTACCTGTATCCGCAATTCTTATAAGCTGTTCCATACTAACCGGATAGAGCGCTAAAGCCACTGCCATCTCACCGGAGTCAACCCTTCTCTTCAACTCTCCAAGACCACGAATACCACCTACAAAATCTATCCGCTTTGATTTACGAAGGTCAGTAATATTAAATATCGGTGTGAGCACCTGTTCCGATAGAATGGTAACATCCAGGGAACCTATTGGATCATCGTCATTATAGAAGCCAGGTTTTGCTGTAAGTGAATACCAAATTCCGTTCAGATACATACTAAAATTATGAAGCGAGACTGGCCTATATTCCTCAACACCCATTGGTTCAACAACAAAGGCATGATTTAGCTTCTCGATAAGCTCCTTAGGTGTGTTTCCGTTCAGATCCTTTAAAACACGGTTATAATCGATAATTGTAAGCTGATCTGCCGGGAAATGCACAGCAAGAAAATAATTATACTCTTCGTCACCTTTGTGGTTCGGGTTCTGTAACCTTCTCTCATTGCCTACAAGAGCTGCAGCAGCCGTTCTGTGGTGCCCGTCGGCTACATAGGTTGCCGGTATACGGTCGAATAGTTGAACAATCCTGTTTATGATAGCCTGGTCACGAACAACCCATAAGTGATGACCGAACCCATCAACAGCTGTAAAATCGTACTCGGGAAAGTCTTTGACTATCTCTTCAACAATTTTGTCAATCTCTTTTACACCAGGATATGTAAAAAATACCGGTTCATAGTTCATGCCCGATGTCCTGACGTGCATCTTGCGATCCTCTTCTTTGTCAGGCCTTGTAAGCTCATGCTTCTTGATCCTGTCTGCAAGATAATCCTCGACAGCAGCACATGCAACAATGCCATACTGTGTTTTTCCGTTCATTGTCTGGGCATATATATACAAGAGATCCTCATCGTCTTTCACCAGAACTCCATCCTCAATGAGTTTCAGAAAATATCCCTTCCCCTGCTCATATACCTGCATGCCGTATTCATCAATGCCATCGGGCAGGTCAATTTCCGGTTTTATTACATGTAAAAACGAATAAGGATTACCCTCAGATTCAAAACGTGCCTCCTGCTTGTTAAGCACATCGTATGGACGTGATGCAACCAGATGTGCCATTTCCTGCACAGGCCGTATCCCCTTGAATGATTTAATTTTTACCATAGTTAATTAAGTGGTTAAAAGTTAGTGGAATAATGATGCCTGATCAATTTTCTTCCTGCTCCTCATCATATGAGTTCCTTGAACCATTGCGTTTTATCGGTTTTTGAAGTGAAGTTATCAAAGCACCAAGCATTTTTGATATTTCTATCAGCAGTTCCCTGTTCTCTTCTAGCTTTTCTTCCGACAAATAGTGCAGTCTTGCTGTTGTTGTTCCCAACACTATGCATTCTCTTGCAGAAGCCCTTGCATCCTTAAGTAACATGACAAATTGCGGTTTATTACGTCCGCTACCTTCAGCAATTGATACTGCAATGTCATGTGCCGCATTCAGATATCGTGATGCAATTCCTGCTATTGGTCCGGTCTCGGGAAACAGCTTTGTAACCTCGTAAACCCATTCAACATATGCCAGTGCTTTGTCATATATCCTCAGATCTTCAAATCTGAAAAAGCTGGTTGTTCTTTCTTCTTCCATAGTAATGATCTCCTTTTGTTAGTGATTAATATTTAGTAGCTTACAGCTATTACTCAATGTTTTGCTATTTTCACCGATGTGCTATCTGTAAACAGCACAATGGTTTTTCCCGCCAGGGTTCTCTATTAATAAGGTGACTTTATCAGAGTATAATCCTCTGTCTCCGAATCACCGGAATTGCCGCTTTTGGCATAAGAATTATTCCAGAAGGGATTTATTTGTTAACTCTGAAAGTTTCATCCCCCTTGCTGAAATATGCAACTATCTGTTCTGCAGCGGCTATACCGGCATTATTGTTGGCTTCGGAAGTTTGTGCCCCCATTTTTTTGGGGGTTGTAAAATATCTTTCAGGATACTTATCTTTCAGAACAGCACCACAATCAGGTTCAATATCTGAGAGATATGCAAAATCAGCTCGGTCATCAAAAATTCTCTGAAGACTTTCTTCGCATATTACTTCTTTTCTGGCCGTATTTACCAGAGTGGCACCTTTTGGCATAGATGAAAGAAGAACATGATTTATTGATTGTTTCGTCTCTGCGTTTGCAGGTATATGCAATGAGACATACTGGCACTTGCCATAGAGTTCAGCAGCGCTCTTAACAGGTATCACTCCATCATTCTTCATAACATCATCAGCAACATAAGGATCGAAACCAAACACAGTCATTCCAAATCCTTTGGCAATCCTGGCTACGTTTTTACCTACATACCCATAAGCATGGATGCCTATTGTTTTGTCTTTGAGTTCAACACCCGATTTACCATTAAACCTTCCCCTGGCCTGGAATACCATCATTCCCAACACCAGCTCGGCAACTGCATTTGAGTTCTGCCCCGGGGTGTTCATTACCACGATCCCTCTTTCTTTTGCTGCTGCGAGATCCACATTGTCGTATCCTGCTCCTGCTCTCACAACTATTTTAAGGTTCGGGGCAGCATCAATAACATCCCTGTCAATAATATCACTTCTGATGATTATTGCTTCAGCACTCTTAACAGCATCAAGAAGCTGCTGTTTTTCAGTATAGTTCTCAAACATCATCACATCATAACCGGCAGTATCAAAAACCTGCTTTATGCTCTTTACCGCACCTGCAGCAAAGGGCTTTTCGGTAGCAATAAGTATCCTTTTCATAGTTATATAAAGTTGATTGTTATGCTTTAAGCTTTGCAAATTTTTTCATGCAGTCAACAAGTGCTTCAACACTTTCAAGTGGGAGTGCATTATAGGTAGATGCCCTGAATCCTCCCACTGATCTGTGGCCCGCAATACCTATCATTCCATGTTCTTTGGCAAAGCTCATGAAATCACCCTCCAGTTCCTCATAACCATCATTCATAACAAAACAGATGTTCATTAATGAGCGATCCTCCTCTGCATGAACCGTAGCCTTGAATAATGGATTGTTGTCTATCTCATTGTAAAGGACCGAAGCTTTATGAATATTCTTTTTCTGCATAACCTTCACACCACCCATATCCTTCAGCCATTTCAGAGTTTGCAGGGCAGCGTAAACCGGCAATACCGGTGGAGTGTTGAACATTGACTCCTTTTCGATATGAGTTTTGTAATTCAGCATGGTTGGAATTACCCTGTCGACTTTTCCGAGTATGTCATTCTTTATTATCACAAAAGTAACCCCTGCAGGCGCAAGGTTTTTCTGCGCTCCTCCATAAATAAGTGCATATTTGGACACGTCGAGTGGACGGCTGAAAATATCGGACGACATATCTGCAACCAGTGGGATGTTAACATCCATATCATATTTTATCTCTGTACCGAAAATGGTATTGTTGGTTGTGATGTGGAAATAATCTGCATCGGCCGGAATCTCGAATTTTTTTGGGATATAACTGAAATTTTTGTCTTTTGATGATGCAACTTCAACTGCTTCACCAAACAGCTTAGCCTCTTTAAGAGCTTTTGATGCCCATTCACCGGTATTAAGGTATGCAGACTTCTTGTTCATCAGATTGTAAGGCACCATGCAGAACTGAAGGCTGGCACCGCCTCCGAGAAACAACACCGAGTAACCCTCAGGGATAGACAACAACTCCTTGAATAAAGCAACTGCTTCATCCATTACGGCAATAAACTCCTTGCCACGATGTGACACTTCCATTACAGATAATCCTGTGCCGGCAAAATCTTTAACCGCTTTTGCTGTTTCTTCAATAGTAAATTGAGGCAGAATCGAAGGACCTGCATAAAAATTATGTTTCTTCATAGTTTAACATTTATTTGGTGGTTAATATTTATGTAGTTTTCAGTTTATTTTTCAGGCTGCAATATGCAAAAAAAAACAACATCCGTAACATCAAAATAAACATAAATATCTCCGGGATGCGAATGCGAAATATCAATAGAGAAACTTAAAATCTTCTCCATAAATAAAATAAAGAAAAACTGCTTTACCAGATCTGCCTGCGACTCATCCTTGTTTCTATGCCGGGTAATACCCTGTCTTAAACTTATCAGCATTATTAGTTCACAAAAAAGGTGTATTTTTGCAGACCTTATAATTTCAGATTAAGTTCACGCGGATGTGGCGTAATTGGTAGCCGCGCCAGACTTAGGATCTGGTGCCGAAAGGCGTGGGGGTTCGAGTCCCTTCATCCGCACTAAAAAACATTATATCATAATATATATGCAGATAACCAGAGAAAATAACGGCAACCTTACAAGTACAGTTTGTATCGAAGTTGAAAAGGCAGATTATTCAGCCAAAGTTGAGGAGAAACTAAAGGATTACAGGAAGAAGATCAGGCTGCCCGGATTTCGTGAAGGCAAGGTTCCGGCAGGTATGGTGAACAAGATGTACGGAAAGGCAATACTTGCAGAAGAGATCAATACCATCATTTCTGAAGCTCTCGAGAACTATCTGAATGATAATAATATCAACACACTTGCATCTCCCCTTCCAAACAGAGAGAAACAACAGCAGATAGATTTCGACACACAGGAGCAGTTTTGTTTCTATTTTGATTTAGCCATTAGGCCCGATATAAACCCTGACCTTGAGAACCTGCATTCTTTGAAACTCTACGAAGTTGAACCCGAAGAGTCAAAGACTGAAGAGTATATTACCCATATCCTGAGGCGTCATGGTAATCTTGAAGAATCTGACAACATTGAAAAAGACAGTATTGTGAAGTGTGAGATCAGGGAACTCAATAATGAAGGGGAAACCTTCGAAGGGGGTATATTTACTGAAAGCACAATAAGTATCAATAAGATCAACGAAGAAGATATCAGATCACAGTTTATAGGGGCCGGAAAAGATAAAGTAGTCGTAATGAACCCTCTGAAAGCTTTTGGAAACCTTACTGACATAGCTGCAATGCTTTCTGTTGAGAAGGACAACCTGCCGGATCCGGTTGGTGATTTTAAGTTCAGGGTGATATCTGTGCAAAATGTTGTACCGGCCCTTGTTAACGAAGATCTTCTGAAAGAGATCTTTCCAAATGACAATCTGAAAGATGAAGATGAGTTTCGTGAAAGGGTAAAGAGAGATGTCAAAGAATCTTTTGATAAAGAAGCGCAGGAAAAGTTTTTCAGAGATGCCATTGAAGAACTCATCAGAATTATAAATATTGAGCTTCCGGATGATTTTATGAAAAGGTGGCTTCTGGAGAACGGTGAAGACAGCAGATTGTCGCCCGAAGAGGTTGAAGAGGGATATGAAGATTATGCCCGCCAGCTCAGAATAGCACTACTCAGAAGCAGCCTGATCAGGAAATACGACCTCCATGTTCAGGAGATCGACTATCACAAACACGTTATGAGGGCTCTCAATATGCAGATTGATGAGAATGACCCTGAAATAAACATTTCTGAGACCGTGAAGGGAATTACTGCTAACATCATAAAAGACAAGAAATACAGCGAACAAATTGCAGAACGGATAATCGAGGATAAGCTGTCAGATCTTATGATGCATAAGGTGCCCTATATCAAAGAGGTTATATCCGGTGATAGTTTTTACAAACTTCTTAAAAACAGTAATTCATAGACTGCCAAACCAAAACCCCATATATCATGGACAAAAATGAATTTCGCAAATATGCAATAAAGCATGCTGGTATAAGCTCGATAACCCTTGATAGTTATACTTCGATTACATCAGGGTACATCACTCCCAACATCATTGAGGAGCGGCAACTTAATATAGCCCAGATGGATGTGTTCTCGAGGTTGATGATGGACAGGATCATTTTCCTTGGTGTACCTATAAATGATGATGTTGCCAATATAATTCAGGCGCAACTGCTTTTTCTGGAGTCGTCAGATTCAAAAAAGGATATACAGATCTACCTGAATACTCCCGGTGGTTCTGTTTATGCCGGATTGGGAATATATGACACCATGCAGTACATTGGGCCGGAAGTAGCCACTATTTGTACAGGTATGGCAGCTTCGATGGGAGCGGTGCTGCTTTGTGCAGGTGCGACAAAGAAACGTACAGCACTGCCCCATTCAAGGGTTCTTATACATCAGCCTATGGGTGGAGCCCAGGGTCAGGCTTCTGATATTGAAATCACTGCAAGAGAGATCATGAAGTTAAAAAAGGAACTCTATGAGATTATTGCAAGACATTCGGGACAGACCTATGAAAAGATAGAAAAGGATTCTGACAGGGATTACTGGATGACAGCAGAAGAGGCACGTGATTATGGTATGATTGACGAAGTGCTTCACAGAAAAGAGAAAACAAAACATGGTGTTTAACGTAAAAAGGTTATCATAAAGAACGACACGTCAAATATTTCTGCTACATCAACAGGGGTATTCGTTTTATTAAACCGGAGAGATAATTAATGCCAAGACAGACAGATTCTCAAAAATGCTCATTCTGCGGCAAAAATCATAAAGAAGCAAGGCTGCTTATTGCAGGCATGAATGCTTACATTTGTGATGAATGTGTGGGACAGGCAAACAATATCCTTGCAGAAGAGATGCCGGCAAGGAAGGACAAAGGTGTTGTTGAGCTTGAGGTTTTGAAACCGCGTGAAATCAAAGCCTACCTAGACCAGTATGTTATTGGACAGGAACAAGCTAAAATAGTATTGTCAGTAGCTGTATACAACCATTACAAAAGGATCGGAGCAACAGCCGGTAAAAGCAGACAAAAAGGGTCTCTGGCCGGAAAACATGATGATGATGTAGAAATCGAAAAGTCGAATATTATTCTTGTTGGTGAAACAGGTACCGGTAAAACCCTGCTTGCTCGAACCATAGCCAGGATGCTGCAGGTACCTTTCTGTATTGCTGATGCGACAGTACTTACCGAGGCAGGTTATGTGGGAGAAGATGTTGAAAGTGTTCTTACACGGCTTCTTCAGGCTGCTGATTATAATGTTAAGTCAGCAGAGATGGGTATTGTTTTTATTGATGAGATAGATAAAATTGCCCGTAAAGGTGATAATCCATCTATTACCAGGGATGTTTCAGGTGAGGGTGTTCAACAGGCTCTTCTTAAATTGCTCGAAGGCACTATTGTCAACGTTCCGCCACAGGGTGGAAGAAAACATCCTGAGCAGAAGATGATCCAGGTTGACACTAAAAATATTCTGTTTATCTGCGGGGGTGCATTCAATAGAATGGATAAGATCATAGCTTCAAGGCTTCAAACAAATGTGATCGGATATGCCTCATCAACTTCGGGAAAGGAGATCGACCGCGAAAATATTCTGCAGTATATTGCCCCGCAGGATTTGAGGAAATTCGGCCTTATCCCCGAAATAGTTGGCCGGATGCCTGTGGTTACTTATCTCAATCCTCTCGACAGGGAAACGATGATAAAAATACTCACAGAACCCAAAAACGCCATCGTAAAACAGTTTATCAGACTATTTGAAATGGACGGTATCAGGTTGACAATTGATAAAGATGTATATGCATTTATAGTCGACAAAGCTATCGAATTCGGCCTCGGAGCCCGGGGGCTTCGCTCAATATTCGAGGCTATTCTTACCGACGACATGTTCCATCTGCCCTCTGACAATACAGTTAAAAGCCTGCACATCGACACTGCCTATGCGGAACTTAAACTGTCGAAAACAAATATTGCCAGGTTGAGAGTTGCATGACAAACTAATACAAACCAATGGCATAATAGTTGAATATTATCCAGGCATTATTACCCGAAAAAACATTGTGATGATCAATACCTCAATCTGCCTGAAACCGACGGTGCATTTCTGTCCAAATAATATTCTCAGATCAGGTTTGTTTTCCTCTTACATACTGTTATCTATTTTCTTTCTTCTTCCAGTTCAAGAGGCAAATGCTCAGAGGGAAATGCCTAATCACAACAGAGGGATTTTAATGCAGTGCCTTGTGATTGAAGGTGACACTTTTTTTTATCAGATGCTTCCCACTTATGTTTTCCTCTCACCGAAAACCTTCAGATCGAAGCGTGAGCAGGAGCAATACAACAGGCTTGTTAGAAATGTCAAGAGAGTTTATCCCTATGCACGCCTGGCCGGTATAAAGTTAAAGGAATACAATGAAATTCTGCTGGTCACCCCATCTGAAAGAGAGCGTAAAGCGCTGATGAAAAAGGCAGAGGCAGAACTCGAGGCTCAATTCGGCAAAGAGCTGAAAAAACTTACCTTTTCACAGGGAGTTATACTACTAAAACTTATTGACAGGGAGACCGGTCAGACCGGATACGAACTGGTAGCAGAGTTACGCGGCACATTCAGGGCTTTCTTCTGGCAAAGCCTGGGCAGATTGTTTGGTTATAATCTCAGAGTGCGATATGATCCTAAAGGGAGTGACAGGGATATCGAAGATATAGTATTGAGAATAATGTACGGCCAGCTCTGAGTCGCAACACGTTCATTTCCATAAAAACACCCACCCTACTTACCTCTTCCCTGAAGAACAATCAGAACAGTATATATGAGTATCTTGAAGTCTGTTGCCAGAGACATATTTTCAATATATAAAATGTCGAACTTCATTCTTTCAATCATCTGATCGATAGTCTCAGCATAGCCATATTTTACCATACCCCATGAAGTGATCCCGGGTTTCACTTTGTGCAGCAAACGGTAATGAGGAGCCTGCTGAACAATCTGTTCTATATAGAACCTCCTTTCGGGACGCGGACCTACAAGGGACATCTCTCCTATGAGAACATTATAAAACTGTGGCAGCTCATCAAACCTAACCTTTCTCAGAAATTTGCCAAAAGGTGTAATGCGGCAATCATTTGTTGAACTCAACTGAGGTCCGTCTTTTTCAGCATCAGGGTACATTGACCTGAACTTATACATTATGAACGGCTTGCCGTACAGGCCTATGCGCTCCTGCCTGTAAAAAACAGGGCCGCGTGACGACAAAATAACGCCAGTTGCAATAAAAACATATAGCGGGGTAAGCAATACCAACGCCAGAAATGAAATTGCAATATCAATAGTCCTTTTCAGAAACTCCTGCCAGGCAGGCATCAGTTCCGGGTAAATTACGATTAGAGGAGTATGAAATATTGCAGTCATCTTGACACTCCCTAACAGAAGGTCACGCAGGTCAGGGGTGATTTTTATGACTATGGGTGAATCCTCGAGTTCGGTTACAATATTCCTGGCAAGAGGCTGTTCATCCTCGTCCAGTGCAATGATGACCTCTTCCACATTCCATGCCTTCACCAGAGATTTTATTCTGTGATAACTACCGAAGTGCTCCAGAAGGCCAGAAAGCGAATAATTGTTGGTTCCGTTCCTTGTATGAACAAAGCCGATTATTCTGTTTCCAGACGATACAGACTGACTCTCAAGCTCATGATAAGTATCCAGTGCTGTTTTTCCACTACCGATAATAATTGTGTTAAAACCGATTTTCCTTCGATGGATTTTCTGAACGATGATTGTTGTGAGTATTAGCCTCGGAACGATGGTTAATCCGAAATGCAGCCCCAGCAGTGTAAAATAGCTTTGGTAATAAGTGAGGTGGCTTATTGTAATATCGTCAAGAATCAGAACGAAGAAGATAACAGTAACACCGATAACAGACTGAAGTGTAGTATGTCCAAGCTCCCTGAGTCTTGCTTTGCGCAGAATTTTCCGGTAGCTTCCCGAAATGGCATAGTATACAACCCAGCCTCCTGGTATGAAAATCAGACCCAGCCAAAGCTTAGGATCAAAGAAAATATTTTCCGGATTACTTAAGATTCCGGGTTCGATAAGATGTTTCCTGTAAACGAAGAAGATGCCCCAGGCCAAGGCTGAGGTGAGGAGATCGGCCAAAATAAATTTTATGGTTTCTCTTGTTCTTCTTCCCATAACTCAGGGTTCTACAGATGAATCAGTTTGATATTATCTATCAGTACCGTTGCTTTATTCATGCCTTCCGGAAGATATGAACCCAAGAATATCTTGAACTCAATTGCATCGTTATGCCTGTAAACGGTTGGTGATAGATTGATATATATCTTACCCCAGGTGTTTCTGGGCAGAATACCTGCTACTTCAAGGTGCAGGATTTGAGCTGATTTAATTGCATAAACCCCTACAATGATATCAGCTTCAGATTTATAATCCAGTTCCAGAAATACATCACCTCCTGAAGTCGGCAGTTTATAAGCATGTATCGAAACACCCTGGAAAACAGAATCAGTGTCATTGAGGACAACCTTGCCTGAAAAATTGCCTTCAAAGATCTCATCAGGATCATTTGTCTTCTCAAGTGAAGTCAGACTCTTTGAGCCATCCTCGAGCAGAACACCACCAAGTTCGAAAGTTTCGTGAAACGGAAGCTTTATATCACTGCTGTAAGAAACCAATGGTTCAACAGTAAGAATACTGTCTGGCACTAATTCAATATCCGCCTGCCATGGTTCATAAAAACGATAATAAACCCTGGTGGTTCTAACTCCATTAAGATAAATGCCTGCATGAACCTCAATTTTATGTTTACCTTCCATAAGAACAGGAAAAGTGCAAGGGAGTTCAAAAGCTCCAATGAGCTGATCGTCAACAAATACCCATGCATCCACAATCCGACTCGAAAGGGTCCCCTCATTAACCTCGGGATTTTCGACAAGCTTAATATCGCTGATATATATGTATGCGGGTATTTGCTCCTGTTTATCAAAGATGTCACAACCTTCGATAAACAGCATTGACGACAGAATCATTATTAAAGGTAACAGGTTGAGCCTGTATTGCCTGGCAAATAAAATAGTATAAAACGACATTCAGACTTTTATTTTCTCAAGAATCTGGTATGCTACATCCAACGCATTACACCCATCATTAATTGTGACAGTGGGTAGTGAATTTGTAACAATTGCATGATGAAAACTCTCAAGTTCCTTTCTGATAGCATTTAACGAAGGTATTACAGGGTATTCAACATAGACTCTTTTAAGGGAACTTCCATTATCCGGATCAAAAATCATTGCCATCGGATCATCCGGAATCTGGTCTATCTCATCCATTCTGATAATCTCTGCTTTCTTATCCAGGAAATCAACTGCGATATATGCATCTTTCTGAAAGAATCTTGTTTTGCGCATTTTCTTCATCGAAATGCGGCTTGCCGTAAGGTTTGCAACGCATCCGTTGCTGAATTCAAGCCTGGCGTTTGCAATGTCTGGTTGGTTGGAGATAACAGCCACACCGCTTGCGCTCACATTTTTTAATTCTGAATCAACAGTGGCAAGCACAATATCTATATCGTGGATCATTAGGTCAAGGATAACAGGAACATCAGTGCCTCTCGGGCTGAAGGGGGCAAGTCTGTGAGACTCGATAAACATTGGAGTTTTGATATAAGGGCTAGCAGCAATAAATGCAGGATTAAACCTTTCGACATGACCTACCTGTACTTTTGTATTAGCACTCTCGGCTATATTGACCAACTCACGTGCTTCAGCCGGAGATGTGACCAAAGGCTTTTCGATAAAAACATGTTTTGAATTTCTGAGTGCCTTTGATGCATAATGAAAATGGGAGATGGTGGGGGTGACAATATCAACAACATCAACTGCTTCAATAAGATCCTCTATTGAGTCATAACTTTGAATTCCCATCTGGTTTTCAACGCTGTCGCGTATCTCTTTATTGATATCATAAAAACCCACAAGTTGAAATCCATCTATCTCTTTGATGCAATTGAGATGAATCCTGCCCAGGTGCCCTGCTCCTAAAACTCCGATTTTTAACATATTAGTTTGATTTTGCCGCAAAATTAATCTTTTTTCAACACTGCTCAAAACCGCTTTCAATAATTACCGGTAAATAACTAATTTTGCATACTATGACTGACAGCTACAGGCATCAGGGGATGCGCCGCAGGCTCGTGAATGAGATACGGCATAAGGGAATCAGAGACAACAGGATTCTGGATGCAATAGGTATAATTCCAAGGCATCTTTTTCTTGATTCTTCATTTGTTGAGTTTGCCTACCAGGATAAACCATTTCCTATTGGATCGGGGCAGACGATTTCACAGCCATATACTGTTGCGTTCATGACAGAACTGCTGGAGATAGAGAAGGGTCATAAGGTTTTGGAAATCGGTACCGGCAGCGGATACCAGGCTTGCGTGCTTTTAGCCCTGGGCGCAAAGGTTTTTACCATCGAGAGACAACGTCAGCTATATTTAAAGACAAAGGAATTTCTGCCATCAATTGGTTACAATCCCAGGATGTTTTATGGTGACGGATACAAAGGGTTGCCTGCATTCATGCCATTCGACAGTATTATTGTCACTGCCGGTGCGCCCGTAGTACCTGAGGCATTACTGAAACAGTTAAAAACGGGTGGGCGGCTTGTGATTCCTGTTGGAGAAAGGAACCAGGTGATGATACGGGTTACAAGAGTTGACCAAGATACTTATCAGAGAGAACAGCACGGAATGTTTAGATTTGTGCCGCTTCTGAAGAATCGTGCCGACGACAACTGATAAATTCAGGTCAGGGAAATACAATCTGTACCTGACGTGCTATGTCAAGAGCCGTGGTTATTGTACTAAGGTCTGTGGTCAGGCTTCCGTCACTACCATCGTAATGACTATGACCCACAGGCTTCATGATATATTTTTTATCAGGAGAATTCCTGTTAATACGTGCCTCATAGACAAGTGCCGGCTGACATGAGGTCATGTATTCATCATTACCAGGAAACTTATTGTTGGTCCAGTACTCATTGAAATCCCAGGTCTGATTGATCTCCATCTTCACTACGAATGTTTCAGGTAACGGAGACCCTGTGTTTGTATTAATAACAAAGTTCCTTTTAGGTGTAGGGCCGGTTATTGCATCAGGTACAGGCATCTTTGGCGAAGGGATCATGTTGCCGAAATCATTCCTCAACCCTCTTTTATGAGCCCAGTAGGGTAAAGAGGCCGGCCTTTGAATTTCGCCGGGTTGCCAGAATCCTTCAGTCGACGATCCATATCTGAAGATCCCCTTACCAATCGACTTTGCAACATAAAGGGTGCGCAGGTAATTGCCGTTTATATCCTCTATCCAGAAAACCATCAATGGATGGTTATGGTACCTTCCGCGCTGGAAATGTATCTCAAAAGGAATACCGCTTGTATCAGACTTATAAGTGATTACATCAGGCGGAGTATTGTCGGTGAAACTTTTACTGCCGGTACATCCTGACATCATCAATATAAAAAACATAAAAGCAACTGAGACAGCCAATAAAATCCTTCCAACAGACATTCTGCTATTTAATGTTATCGAAATGACTTCCGGTTTTTTCATCTTATTTATCATGTCATAAAAATATTGTATTGTTAAACTGCTACATTATAATTCTATTATGATTCCAATCGAAGGAAGGATTGTTCCATTTTGCAGATTCAGGGCTTTAAGAATATATCTGTCAGGGTTGACCGGATCGATCAATGGCATTCCATTCTGGTCACGACCAAGAACATATACCGGCGGTGAATCGGCCTGGAAGTTATATGCATTCTGAATATCAATATAAAACATCAGCGACCATTTGTTGAAATAGAACTGGCGGTCTACTCTGATATCCAGCTGATGTGCAGATCTGAGTCTTTTACCGTTGTAATTGGCGTAGTCAGGATATCCTCTGAAATTGGTGTTCCACACGTTAATCAGCGAAGAGTACTCCACATCGAGCGGTGTGTATGGAGTTCCGCCGACAAAACGCCATCTGAAGCCGGCATCCCAGTTTTTAAACTTACGTTGAACCAGTATATTAATCAAATGACGATTATCCCATGCCGATGGGACCCAACGGTCATTTTTCTCACGAAATTCACTTCTGACAAAAGTGTACGAAAGGATCACATTAAAATCCCTGAGGTCTTTTTCTCTGAAAAGGAGTTCAAGGCCATATGCACGCCCCGTTGATGAGCTTTTTACCTCTTCATCACCAAATGTCCCAAAGTCGGCTCCCTTGCTGGCAAGCGAAACGTAATCCCTTACAGAAAACATATAATTGGAATACCCTTTAAGAAAACCTTCAACAGAGAGTTTTGAGTTTGATGTTCGATTATATTCTACACCGGCAACAAGATGATCTGCCCTAATGTAGGTTATTTTGTTGATTTTGTTTATCAGAGCATTGGTTGAATCAAGATATCCGAGAGTTGTGTAGGGTGGCAACTGAAAAAACCTTCCGGCATTAAAGTTTACTGACAATTTTTGGGCAAGTTTATAAGATGCAGAGAATCGAGGACTGAGTTGTTTTAGAGGGTTGGCCATTTCATCAGAGTAGCTGTTCCCGTCTATACGGAACCCAGCCGATAGTAAAAGCCTGTCTTTTAAGTATCTGCGTGACCCCTGGATAAAACCGCTCCATTTATAAAGTTCAAGATATGAGTTGTAATCCAGGGTTATAAACTCGCCAAACCCGACAGTTTTCTGAAATGTGTTATTGTAATACTTTGCATGCTCCAATCCGCCTCCCCATAACAGGTCAACCATTCCCTGCCTGCTTCTTCGTTCAAACCTCAATTTGTTCTCAATCTCCTGCGAACTGTAATCGAGCACCAGGTTATCAGTTGATGAATCATCGTTATTCAAATATTTCACCTGTTGATTATCAAGCATATTGCGGCTCAAGACCCACGTGTCTGTGTGCTTTTGCCCGAAGTGCCTGTACACTGCCCCAATAGCATAATTCCACTGATTGTTTATGGGAACATAACCAAGGATATAGGCCTGCTCCTCAGTAGGATCTTCAATGAATGTGTTGAGCCTGAAACGATCCAGGGCACCTATGCTCAGGAAGGT
Source organism: uncultured Lentimicrobiaceae bacterium (assembly GCA_964469215.1). Taxonomy (GTDB): domain Bacteria; phylum Bacteroidota; class Bacteroidia; order Bacteroidales; family SKPS01; genus SKPS01. The sequence goes on from CAYXYB010000002.1 coordinate 129,685, forward strand.
GATCTCGTTTTTGCTGTCAATCTGAGTCCTTACCTTCATCTGATAATCGGTATAAGTTGGGAGAAAAGGCAGTCCAATTGCTCTGAAAAGAAACTGCAGATACGATCTCCTGATGGAAAACACATAGGTTGTGTTTTCTCCGATAGGACCATTTGCCGTAAGAGCCAGATCAGTTGCTCCCACAGAACCTCTGAAATTTATTTTCTCACGATTTCCGTTAATCTGCTTCATGTCGATCACAGAGCTCAGAGCATTGCCCCTGCTCACAGGAAAGGCACCGCTGTAAAAATCAACCTCACGCAGGAAATCGGTATTGATGATTCCCGCCGGACCACCTGAAGCACCCTGAGTGGCAAAATGGTTCAGGTTTGGAATCTCCATGCCATCGAGATAAAATCTGTTTTCGCTGGCTCCTCCCCCTCTCACAATAACATCGTTGCGGAACGAAACACTCGACGACACACCCGGAAGAGACTGGATAACTCTGCTTATATCACGATTTCCACCCGGGCTCTTCTCTATTTCGCTGAGTGTAATTGTCCGCAGTGAAACAGGGCTAGCCGCTTCACGTCTGAAGACCGACGCTGTGACAATAAACGATTCCTTCTGAATAACAGCTTTTCTCAACGGAATATCGACATAGGAAGTCGCAGCATTGGTAACCATAAACTCTTCGGAAAAACGGGTTTCATAACCAACGGAACTCACCCTCAGTTTTCTGAATCCAGGTTCAACACCGGTAATGATAAAATTTCCGTCAAGGTCGCTAGATGCACCTGTTTTAAGGTCTACGATCACTACGCTTGCAAAAGGTAATGGCTCATTTGTCTGCTCATCAAATACCTTACCCCGGACAATTCCACGCTGTGCATGCAATACTGGTAAAGTCCAGAGCCAGAATATCAACATCAAAATCAATACTGAGTGCCGTTTCATACTATAGATTCATTTATATTCGGTTAATCAAGATTACTGTTTATGCAATAAACCGACAAGAGAGAGTTTTGTTTAATGTTTTGATGAATTTGTTAAACCTTTTTTGTGAATGATGAATTATGAGTTATGAGGCATGTGTATTTGCACTCGCTTTGCTCACGTACTTTTGTTCGCTTCGCGATCTTCTACCTCTCAATCAACCCCAGTATCATTTCAGCTTTTGATGTTGTATCCTTATCTCCTGGGATCCAGTAAATCGGGACTCCCCTTTTCTCCATTCTCCTGAACCATGTCATCTGCCGTTTGGCGAACTGGTGAATAGCGGTGTTTAAGAGGCTGATCATACGATCATAGGTGTAAACACCTGAAAGATAATCTGTGACATACCGGTATTCAAGGCCATAGTAACGCAGTTTCTCTTCAGGGATACCCTTTTCGAGAAGTTGCCTTACCTCCTCGACCAATCCCTGCTCAAGCCTCGTATGAAGACGATGGGTGATCCTCTCCCTCAAAACATCCCGGGGGAAATCTATCCCTGCAACAAAATTTGTATCAAACCCTTCAGACATTGAATCATTATCGGCCTTTCCCATCTCTATCATAATTGCTTTAATAAGCCTGTCTTTTGAAACGGTATCAGTTGTGTTGTGCGGTTTTCTGTAACCTGCAAGAATTTCTGCAAGTTCTTCATGACTTTTCCTTATGAGTTCTTTCTTAATGTTGTGATCCTGAAGTTGCTCCTGAAGCCTGTAACCTGAAATCACAGCATCAAGATACATCCCGCTGCCACCACACATGATCGGATGTTTCCCTCTTGACCTTATCTCCCGGAAGCATTTTGTGAAATCGTTAACAAATCTGAACAAATCATAGGTTTCTCCGGCATCTGCTATGTCTATAAGATGGTATGGGATATTTTTACCTTCCACAGAATATTCCGAAAGATCTTTTCCGGTACCAATATTCATCTCTCTATACACCTGCCGTGAATCGGCCGAGATCACCTCCCCATCCAGAATGTATGCAAGCCTTGCTGCAACAGCAGTTTTGCCAACCGCAGTCGGACCGAGGATTGTAATAAGATCATAGCTCTTTGTCATAGGCTTCTCTCATTTCCATCTCTTTTACAAACAATGCACTGCGAAGATAAGCAAGGTTCTCGGTTGAGGTATTTCTCAGTGTAAAATCATTACCGGGTTGAGAAAATCCGGGCAAAAACAGCTCAACATTGGCTCTGAAAGCCTCATCCTGATCAAAATCTGCTCCACGCTGCCTTACATACTGCCATATCCTTAAGCCGTCGAACTTCTGGTGGCACGCTTTAATAAAGGTCTCAGGGTATTTTGCATTTTCCCTCAACCCTCTCCAGATATCTGAAGATCCGAATATCTTAACCAGGAATTCATCAACAGGAGTTTTAACATCACTTGTGAAAAGCTTCGGGAATAAATTGTAAATATCCCTTATCTCCAGGAAAGCATCGGGATGAATAAGGTTAAAAAGGTTATCTGCTCCGCTGATAATCTTGGCCAGTGCCGGGCCTGTTCCGAATCCAACTCTGGAGCTAAGTCGGGCTGCCGGATAGACCTTAGATTGCAGATAGCAGAGGACTGGGCGTCTTTTTGCGATTTTCTGCAGAAGGTAAAAATCTTCTCCGCTGCTTTTTCGCGGGACACCACCAGCACTGATGTATGCTTCTCCTCTCAATGCCATCGCCGACCCGATTGCTGTAAATGCATAGGGGCTCTTTATCCTTATCAGGTTCATAACCACCAAACGGAGAAATATCTCGTACCTCAGAATGGCACTGTTCAGTGTGTCGTCACTGGTAAGGTCATGATAATAGGGGGCAGCGAGTGCACCTGCTTGATGATTCTTATTAAAGGCACCAGCAATATCACTCAGATATCCGGGGTCAAAACGGGTATCAGCATCAGCAGATACAATTAATATTTCTTCTCCCCCATTTTCTATGGAATAACTCATTGCGGCATCCCTGGCATAACCTGCTCCGCCTTTCCCGGCAGGCCATCCCTTTCCGGGTGATGAACAATCAACAATATAAAGCCTGAAAGGAAATTCTGTTTTATGTAATTTCAGCCATTCAAGGGTACTCCGGTTGTTTTCACAGATTTCCCTTCTTACAGTATCATCCCACCAACTATCAGTCTGATTGACGCAGACAACAACGCTGAATCCTCTGCAATTCTGATTTGAAAGTGATTCAAGACATACCTGAATCCATTGCTGTTCATCAATGGCAGGAATGGCAACCCATATTTTATCAGTGGTGTATTGCATCTGAATGACAGATATAAACCTGGATCTCCGCAAACATATTCACCTGTTTTTAAAGTCAGGCTTTGCCTATAACAGATCAGATTATAATTTAAAGGTTGAATAATGCCTTTTGGAGTCAGTTTAGTTGATCATGACTTTTGCCCTGAATGGCTTATTGTTAACAATCACTGAAAGCACATAGATTCCGGTGGGCAGATGCAACGCATCAACCTTAAATGTATTGAAACCTGTTTCTGAGATATTGACATTAACTGTTCTGCCGGCAAGATCAGTAAAAGCAACACTATTACGATCCATCACAGCATCATCTGGCAACACAAAACTGAATGCTCCACCTGAAGGGTTTGGATAGACTTCCAGATGCTCGGCTGAATCATGAACCTTAACAGACATAGAATTTATAGTTACCGCTTTTGTAACATTGTCAATTCCACATCCATTATCAACAGTTAGCTGAACATTATAGGTGCCGACAGCACCGTAAACGTGTACAGGATCAGGGCCTTTCCCAAAAGAGCCATCACCGAAATTCCAGGTGTTAATACCCTTATTCGTTGTAAGATCATTAAAACTGACCACCGGATCGGTCTGTGTAAACGAGAAGTCAGCAACGGGAGGTGCAGTTGAGATGATAACATCCACAGGAATTCTTGCACTTACGCAAGGTGGTTCAGCAACACGCCATTGATAGAAGAAATAGTAATAACCTGTTGGATTTGTCGAAGCAGAGCTATGGGTGATAGAAATCAGATTTCCGATATTGTATGGGTAAGTGATACCTCCATCGTTTCGATAGAGATTTGGGCTGGTAGGCCCAGCGAGTCGAAATCCTGTGCCCGGCTGCAGAGAAAAGTTGAGTTCAACAGTATTTACACCCTGCGTAAGAGAAGCAGTGAGTGTTTTAAGAACAGTACCGGTGCTGTTTAACAGTTCGAAAGTGCGACTTCCTGCAGAACCGGCATAAACTACAACACTTAGAATTACCGAAGGTTTTAGAACATCAAACACCAGATAATGTTTAGCGTTTGCGGTAAAATAAGAACCACTTCCGCCATTGTTGAGTTTACCTCCAACCATCTCAGGATGTTCTATTGCTTCCTCAACCCAAAAGGTGGTGGTTTGCGTCATCATGGGTGTAGTATAACTATGTCCGGTATAAAATGGGTAAACCGCTCCCGGACTGTCGTACCATTTGGTAACATACGATGTATCAGGATTTGAAAGGGTAACCAATCCTGAATCACAGAATGCCACTGGCGCAATATCAGGGTATGCAAGATCGACTCTTACCAGGTTGGTTTTTGTGATCGAGTCTGCACCATATGCGTTTGAAACAAATAGTTTTACCGTATATATGCCGCTTTGAGTATAGATATGGTCTACTACTTTTGTATGTGCAGTATTGCCATCTCCCAGATCCCATAACCAGGTATCAGGCCCGTTGGATGAAACGTCGATAAAACTAATATATCCCTGGCAGGTAAAAGTATCTGAGGCATTGAAAGCTGCAATTGGGGGTTCTGTGGGATAATTGCACTGCCACCTAAGCAGGAATCCTGAATCTGTTAGACCCTGATCGGTTGACTGCCGCAAGGTGATACTGCCGGAAGTGGAAGTAATAGTTCCACCGTTTGGCAATGCATCGCCATCATACTTACCGATCAGCTGTGAGGTGATGCCGGGGCCGTCGTAAACATAAAGAAAATCGTAATCTTTCTCAAAGCTGAAGCTCGAGAAGTTAAGTGTTATTGACATCGCACCGGGAACAGAGATGACGAAGATCCCATTTGTGTTGTTTTGGTAATCGTCGTTTCCTCCACTGTCAAAAAGATAGCCATCGCAATTATTGTCGCTGACCGTGCTATTCTGGGGCATATTGTATGAGCAGGGGTTCTGAGGGCTTATGCTGATATAGTTTGTTCTGACAAGAGTATCTGCTCCGCAGCTCCCACCCGAAACAATTAGTTTCACAGTAAATAATCCGGTTGCAGTATAGGTATGAATTGGATTTATAGCTGTGCTTGTCTGGCCGTTGCCAAAATCCCAAAGATAACTCATGCCGTTGTTGCTCAGATTTGTAAAGCCAACGTTTGCCGGAGTGGTACAGAATTCGGTCATTGAGGCTTTGAAATCACTTATCACTCCGGGGATGTAGGCTGGCCCTGCACCAATTGCATACAGGGCATTTGTTGTAGATATAACCTGTTGTGAACAAGGACCAAACAGATCAACTGCCGATTGAATGGCATAATACCTTGCATCGGAATACTTACTTGAATTGGTAAGATATACTGTAAGCATCCTGTAGGCAATAAATGCTGCACTGTCGATGCTGATACCTGTCACCGAATAGGGCTGTCCGTTGTCGTTTGTCCCGCTGCCCCCCTGACTTAGAAGATAAAACCAGTAGCACAAAGGGCCATTGTTTGTATGAACACCCCCGTTGTCACCAGTACCGGTATACCAGTATTGACCAAGGTAGGTGTTGGGCAATCCTTTGGATTTTGGATTGGACATCGACCTTATTGAGCTTCCTATATTCTCCCCTATCAGCCAATTGGCCATTGTGGGCTTGGCAAACCACTCAATAGCGGTACCGAAAATATCACTGAATGCTTCGTTTAATGCACCTGGTTCGTTCTGATAAACAAGGTCGGCAGTAAAAGTGGTCAGGCCATGGGTGATCTCATGCCCAATAATATCGAGCGCGGTAAGGGGACTCATTGTTGAACCGTTACCGTCACCGTAAGTCATGCGCTGGCCATCCCAGAAAGCATTCGCATAGTTGTTGCTGTAATGCACATAGCTTAAGAGCTTGAAGCCATTGTTATTTATACTGTTTCTGTTGAAATTAATAAAATAATAATCATATGTTGATTCTGATCCCCAGTGAGCATCAGTTGCAACCTCATCCAGGTTTGCATTTACATTATTCCAGTAGTTGTCGGCATCGGTAAAGTCGACAGCATTACCATAGTTGGTGCCTTTCTGAAGGTTGTATGTTTCTATGCCATTTCCACGGCCTGTTTCACGTAAACGGTATGTAGTGCCGGTAGAGTCTGATGTTATGGTACGTGTTCCACTGTATTTGGTTACTGCTGTACCTGAAACATCCGTTGTATGTATCCTGTTATGCTCAAAAAGTATTTCTCCTGAAGCAGCATCAACAAAAACCTCTGCCCTGTAAAGAGGTCTGTCGGCATAAATATCAAAAACATAAACATAATAATAGTCAGAGAGCTCATCTTGTCTGTAGAGCATAAGTTGCCCTTCCGGAAAATAGGTGGCATCCGGGTTGTCAGTGAGATTCTTCAGCAACGTCTCCTCTTCAGGCATCTGCCATTTATATTGTTCAGCTCCTACATGTGCAAGTGCCCTTTGAAGTGCTGCACTTTCACCCAAAACAATCTGGTTTTTAGGGTCCAATGATGCAGGAATATCACCATTCAAAGCATAAACCTTGTTGTTGCGTATATGCAGCACCAGCATACCGTCAAAAATCACTATTCCTCCGGAGGTAAGTTTTACCCTTCGGTGCCGGTCTCCGCGAAAATCGACCTCCTCTGTCACAGTTACAATATTGATGCTTTCATCATATCCAAACTGCTGACGAAGCCACTTCCCGATATTAGCCTCCGATATTTCATTTCCATTAGCAAATGCAATGTATGATGGTATTGTTGCTCCTTCCCTGATCCATACTTTTTGCGCACCGCTGACAAGTCGATCAGCCTCTGACCCTAAATACTCCTGTGACATGAGCATAAACCCAGCAAAAAGCAGCAAGAACAATATGTAATATTTTCTGATATTCATCGATAATGAGGAATTTGTTAAAAGAAATTCAAATATTGATTATTAGACAAAAATAGATCAATTTTGTTTGCGAAAAACATTCGGTATGCAAAAAGTTAAATATGAATTGAAGAGCTTTAGCCCGGCAAAACTACTTCTTATAGCTTTTGTTGAGGGTGCTGCCGTTATGGCAACGGAGCTTTAAGTGCAAAAATGCTTGCTCCATTCTTCGGCACTACAATTTATCCTGGGCTGCAGTACTGGCTGTAACATTGCTGGCACTTGCAATAGGGTATTACTTTGGAGGGCATCTGACCACCCGTTATGATCCTTTACGAATTCTGCGTATTATTCTTCTGTTGTCGGGATTTCTATTGATATCCATGCCTACCCTAAGCAACTGGGTGATGAAAGGTTTGTTATACACACCTCTTATTCCGGGACTAATATTGTCGTTGATGGCATTTGTGTTTCCTGCTGTATTCCTGTTTGGAATGGTTAGCCCTGTTCTGATTCATCTTCTTATTCACCATGTTGATAAAGCAGGTAGTACAGCTGGAAAAGTTTACGCTGTTTCCACCCTGGGAGGTGTTATTAATACTCTTCTTCTTGGATTTCTTATTATTCCTGAATTTGGAATTAAGGTGCCCTCAATAGTATATGGAATAATCGTAATCATGCTTCCTCTGTTGTTGCTCAGGAAAAGATCCAGACCGGTAACAGTTGCAGTGATTGTTATTGCAGCACTTATCTCTGTTGGAACTCAGATCAGGCCGGCTAAGGATATATCTCCGAGATTTTCGGTGATTTATGCATCAGAAGGCATATTGGGACAGGTAAAGGTTGTGGATATAAACGGACTTGTATTGAACGGTATAGAGATGGAACCTCGCGGACTTATTGTTAACAACACCTGGCAGACACTTTACAATAAAACTGATAATGAGAATCTTCTGGATTACATTTATTTTATAAAACCATTACTGAGCCGCTTCAACGGTATTAAAGGTAAATGTTTGCTCGTTGGCCTTGGAGGAGGAATGCTTGCCAGAGAGATGCAAAAGACCGGGATGAATGTTGTTGCTGTTGAAATTGATGCAAGATTTGGCATGCTTGCCCGCAGGTATTTCTCTCTTGATCCTGCTATTAAGGTGACTATTGATGATGGAAGGCGATACATTAACAGAACAAAGGATAAATATCAGGTTGTAGTACTCGATGCATTTCTTGGTGAGAACTCACCGTGGCATCTTTTAACCGTGGAATGTTTTAATACAATCAGATCCATTCTTGACGATGAAGGTGTGCTTATTATACAGTATTTTTGAAACCTTCGTGGTGACTTAGGAAGGTCAGCAAGATCTGTGTATGCAACCCTTGAGCAATGCGGTTTCAATGTATACCTTATTGGAACACGACGTGATGATGCCCCCGACAGAAATCTTATCTTTCTCGCTTCAAAATCAGATTTCTTATTCGACAACCTGACTTATGTTGAGAACCCTTATGCATATGAACCTATTGAGGATATCAGAGAATTTATCATCGATCCTGACCGCAGAGAGTTTGAAGATGCCATTATTCTGAAGGATGATCTTCCTTCACTGGAAGTGATGCTTGCGGGTACTTCCATTAAATGGCGCACTAACCTGAACAGTGTATTGAGGGACCTTCTTGTTGAAGACGATCTTCCAATTTTTTATTAGCTGCTTTATAAACATGGAGGTTGTATAGCAATAAGGTTGATTTGTGAAAGAAATTATCTGAAATCACTATAAAATCTATTCCTTTTTATATTTGGGCAATCATGTGTAATCTGGTGTGAAAAAAGAATTATAAGAGGGGTTAAATGTTTAGATAAATAAAAATTTACGTATATTTGTAACAATAATTTAAAAAATCAATCGAAATGCGCAGAATAATGAACTTGCTGATCGTGGCGGTTTCAGCCGGCCTGATCATCACCTCAGGGTGTGAAAAGATAGATGATGCAACCAAAAAAGATCCTGTGCTCCCGACAGTAACAACAGCCGAGGTTACCAACATTGCACAGACAACTGCTACTTGTGGTGGCAATGTTACATCTGACGGAAATGCTGAAACAACACGCGGAATATGCTGGAGCCCTTCACCTGAGCCCGACCTTACCGGCCCACATACAGTTGACGGAACAGGAAAAGGTGAATTCGTCAGTCAGATAACCGGCCTGGCTCCAACAGTAAAATACTACGTGAGGGCTTATGCCACCAACAGTGTCGGTACCGTTTATGGCAATCAGCGTGAGTTCACAACACCCATATAGTGTGCCTGTTATTTCTTAGTTAACAATCCTGTGAACGCTGGTGTTTGTTTTATCTGTAAAATTATTACATGAATAATGCTGAAAGATATTTACAGTTTTATTTCTGAGGCACTTGGTTCAATAGGTTTTTCGGCACTTCTGGCCGGAATAATCACCAATATCATATTTCTTCTGTTCATTGCTCTGGTAGCATGGCTATCTGATGTTATCGGCAGAAGGATAATACACCATATTATCTGGCGTATCACAAAACGAACCCAAACCGAATGGGACGATGTACTACTTGAACGAAAAGTGTTCAGACGGGTATCAAACCTTTTGCCTGCGATTGTGGTATATATTCTGTTCCCTCTCTTGTTTCCGGAATATCATTTTTGGGTGAATGTTGTGATTGTTGTCATGAAGATCTATATGATTGTAATTGTAATACTGATTATCAACAGTATTCTTAACTCAATAAACGACATTTACCAATCTTACGAAATAGCCCGTAACAAACCCATTAGGGGATACATTCAGATCTTCCAGATATTGATTTATCTTTTTGCAGCAGTATTTGTGATTGCAATCCTTATTGACAGAAACCCATTATACCTGCTAACCGGTCTAGGTGCCTTCATGGCAATTCTTGTCCTGGTTTTTAAAGATCCGATACAGGGGCTGGTAGCGAGCATCCAACTTTCTGCAAACGATATGGTACGTATAGGCGACTGGATCACAATGCAAAAGTTCGGTGCTGACGGGGATGTACTCGAAATAACACTGGCATCAGTAAAAATACGAAACTTCGACAATACCATAGTGAGTATCCCGACATATTCGATGATAACAGATTCTTTTCAGAACTGGAGAGGAATGCAGGAGTCAGATGGTCGCCGGTTCAAACGATCCCTGAATCTGGACATGAACAGCGCCAGGTTTGTTGATGATGCTCTGCTTATGAAACTGAAAAAATTCAGACTGGTTAAGGGATATATTGAGGAAAAGCAGGCTGATATTGACAAATATAACAAAGAAGTCTCTTCTGGTGATGATAATCCCACCCAATACTATGGCCGCAGACAGACAAATCTTGGTATCTTCAGGGCATATATTGAAGCCTACCTCAGAAACCATAAACATATTAACAGCGATATGACTCTTATGGTACGGCAGCTACCGCCAATGGAAAAGGGTATACCAATTGAGTTATATGCCTTTTCAAAAATAAAAGAATGGGTTGACTATGAACGCTTGATTGCAGACATCTTCGATCATTTGATTTCAATAATTCCTGATTTTGAACTCAGGATATTCCAGGAGCCCAGCGGTAAAGATATGGCTGAAGGATTGAAACGATGAGTTTTTCAATTCTGCAGTTTTTTTTTTGCATAGGGGTGATGGTTCCAGGATTCATACAGCATCTTCCAGCTCTTTCCACACAAACCCGATATTAAATGAAATGTCTGATGCAAGGATTGCATCGAGTCCACAGTTTTGAGCTGCCAGTTCCGCGGCTCTTGCATGCATATAAACTCCCAGACATGAAGCATCATAAGGCTCATAACCCCTGCATATCAATCCGAGAATAATACCTGTCAGGGTGTCTCCTGAGCCCCCTTTTGCAAGTCCGGCGTTGCCATAACTGTTAAAGCTGCAATTACCGTCAGGTGATATGACCGCAGTACAGGCAGTTTTCAGCACAATGAAACATTGATGTTTTGCAGCAAAACTCATTGCCATTTCGAGCCTTTGGAACTCGTTTATGGCTCTTCCTGCCATGCGTTCAAACTCTTTTGGGTGAGGTGTAATTATTGAACCTGGAGGAAGTTGGGCTAACCAATCAGGATGTGCTGAAAGGATGTTAATAGCATCGGCATCAAGTATAAGCGGACATTTGGCAGTAGTTAAAAGCTGATGAATAAGATGATGTGTTGCAGGTTGTGTTCCCAACCCCGGGCCAACAGCAATGGCATCATACCCTGAAATGTCAGTTGATGTATCAAGATGATCAGGATTAGAAGCCATAACAAGCATAGCTTCAGGTAATGCAGTATTAAATGATGTGTTCAGGGATGAAGGTATATAAGCGGTCAGCAACCCGATTCCAGATCGGAGTGCAGCTGTTGCTGCAAGAATTGCCGCACCTCCTTTGTTGCGGCTACCGGCAATAAGAATCCCATGGCCAAAATCACCCTTGTGTGCAACTCTGTTACGAGGTAAGAAAAGCTCCACTGCATCAGAATATTCAAACAAATACATTCCAGACTCAGCCCGAGTGATAAATCCACCGTCCAAACCTATGGGAACAATATGCCAGTCGCCAATATACCTGTAACAATCCGGTATCAACATGCATAACTTTGGTAATTCGAGCGTCAGGGTTACAGTTGCGTTAATAATTGCACTGTTATCTTCATCAGTCCACTTGTCAGCAAACAAACCTGAAGGTATGTCGATCGAAAAAACCACATTCCCATTATCATTAACCGCTTCTATTATCTCTGCTATCAATCCCCCGGCAGATCTGGTAAGTCCCGATCCGAAAATTGCATCCACAATAATATCAAACTCAGCAGTATCAGGCAAGTCAGAAATATCATTTATGAATTCAACCGCTACATCTGATCCGGTCAGGCGTTTCAGATTAGCTTCGAAATCATCAGAACCATATTCTCTTATCCTGGGTATAACAACTAAAACTTTAACACCCTCTGCACTTAAATGGCGTGCAATCACAAGACCATCACCCCCGTTGTTCCCCTGGCCTGCTATTACAAGAACGCTCCTCAGATTCTCTGTCAGATCAAGAATCTTACGAGCACAAGCTGAACCAGCCCTCTCCATAAGATCTAACGATGAAACAGGTTCATTTTTGATCGTATATGCATCGGCCTTGCGAATCTTATCAACTGACAGGATTTTTTTCATGAGTTATGAGTTATAAGTAATGAGTTATTTGTGACATTTCCATGCAACCTAATATCTTTTTTTTAAACTTCCAGCAGGTCATCTGTCTGATATCCAGTTGTGACGATAAGCTTGCGCTGCTGACCAAAGGTGAGTTGCAGCATATCCAGGCTATACGAAATGCCTCGCGCAAGGGGATTCTGCACCTGTGGAAAGGTGTATGCGCAGTAGCCGACTCCTCGCTCTTACAAACAGTACATCGCCTCGAATGTGGTTTCTTACCTTTGCAGAACCTGGTATGGCCACATTTCCGACATATGTATCCATCCGACCATTTGTGGAGCGCCAACCATTCCAGGCATGCAATATCATCAGGAAAAATTTTGTCGAACATTTCTGATGTTATATCCCTGAATGTTAGCTTCATAAAATAATGTCATTTGGTTTTCAGAATGCAAAGTTAAAAAAAGTGATATTTATGCGCTATTTTTTTAAACATTTTATAATTTTGCGGTGTTTAAGTGTGAAAATGTGAGAGTGTGATATTGTGAAATTGTGAGAGTTTTGAGAGTTATTTAGTTAGAAATACTATAATTTAGGAAGAAAGATGAAGACAATTGTTTTGGTAAGTACAATTTTTGTTGCGGGGATAATGTTTGGTTGTTCGGGGACGAGGCCTGAAAGCACCATTCAGGACAGTTCCCAAAACGTTACTTCTGATGCTATAAGCAACAGTCATGCAGATCCCGTTTCGGAAGCAGATGATGTAATACCTGTAGACCTGCAAACAGTTGGTCAGGAGCAGCCTACATCTGCTCAGGATGTTAAACCACAGACATCAAAAATAAAGGTAACATCAGGCAAACCAATTGAACTTACCACAGGAGAGTTTAAAAGGCTTGTTTATGACATGGACAAGAATCCTGATCAATGGGTATACAACAGCGAGCTGCCTGCCATTGTTGATTTCTATGCTGTGTGGTGCGGCCCGTGTAAGATGGCAGCTCCGGCTCTTGAAGAACTGGCGAAGGAGTACGAGGGTAAGGTTAACATTTTTAAGGTAGATGCCGAGAAGGAGCGCTTTTTGTCACAATATTTCAGGGTAACCGGATACCCTACATTTCTTGTTATTCCTGCCATCGGAACCCCCAGATTGTTCACAGGGCTTCCTCCCGGAATAAGATCCCAGGCTGATATAAAGCCGGCTTTTAAAAGAATTATTGAAGCTGAATTACTCTAATCATCAAGCTTCTGCAACTATTATTATATATTATTCAGATTAAACAATAAAGATTATGGTAGAGCATTTAACGAAAGAGAGCTTTTTTGAAAAAGTATTCAATTACGAACAGAATAAGGAATGGAAATTTGAAGGAGAATTGCCATGCCTGATTGATTTTTACGCCGACTGGTGTCAGCCATGCAAGATGGTTGCACCTGTTCTTGAGGAACTTGCTAAAGAGTATGCCGGCAAGATCAATATATATAAAATAAACACTGAAGAGGAACAGGAATTGGCAGCAGCATTTGGGATAAGAAGTATACCTTCATTGCTGTTCTGCCCGATGGATGGTGCACCTCAGATGGCAATGGGTGCCCTGCCGAAGAGTTCGTTCAAAGAGGCCATTGACAATGTGTTACTTGGATCGGAAAATTAACATTCCAATCTTTTCTCATTTCCCTCTGTTGTTGCATCCATAAAATATCCAGGAATTATCTAACGAATTTCAGGATTCAAGGTAAAATTAATTCCATTGACGATTTCGACAAACTTATCCTGTTTTCGTAATATTCGAAATGTTTCACTATTGCTGTAAATGTTAATTTCAGGATGTGTATCTGCAAAATACATGTCGGCAAGGCCACGGGTGCCATAATGGGCAAAAATGCTGTCGCATAGAGCAAAAAGGAATACTGCCTTCATTTTACCAGCTGAGAGTTCCATGAGTTGATCAGATTGTTGCCATCTCATCCAGATTGCCATACAGTACCTCTCATAGGTTTCATCATCCGGTTTGTCGAGCTTCAGCTTGTTGATATATGGAGAACGGGGCAGATAAATAACTTTAAACCTGTCGCCCATCTTAACAGGCATACCTTCCTTTATCACAATTTCATTTCCTACTTGATTCAATTCAGTTAAAAAATTGTCTGTAACAGGCTGGTCATTCCCAAGAAAGAAAAATGAGATGCCATCATTCATACCAACAACTTCCGCCACAGTTTCCCGGTGTCTGAAATTAAGCAGAAACCTGAACCATAAATCTGAAGTAATGGGAATTGTAATAAAAAAGATAATAATTAAACCTATAAATATCCACTCTTTGGTATATGGTTTCGCCTCCTCTTCAGGTGTTGCGGTGGAATAACCGGCAGGAGGGTACCAGCGCCTGTGGCTGGCATATTCAGGTTGGGATTTACTTGTTTGTTGCGTATAAGGTACGTATTTCCCCGGTTCACCGCTATAGTGACTGTATCTCTTAACATAGAAGTCGTAATTACTTCTGGACTCAGCATCGCCAAGGGTTTTCCATGCTTTCTGAATTAGCAGGAACCTCTCGTTAGCTTCAGGGGATCGGTTTACATCAGGATGCCATTTCTTGGCAAGCCGACGATACGATCTGCGTATTTCCTCCTGCGGGGAATCGGGGCTAACTTCCAGTATCCGGTAGTAGTAGGGTATCATTAAATCGATTTCAATTCAAGGTTCCGGATATATTCAGGTACTATTTCGACTAAAGTGACAATCTGTAATCTCTGCGAAAATATGAATTTAACATAAATCTTACTTCTTTATAACTTTGCAACAAAATTTAAAAGATGAGAATTGACATAATAACAATACATCCGGAGATACTCCACGGTCCTTTAAATCAGTCGATTGTTAAGCGGGCGGTGGAAAAAGGTATCTGTGTAATAGACCTGCACAACTTAAGGAATTATAGCACAAATAGTTATGGTAGTGTTGATGATTATCCGTACGGTGGAGGCGGTGGAATGGTAATAATGGTGGAGCCTGTGGCCAGATGTATTGAACAACTCAGAAAGGAGCGATCTTATGATGATGTTATTTATACTTCACCTGATGGGGAGCTCTTTACCCAGCCGCTAGCCAATCGTCTTTCTATGCTGGAGAATATCATAATTCTTTGCGGACATTACAAAGGAATTGATGAGCGTATAAGGGAGCATCTGGTAACGAAGGAGATAAGTATTGGGGACTATGTTATGACAGGTGGAGAGCTTGCAGCAGCAGTTATTACCGATTCCATTATAAGGCTGATTCCAGGAGTCTTAGGCGATGAGCAATCTGCTCTTACCGATTCGTTCCAGGACGGTCTGCTAGCCCCACCGGTATATACAAGGCCGTCAGATTTTAATGGATGGAAGGTTCCTGACGTACTGCTTTCAGGTCATGAGGCAGAGATAAGCCAATGGCGTTTTGATCAGGCATTGAGACGGACCTCTGAAAGAAGGCCTGAATTACTTGAAGGGGACAACAGGAAAGAAAAATAAAAAATATGAATTAAGGTTGTACTGTTAAAAAAAAGGCTCTATCTTTGCACACCTTTTTAACAAAGCCAAACAATTCGAAAAAGATGAATAAAGACGCGATAATCAGGCAGGTAGAAGATATGCTGATTCCGAAACGGCAGTTTCCGGAATTCAAAGCGGGTGATACGGTGACCGTTCAGTATAAGATCAAAGAGGGCAACAAGGAGAGAATCCAGGGATTTCAAGGTGTGGTTATCCAGAGGAAAAGCTCAGGTGCAGGTGAAACTTTCACTGTGCGTAAAATGTCGGGCGGCATTGGCGTAGAAAGGATCTTTCCATTACACTCTCCATTCATTGATGAGATCATTGTAAACAAAAGGGGTGTGGTACGTCGGGCAAAGATTTTCTATTATCGTGGACTTACAGGCAAGAAAGCCCGCATCAAGGAAAAGATTATCAGGACAAAGAGAGAGTCTTAGTTCCCCTGTTTCGATATTAAAAGTTTACCTGTTTAAGGCAGGCCTACGATGGCGATTCTTTTACGACCATCCATCTTCACCACAAATGGTTTTTTAAATCTTATGTGTCTGAAGAATTTACTCCTGTTCACCTCTTCTAAGCGCTTGAGCTTTTCCCAGTTGATAAAACTTTTGCCAATACCTTCCATTACTGAGAAATAACCAACATTCATTGATGTTACATTATGGAAGAAGTGGGAACCTGATGAAGCATCAAGCGGAAAGCCTTCGAGGCTTGTTTCCACAATGATTTTGGCGTTCGATATCTGTGCCCATTGTACCGGAATACCGATCCATCTGTCACGGGTTCCCCAGCGCCCCGGCCCAATCAGGATGTATTTCCTCCCCTCTTCAACCATTTTCCTGTTAAGGGTCTCTATCTCTTCGGCCATCTTTTCCGTAAGCGACTTATCAAATACTTCCCTGTCTACATAAATAAGATCACAAATATCATCAATCAGGCCGTTGCCCATTCCTTTTTCGCTGAAAAGGATTAGTTTCGATTTATCGATGGTTTCAAGATCTATTGTATAATCAGAAAGGTTTCCGATCAGAGGTTTAATTTGAAGTATAAAGAAAGAGGATCGGTATGTAGAATCTTTATTAAGGTCAATGGCAAATTCTATCTCAACAGGTGAACCCAGTGCCTCTTTAACGATATCGAGAACCACTTCAATGGTTTTAGCCATTGGTATATAGTTGTATTTCAAGACATTGGCGAAGTTGATAATCCTTGGCCCCGGTCTTCCGAGGCCGGGATGAATGATATCCTGATCGATATCATAAACAGAGGCGAGGTGCTTTATGGTTCCATGCTCTTCAGCCAGGTCAATTTCAATTCTTGCAAGACCGGCAGTATCACCTTCCAGGAGATTGGGTTCTTTTTTACTCAGGTCAACTGCAAAGAAATACATTTGTGAGTTGAGGTACTGGTCTTTTGGTGTATTTATATCTGTATCAGGGTATTTTGGAGAAAACCTGAATGCCTTTTCACCTTCAACCACATATTTACCAAGGCCAAGTGCAGCAACTGCAAATCCCTCTTCAGGCTTCATGTGCGCAAATGGGTAGTAATTGTACGACTGGGCAACGCCGCTTATATGTGGATAGAAATAGTTTCCGTACTGCTCTCCGACAACCTCCTGAATCACAACAGCCATCTTTTCCTCTTCAATCTTGTAGTTGATGGCCTCCACGTAGCCTCTGGCTGTTTTGGAATAGACAGATGCGTAAACAAGTTTGATGGCATCAAGTGCCTGTTGTAACCTGGTTTCAAAATCGGGATTATTATTAGGCAGAAGATATGTTTCGAAAATACCGGCAAACGGCTGCAACCTGCTGTCTTCAAACAATCCTGAAGATCTTATGGCTATCGGTTTCTCAATACTCTTCAACAGCTTTCTCATTCTTTTCAGAAACACATCTGAAAAGGTGCCCTCCATAAACCATTGCTGTATGAGTGAATAGTCGGGTTCGTTGAATATTTTCTCAGACAGTTTATTTCTGTCAAGAAAGCGTTCGAACTCATCAGTACCAACGATACAGGTCTTGGGTGCCCTGATTCTGATATTTGGGATGATGTTCGAAAAGTCGAAATTGTGTATTAATGTATTTATAAATGCAACACCTCTTCCCTTTCCACCAAGGGAACCGCTGGCCAGGCTAACAATATTTGTCTCTTCCAGCACCTCGGAATCCTCAAATGACACAACTTTTCCCTTGTTCTTCTCGTTGCGGTATTGCTGTATTGCTTTAAGCAGAAAGTTTCTGATTTCCTGCGTAGATTCGAAATCGGTTGTACGATAAGGATTGATAAGCTTTGCTATCTGAACCTCCCCACGTGCCATAAACCAGAGTGAGAAATGATTCCTTCTGGAATGGTAGATCAGTGATTCATCGGGGATCACCTTCAATTGTTTTTCAAACTCCTTTATAGATCTGGCGATTGCAACGTCACGACCGTCGGCGGTCTTAAACACAAAGTTGCCAAACCCAAGATAGTGACTGATAAAACTCTTTATTTCCTGAAGAAGGCTGTCTGAATTCTTGTTTATGAATGTGGTTTTCAGAAGATATGCCCGATTAGAGTTTGCCTCATTTGATGATTGAATGATGACCGGGAGATCTTTGATCTCATCACGTATTTTCTGCACCAGAATAAAACCGGCTTCATCATCCATCACCCCCTGACGCTCGTATTTAACATCAGTGATCAGGCACAACATGAATTCTTTATATTTATGGTAAACAGCCAACGCTTCTTCATAGTTGGCTGCTAGTAGTATTTTGGGCCTGGCCCGCAGACGGAGCATCTTATACAACTCATCTGTCGTAACATCATCAATATTCCGGCGTGTTTGCTCCATAACGGATGTATATAGTATCGGCAAATAACGGGAGTAGTATTTTGCAGAATCTTCAACCACGAGAATCACCCTTACCAGTCCAATCCTGGTATCGTTTTCAATATTAACCTTATCTTCAAGATGTTTTACCATAGCAAAGAATATCTTGGAATCGCCGTTCCAGACAAAAAGTTTGTCAACTGAGCTCAGCAGCTTAGGTGATCCGTTGAATAAGGCTATATCTGAGTTGTTGTTAAGGAGGAGATAGATTGGGATGTAAGGGAATTCACTCTTTAATGTTCTGCTCTGAATCAACGGTGTATTTTTATCAACACCCATCATTATTATCACCATATCGAAATGCCGGGACTTTAGTTGTTCAAGAGCTTCATCCATTGTTGTAACACCGGTAACCCGTGGCATTGAACTTAGATTAAGCTGATAGTATTCGCCCAGGATGTGCTCAGTGAACTTTCCCTCCTCCTCAATATTATAAGCATCATATAGATTTGCCACAAGCAGAATCTCTCTGACCTTAAAAGGCATTAGGTCATGAAAAACATCCCTGTCTATATTCTGTTTTGTGAGAAACTTCTGAAGGAGTTGCCTGCTTAATGAAGCTGTGTCTTTAATTGGAGCGGGCTTTTTAAAAGGTTCTTCTTTTTCTGTCTTAAGCAGGTCTTTGGCTGTTTCTGAATTTATAAACCCGGTTATAAGGTTTGACAAGTTTATCAGCAGATGTCGTTCCTCATCAAGAAAAGGTCCTTCATCCTCAATGGCAAACTTCTTTGTATAGAATATCTCTATCTTCCCCTTTCTCCTGTCGATACTCTGAAAGTTTTGCAACTGTTTCCATTCAGTTTCAATGAAATTTCCCGTGGTAAACATACTCCCGTCGTAGGATATCCGGGCACCAGTAAATTCAGGATATTGCCATGCTCGGGGAAGAATCAGACATATCTGCTGAAGCGTCTCTCCTAAAGGCTTCCCCTCTTTAAGTATCTGTGTGGTCTGATTTATACATGCAAGCTCTTTTAAACGCTCGCGGGTCTCAGCAAGCAACTTTTCAACATTCTGCTTAAGCTTCTCAGGAGTACCTTCCTCTTGGCCTTCAATATTTTTTAATTCGTCATCAGTCATAATATCATCTTATTAACAACAAAAGTGTGCGAAATGGCTAAGGGGTTAAAAGTAGAAAAATTTTTCTCAAAACAAAAAGGATCTCACAAACAATAACTATAAAAAGCAAGCTAAACTAAATATTGCATAATTGTTATTTGAAAAAATGGATATAAAAAAACAGCAATAATGATATCCATTAAAAAAAATGTTATTAATATTGCGGTACCTAAACTAATTTTGTTGTTAACCTAAACTTATTAAAATTATGTCAAACAGTATTTATCAACAGATGGTTGATGAATTCATGGTAAAGGTGATTGCCCGCAATCCTTCTGAGCCGGAATTTCATCAGGCCGTAAGAGAAGTTGTTGAGACTATCGTCCCGTTTATTGAAGAGAATCCCAAGTACAAACAGGGAAAAATTCTTGAAAGGATTGTTGAACCTGAACGAATTATTCTTTTCCGTGTACCCTGGTTGGATGACAAGGGAGAAATACAGGTAAACAGAGGTTTCCGTATTGAGATGAACAGTGCCATCGGGCCCTATAAAGGTGGCATCAGGTTTCACCCTACAGTAAACCTCGGTATTCTCAAATTTCTGGCTTTCGAGCAGGTTTTCAAGAATTCATTGACCACACTCCCTATGGGTGGTGGTAAGGGTGGATCTGATTTCGATCCCAAGGGTAAGTCAGAAAACGAAGTGATGAAGTTCTGCCAGAGCTTCATGAACGAGCTTTTCCGTCACATAGGAGCTGATACCGACGTTCCTGCCGGTGATATCGGAGTAGGCGGACGTGAAATTGGATATATGTTCGGACAGTATAAGAGGCTTCGCAACGAGTTCACAGGTGTTCTCACCGGCAAAGGTTTGTACTGGGGCGGTTCACTTATTCGTCCGGAAGCTACAGGATATGGCACTACTTATTTTGCCGAGAATATGCTCAATTACCGCGGTGATAGCCTAAAGGGAAAAACAGTATGTATCTCTGGATCAGGAAATGTTGCTCAGTATGCTGTAGAAAAGGTAAACTTCTTCGGAGGGAAAGTAGTCACTATGTCAGATTCCAACGGCTTCATCCATGATCCGAATGGTATAGATGCAGAAAAGCTGGCATGGGTAATGAACCTGAAGAATGTAAAACGTGGAAGGATAAGCGAATATACAGAAAAGTGGGGTGGTGAGTATTTCGAAAACAAACGTCCATGGATTATACCTTGTCATGTTGCAATGCCTAATGCCACTCAGAACGAGATCGAAGGTGACGAAGCCAGAACTCTTGTCAAGAACGGTTGTTTCGTTGTAAGCGAGGGTGCAAACATGCCATCAGTACCTGAAGCTGTTGAGGTATTCCAGCACCACAAGGTTCTTTATGGCCCGGGCAAGGCAGCAAATGCCGGTGGTGTTTCAACATCAGGCCTTGAAATGACTCAGAATTCTATGCGCCTTAGCTGGAGCCGTGAAGAAGTTGACGACAAACTCCAGACTATCATGAAAAACATACATGCTACCTGTGTTAAGTTTGGCAAACAGGGCGATTATGTTGATTATGTGAAAGGGGCAAATATCGGAGGCTTTGTCAAAGTTGCCGAAGCAATGCTTGCCCAGGGAGTTGTATAAACATCCTCCCAGCCTCTAAAGGCATAATATATCAGGCTCTCCTGCAGCGATTTAAGATACATGAATTTCTGAATCATGCGGAGAGCCTTTTACTATGGGGTTACATTCTTTTTCATGCTTTGCTCATATGATACTCTGTAAAGCATTGTATGAAAAAAGATGATAAAGAATACTCCTGCCTGTTTTTCAAGCATTGACTCGAAGATCAGGTTAAATGCAACAATGATGACAAAGAGTAAGAACAACCATGGTAGCTCCCGATGCAACGCTATCAGAGGAAAGATAAGATACATCAGTAATGCAACAAACCCTGCAATGCCAATAGTAACCGCTGTTTGCAAATATTGATTATGTGCATTTCTGAATCCCCCGAAAACCTCAATCAGATTTTTATCTGTAAGCTTTGTGTTTGTCTTTTTATGATAGTCCCCTGTTCCTGTCCCAAATAAGGGTGACTCGAGAAATTGTTCCCATGCAACCTCCATGCACAATATTCGCACAACAACCCCATCAGCATTATCAGATGAATTCAATTCACTTCCCGATAAATTTATGTTCGAAAGAGACGAAAGCCTGGTTCTGATATTTCCGGAAAACATTGATGCCAAAATAAGGCCTGATAAGAATATAATAACAAAATAGCGAAGCCAGGTTTTTATGGGCACCCTTATTATTAAAAATGAAACAGACATAAATACCACAATAAAGAGAGATAAAATGCCGGCTTTTGAACTAAGCAGGATGACAAATAATAACAGCCATATTGTATTTAACATTAGCGCAATTCGTAACCATTTCGGGAATATTACTTCAGATATTGCAAGCCTGAAAGAAGCAGCAATTGCAAAAACAGAATACAATGCGAGATATGAAGGATGTTGATTGCGAGACAACCTGGAATAATAAAACACTGACTTGCTTTTTATGTGAGTGTAGTCAATTACCGCCAAAACGATATCATAAATGGAAATAATCAGCAAACCCGTCAGGTAAGCCAGCAAAATATCCCTGAGAATCTTCTTGTCGTAGATACGTGGGTCTGAAGTGAAAGCATAAAGCGGAAAAAGAAGCATAAGACTTTTTTTCTCAAGTTCAAACTTACCCGATGCAATGTTTTCTGAGTAAAAAAATCCTGCAATGTAAAGCAATATTAAAAGAAAAAAAGCGAGCAGCACAACAGGTTTTCCCGATGAGATAAATCTGTTCTTTATGTATGAAAATGATCGTTGACTGATAGATGTAGTTATCAACTCCGAAAGCCATAATATACCTGCCAGTAATATAAAAAAAGTAGGAATTTTGCCCGGAAACGGCAAGGTGAATGCAACCACAATAAGCATTAACCGGTTAATAGAAATCACGGAAAACTTATTAGATTTAAAAATGGAAAAATGCATCCGGTTTTCTGTATTTATTTTGAGGATAAATTTAGAAATAAATAACCGTTACATGACAAAAACTGAAGAAAACTATTAGCCTTCAGCAAAACATTAAGGAATTCAAAAATAAATGATTCAAAAAGATTAAAATCCTGGAAGCAGGGACCTTATCATTTCGAGCATCTGAAGCTGCTTCTCATACTTTCCAAGTTCAGTTTCAATGTTAATATAAGGCATGTTATGGTGACTGCACCAGACCGAAAGAGACCCATCATCCTCAAGAATTCCGGAGGACTGTAAAACGACATTGAAACCATATTCCTTTATAAAAGAAAAGTGGACCGGATCATTTACAAAATAAAAGTCATCAGGATCCTCATCCGGATTTATGAAGATGCTGTCGACAGATACCCTGAGAACCGAATCTGCAATATAACTTTCAACTGAGAATCCTTTGTCACGGTTGTTATGCAGAGCTACAATATATTCAGGGTAAAGAAAAAATGCTCCGGTAACCTGACCGGCAAACAAGGCAATTGCAGAAACCACGTCAGGTGAGCATTGACCATAGTGCATCAGTGAATTTTCGATTCCATTCAGTGAGAATATACGATTTGGATTAAAAATGTATCTGATAGAATCAACAAATAGTGTACAAAGATATAAACCGTCGTTTTTCATCTCGAGCAGAGATGCACCAAAACCATGCATAGTCCTGTAACCCACTTCCGATGAGGTGGATTCGTCGTCATGAATCACAACAAACATTAGTTTCTGATACTCCGGACTGTGCCAGTGAAAAGTAACAGAACTGTCAACCAGTGGAATCTGAATTATTAATGGAGGAACGGAATCTGTCTGCTGGGCAGAAACGCTGCACAACACAGCCAGTAAGCTGATAACCTGTAATATTATAATACGAACATTTCTCTTGATCATTCGGCAAAATTAATATTTCAGTTGGTTTTATCTTCCCATTGTTTATATAACACTTGGATAAAATTTTTGAACTTTTTGTGTTTTAATTTGTTTAGAGTAATTATAAATAACATAATTAAACTACCTCGAAAATGCTGAATAAGGATAAAATTGCTCCGGTACGTTATCAGATGATATTTTCAGACAAAAATGGAATATCCTCCAGAGGTATTATTATCAACAAATAGACTGTCACTGACCTTGGGAAATTTTCTGGCGATTTTTTAAAATATGCAAGAGAAACAGGAATAAACATCCCTCTGGATTTTGCAGAGCTGATCTTTTTATACTTTTGCAGGAAACGGACCGGTTGTGAAGCGGCATCAGTATCTCTTAGTATTAATATCAATCATTGCATCGGCTCTAAACGGCAATGCGATCACAAGCAACAGTGAATCAACAGACTCACTAATTCATGTCAGGCAGCAGTTTTATGACAGGAAC
Source organism: uncultured Lentimicrobiaceae bacterium (assembly GCA_964469215.1). Classification (GTDB taxonomy): domain Bacteria; phylum Bacteroidota; class Bacteroidia; order Bacteroidales; family SKPS01; genus SKPS01. The sequence continues at coordinate 153,807 of CAYXYB010000002.1, forward strand.
ATTGTTTTGTTATCGAACCCAAATGACCTTCTTCCGCTAAAACATTACAAGCTTTTTAGTCAATTTAATATTATTTCAGGCGTGGGATTTTCCTCCGGCAACCTTGACAGTTGCTGGAACTGGTACAGCAAAGCTGAATATCTTACAGTAAGCTCACGGCCAGACTACAAGGAGATTACTGAAGCAAAAAAAGCATCAGAGGGTTATGGTCTGATTTTTCTTCATCTGATGCCTTCTGAAGGGGATTTCTCGCCACAGATAATCCATCTGGCGGAGATGATGCCCGACAAAAAGAGGGTTGTACTGGTGCTGTATTGTCCAGAAGCAACAGCATCCCGCATCAGAAACATTGAGAGTTTCGGAGCTGTAATTCTTGGATTGCAGCCAGAGGTTATGGCAATGTCATCGGTGGTAAGGGGTATATTCGGGGGTATACCGTTTACTGGAACCACTGCTAATGGAAAAGGTATCCAGACAAAAAAAATAAGAATAAACTACTGCTCGTCGCGGGAGTCGGGGATAAACCCGGAACGCTTCGACACTATTGACTCCATTGTAAGTGGTGCAATTTCGTCCGGTGCCTTTCCGGGGTGTCAGGTGCTGGCAGTGTGGAAAGGCAACGTGATATTTGAAAAATGTTATGGCACTCATACGCGTTCAAACGACATAGCTGTAATTCCCACAGACCTATACGATCTGGCATCACTAACCAAGATAATTGCTACAACAACTGCTTTGATTCAGCTTGACAATTTGGGTATAATTGATGTTGACAAACGCCTGGGAAAGTATTTCACAACAGCTTCAGGAACAAACAAGGAGAACCTGAAGATAAAAGAGATTCTCTCGCACCGTGCAAGGCTTCAATCATGGATTCCGTTTTACAAGTCGCTTGTTACAGATGGTCAGCCCGATTCACTTATTTTCAGCAATACATACAGTATCAATTTTCCTCTGAAAGTATCAGACAGTTTATATATAAGCGCTTCATACACTGACACTATGCTTAGCATGATACTTAACTCTCCGCTTAATCGCAGTCATGACTATCTTTACAGCGATCTGGGCATGATTATGCTTAAATTTATGATTGAGGAGCAGACAAAGGTTCCTTTTGAGGAATACCTTGACGACTCAATATTCAACCCGCTGAATCTATTTAATATCGGATATAATGCGTATCTTCACTACCCGTTAAGTCGTGTTGTTCCGACCGAAGATGACAGATATTTCCGAAACTCACTACTTCATGGTTTTGTACACGACCCTGCGGCTGCCATGATGGGAGGTGTTGCGGGCCATGCCGGACTCTTTGCAAATGCCCGGGATATTGCAGTTATAATGTATACTTTATCCAACGGTGGAAACTACGGAGGCGCTTCTGTTTTTGATCCTGAAACCATAAACAGGTTCAATACTAAACATTACCGTCATTTGAGACGCGGCCTGGGATTCGACAAACCGGAAAGCGGAAAGGAGTCAAAACCAAATGTCACATCATACGCTTCCGAGAAAAGCTTTGGACATAGCGGTTTCACAGGCACTTTTACCTGGGCCGATCCTGAGCATGATCTGGTGTATGTTTTCCTGAGCAACAGGGTTAATCCAACAGCCGAAAACCCTCTGCTTACAAGCCTCGGCATCAGAACAAAGATACATACTGTGCTTTATGAGGCAATACTGAATAAATAATTAACATTGGCCATGAATGTGTTCTACAGGAAAGAAGAAGATGAGTTATTTAATTTTTCTATAAGTTCGCAGCCTCAAAAAATGGTTTTTTATGATCAATAATAAAAGGATTGTTGTAGTGATGCCGGCCTACAATGCCGAAAAAACCCTTAAAAGCACTTACAGCGAGATCCCGTTTGATATTGTGGATGAGGTTGTTCTTGTTGACGATGCCAGCAGGGACAATACTGTTGAAACTGCCCGTGAGCTTGGAGTAAAGCACATCATCTTACATGAACACAACAAGGGTTATGGAGGCAATCAAAAGAGCTGTTACCGAAAAGCTCTTGAACTTGAAGCAGATATAGTTATTATGCTGCACCCCGATTATCAGTATACCCCCAGGCTTATTCCTGCCATGTCACATCTGCTCGCAAGCGGACTTTATGAAGTTGTTTTTGCATCACGAATTCTGGGGAATGGCGCACTAAATGGCGGTATGCCTCTTTATAAATATGTTGCCAACCGTTTGTTGACTTTTACACAAAATCTTTTAATTAGGCAAAAACTTTCTGAATACCATACAGGTTACCGCGCATTCACAGCTAATGTACTGAACCGGATAAATATTGAAGCAAACTCTGATGACTTTGTTTTCGACAACCAGATGATTGCCCAGATATTCAATGCAGGATTCCGTATTGCAGAGATCACATGCCCCACAAAATATTTCGACGACGGCTCATCAATAAGTTTCAAAAGAAGCATGAGATATGGTCTTGGTGTGATAGTAACATCTTTTAGGTACATTCTGCACAGAAATAAGATCATCAAAGATCCAATTTTCAAATAGACCATTTTAAGTTTTCAACAATGGAAATTGGCCGGGGTAAATCAATTATTTTTACCCTCTGTTTAGTGTTTAACATTGGTAATCCATTTTTATGTCGCAATTTGTTCATCTTCATGTTCACACACAATTTTCGCTGTTAGACGGTGCTTCACAGATTGATGCAGTTATATCGAAAGCAATGAGTCTAGGAATGCCTGCTCTTGCAATAACTGACCATGGCAATATGTTCGGTGTGATGCATTTTATCAAGGAGGCAAAGATTCAGGGTATAAAGCCGATCATTGGATGCGAGGTTTATGTTGCTCATGGAAGCCGGTTTAATAAAGCCGGAAAAATTGATAAAAAGAGATATCATCTAATACTTCTTGCGAAGAACAAGACCGGATACCACAATTTATCCAAACTGGTTTCGAAGGGGTATATTGAAGGGTTTTATTACAATCCGAGAATTGACAAGGAGTTGTTACGTGAATATTCCGAAGGTCTTATTGCAATGTCTGCATGTCTTGGCGGTGAAGTACCTCATTCCATACTAAACTCCGGATATCAATCGGCAGCTTCTGTGGTAAAGGAGTACAAGGAGATCTTTGGTGATGATTATTATCTTGAGGTTCAGAATCATCATATTCCTGAACAACAGGAGGTAAACAAGGCCATTTTTAAGTTGGCTGACGAATTTGGTGTCGCTGTAGCCGCAACCAATGATGTTCATTTTGTTAATTCGGATGATTACGATGCACACCAGACACTTATATGTTTGAACACGGGTCAGGATTTCGGAGATGAAGAAAATTTACGTTATACGGGTCATGAATATCTGAAACAGGCAACCGAGATGGCGGAGTTGTTTCCTGACCGGCCGGAAGTACTGTCGGGCACACTTGAAATTGCGGATAAGATTGAGGAATATTCATTGGAACGGGATCTTATCCTGCCTGTTTTCCCTCTTCCGGAGGGGTTTACTGATCCCGACTCCTACCTGAGGCATCTGACCTATGAGGGTGCCCGAGTAAATTACGGGGATATCTCGGCAGAGCTGGAGGAGAGGCTGGATTATGAGCTGGATGTGATAAAAAGAATGGGTTATGCCGGATATTTTCTTATTGTTCAGGATTTTATTACCGAAGCCAGGAGGCGTGGTACTCTTGTAGGGCCCGGAAGAGGGTCGGTTGCTGGATCTGCCGTAGCATATGCCATTGGCATCACAAAGGTAGAGCCCCTGAAATACCGGCTCCTTTTCGAGAGATTTCTAAATCCTGAGAGGACGTCATTCCCGGATATTGATGTTGATTTTGATGACTATGGCCGTGATGATGTTATCAAGTATGTAATTAAGAAGTATGGTGAAGACCGTGTAGCTCAGATAATCACCTATGGGACAATGGCAGCCAGGTCTGCAATACGTGACGTGGCAAGAGTATTGAAGTTACCTCTGCCGGAGGCAGACCGGCTCGCCAAGCTTGTCCCAGATGGCAATAACGTCACCATGGAGGGTGCACTAAAAAACTCCAATGACCTGTTGCAGGAGTTTAAACACGGAAATGAACAGGTTAAAAAAACGCTTAAGCTGGCTAAAACTCTCGAGGGGTCAGTGCGGCAGATCGGAACGCATGCCTGCGGGGTTATTATCGGACCTGAGGCTCTGATAGAACATATACCCCTGTGCCTTCAGAAAGATTCAACCACGATCGTAACCCAATATGACGGAAAACAGATAGAAAAAGTGGGGATGCTCAAGATGGATTTCCTCGGGCTCAAAACACTGTCTATTGTCAAGGATGCTCTGGCTGACATCGAAGCCAGACATGGGGTAAAAATCGACCTTGACACTATTCCTCTCGATGATAAACTTACGTATGATCTTTTCAAAGCTGGTGACACTATCGGGGTGTTCCAGTTTGAATCTGAAGGGATGCAGTCACATCTGCGGGAGCTGAAACCTGAAGGTATGGAAGACCTTATTGCCATGAATGCGTTGTTCAGACCGGGGCCAAAGACCTTTATACAGGATTACATCGACTGCAAGTATGGAAGAAAACAGGTTGAATACCCGCATGAGATGCTCAAAGATATTCTGAGTTACTCTTATGGTATCATGGTTTACCAGGAACAGATCATGCAGGCAGCACAGATAATGGGAGGTTTTACCCTGGGTGCTGCAGACCTGCTGAGGAAAGCAATGGGCAAGAAGGACATGAATACGATGGTTGAACAGAGGGCTCTGTTTGTGAAAGGTGCTGTTGAGAGAGGGGTAGGCAGCGCAAAAGCGGGCGAGGTGTACGATACCATGGCGAAATTTGCCGAGTATGGTTTCAACAGGTCACATTCAGCAGCCTATTCACTGCTTGCATATCAGACCGCCTATCTGAAAGCCCGTTACCCCTCCGAATATATGGCTGCGGTTCTGACCCACAACCTCAGCGACATAAAAAAAATCACCTTCCTCATTGATGCCTGCCTGCAAAAAGGGATTAAAGTTCTTGGCCCGGACATAAACCAGAGTATGATCCGTTTTACGGCAAACGAAAAAGGAGAAATCCTGTTCGGGCTCGGAGCCATAAAAGGTGTTGGAGAGGCAGCGGCCGAAGCTGTTATCGGGGAAAGGAAAGCCAAAGGCCCGTTTGAGAACATTTTCGACTTTGTGCGGAGGATCCCATTGAAAACAGTTAACAAAAGGTGTCTCGAATCTATGGCTATGGCAGGTGCTTTTGACCAGTTCCCCAACACACACCGCGCCCAGTTCTTTTATGTCGAAGGCGCTGAAGGGCAATCTTTTATTGAAAAAATCATCAGGTTCGGAGCTATGGCTCAGCAACACACGGAGAGTGCCCAGCAATCACTCTTCGGTGACACTCAGGAACTCAGGATTCCCGACCCTGAAATGCCTGTATGTGATCCATGGCCAATTATAGCTCAGCTTAAAAACGAAAAAGAGGTTATCGGATTCTATATTTCGGGGCATCCCCTGGATCAGTTCAGGCTTGAGATGAATGCATTATGCCGGACAACGGTGGATGAACTCAAATCGGAACAAAAAAAATTCCTCAGCCGTGACTTTACAATAGGAGTTATAGTGAACAGTGTGCAGCATAAACTCACCAAAACGGGAAGACCATTCGGATCAATAAATGTCGAGGATTACACAAGTTCATTGCCGTTGGCTTTCTTTTCCGAGACCTATCTGAAATACAAGCACCTGATGGTTCCGGGAGAATTTCTTTACATCAGAGGCGATATAACAGCGAAATTTAAGGGATCGGAAGACTTCTTCCACAGGATAAAGGATGTAAGACTCCTTTCCGAGGTACTTGACCATTTTGTTAAAGTGATAACAATTTCTGTTGATGCCAGACACGTGGACACCGACGGAACCCTTGCCAACATGCTGCTGAATGCCGTGAAATCATGCCCGGGAAACAGTAAGGTAAAAATCTACCTGAAATATAAGGATGACGCAATACTGTTCGGATTACCGAAAAGATTTGTAAGCCCTCGGACTTTTCTTCGCAAAATCAGTGAAATTCCCGAGATTGCATGGAACCTTTCGGATAAATAATCATACCGGGTCATTAAAACTTTTAAAAGAAAGATTTGTTCATAGATAATACTTTTGTAAGTTTGTACAAAAATATAAAACCGATTAATTATGGCTCTCGAAATCACAGATGCTAATTTTGAAGAACTGGTGGTCAAATCTGACAAACCCGTTGTAATTGATTTCTGGGCAGTTTGGTGCGGCCCGTGCAGAATGATAGCCCCACTTATTGAAGAAATGAGCAAAGAGTATGAAGGGAAGGCTGTGATTGGCAAACTTGATGTTGACAGTAATCCTGCCGTTACTTCAAAATTTAACATTAGAAATATACCAACGGTACTCTTCCTTAAAAATGGCGAGGTAGTTGACAAACAAGTTGGAGCTGCACCAAAATCGGCTCTAGTTCAGAAACTTGAAGCCTTGCTCAGATAAATGACTGGTAATTTTTTTGTATTTACCCGGATATATTCTCCTGTAATACTCAGGTGATTTTCTGATACTGACTGGAAATGGACCTTTTCAATGCCAATTGTTGAACAAAGATATATAGACCCTTTCAGTCCGCTTGAGATTCTGGCAAGGCAGGTTGTTGAGGGTTTTATAACAGGCCTGCACAAAAGTCCTTTTCATGGATTTTCTGTTGAGTTTGCCGAACACAGGCTTTACAATCAGGGTGAATCAACCCGTCATATCGACTGGAAACTCTACGGCAAGACAGAAAAGCTTTTCGTAAAACGTTACGAAGAGGAAACAAACCTGAGATGTCAGATAATTATCGACAACAGCTCATCAATGTATTTTCCGGTGATAGACAAACTCTCGCCCGAAAATCCCAACAAGATCACTTTTTCTGTTTACTGCGCTGCCGCCATCATGCACCTTCTGCGCCAGCAACGCGATGCGGCCGGCCTTTCACTCTTCACCGGAAGCCTCGACCTCCATTCAAACTGCCGTTCAAGCAACGTCCATTACAAATACATTATCTCAGAATTAGAAAAACTGCTCGAAAACTACAACCCCGGCAATAAGAAAAACACCTTCGCTGCACGTTCATTGCACGAAATAGCAGAGGCAATACACAGGAGGTCACTGGTAGTGCTTTTCAGCGACATGTTCGAAAGCCAGGGCAACACAAACGAACTGTTCGATGCGCTGCAGCATCTTAAATACAATAAACATGAGGTGATCTTCTTTCATGTTGTGGACCAGGTTGAAGAGATCGATTTCGACTTCGAAAGCAGGCCATACAGGTTTATCGACATGGAAACGGGCGACAGCGTGAGGCTTAACCCGGCAGAGATCCGCAATGAGTATAAAAGAAAACTCACCTCTTTCAAACAGGAGCTAAAAATGCGCTGCGACCAGTACCATATTGATTTCGTTGAGGCAAATATCAGGAACGGTTTCAGACAGGTACTCCTACCCTACCTGGTGAAACGACAGAGGCTTAAATAATTCATACAAGGTTTCCGGCTTAGTACACTTCTGTATCATACTATGATTTCCTAATAGAACACGGATTACACCGATGCGACTGATGATCACGGATTAATTAATCCGTACAGATCCGTTTCATCGGTGTGCCATTAAAAATCCTGCACCCTGAAAAAGGGTGATTTTTTTTGAGGTGCTGAGTGTGTCTAATCTGTTCAAATACTGATTCGAATCAGTAAGGCTGGCATAGATATTACTACTCAATTCAACAAAGTTCAACCTATCACCTTACGGTGCTTATTTCCCGCAGAATCCAAGACCATAAGTTTTTATGGTAGAATTTTATGGCTAACAAAATGAAAATTGGTTGGATGGTTCTTTTTAAACCACCAAGACACTTAGATCACTTAGAAGCACTATGTTTTAAATATCTAAGTGATTCTTAGTGTTCTCAGTGTCTCAGTGGTAAATCAAACATTTTGATTGCATGATCACTGTGTTGAAAAGGAAATACAAACACAAGTTATACAAACTTCAATAATTCTTTATCCCAAAGGCACACATAACACAACGAGTCTTAAATATTAAAAAAACTGCACAAATCCTGTCAAACAATATCCCCCTTCGACCCCTTCGACTGGCTCAGGGCAGGCGGCTCAGGGCAGCGCCCGGCACCTCAAAAAAAGAGATCGCCCGAAAAAGAAATCCCCGATTTTTTCAGACATTAATTTGTATTTTTAACCCGTGAATTAATTCAGAAATCAACAATAAAAAAATCTACACGATGGAAAAATCAATCAAAGGGACAAGAACGGAGCAGAATCTGCTCAAATCCTTTGCCGGAGAGTCACAGGCAAGAAACCGCTACGAGATGTTTGCCAAAGCAGCCCGCGAAGAGGGGTACGTTCAGATTGCCAATATATTTCAGGAGACAGCCAACCAGGAGAAGGAGCATGCCAAACGGTTCTTCAGCTTCCTGGAAGGGGGAATGGTTGAGATAACGGCAATGTATCCGGCAGGTATTGTTGGCACCACCATGGAGAATCTGAAAGCAGCCGCCGAAGGTGAAAACGAAGAGTGGACAGATCTTTATCCGGAGTTTGCTGAGATTGCTGCGGAAGAGGGATTCAAGGCCGTGGCCACAGCCTTTAAGATGATAGCCTCGGTTGAGAAGGAGCACGAGCGCCGTTATCTGAAACTGCTCCAGAACCTCAGCGACGACAGGGTGTTTGTAAAAGATGGCAAGGTGATGTGGTACTGCAGCAACTGCGGGTACGTTTATGAATCGGCCAAAGCTCTGGCAAACTGCCCCGCCTGCCTCCACTCCAAAGCATACATGGAGCTGATGCCGGAGAACTATTAATTAGCAGATTAGCAAATTTGTAAATTAGCAAATTAAATTAGCAAATTATCTCATTTGGCACCGGGAGGCCCTGCTACTTTGCTCATTTCGAACATGGTGGTTTTACCACCGGCCCTTAAGCCTGTCCAGAACATTTTATTTCCTTCGATCCTTATGTTCCAGCACTCATAAGCTTTTCCAGAGGCACCCGACAGCAAATCGTTGGTGAAAAGTGATGCCAGATAATCGCCATACAGATAGAAACGCCCCTCATTGTCCTGCTTGTTAATCCAATTGTTGGCACTGTCCTGATAATAGTAATCGAAAGTGCCATCGGCAAAATAGTCCCAGTAATGGTAGCTGCTGTCGCTGCCAGGGGTGGTAGATCTGCCATACCATGTACCAATGAAATTCGGTTTCAGATCTACATCAACCTTCTTACAGGTGTATGTTTTATTATCAGGCAGTGAAACGTTGTCTACCACGAACCTGTTGACGATGTAACGGAGGCTTTTTTCATCAGCATGAAGGATTTCAAACTCCATGGAAAAAGTGTTGCCGGCATCGTTCTCACCGTTTATGAGCAGCTTATTCCCTTCTACCGTGTAACTGAATTTATCGTTTTCGACCCAGGTACGGTTACTGTCGTTTAACACAACGCCCGAAGAATATATCTCTTTAAAATCATCTCTGAACTCCATCACATAGGCATTGTCGGTGAGTACCGCCTGATCATTTACAAATGTATTCACCCAAACACCACGAATCAGTGTGGCAAAGTCCGGTTCATTTTCCTTCTTACAACCCCAAATCAGGGCAAACAAAATCAAAACTATCAGCAACTTTTTCATAATATCTGTTTATAAATATATTCGACATTTTTTGTTTATCTACAGGGGAATCGGGGAATCGGGGAAAATTTGGCTGTTGGCTGTTGGATGTTGGCTGTTTGGTGGTTTTTAAAAATTCATAACTTTTGACTTTTAACTAATAACTCATAACTAATAACTTATAACTCATAACTTATAACTCATTACCCTCCTTACTTAAAGGAATCCTTCGTCGAGATGCCTTGCCTGTGGTATGCTCTGTTGAGCCATGGCGGCATGGGGTTGTTGTCGATCCAAAAGCCTTTGCGGGCTTGCTTTGCTTCCTCTTCGAGGCGTGCCAATTCCGGATCGGTGTTGTACTTCTTGTAGTGCCACGCCAGGCCTGCTCTGAGCATCTCGCGGCTGAGTTCAGTTCCGTCATCGAGCCAGGTGTAGGCCAGTGTGCGGCCATACCTGTCGGTGCCGGTTACCTCAAGGGTTACGTATTTGTTGAAAGCCAATTCTGAGAAGTGTTTCTTTGAAACTTTATAGAACGGCATCCCTCTTTCCGGGGCATCTATCCCTTCCATGCGCACCCTTATTGTTTCATTGTTAACCAGAATTTTATATGAGTCGCCATCAGCGATGGAGATCACTTTGCCGTAGATGCGATCGGGGTTGGTGTTTGAATCGTCATTGTATGGTCTGGTGTTGCAGGAGAAGATGATTATTGTGATGGTAATGCACAATAATGCTGATGGGAGGTTTTTCATGGGGCGGTGGGTTTGTTTCATGTGTACTCTGGTTTGAAGGCAAAGATACTTTTTTCGATGATTTTTTACCACTTGTTTACATGGAAATTGAAAATTGAAAATTGAAAATGGAAAATTTTTTTGCGCAGAATCCAAGGCCATAAGTGCTTATGGTAAAATAACATAGTTTATAAATCGAAAAACTGGTTAGATGGAAAAGCACTTAGTTCAATTCTATGTTGAACTATGATTCATTTTTATAAATAGAACACTATTAACACCGATGCGACGGATGATCACGGATTAATTAATCCGTGCAGATCTGTTTTATCCGTGTTATCCGTGTGCCATTAAAAACCCGGAACCCTTAATGCATAGGTGTTCTATAACCCCCAATCGACACCCTTCGGCTTCTAACATGAGAAGCAGCTCAGTGCATCACCTCCGGAGTCGTGGTTTGTTTTAGGTAAAGCCAATTTTCAATTTTCCATTTTCCATTTTCAATTTATATCGAACCTGACGGGACTTTTGGAATCGGGGGAATCGGGGAATCGGGGTGTGTTTTGACAGGACAGAACAAATTTTTCCTGAACAAACGTGGGGAAGTGCTATATTTGTTGTTTATTGTGCGAAAGATAAAGCTAAATGAAATAATTTATGCTAACCTTTTGAAAACAAAACTTTAAAACATGGCAAAAGAGCTTATAAATCAACATAATAATCTGTTTGAGCAAATCAAACAGACAGACAAAAATGGCAATGAATTCTGGAGTGCCAGAGATTTGTCCAAAGCATTAGAATATTCTGAATACCGACATTTTATTCCTGTTATAGAACGTGCAAAAGAAGCTTGTGCCAATAGTGGTCAGCAGATAACAGACCATTTCGAGGATATCCTCGAAATGGTCAACATTGGTTCCGGGGCACAAAGAAAAACAGAAAGTGTAAAACTTTCAAGGTATGCATGTTATCTGATTGTACAAAATGCTGACCCGGGAAAAGAGGTGGTAGCCCTTGGGCAAACCTATTTTGCCGTACAAACACGGTTACAGGAAATACGGCAGATGGACGAATACAACCGTTTGAGTACTGAGGACGAAAAGCGGTTGTTCCTGCGTAACGAGATGGTAAAACACAATACAGAACTTGCTGCGGCAGCCAAAGATGCCGGAGTGATTGAACCTATTGATTATGCTATCTTCCAAAACCACGGCTACATGGGCTTATATGGCGGCATGGATGCCAAAGCTATTCACCAGCGCAAAGGATTGAAGAAAAGTCAGCAGATATTGGATCATATGGGCAGCACTGAATTGGCGGCCAACCTTTTTCGTGCTACACAAACGGGAGAAAAACTAAAACGCGAAAACATCAAAGGCAAACAAAACGCCAATAAGACACACTACGAAGTTGGCAAGAAAGTGCGCAAAACAATTCAGGAGCTTGGCGGCACCATGCCCGAAAACCTACCGGTTGCTGATAGTGTTAAGAAGATTGAAAAAACCAGAGAGCCTAAACAGCTTAAAAGCAAAAAAAAATAATACGGAGTCGTGATTTAAAGGGTTGGCTCATTCTCTATAAACATGCGACTCCTCCGGAGTCGTGTTTTGTCGGTTTGGCTCATTCTCTATAAACATGTGACTCCTACGGAGTCAGGGTGGTACTGGTGCGGTAACTTTTCTATAAACATGCGACTCCTACGGAGTCAGGATTGTTTGGGTGGGGCCAATTTTCCATTTTCAATTTTCCATTTTCAATTTTCAATTTATATCCTCCCTGACGGGACTTGAACATGAACCCCCGGAACGGGGGTGACATTATTATTGACCAGTTTACATTGACCCGGTCGGTATTAGCTCTGTTTTAAAAAATCGATCAGATTCATCCATTGAATTCCATTACGCTCCCGTCCAAAATGCTCGTCAAGCGACAATACAATTTTTGGATAGTTGTCAGGAATTGCTTCCAGGACATTAAATTCCCTGAAAACAACCTCTTCGGTTACCAGAAGATAAGCAACCTGAATGTACATTTTGTCGGACCCTTTTGTTGCAATGAAATCGATTTCGCGATCTGCCAGTTTTCCAACGTATACAGTGTAGCCTCTTGACACAAGTTCAAGAAATACAATGTTTTCCAGTTTGCCGGAGATATCCTGAATTTTATCTCCAAATAATACATTCATAAACCCGATATCGCCCAAAAAGTATTTGTCGTATAGCTCAAGTTGCCGTTTGCCTTTGATATCGAATCGTGATACCCGTTGAAACATAAAAGCGTTTACCAGCCAATGCAGATAGTTCTGAACTGTATCAGCAGAGCAGCTCAGATGCTGTGATTTGATATACGAACTTATACCTCTGGCTGTTGTAATGTTGCCGCAATTATCCGCGAGATAGCGTGAAATTCGCTCAAGAAGGGAAACATCCCGGATCTGATACCTGGAAACAACATCTCTCAGCAGAATGGTACTGTAAATGGCACCGGTATATTGGGTGATAACCTCTTCTTCAAACAGCATCTGGTGTATACCAGGAAATCCTCCATATTTCAGGTAGAGATTGAACTCATCTCTGTCGTTACCGGAGTGCTTGTCTCTGAAAGACAAAAATTCACTGAATGTGAGAGTGTTTAAACGAAATTCAACATATCTTCCTGTAAGGCTTTCTGCCAGATCAGAGGACAACAAATCTGCATTAGACCCTGTCAGGTAGATATCTGCCACTTCATCGGCAAAGAAACCGGCAACAGCCTTTTCCCATTCATCTATCTCCTGCACCTCGTCTATGATCAGATACTTTTTCCCTTCTGCCTTGCTTAAACAATCCGTAACATATATATGAAGATCGCGGTAGTTCTTCAGGAATTCAAATGAGAGAGAATCTTTATTGATATAAATAATGTTTGAAGCTGCCACACCTCCGGATTCAAACTCTCTGATCAACATCTTCAGAAATGTGCTTTTTCCAGATCTTCTGATGCCTGTGATAACCTTAATTACCGGTTTATCAACAAACGGAAGTATACGACTATAGAAAAGCTCTCTTTTAATCATGGTGGATTGTATTAGATTCTTTGCAAAAATAATCAAAATTACAGGTTATAGTCGATGTTTTTTTAGAAATCTGGCTGATCAGCCTTTCAACGCTGGCAGATTCATCCAATTCCATTTTTACACAATATGTAAAGGGGAATCGGGGAAGCGGGGAAGCGGGGAATCGTGCAATCGTGCAATCGGGAAAATCGGGGAATCGTAAAGTCGTAAAGTCGTAAAGTCGTAAAGTCCTGGAATCGGGGCACTTCGGCAGGCTCAGTGCGTCGCCACTGGGGTCGTGGTTTGTTTTAGGTAAAGCCAATTTTCCATTTTCAATTTTCAATTTTCAATTAAAAAAGGGCAACCCTTTCCCGGAATTGCCCTTTGAATTGTCAGTTTCCTTTCATCGCGTTGTGAAAGAAATCTTCGTCGATCACATACTCCTGGCCGGTATCGCCGGAGGCGAACCACATAAGGTTCCTGAGGAGCTTGTGTACCACCGGCGCGAGGCCGCGCGCTCCCGTTGCGCCTGCAACTGCCCTTCCGGCAATGAGGCCGTAAACCTCCTCTCTGATAACCAGCCTGTGATGGTGCAGCCTGAAAAAATTCTCATAACCGCGCAGCGGTGACCTGTCGGACTCCTTTAGTATGCTGATGTAGTCATCACGGGTTAGTTTGCTGAGAGAGACAATATGGTTGACCCTGCCGGCAAGCTCTGGTATGATGCCGAAACTTATCAGATCATCAGTGGTGATATGCTGAAAGAGATCGCCGGATTCACCGTCTGATCCGGCTTCTTCCGGATTTAGCCTGAAGCCGATCTTCGAATTTCCCGAGGAGATCCTTTTGGCTATGAACGGTTCAATGCCATGGAAGCTTCCGCAGAAAACAAACAACATCTTGTCGGTTCTGATGCTCACCATCTGCTCAGAGCGCCTCGACTCCTCAAAGTTGTACTCTTTATCTTCAAGAAGTACCAGAAACTCCTGCTGTATTTCAACACCGCCTACCGAATCCCTGTTGATCTGCTTCTCGCTGATCTTGTCGAACTCATCAAAGAGAATAACGGCATGCTTAATAGCTTCGGGTTTGTTGTCGTATTTCGCCAGAAGCGCCCTGAAATGATCCGACAACCCTCGCCCTACATAGCCTGCTGCAGTAAGTGAAGCGCAGTCGATGGTGAGGAACGGCAGGTTAAACATATCGCATATCAGTCTCAGGATGAATGTTTTTCCTGAACCGGTAGGGCCTGTGACGACCATGTTGGGGCGTGGCAGCTCAAGTTGCAGATTGTCGTGAACAGTTTTAATCAGGTTGCTCTGGGGTACAGTCTGCATGCCGCATCGCAAGAGATGCAAATACATCACCAGACTCATCTGCCGTTTGGCGTCCACCTGCCCTATCACCGACCGATCAAGGTTTGCTTTGATCTTTTCCGGTGTGTAAACAAGCTGACGTTCGCGAAGCCTTTTGTACTCCTGATAGTCGTGAGGTTTAAGCCGGAATTGCTCAATGTAATTACTAACATCAGCATTGGATAACACACCGAACCGTTGCTCCCAGCCAACAAGCCTTTCGATGGCTGATTTGCTGTCAAAACTGTAGTGTTCATTCTGATAGCACTCTTCCAGATAACCCTGTTCGAAAATAACCTGATCGAAGAGTTCTCCGGGATCGCAGTCGGAGTCAATAGAGTTCAGGTGTTTTAAAGCATTGGCAACTGCATCCAGGTCAATGGCCGACAGGAAAAGGGTTTCTATAAGGTGTCTCATATTTGAGTACTGCCAGGCTATCCAGGGCACCATTTTGTCGGAGATTCCGCAAATAACATCATCCCCTTTCCCCGGCTTAAAAGAATCCTGGAGGTCGCTTGTTTTTTGTGCGAAGATCAGACAAAGAACGGTAGTCTCACTTAATCGCGCTTCCCACAGCGCCTTGCGCTGCTCTCTGACCTTGTTCAGGCCGTTTGTTGAGACCTTTTTCTCCTCCACGGCTGCCTCCTTGTCGAACTGCTCCACCAGCAGGTGGTTGGTGAGCTGGCTGAGTTCCCTGCGGGTAAAGGCAGAAACAGGACCTTTCAGCACAAAATACTCGGTCACGATATTCACGCAGAGTTCGGGGCCTTTTTTGGATACAGAAATGTGGTAGTCATACAGGTAGCTCCCGGCGATCAACTGTTGCAGCAAGGGTTTCAGTTCGGACTCCTGCTCAAAGTGCCCCATCGGAAAGTCATAGGGTTCAAAATGTTGCAGGTAATCACTGTAGAATTCAAAATCCCCGATCTTTTCGGGGAGAGTGTGGTACTTTCGCAGCAGACGGTTGCGGCTGCGCACACTCAGCAGTTCAAAAGCATCCATTGCTTTCATAGGGCGGTGGGTTTTTGAACATACCGTGAAATAAGGTCAGAAACAAAACAAATCTCAACTGTTTCAGGATAACAAGCCAATGCCTGTTCACTGACTGAGTTGAAATTGACCTTTAAACCATGGTTCCGTTGGGTGGAACCTGCAGGCAAATATTTGATGCTTTGCCTACTATAAACTTTAATCATACATTTGGCCGGTTGGTTGATTTCAGAAACCCTTTCCGGCCATATTTTTCCGGAAAATTGCCTTGTCAGGGCGTTAGATTCTTTTGCGACAAAGATCTTTAACATAGGTTTTGTTTGGTGAACACTGGTTTTAATTATGAGTTATGAGTTATGAGTTGAGGAAGTTTGTTGTTGGTGATAACTGTATTGTAGTTTTATACCATAATAATATACTATAAGATAATGGGTGATGATTTTATGATCCGTGGAAAGGATAGAGATATTCATGGGAATACCCTGCACAGACATCGCTGCCGGTTGCGGATCATTTCTTTGAATCAGTTTTTGTATAATGGTTTCCCCCGGTGGTGCCCTCAACACGGCCTTTTTAAAACCATTACCTGATAAACCTTGGTGCAGGATGTCAAAGAACGGGTGCGCAGCAAAAACAGGGGCGCAATAAATCCTTGATGAGTATGTTACAGAAAAAGAAAGTGAAATGGAGGGTGCAAATATACAAATTTTGCGCCAGAAAACAAAAAAAATTATATGAGTTAATTTTTTTCTATCTCATCTCGCCGTCAGCCCCATCACCGCATGCAGCAAACAGGCGAAATCTCCTATAGCTTTCCGGTCTTCGCCGATCAATTTTCTCCACCGCGCATCCTCACCCGATTTAGCCATATTGCGACTCAAAATATCACAGGAGGAGATAAACGCATCATGCGCTGCCGTTCGTTCCATATCAAGTTCAATCCTGCCTTCTGCATAACACATCAGCCAGTCAACCCGGAGCCTTGCATACCGCACAGCAGACTTTAGCAATGCATTGGCAAGTGGCTGATGTTGAGACTTCTTCAGATCAAGATAGATAGACTGCGCTTCGTGGAGGTTCATGAGGGATTGGGGTTTGGGTTGGTGGCGAATCAGTTTTTGCCTGCGATGCAAATGCTTGGTACACTATGGAGCTGGTTGACAAAGAGCGGTATTGCCGCAGAACTGGCAAGGGAACTGTACCCGAGTGATTAGAGGTGCTAAAGTATTGCGAGATTACTGATGCAAATTTACATAACTTGTACACATTGGCTACATACAGTTCACAAAAAAATTACGTCTTCAGGGACTAACCATTACATCAATGCCAACAGATCGATATCAAACCTTATGTCAAGTCACCAATGGGCTGGTTGGTCAAACTGGTTTTCGGATATAAGCAAGGGTGCAACTAATAGCAAGACTTTGGCAAAAAGTTATGCGTGACTAAACATTTTTCTTGCATGTTACCAATTTGTTCGTAATTTTATCCACTCTTCATTGCAAAAAACCAAACTAACTTCCTCTAACTCATAAAACATATTGTTATGTAACCCCTAAAATCTAACGTTATGAAAATTTTAGTTCTTACCACAACCCTATTAATCCTAACAGCATTCAATGCTATCTGCCAAAGCATCAACAACGTGCAAGCAGATATCAAGGGTAACTTTGTTATCATTACTTATGATCTGATGTGCGATAGTACAATGAAGATCAGTATACTATACAGTACCGATAATGGAACTACGTACAACAAATCAATTGTCATGGCAACCGGTGATATTGGTGTAAATGTAAAGCTGGGAAACACCAAACTCATTATGTGGAATTATGTGGCAGACAGCATTGCTGACATCAATAGCATAACAAATATTTGTGTCATCGGACAAAGAGGGGCATCAACTATTATGGGGTGTTACAAAAAACAAACCGCCAGTGGGACGGATCCGAATAAAAAATGTGGTGATACCGATAGGATGAAAGAAACATTTGATCGGATGGACGAGTTAATGGAAATCATGGAAAGATACTGAGCAACCTAAGAAAATCACCTCTCGTAAAACTATGTAATTTGTGCATGTGTCTTAACACCCTATTTTTTGGACACTTTTAACAAAATGGTTTAGGACATTATCCTTGTCATCTTGATTAAGCAAAGATAGCCCTTGCTCCGGATTTGTCAAGGGTAATACAAGCGATGATTCATTATTTTTATTTTTATTGGTATCATCGCCCTTGACAAATCCTTCGCTCAGTGCTGATGGTGGCTTAACAGGATGACAATCAAAGGCAGTATTCCAATACTCTATGGGTGATTTGCGTTTAAGTGCATGACGTCTTCGGCCGTTGTTATGCCAGTTGAAATATCTTTTAAAAACCTCTCTGGCATGATAAAGGCTTTCAAACACATAGCTTGTGATTACCTCTCGTTCAACACATGAGAATAAACTCTCCACATAGGCATTTTCCTCCGGTGTAGCCACATGAGTAAACTCCTGGGCTAGATTGTGGGACTCACAGTATTTTTTTAATCCATTTGCAATGAACTGACTTCCATTATCGGTTCTGAGAATAATCTCCCGGGGTTTGCACTGGAACTGACATAGGGCTGCATGTAAACACAAAATCACGTCAGTGTGCTTCATCGAAAACTGCAGGCTCCAGCCAAGCACAGTGCGTGTGCCAATGTCCATTATGCATAACAGGTAGGCATTGCGACGAGCACCATGAATATAAACATACTTGATGTCCATGCAAATATACTCCAGAGGTTTGGCATCATTTATCTTTCGCCATTTAACCCATCGTTTGGTTATTTTAGACTTGCCGGATCTTTCAAGCAGCAACCCATTGTCAGCCATCAGCCTGTAGGTCTTTTTGGGGTTTATGACATACCCCATGCTTCGTAGTTCTTCGTTGCTTAACTGGTACCCGTACCTATTGAATTCCTCACCAAATACTTCATTTATCAGAACATTAACAACCTGTTCGTTGCTAACCAGTTCACCTGTTTGCATGGGCGTATGAGTACTGGGTTTGCAGCCTCGCCTGTTACCGGAAGATCTGTAATAGCTGCTACTTCGTGGCAGGGACAACCATCCACAAAGATCAGTACGTGATGCAAGCTGGTTATATGTTTCACACAATTGCTTTTTCATCGGGAGAGGAATTTCGTTTTTTTTAAAAGCTCTTCCTTCACCTCTAGCTCGAGTGCCTGCCTGGCAATGATCTTTTTAAGCCGCTCATTCTCTTTCTCAAGGACTCTTACCTCTGGGTCTACCCTGTGGTACTGTGGGGCAAGCCCGTCAGGCCCATGTTTATTAAACATGTTCCGCCAACGATAATACAAACTTCGGGATAAGTTGTGTTTGCGGCATGTTACTTCAACCCCGTGATTCTCGCCCTCCTGTAAAATGGAAAGCTTTTCTTCGATGCTAAATTTTCGATTAATTCTGCTCATGATTCCGCTAATTTACTGTACTAATTTGATTCAACAAAATCTGTCCAGTGAATTAGGGGGTTAAGACAGTATATAAAACAAGTTGGAGAAAAGAAGGTGCTGTTTCCAATCAATCTGTCAACAGACAATCCGGGAAAGATACACATAACAGCGGTATATGAATTAGATCACACAAGGTATGCATCATTCTTGCAAGACTTTATACTCTCTGCCAATAGGGAAGCTTTAAAAGAAATCATAATGCCGATCCTGGCAATCGACTCATTAAATCAAAGCTTTCGCTCGCGTATAAACCAGGTCAAGACAGCCGATATTGAAAACTTCAAGTCAAAAAGGGACAGTCTTACCCGTACGTTCAACATCAAACAGACCACACCAAGAGAGTTACAGCGAAATATTGATGCAGTTATTGGTCAAAACATTCGAATTATAGAGAATGAATTTTTAACAATTGACGATATGCTATCACAGGGAATTCATTATCCACGAGCATTACTCCTAGCCTGTAGTGTGAAGAAAGCAAGTATTACGGATGTTCGTAAAAAGGATTACGATTTATCAGTTGATATTGAATTCGTTTTTGATAATTCCGGCATTAGTCGGATAAATCAGAGGCTAAATTCCATGCCAATTAAAGAGCTAAAAAATTTTGTTGAAAAGCTGGACTTCGAGAAGGTTTATGACAAAAACATAAAAAAACTTAGCAGGAAACACAAGGATATTGAAATTCAAAAAAGCAGAAACGGAACATACAGTTTAAAGAAAAACTTCGAGGAAGGTAAACTGTATGCCATTCTGTTAGATGCCAATGGAGAAATCATCCAAAAGGTAAAGATCTCAGATTTTAGTGAAAGGCATATAAATAATTCAGAAAGAAAGTACAATGCAACCCTAACAATCAGTAAAGATGTTTTTGAAAGAGCCAAATATTTGACATTTAATGAAGAATACAGGGCATATCACACAGAATTATTGGGTACTAAAGCAACAGCACACCATTCTGTAATTCCAACCACAAGCGCGGCTAACACGTTTTCATTACGGGTGAGTCCATTTTTTAACTATTACGATCCATACCATTATGCCAGATTAAGAATAGGTGGCGTTATTGAATTACCTTTGAATAATATTCAGCATCTCATGAGATCGTTAACTATTAACCCAGCAATTTCAATTGACTTTGGGGAAACCATATTAAACACCAGAAGAAGTTGGTCTGCCGGAATCACTTACATACCATCGATATATGGAATGACAAATAGTGTGAAATTCAGAACGGCACAAGGGAATGATGTAAAAAGGTACATGCATGAGATTGGGATTCACTATTGTTATCACTCTATTGAAATGGGCATTGGTTACACTTGGAAAAGACACCCGTCATTGTTCACAAAAGAATTGTAAGCCTTCGGTGAACTACATATTGCAGACATAAATTGATGTTCTGATTTTTGTCGGCAAAAACTAAATCATGAGTCGAGAAG
Source organism: uncultured Lentimicrobiaceae bacterium (assembly GCA_964469215.1). Taxonomy (GTDB): domain Bacteria; phylum Bacteroidota; class Bacteroidia; order Bacteroidales; family SKPS01; genus SKPS01. The sequence continues at coordinate 174,528 of CAYXYB010000002.1, forward strand.
AGAAAGTTTCAATGATGCTGGCAATGGTTGATCAATATCGTGCCAGTGGTCTAACGCAGGAACAGTTCAGTAGAGAACAAGGAATCGCTATTTCGGTTTTACGCTATTGGTTGTCCAAATTTAGGCAGGAAAACAATGGCCCTGGTTTTATTCAATTGGACGGAATAATTCACCAGGAGTTTCGCATCGTGTTTCCAAACGGAGTTGAACTGTTCGTTCCAACGCAAACACCTATAGCCGATATTCAGCAACTGATCCAATTCTGATATTATGTTTTCCGTTTCGTCGACCCGGTATTTTCTGTTCCGGGCACCAACAGACATGCGTAAGAGCTTCGATGGGCTGTGCGGGATCATCTCCGGCCAACTCCACCAAAACCCAATGAGTGGTGATATTTACGTCTTCATCAACAAGCAACGAAACCGGGTGAAGTTATTGCGATGGGAACCGGGAGGGTATGTCCTTTTTTACAAGCGTTTGGAACGGGGGACTTATGAATTACCGCCATGGGAACAGAGTGCATTGGGCAACACTCTGGAATATGCCGAATTGGCCATGATTGTATCGGGAATTTCTCTGAGAAATGCAAAAAAAAGGACACGTTTTTTACAACAAAATGCTGTGAATAAAAACTCCTGAAATGCTTATCTGACAAGAGATACAAGTTGTATTTTTGTTTCATGGCAAGCGCAGAAATGATACAGATTTCAAAAGCAGATTACGATGCATTTATTGCAATGAAATCTGCCAACGAAACACTCCAATCTGCGCATAACAAGCTTCAAGAAGACTACGAATACGTCCGTTTTGAGCTCGCACAGCTAAAAAGGCTTGTTTTTGGTTCAAAAAGCGAACAGTTCAAATCGGCTGCTCCAGACGCACAGCAAATGTCCCTGTTTGATGTTCCTGCCGAAGATGTGGATATTCAAAAGGAGAAGATTACATACACCCGTAAGCGTAATGATGGTGAGAAAAAGAAGCCGGTACGCGAAGAACTACCAGCTCATCTGCCAAGAGTTGAGCACATAATGGAGATTGAAGATTTGCCTGAAGGTGCCATCAAGATCGGAGAAATAACTTCAGAACACCTTGAGTACAAGAAAGCAGAACTTTATGTAGTAAAAGTCATTCGTCCCAAATACCTTCTTGCTTCTGATGATGAATCCAGTACTATTGCAATTGCACCCGTGTTTGAACTGCCACTTCCAAAGAGCAAAGTTGGTGCAGGTTTGTTATCTCACCTGATGATCAGCAAATATGTTGACCATCTCCCTTTTTATCGCCAGGTTCAAATCTTAAAAAGGTTAGGAGTCACTCTTCCAGAGTCCACTATCAGCGGATGGTTCAGAGGGACATGTGAGCTTCTGGAACCCCTGTATAACGAACTCAGAAAACAATTACTGGACACCGATTATCTGATGGCCGACGAAACACCGATTCCGGTGCTGACCAGGGACAAACCCGGTTCAACACATAAGGGTTATCACTGGGTTTACAACGATCCCATCCGAAAAATGGCTGTTTTTGACTACCGGACTTCCCGGGGAAGAGAAGGACCCAAAGCATTTTTAAAGAACTATTCAGGAAATCTTCAAACCGATGGATACGTTGCCTACAATGATTTATCCAACAAGAACATTTCGCTCATGGCATGTATGGCTCATGCCCGCCGGAAGTTCGACCAAGCCAAAGGCAATGATCCAGAGCGTGCTGAACATGCCTTGAAGTTATTCCAAAAACTCTACGCCACTGAACGCAAGGCGCGGGAGGCAGAGATGGATTATGAACAAACCCGGTTGCTTAGACTGGAAGAGGCACTGCCTGTTCTGAAAGAAATAAAAGCTTGGCTTGATGAAGAAATCCTGATAGTAACACCTGCCAGCGCAATTGGGAAAGCAATTGCATATACACTGGGCCTCTGGCCACGATTGATTCGCTATCTTGAGCAAGGCCGCTTCCATATTGACAATAACCTGATCGAAAACATCATTCGACCGGTTGCTCTTGGACGCAAAAACTACCTGTTCGCCGGTTCTCACGATGCCGCCCAAAACGCTGCCATGTTCTACTCCTTTATGGCTACTTGCAAAATGAATGATATTAATCCTGAAATTTGGCTCGAGCATGTGCTGTCAGTAATCAGAACACATCCCGTGGAAAGACTCCATGAATTGCTGCCAGGCAATATACCAACCAAAAGCCCCTGAATCCAAATACAGCTTCTAGCAGGCCTAGCAAACACCTAGGTTCCCCAGCCACCTATTGGCCATACGATCTGTACTTCGCCGAACGCTTACAAAGAATTTGTTTTTGACAATGGTGTACTTACAACATTGCCAGTAATCAAACACAAAGGTGTCGTTTTTCACTTCGGGTTTAGTTGGAAATAAGCCAATCTGTTACATGATATGGCCCATTTCACCTGACCAAAATCCAGTAAGAACTGAAATATATGGCCAACTGCAAGTTATCGGCACAGATCCTCAATATGATCATAGGCCACCTCCAGCCCCAATTCACCGGCTTTGCTGAGATCGAGACATGCTCTTTCCTTAGATCCCATTGCATGATAAGCAAGGCCGCGATACAGGTAGTTTTGTGCAACCTTTGGATTCAGCTCAATGGCAAAGGTAAAATCCTTTATAGCGCTCTTGACATCCTTCTCCTCTTGTCTGGCTAACCCCCGTAACTGGTATCCCATATAAAAGCTTGGCCAAAGTCTAATCGCTATAGTATAGTCTTCAATTGCTTCTTGACGTTCACCCAACTGCTCTTTGATTAAACCTCCAATTATTATAGACATCCAAACATCATGGTTGAATATGATTGCACTATCAACATCCTGCTTTGCTCCATGCAGATCCTTGCGAGCTAACTTGACGAATGCTCTTTGGTTTAGTGCCTCAATCATGGTAGAATCTAACCTGATTGCCTGATTCAAATCCTGCATTGCTTCCGGATAAGCCTTAGTTTCACTGTAAGCCCTGCCACGGCGGTAAAAGTACTCCGGGTTCAGGGAATCAAATTCGATTGCTTTGGTATACTGCAAGATCGCCTCGTCATAGTCCTTTTGATCAAAGGCTTCTTTAGCCAGTCCGGCAAAGTCAATCTGTTCATTTTTCTGTTCATTTTTCTGCTCATTTTTCTGTTCATTTTTCTGTTCATTTTTCTGTGTACATCCGCTCATAATAATAAATCCAAAAAGTAAAAGCAATAATCTGTTCATGGTGTATGGTTTTAAGGTTTGTGTTGCAAAGAAATAAAATAGCTGGTTTTCCATGGTCTTCCGATCATATTTCAACGCACTATTATTCGAGAAAGGCTTGATCACCGGATCTTGATACGACAGAAAACAGCCTATGGATCTGGTTACCCTGTACTTCCCAATAATCAGCGTTTGATCCCCTTTTCTTAATGCGATTGCGGATCTCTTTTTTAGTTTTTGCCTTATCATTTCCATCATTTCATTCGTATATCAATGCTATCCTTAATTGTGAGATCTTCGATTCTTATACGCCCATATCCATGTGAGCCAAAGCTACCAAGAGACCCCCGCTCCATTAGTTTGATAGAATCTTTGACTAATTGCAGTACCTTTGCTGTATCTTCATTCTCGTTTACAGTTACAAATATTTCCAGATTAAAACTGGTGCCAGGCATAACGTATTCCTGTATTCTTGTTTCAGGACAAACGGTGCCCCCATTTATTGCACTCAGAACTATGGTGTCATTTTCCCCATGACCAATGTTGACAGATTCATCTTCTTTTGAAAGCAAAGGGCAGTCCATGACTAATACTCTCCCTTGATTCGATAGTCCTGTCATAGTGTCAAAATTAGTTCCGAAAAGCATTCCTGCAACTGATGTGTTTTCTTGTATGTTTAATTCATTTGATTGTGTGATATCGGGTGCTAACCCGGGATATGATAGATCTGTCATTGCCCGTAACAACCCTTTTACCATAGATGCTGGGATATAGGGTTTTCCGGTAATTTGGTCTCGGACAATTCTCCTTAGTGGACCATATTCATTGGATCCATTATCGCATACGCCAATATGCATTCTGGATAGAGTAATAATTTTCCCAGTAATATGGATTGTTTGATATTTCTTTTCTATCATTGATTTCTGTCTTCTATTTTAATGCTTGTTGCTATTCCTTTGTTTCGAATCTTTTATGGTGGCTTATGGCTGCTTTCGATTTAAAACACTTTTAATGACGATTTAGCAGAGACTGGCATGGTTTGCTGATGACCACGCCAAATCCGGCACTGGTATGGCTGCCAAGGCCGATGTAATCGGGTAGTGTGACATTGGTCGTGAAATCGGCTGAGATATTGATCAGATTACGGTTTTTGTAAGGTATCACATCCTCACAACCAATACTCATGATCCTTAATTCTGCCTTCTTCTCTATCATCCATCCAATCCCCTTTGCCATCGACAGAATATTTCCACGCAGAATCTTCTCCAGAAACAACATCTTCTCGTTGGGCGTTTCCACCAATTTGTAAGCTTGGTAGTTTTTCTGACTTAGAGGGTGCCACTTAGAAATATGGTAGTTGAACCATTGATCCCATACCTGCATGGTTACAGTAACTGCATTTACGCGCTGCACCCGAATGTCGTAACTTCTGCCGTTCAACAGCAATACCCCGTGATGTTCACGGAAGAAATGGTGAATCTCTCCAACACCCTCATCCAGACAGTATATGACAGGCCTGCGGTTGATGATCTTGTATTGGATGCGAGGATATCGATACACAAAACCCTCGGAACCGGGCAGGTGGTTGTGGCAAAAGACGTGAGCCCCACCTACCACACCCGTAATGGCTGCTCTGAAGGCATCCAGCTCCCAATGCTCAATGGGCTCTGCAAAATGAACTTCCAAAATGCGTATCTTCTTCATTTTGACTTTACTCTTCATAACAAATTTGTTCTAAGTGGCAACAAATGATCTATTCTTCACCTTCAGAACAAATAAGAAACTGAAAGAATTAATTTTTGATATGTCGTTGTATATTTACCAAAATTTTGCGTGTTTCTTAAATTGCCAAAGCACAAACTTTTTCCAACATTAAACTGAACATGGCTGATACGAAAGCCACCACCATACTCAAAAGTTGCTGGCAGCGAATAATTGTCAAATTTTGAGTTGGTTATAGCATTGAAGCCAACTCCCCCGTAAGCGAAGATATTAAACCATTTTGAAAAATTCAGTCGGTATTCCAAATGAAAAGGGATATTGACTGCATAAGCATCAAAACCATATTGAAATAATTGAGAATTAAATAAATTTTCCGAATATCTAAGCATATTAATTCCGGTATTCAACCCAAAACCATACCTAAATAATGGCTCAGCTTTCAAACCAAACTGAATGACATCCATAGAATAATAATCTATTGTTTGTTGTGTATATCCCAAAGTCAACCCCCAGATATTATCGTTGGTTTTTGGGCAGTTAAAACACTTTTGCACATTACTTTGAGTTGTTTGTTTTTTAGGACTGCTTGTTTGTTGAGAGTTATGACCTGTTCTAGAAGATTGTTCAATACTTATTCTCACTTCTTTGCCACCCGCTGTAACCTTAAACCAACCTTGACGGCTTGTGTAATTTGGATTCGTACTTGTTGTTACTGTAAAATAGCCACTGTATATTTTAACTGCACACCACGAAGGAACAAAGCCCGACGGAACAGAATATGTGCTTGCGTCCGAATACACTTTTATTTGTTCGCTGGTTCCGCCGTTAGAAGTAAAATATAAAGTGGCTTTTGATAAACTTAAATATGTTGCCTGTTTTTCTTTTTCTTCTACTTGCGGTTTGCCTTCGCCAGCATTTATGCGTTTTTGTGCATCATCTGGGTCAATGCCAGCCTTGATAAGGTTTTGGCGGCGTTGTGGGCCAACCCCATACTTATTATTCCAGATATCTGTAAGTTCTGCCGTTGTAGCTTTGCGCAATTTTGGTGGATTTAGCGCATTAATGCACTTCACAATTTGCGATTGTGCGTAACTGTCTTTCGGATTGGTGTCCAAAACCTTTTGATATTCGTTCTTGGCGGTTGAGAAGCTCTTGGTAGCAAAGGCTTGATTAGCAGTATTAATATGCTCGGCGCACCACTTTGCCCGCGTGAGTTTAATTTCTGCAAGTTGTTTATCTTTACCGGTTGAATTTTTAAAAGCATTATCGTAATTGGTTACAGCACAAGCGTAATCAGCACTGTTGAAACAGCGATCGCCGTCCTGAATGTAGGATTGGCCATATCCGGAAAATGCAGAAATTAAAACAAAATAGATTGCTAATATTCGGCTCATATTTTTTGCTTATAATTTCAAAAATAAATCGGTAATATCCTGATCAGCATTAGGTTTTTTACGTTTGATAATTTCAAGCACTATATCAGATAAATAAGTATATTTACCGTAATCGTAATAGTTGTAAATATAATCAGCCAGTATGGTGACGATATCATTGAATTTTAGTTTTTGGATTTCAGAATCACGATCTGCCAATTTGCGTTCATCTAAAATTATAAGTTTGCTGATAGTCTCTTTAAGGGCAAAATTGAAATCTTGGTAATCTTCAATATCTTCTTTGAGTGCATCAAGCAATTTTGACTGGCGTTTTATTTGGCTTAATTGAGTTTGAGCCTTTTTGATTTGGCCGGCATCAAATTTTTGAGAGAGTAATTCCTGTACAATGAAATAAGTCTGCAAATCTTTTAAAACTAACAATACTTCATGTTTGTTACTAACAAGTGACAAATCGCGTGATATTGAATGTTTGGTAGAAGATAAGATTAAGCTATCGAAAGGCAGACTTTTATAGAAAACTACAACACTTTCAGTAGCTTCTGCTTTGCCCTCAATTCTCGAATTATCGGCGTTTGTTTTTGCAATGGCCTTTTCGTTTGCAATTTGCTTGTCTTTTTCGGCTATAGTTTTATTAAGCTGTAAAACTACAATAGTCAAACTATCAACTTTCATGTACAAATTATCTCTCTCTTCTTTGATTTTGTTTTTGTTTAAATCTAAAACCTTTTGCTTTTCAGAAGATACTTCCTTGCGTAAATCTTTTATTTGGCTATGCAAAGCGAGCGTGTCGTTTTTGTAGGCAACGCTCAAATTGATAAAATTCTGTTTCTCGTTTTGCAATTCAATGTTTAATTTGCTGTTTTCGAGAATTTTTTGTTCATAAAATTTTAACAATAAAGAATCTGTTTGTGAATATGTCTGGATAACCCCGAAAAACAGTATTGTTATAGCTATTATTTTTTTCATATGTGTTATTACTTATATTTATGATTATAAGCTTTAGTATTGTCTTCACTCCATTTTTGCAACAATCTGTTGTATTCACTATCTAAAATGGATATATTGTAAATGTCGTTGTCCAAGGCATCAATTTCGCTTTTAAGCGGTTTATAAAGATTGTAGGAATAATCGCTTTGCGAATTGTAGTTGGAATAGAACCCAGACCAAATATTGATCTTATTGTCCAAATACCTTATATGCGCTCTAAACAACGATTGTGGGACTTCTTTTAATCCTTGGTGCAGACGCAAGCAATTATTGACAAACACATTTTCCAAACGGTTTTGTCGCAAACTTGCGGCACGCGAAATTCTACTTTGCACATCTGCAATTGGGTAACGAGCAGACAAATCTGTTTTTGAATAGCCGTACCCTTTACAAGTCGATATAAAGGATACAATTTCATAGTATTTGTTTAAAGCCGTTTGAATGGACGTAAATTCTTTATCCACAGGGCTTCCTGCAACAAGCAATTTCGACTTTTTCAATTCATTCTTTTCTGCCTGAATGAATTTCAAGTCTTCGGGGTTCCATATTGAGCCGCGAAATACAGTTTTTGCCTGCTTGATAAACTTTGCGGCATAAGCGGAATAGAGATTGCTTTCAAGATTCTCTTTCCACTGGTCGTTTTCCGACTGAGTTTTTCCAAACCGGCCATAAGGATATGTTGGTGGTACGGGTTTGTAGAACTCATTGATGTGGTGTGAAATTTCATCGTAGAAATCCCCACAGAACTTACTGTCCGGCTTTGCTTTGAGTTGGTCGATTTCCATCTCAATTTTGTCAGTAAATTGATTTTTGGCAGGTGGTGGTGGTGGTGGTGGTGTGATTCTTTGTATCCCCAGGATAATTCCTGCACCGATTGCTGCTACTACGATAACTACTAATGTGATTTTTAATGCTTTCATGATTCTTTTAACCCTCTTTTTTTATCTCGTTTACTATATGATGGGCTTTCTTCTTGGCACATCTTTTCTATAAATGCTTTTAATCTGCTATTATTGAAATTTTTATCTGCATTTAGTTTTTTTTGGAAAGACCAATATGTTTTTGACTTTTTACCACTGCCCGATCCATCCAGCTCCCAAAAATCCAAACATAACTGAATACTGTTTTTGAGGTTTTGATTTATACCTCTTTCGTTTTTGTATTCTATTAGTTTTGCCTCGTCCAATTCGCTACCTATTATGTATTGGATAATTTTGGAAGTGTTATCGGTTGTAGCAGGTATTTGTTGAGTAGGTCTAGTGGCAGGATTTTGTTCCTGCTGTTTTGGCTGTTCTTTCGGATGTTCGAGTCTTGTATGTTGCTGATTTTCTTTATTCGGTTCTTGCGGTTGTTCCTGCTTTTCCTGCTCTTTTGACGTAAGAATAGCATTTATAGAATCTGCAATTTGAGTTAAGGTAAGCGTAGAAACATCACCAAGATTATTTTGTAATTCTGAGTATTTGGTGCTGTCAATTTTTCCTATGGCAGCTTTGAATATTTGTTGAACTGTGGAATAACGTAGACTTTTTAATTCCGCAAAATTTTTATTATTAGTTAAATTTCTTTTCGTTACTGCTCGTTCAATGTTATCAAAGGCTGGTTTCCAGTCGTTTTTCCAATTTGAAGAATCTACACTTACAGCTCCACCAAATATTCCGCCACCTGATTTTATAATAAAATTCTGTTCTTGCAGTTTCCAATTTTGTTTGTATTCAATCAAAGTTTCAATAAACAGAGAATCGCCTTCAACATAAGCAGTAATTTGTTGTGCGGTAAGTAGGGTTTCTTCTTGCTGAATATCTTTGGTCAAGTAATAATGCAAAGCCAAAATACCAATGCCTATAACAAATACACCAACTATTATTCCAATAATAAATTTAGGATTTTGATAAAAATATGGTCTCTTGATATATTGGGCAACGAGAGTGTTATTATTAAATCCCCAACCTGTAAAAACATAACCTTTGTTCGCAATGATACAATTTTTGGCTAAATCATTTCCAGTCCTGCTGGTTGAGTAATGCGGACAAAAATTTGTTGTTTTGCCGTGTTCACCAGCATCAATTTTGTATTCTATAGACACTTCCATGTTTTTCTTGCATGGTATCTTTAAAGGGTTTTCACCAGTTGCTGGAGAATAATCTTTGAACTTTCCAGAATAAGTATCTCGACCATCTTTTTTTGAAACCTTAATATCCCACTGTGTATTGATTTCATCATTTACAAAAATTATCTTCGTAACATTTTCGCGGTATATCTTACCGCCATCACACTCTACGTTAAAACTTGATATTTTGTTGTTATTTGCTTCATCAAAGGCAAAGATTTCTATTGTTTTTTGTTTTCTTAAAGTCAATATAACTGGGCGATTCTGATTATCTGGCGTTACCGGAATTTGATCTGAATATAAGTTTTCACTTTCTTTTTTTGCAGAAATTTGCCACTGTCTGATAATTTCTTCGCCTTGAAAATTAATTGTTGTAGCAGATTCATTTACTTTCACCCAAGGTCTAGTGTCGATTTGTATTTCCGCTTCTTCTATAGATTTTCCGTTTTGGTTTTTAATTTCAAAATAAACCTGTTTAATTATGGGTATGGGATTATTAAAGGCATCGTATTTAATAATAATTTGATTTCCTTTGATATCCAGATATTTATGAATATCTGAAGATAATTCAGATATTGTTCCGGATGCATTTATCGGCTCATAACATCTGTCGTCTTTTGAGTATTCGATTTCTACTTTCCACTTTGCACGTATTTGGTTGTTGCCTCTTCCATCGGAACGCGGTTTATAGTTGGCTGTAATTTTTACACCTCTTGTGCTATTGTAATTGTTCAGATAAAAGGGTTCGTCTTTCAAATCAGGATTCACTTCAATGCCTGAATTTTTTATTACATTGATAGGATTGGCAGCACCTTGCAAATTGCTGTCGATAAACAAAATTTGCCTGAAATCATTGTATTCTTCCTGAAATGGCTTATCTAAATGTTCTATCAGTTCGGAGTCGGACTTGTAGTAATGAAAGGCTGGGTCTTGCGTGCCAGTTGTAACATTATCATTATTTGTAGAACGTGGTTGTAATTTCGCATCATAACTATCTGAAAACGATGAAAATTCAGGCCAATTAAAACCATTTTTCGGCTCATCTATCTTATTGTTAGAGATATATTTTCTGATATAAATGTCAATAAGTTTATCTAACAGTGTTTTAACATCTGCACCCGATAATTTCTGGGTGTTTGGAATAAAAACAGAAATACCGATCTCGCCTAGTTGACCCCGTTCAACATCCTCTCCTATTACATATTCTGTAAATACACAACCACCGTCTACAAAAACAAGTGTATAAAAACATTTACCATAATATACATCATAATTATTAGCGCTTATTGATTGTATATCGCTTGCAAATGAATAGAACTCTATAGGAGTTGGTTTAGGGTATAAAACAGTATAGCCATTTTTTCTTCCATGAATTAATATCTTCATTTTAATTTATTTATTTAATAACACACCTAAAATACTGTTTTTTGTGGACGGAATACGTTCCATTAATATTTTTACTATTTCGGCAGCATAAGAACCTTCAAAATCACAAATATCCCTAAAATAGACTTTTCCCAATGAAAAAGGTTCAATAGTTAATCTCCTGCCATTGATATTAAACTTTTTGCAATTTGCATGAAGTGTATTGATAAACGCCGAATAATTATGCCCCCTTAAATGATTTTTCGCATATTCAACACATTTATCTTTAGGGATAGGATTTCCGTTGTCATCAAGCATCAAATCGCTTTTTGTGAGAACTACATAAATAGCATCGGTTGTTTTATCAAAAATAGCGTTATTTTTGAAGTAGACATTAGCTGCAGCTAAATAGTCGCTTTGTTTTAGTTTATTATCGTCTGGTTTGTTTTCTCGATCATAGTCAATAAAAAAGAAATGCACCTTACGGTTATTGCTTTTCAAAAACTTATTCAACAAATTAAAAGTATTTTCGTGTGATAGTGAAGGAAATGGTTTGCCTGCAATTTGATAAGCAAAGCATAGGAATACTTCTCCACTTAATTCTATCAATGATATTGATCGGCTTTTTCTTTCATTTGGATATTTTAAGGTAAAGGGCAAATATTGTGTGGTTTCAACCGGACTTGGGGCGGGTAGAAAGTCATTTGCAATGCCATCTTCAGAGAAAATATTTTTTAATTGAGTTGCATACCAATTACCGGGTCCCTCAGCAATTTCCAAATAACCTTTTTTTTCTGCTATATTTAATATCGCGCCTAACGCACATGTTTTGCCTGAACCTTTGTATCCCCAAAAATACACTTCGGTATAGCCAGAGGGAATAGAATCCGGAGTAGTGCCAAGAATTAAATCAGGTGCTTTTATATTACCTAAATTATCAATAGCACTCTGTGGAACATTACAATAATCGCGAAGCTCTTGCTCTAAAATATATCCATTATTAATAAATTCTAAGATTTCTTTTGCTGTATATTTGTTGGGATTACAACGAATGCCATTTAAAATAGCTTGCTTTTGATTCTTTATTTTTTCTCTTTCCACCTGTAAATACTTAACTCGATCTTTTGCTTCCTGAAGGTGCTTATTGTTCGTATTACTGTTAATCCAATCAATGAGAGTAATTTCATTGCCATAGCAAACTGTTTCCCACGCATCGTCATCGGCTTTGTCGCGTTCTGCTTTCGCTCTTTGTCGTTCCAACTCGTCGGCCTTTAGCAGTATTGATATACTGTCAGCCATTGTTTTGTCTAAACACTCTGTCTTTTTGAGTTCAAGAAGAGTAACAATGCCATTCTTTATAAAATCGGCATGTTGTTCGGCCGTAAAATCTTCGACCCTTTCTAAAATGTATTGTTTGTCCATATTGTATTTAAATTCTTGATTATTAATATTTACCATTCATTATCCCTTGCTTTCCCCAAACCGAAAAGCAACTTCAGGCCTGGCCAACGAGTATGTCTCGGTGTTACCATCCACGACAGCAACATCAGAACATATGCCAGTACTGCAAGTCCGACAGAAAGTAGTGTAGGGCTTTCTAGTTGAGTAAAATGTGTTTTTACATCGCCAAACGAAAGAGTGTAGGAATAATCTGTAGTTTGTTCGCCCAGTTGGCGAATTTGTGAGAGTGTAACCAAAGTACTGAGCCACTTGTTTGATTTATTCTCAATATGATTCACAACGCTCACTATGCGAATGAATTTCCAACGGTTTATTGTTTTTTTGGCATCTTGCAACCATTTGGTAGCAATTTCTTTTATTCCGTTACCAGCGACTGGATCACTATAATTGGTTGGAAACAAATCGGCATGTACGGTCCACATTTTTGTTTGGATCTGTTTATTGTCTGAAATACCATTATTGTGAAATCCAAAGGCTTTATATTCATCTGGGTTTATATCTTTTGCCGCTACCACTCTTATGAGTTTGTTTTTGTAAAGAGTTTTGCGGTTATCGGCATAAGATTCATATGCAGTAAAAATATTTTCTGCCTGCATAATGCTTGTTTGAAGTTTGCTGTTTATCACCATCTTCTTTGCCGTTACTGTGAAATAGTGCGGGAACGGTGAAGTTTTTGTTGCAAAGAATACAGCAAACAAGACAAACAAGGTGAGCAAAATCACCTCCAACACAAAGCAGGTTTTGAAATTTCGGCTTGTCCGTTTGAGGCGTTTTGCTCCAAAGGAAGTGGCAAATAATAAAATGGAACAAACCAATGCCATTACTAAGCAACCGGTTGTATGTGGCATTTTCCACACAGTATCGTTACCGATATTCAGAAATTTTGCGCCCATAAAGCACACAAAGCCGAATGCCATGACTGCTATCACTACAAGCACATCGGCTAAAGAAAATTTACTTTGTTTCATTTAGTGTTATTTATTTTATTAATATTCAATTATTTATCTGCTGTTTCCTATTCTTAATAACTCGTTATTCACTCTGTCTAACTCCCGCTGCAATCGGTCGCGTTCCTGCTCTAATTGTGTGCGGCGGTTGTCTGCAGGCAGTGTGTTTGGATTATTTGGATTTTTATTTGGCGGATTTTGAACGCTGCTTGCATTTCCCAAAGTGAAGGTGCAAATATGAATTGCTTCTTTTTCGTTAGTAATAGAACCCGTGTATTCATCCGTTTTATCCCCGTACTTTACAGTAATAGCAAAAGGATTTTCAGAAGTGTTGATATGCTGTCTGAAGTACGAAAGGTACACATTGTATGTGCCATTTGGGGCTCCGCCTGCTGGCCAAAATATATTTTCTATCGGTTTCTTACTGTCGGGATATTCTACATTCATGTCAATTTCGAGTTGCCCTCTGCTCGATACACGTCTGTTTTTGAACCAAACAGTTTCGCCGTATGGGTCGGTAACAATAAGATCCAAATCATTATAATTGGACCATTTGAGAAGTACCTGCACATCTCCGGTCGTTGGTGAGGGAGTGCAATCAACTGCCTCACCTGTTTTCACCTTTTGTAAAGCTTTGTCTAACTGTACAAGTTTGCCGACATTACCATGTGTTTCTACCCCTGTCCCTTGCAAAATGCAAAGAATTTGCTTGCTGGTAAGATTGGTATTCAAACTTTTCATCAGAGCAACAGCCCCGGAAATGATTGGGGCAGCCATACTGGTTCCATCCATGGTTTGAAACCCATTCTTGCCAACCGAAGAGTAAATACCAACGCCCGGAGCCGAAAGGTCTGAAAATTGCCCGTAGTTGCTAAAATCTGCTTTGGTGAAAGCTCGATTGCTTTTATCAACTGCCGAAACGGTAATGAAAAGTTCGGGTCGTTGCATCGCATCAATGCCAGCTAAAATATTTTCGTTGCCGGCTGCAATAACGATTGTCGAATTATGATTTGCGGCAATTCGCATAATATGTCGCCATAATCGTTCTTCTTCCTTGAAATGATTATTTATCAAATCCTTTTGATCAGCTTCATTGCATTGGTCAAGGCCAGTAAACATGCTTCCAAGTGAAACATTTATTACATCAGCACCTTGATAAAGTGCGTAAAGTATGCCGTCTAACACTGAAGTAATGGTCATTTGATTTCTTTCGTTGGCCACTTGGACAGGCATGAATTTGCAATTCGGAGCAATGCCGCAAATCCCCTTTCCATTATCGGCTACCGCCAAGGCTATACCTGCTACGTGAGTACCGTGGTCAACTTTCTGAGGAAAAATCTCTTGTGAATGCAGCCACACATTATAAGGTTGTACCACCTTACTTTTCAGTTCAGGATGCTCAAGGTTGAAACCGTTATCAACAATAGCCACCGTGATTTTTTCAGAACCACGCGTAATGTTCCATGCTTGAGCTGCTTTAACCGCTGTAAGGTGCCATGATTTTTCGATTACTGATAATCCAGGGTCACTTGGATATTGAATCCCTTCGAAGAGTGATTCGTCAAAAATGAATAGTTCATATTCGGGTGCAAAAGCAGGCGGAATTTCTCTTTTCAATTTTTCCCTTTCAGAAGCAGGAATTTGAATTTGCATACGTTTCACTACATCATCGTAGTAAACGACTTTATACTTTTCATCTGGGTATTTTGCCTTGAAATCTCTTGCCAAATCCAATATGGATTTATCCTGGTTATCCATTAGCACATTTAGGAGATTAGCGATTATTGTCGGATTACCAGGCTTAATTTCAGGATTTTCGTCTATTGGTGGTAATACGCCTTGCTGAGGTGGCAATACATCCTCATAGCCTGGTGGAGTTGGAACGGGTGTATATGGATTGCGAGGATCATAAATACCGCCATCTTTACCAACATTCGGATCTTCGCGGAGCCAGGTGCTGTCGTTGTCGCCGAGTGCCCCACCACCGCCAGCAGGGTGACTGCAACTGTGGCAGTTGCGCAACAGCCATAAAAGTAAAAGCAGCAACAATAGAAGCAGCAATGCCCGCAATAGCCATTTAAGGCAACCTAATGCATTAAGCCACATCCATAAACGTTTCCACCAGGGGAGAGGTGGGTCATCAACAGGAGGGATTTGTTGATATTGTGCGGTAAATTCTTTATTTTCTGTAACTTGATAACCATTAGGGATTTCATCCCAACCTACAAATTCGTAGCCCTCTTTCGATTCAATCTGAGGTATTTCGTCATCTCCAAGGTAGGAATTATCATCTTTAGCTACAAAAGAATTTCCATTAAGAGTGCCGTTTTCACCTGCGTTGAAAGAAACAATATAACTTGCTATTGGTTGTGGTGGTTCGGGTTCAGGTATAATAATTGGAGGATCTGCAATTATTATTTCTTTTTGACGCATGTCTTTGCGTATTTCCGTAATATCTTCACGCACATTTTCACGCAACTGCATACCCCACGCACCGAGAACAACCTTATCATCATAGCAATACACAAAACGGTCATCAACGAATTTTACAGCATCTGCCAAGAATTCTGCTTTGTCTTTGTCTACAGCTTTTATTTCCTCAATTTTGCTTTTGTAATACACAAGTGTTTCAGCTTTGATATTCTGATATTTAGTTGCATCATCGCCTTGTAATTCCGATAAAATCTGTGGATAATCGGTTCTTGCTTTGATTCCGTAAAATTCAATAATATCGTTGTTTTTCACAGGATAAGCTAAAAAGGCCCGATATTTTTCATCAAGTTTTCCAAGCATAGAACTTGCTAATTTATAGCGGTCGAAGATTGTTTTTCCGCCAATAATTTGCAACGCTTTGAAATTGTTCAAATCGGTACTGAATAAAGGCTCGTGATTTATTAAAGTTGCCATTTTAATTGTATTTTATGGTTCTGCAATCGTCAATGATTTTTCCTAATTTGGCATTAGCCGTCACATCGTAGTTTGGAATATCGCAAACGGAGACAAAACCCACTTTCAAGCGATGGCTCCAGGTGGAATAATTACGAAAACTTGGCAAAGATTTCATTTCTTCTGGTTGCGAAGTCATAATTTCCGTCTGATTTTCAACTTTGGTAAAAAGTTCCTCAACAGAATTTTCTGTCGGATTTGTGTTGTCATCCAGAATCAAAGCCAAACTGTTTTGTGCGTTTGCCTGTCGTAAATCATTAATTTCAGATTCGTCAAGATATTCAAAGCCAACAGTGTTAATACATTTATTCAGCAATTCAGCGGAAATATCGGCAACAATTTCATAAGGCAAATCGGTTTTGTTATGCCCATCAACATAGCGGCGAATTTTTTTAGCTATGTGTTTGGCTATTCCCAATTTCTTGAATAGTTTCTGATACATAGCTTTGATATTGTCCAAAGAGCTATCTTGTGCTAATATCTGTTGAACAATATATTTGTCGCTTAAGGAAATATGTTCAAACCAGTATTCGAGTAATGCTTCTGCTAATTGTTGCGCATTGTTTTTAATCAAATCAGAATTGCCTCGAATAAGTTCTTCCAAATCGATTTGTTTCGCTTCGAGTTCAGCGCGAAATTCCTCTTTTCGTTCCTCGACTATTTTTTCGTACCGGATACATAGTCGTTCAAAGTATTTTTCAGCAGTATCGCCATTCTCAACAGGAACATCTATGCGGTAAAAGCTGTATTTATCCATATTTATTACATCGCGATGTTCGACATCATCTACTTTTTCACGAAACAGTTTAAGTGCCGAACTTTCGTCAATCATCAGTTCTTTCATCAGTTGTCCGTAATTCTTGATTTTATCGGCAGAGAAAGCAGTTGCTAACTTAAATTGAATATCACCTGCGGTATTTTTTGCCTTTTGCAATTCCTCATCTTTATCCGTACTGTGGAAATGTTTTAAAAGTTCGGCAAGAATTGTATGTGATAATTCGTTCAGTTCCACCCTCATTTTTTCTATACGTGCAGGATTTATATGATTTGCTGCAATCGTCATTTTATCAATAATCATCTTTGTCCCGTCTTTGTTAATACTTGCTGCTTCATCCCATGCTTCGGCAGGATTGGCAAAATGGCGTTTTACAAAATCATAATCAAGAAACGATTGACGCAAGTCTTTGCGATAATTAAGATAATTCTGTGTAGGTATTTCTTCAAGTTCTTTTTTGTGTTCGGAATATCCTTTGAATAGTTTACTTCCACTACCTGTGTCATCAGATTTTTCAAAATCTCTTAAAAGATATATATTCATAAAGTCAGGATGTGTTTTGGTCCAATTATTAAACCAAGTATATGTATCGGACTTTATTATTTGCTCCTCAAGAACTTTTACGAATCTATCATGCCATTTTTGATTCAAATTTCCATCAAATCTATTTTCAAATTCCAAATCACAGTTAAACCAAGTGGAAATGATAAACAATGGAGGAATGGGACAACGAAAATTTTCTCGTATTTCTGAACTGTTCCCAACCATATTTTCGATCCACCTATTTAATTTCGCAGGCATAACACTTTGTTTTGAGTCCTTATGATTCTGACATAGCATTAATACGTTGATCATTTCTGAAAAAGAGTATTTGTTAAACAAATAATCGACTCTCCCTCGGCGTAGTAATTGTAAAAGCGCTTTATTAGTGATTTTATTCTCCTCTGTGCTTTCCGGTCTCCGTGTGCCTGGAAAATCAAGCAAATCAGTTTTATCTAAAAAAGGTTTTTGCTGTATAATCTTTTCTGGTAAAATAAACACTAATTCTGCTGTCAATGCACATAAGTATGATTTAGGAAATGTGATTATTTTTTCCAAATTATTGTCAGTAAAAAATACATTTGTTTCCTTACAATAGTTTTCATTTGGGCCTTTATATTCGTTATATATTTCATCTAAACGATCTACTTCGAGCAGGGTTCCATTATCCCGTAGCACTGAATCAATTGGAAGATAAACAGTATTGATAAAATTTAAACGTTCATATTGATTTATCATATCCATAAATAATGTTGTTATTTCAGGATTAAAATTCCAGAGAAGAGCAAATACATCACCCCACTCAACCGGGGGTATTTTTGATATAAAAACCAATAATTTGTCAAAAAATTTAGCATCTTTAATATTATTGTACACTAATTTTGAAAAATTATTTTCAAAATACTCATCAATGTCTTTAATATGATCATCAATAATTAATTTCTGACATTCAGGTCTGTTTTTATACGTTTCTTCAAAATCATTGATTCTATTGTTTATATCTTCATAGCTTAATGAAGAATCAACTTTAAGGTTGCTGTAGTAAGCTTCACATAATATAAGGATAATGTCTTTTAGCGAAAGTAGTTTTGCTATAACAGGATAATCTTTATTGACCCATTTATGTTTTGTAGTAAATCTCGTTACCACTGAAGTAGATTCATGTTCATTTCCATAAGGATTAATTTTATCTTTGAAATTATATCCCTTTCCTGCCCCATCAAATATCTCAAATGGTTTCCCCTCCTCTGATAATAAACTACTAACTAGATATGATTTCCCTGCCTGACTTTCACCAAACATAGCAGCAGCAGGGTTATCTTCCAAAGCATCCTTTTTACGGTTCAACTTACGACGATAGTCAACCATGTTGCTATACGCCTCATTCATTTTTTTGCCATCTAACGAAGTTTTGATCCAGTCGTTAGATTTTTCTATTATTTCGAGTTGTTTTTGTATGGTTTTTTTCATTACTACAGCCTCCTTAATTTTGTGAAGCATTGATATTTAAAGAGAAAATACCCGAATCGAGCCAAAAGCTGTCAACTTCACTCATACTTTGCACTTGCAAATTGAAGAAATTCTTGTTCAACGTATTTCCTTCTTTATCTGTAACTTCTTCCAAAGTCAATTTTTCGATATCTTCGCTTATATCACGCGATATTGTAACTTTTAGCGGCATTCCTTTGTGTATTTTATCTTTTTCTTTTTGAATTTCCTGCTGAACCTGATTTATGGGCGGATCATCTAAATCAAATCGCCCCAGAACGCGGTCTTCAATTTTGAAATCATTAAAATCAAGGGTGTAGAACGGCCGGGAAGGGTATGCTGGTATATCCAATTGCCGAACGCCAATACGAGAAGGCAAATTCGAAACAGCAAATGTTGTGTGGTTATTGCCCGGCGAGATGATTGTGTTGAGATATACCAATGAATCATCGTTGAGTTTGCCAAAATAAAAAGTCGTAGGCAGAAGTCTCTTTTTTAACTCAGAAAGATTTAAGGTAAAACCATCCAATCCTCCATTTTCAGCAATTTGTCCGATCATTCCGCCGGTTGTAACAATAGATTTTGGGTTGATAAAATTTCCGTTGCCGTTGATAAAAGGATAGCGTTTGTCTTCGGGATACCAGCGCCCTACGCGATAATCATTCATTGTTTTTAGACGATTGGGCGAAATGGCATAATACTTCAGAAACAAGTCGGACAGCGGTTTAAGTGAAGTCGGACGTCCTGAAAGCAAAACAATATCGCAGGTATAATACGAAAGAAGTGAAGAAATTTTACCAATCAACGAATCAAAGGTTTTTTCAACAATGTCGGCAACAACTTTCTTTTTGTAAGTCCATTGAATATCGGCAAATTCAAAACCGAAACAGTCTTTAAAATGTTGTAAAACAGCTTGCGTTGGCGGATTTGTCCCGAAAATATCGCTGTACGACAGAATTGAATCGTCTTGATTTTCTTTCAGTAATTCTAAGTAATACGCAACAATTGGAACAGAAACCTGCAAGTTAAAATCGCTGCGGAGTCGGCGATTACGGAACGATACTCCAACATCAGTTCCGAGAAATGGCTGTAAAATTTCTATAGGATTTTTACCGAGTTGTCTTATTTTTTGCTCTATTGGCGAATTCCGTCCCTCAATAACAAGTTGTTGTACGAGGTGTTTCATTAAATCATCACCCGCGAAATAAAAACTTTCCCAAAATCGGGGCACTGGAATTAATGTACATTGTGCATCGCTGTCTTCATACTTGTATGTGGCGATCATAACATCAGTAGTACCTGCGCCAATATCCACCGAGCCAATTGTAAGTGACTTTTTATTGTAATCTTCCACATCGCTACGCACTTTACCATAGAAATCAAAATAATCCTTTACGTTTTTCTGATAACGTTCTTTTATTTCAGCATAAAGAAAAACAAATTGAGCAGCAGTGGCTTCATCGTAAATCCATTCGATGCGCTCTTCTTTCGCGGAAAGTTTTTTTGCAGACGGGATAACTTGTATTCTCCTGCGGATTTCAGTTTCATCCATCTCTATGGAATAAGTGTTTTCAAAGAAGCGGTCGAGCATAATGGCGGCATCTTCGGCACACTTACGAAGTGCAACTTGCTCTATATGCGACATTGCAGTAGGACAGGTAACAATGATGCGTCCAATTTTTCGTGGCATTGATTCGTTTCCCCAATGATTGCGCTGCGCATAACTATTGATCTGCATTTTTGCCTGCGACAGAATTTCGAGAAAAGCGAAAGTCATCAATGCTTTACGGGAATACCGGTTTTTGATTGAGCCATCGCCTAAAGTTCCGTCTTCGTTTAATTGTTCCGAAATACCTTCAATATAAATCGGACGGGCAGATTCGCCGCCTAATTGCACGAATTCCCATTCCTGTTTTTGCGGTTTTTCGTCCCACAAAAAGCGTTTCGGACTTGAAAAAGTACTTGTCTTTTCCGCACCTGTATTCATATTGGTTGCCTGATGAATCAGCCGGTTTGCTTCTTTCCCCAAACGAATCATAGAAGGATAAACAAATTGGCTACTGTTTTCCAAACCGAATTTTCCGCCAAAACTGGCTTCGCGGAACGCCAAACGCATATCAAAGGAATCACGATATTTGTTCAATGCCCCATTTGAAACCGGATAAGTAAAATCCTGCAATTCCAAAGGACTTGATTTTGTAAAATCGCTGTTATCAAAAAGCACGGAACAAGTGCGAGAATTACCAATATCAACTACTAAATCAACATTTCCATAAGCAGCATTTTGGTTTGAATATAAAGTGAAAGTCGGCAAATTTCCAAATTGCTGAATATACCTATTGATATATATATACTGTGCCAAATATTTCATTTTCGGCATGCATAATCTTCTGTCATTGATGTTATCAATGTCGTGAAAATGTTTCAACACATATTTATCCACCCATCCGCAATTTTTTTCTTCCGAACAATAACCAATCAGACCTTCTTCGGTATTACATAAAGCATATTTTTTTAAAGTATCGGCAGCATTTGTAAAAATTGGCGTTTCCTGGAAGTTTTCTTCTTCAAAACCTTCTTCCTTAAATACGGTTTTCGTGTCAAAAGCCAATAGGAGATTATATTTCTTGATTTTGCCTTCTTGTCCGTTAGGAATAAGCTTAAAACGGCACCAATTTGTCGGCCCAAAATCCGACCGTTTGCCTTTGAGATGAAAGAATGGCATCGGGAACCAAGTATTTTCAAACTTATTCCAATCGGCTTCATTAATTTTACTTAGAGACACATCGAAGCAACCCGAATCCCTTGCTTCTTCGGTATCTATCAGAATTATGCAGCTATTATCAAATTCATCGTCAGTTGAGATTGTTTCCCAAGAATCGGTAACTTTATAGTTGTTGTTCAGAGTAGCATAACCGAGATTACTACCATACAATATGTGCTTCTTTATCCAAATTTCTTCTTCTGAGAAAAAATGAGCGATTTCCAACTTTTTCTGTTGGACTGACATATCGAGCCATTCATGAAAATACATCTTAAAGTTGTCGTTGAAATTGATTTCCAATGGAATGGTGAAAAATTGAATGCCTGTGTTTGCTATTAGATTCATATTAGATACTTTAAAAGTAATTCAAATTAGTATTTATTGACACACCTTTGATAGAAAGTTCATTTTTAATATAATCTTAGGAAATTCGTGAAAAGTGGGCCAATTTGTTGGACCTGCCAAATTTTGCATTACTTGATGGTAATTGCAAAACTGAAATGGCGTGGCAGGAAATAGTACAGCTTTATCTTTATGTCTGGTGTGGTTGACAGTCATTTCGCTTTGTTCTTTAATTCTCCTTATGTATATCGCCTTGTATGCATTCATGTCTCTGTATATTTTCGTCGTGTCTCGTATGCTAGTTTCTCTTGCATTTGACCCATAAGTACCCGTCATCTGGAGGATTCAGGCTCTATGAAGTCAGACTAAACTAAGGCGCAATTTACAGAAAATTCTTATACAAACAAAAAGAATAAAATTTTAAGTGGCACGCAAATGTACCTTGATAATTCTTTTGTATTCTTTATTTTGAACAGCGTGTTGCGCAATTGCAAATGTGACACCAACTGCGCTGGCTATTCATGTAAATTATTGATTGTTTGTTCTGCTCTTTCAAAAGACTTGTCAATTTTTGAGAGTTCTGTCAAATAAGTGTGAACTTCGTTAGGAAGGGAATTGATATACTGTTCGTAGTATCTTCTTTGAACTGGGTCATCCCAATTTTCTGATGTCGATACTGCTTGTTGCTTTAATACATCATAAGCACTCTCTATATATGTCCTGTTACTTTGAAAACTCATCGGCTATTTTTTTCAAAAACATCTGCTGGTAATACAACTGTCTTTCCTGTCTGTAAGAAATATGCTTGTGCTGCTGCAATCCTATGTCTGCCGTTACTGTCAATCTGATAATAGTCGCCTGCCTTTAACAAGCGAATTGGTTCAGAACCATGAAAAACATCGTGTGCATTAGCAACCCACATATCTTCTTTCCTGATTTCGTCAAGTGATTTTCCTTTCTTCAATTCATCCTGGCATTTTTGATACTTGTCAATAAGGTCAATGTATTTTGATTGGTCTAATCCGTGTTGATTCCAAAATTTCTCATCACTAATCTCGGCAGGTGAAATAACATTTGATGGATTGATTTCTTTTCTACCCAAATTGTTTGCTCCAAAAAAATCAGAGTTACTCAATTCCTGAAAGGCTGCCTTTGCATTTTGTTGAATTGAAGAAAAGTTACTGTTTAGTGGTTTGAAAACTTCACTTCCAGATTCTTTAACTTCATTTCTTGTTTCGTATCCCAAACCCTTGTAAAAAGGAACATTTGCTTCATTACTCCAGCCGTAAATTTCCTTGCAGTCGTTGGCTCTGCAATTAGCTTCCATGTTCTGAATAAGATATTTTCCAACTTTCTCGTTTTGTAAACTTGCCGGGATATTTACGCTGACGATTTTCCCGTACATTACAGAATCTTTATTCTCTATTTTCAATTCCGAACAAGTGAGTTCATTTTGGTTTTCTAAATAGGTTGTGGCAATCAGTCCATTTTTCTTTTTGTTAGAAACACTAAATAAACTGCCACTTAAACCAATAAAAGAAAATACAGTCATGAGAATTATTTCAGCAACTCCAACAGTTGCTGCTAAAATCATTGTCGGGTCAACCCTTGCAACGGCTTCTGCCAATTCAAAACCATCTGTATGTTTACTGTTCAAAGGAGAAGAAACTGAAAGATAATCTTCTGCTCCGTTAATTAGTTGTTTCAAACTGCTTGTTGCTGCTTCTTTTTCAAACTGAATTAGAGTTCTGTATTTGATTTTTGGATTTTGATATTCAGCAATAGCAATTTCCAGATTGCGAATTTCACGTCTGAACGAGTTGTAATTGAGTTCAGCTAGTTCTAATCGTTTCCTGCATTCAATAACTTCTTCTTGCTCATATTCGCAATCTGGATAATGAGTGTGACCGTCTTCATCTTCATAAGTATCCGCTTCGCAATATAAAAGGACACGGTTTGCGTTTCGTAAATCTTCCTGTGCTGTTTCAATCATTCGTTGAAACTGCGATTCAAGAGATTGTAAATTGCCAATTCGTGATTGAAGTTTTGAATCAATTTCTAGCAATTGGTTCTCACTTTCTTCACAAAATCTTGCTATGGCAACTCTTAATTCTTCAAGCGAGATTATATCCCTTATGTAAGCGAAATTGCTCACTACTTATTTTTTTGTGTTTAAATAAACATCAAGAGTTGCAGCTTTCTTTTTAAGGAAGTTGCTGTACTCTTCAGCTGTTTGTATTAGTTTGTCTAATGGTTTTACATCTTGCTCGAACTGTTGTGCAAATTGAGCATTCTCGTTGTCGCGCCATGACTGACTTAGGTGATTCATTTTGGCTCTTGTAGAATCCTTTAATCCTCTAAAGTCCATTGCTAATTTGTTGAGATGATAAGCGAACTGTCGCATTTCATCAGGATTTCCGTGAACATCTGACATGATTTAGGCTTTTTTATTAATTAATAGAATTCACTTTGTGAGTTTTTCAATTTCAATAAGAGCGAAACCATAATCTTTTGAATACGGTAGTCGAAGAATTTTCATTTCAACAAAATCAAAATGGTAACAATAAGAGTTGTTTTTATCGTATTCGGTTTTTGTCCAAATTATTGCTGTTTGGTCAGCCGCAACATGAAGTCCACTATTTGTAATATAACCAGTAGATTCAAATACAAATAGTTTCTTACCATTTAAAATATTGCGGAGCTTTTTAAAGATACTTTGTTTCTCACCAAAATATCGAAAAACCTCTTTTTGAATTAAAACCAGGTCATCATCTGTGGGAATTTGAAAATTTTCAGAACTAATGTTAAGTGAATTATTTATTGCATACCAATTGTACAATTTAATGTTATGTCCATTTGATATACTTGCAGTATTATAACAAGCAGGGATGCGCTTTTTTGAAGCCTCTTTCCATTCATTTTCTGTGTTCGCTACACATATCTTTTCTCCATTTGAAAAGCACTCTGAAGTGATAAATTTGATTTTTGTTTTTCTTCCATTCAGATCTAAAACAAATTTCATCAATGATTTTGTTTTTTTCTTTTTCATATTTTATATTTTTAGATTATAAAAGATTTGATTGTACTTTTTGCAATTGAGCTACCCAACTTAAAGTTGGAAGTTCGTAAGGTTTGAATTTTATCAATGTGTTTTCGTTGTCGTCATAATACCATGCTCTGTTGCTTCCCAGCTTTGCTGCTTTCTGGCTACCAATTAATTTAACCGAATTGTCTGGATTCATTTGTGAAGCAATGCGCTGTGAAAATTCTTTGAGCAAATTATCATCTAAGTTCTTTGAAAAATTATCCATCGTGTCAACTTGCACCAATGAAAATACCCCAACATCTGCACCCTCTTTCAAAATGTAAGCAAGCAAGTTTCCTTCATCACTCATTGAATATCCGTCTTTCCTGAATGTCCTTCCTCTTTGAAGTGAAAAGAATGTTAAGTAGATATTTGTATTGTTAGTTGAATCTCCCGAAATACGGTTTTCAATTTCTTTCTTAACTTCTAATAAAGTTTCTTTTGCATATCTGCCGTTAACATTGACACACTCTTGGTCAATGTTCTTGAACAATTCACCAGGAATATTTACAAATTCTGAATCAACATTATAGAAATTGAATGAATAAAATTTGCAACTAATCGGCTGTTGCTGTGCAGCAATTGAAATAATTGAACTACACATCACACGCAATCCGATATTTTCCTCGTAACCAGCAACTAATAAATTTGAACCGCCCTGCCTTCTCATTACAGCCATCACATCTTCAGCTATTGCAACTGGCTCACCAACCCAAAGCCTCAAAGATTTTGGAATTGAAACAGCTGACAATTTTTTCAAAGGGTGATTATCTTTTTCCATGATTGCTTTTTCTGAACCTCTGAAAATTATCTGTTTGAATTTGCTATGTCCGTTTTCATTTGCTTTAGCGAATGAAACAACAGATTCAATAGTTTTAATCAGGTCATCTTTTTCAATAAAGAATGCTTGGAATCTTCGGTTACCTTCAACCTTTCCGTTTTCAGGGTTGTAAATTCCTTCTCCGGGTCTTGTCAAATCTCTTGCTGCAGGATTTCTATCGTCAAGTATTTGGTTTGAGTCAAGGTCTGAACACATTAATGCAATCCGAATGTCTATTAACTCCTTTGTGCTTTTCTTGATGGAGTTGCCCGAAAGTGTTTGTGAAGATAAAAGTGTATTGATACCAAATGCCCTTCCTTTTCTTACAATTCGGTCAAATTTATCATCAACAGCTTGTTTGATGTTGTCATCCTCAGCGAAAAATTCTTGAAATTCATCAACAATCAAAAGAACTCTTGGCATTCTTTCATTCGGAAATTTTTCATGGTATTGCTCAATGTTCTGCACTCCTGCTTTGCTAAATACATTTTCTCTTCTCAATAATTCTTTTTCAACACCGTCCAGAACACTTAAGCCAAACTCTCTCTCTGATTCAATTGCAATCGTTCTGATGTGAGGAATTTTTTTGTCTGCGTAAACTGTGAACTCAACACCGCCTTTGAAGTCAATTAAATATATTTCAAGTTGGTCTGGCGAGTATTTCCAAATTGAGTTCGCAATAATCACATGTAGCAGATTACTTTTCCCTGAACCAGGTTTACCAATTAATAAAGCTTGGTTATCATCATCGTTGTCAAACTTTAAGTTCTGAACCTCTAGGGCATGTCTGCCAATTGGCACGGCGTAATGCTTATGTGCTTTCTCTTTCCACCATTCATTTTGAGGAGCTATATATTTTGTGAAGGGAACTTTAATTGAACTAACATTCGGTAATTCTTTGTTTATATAATCAATGATTTCACCGTAAGGCAAATTTTTGTCAAACACAAAATGTTTATTTGAAGTATTTGTGTTCGTAAGCGAAATCTCTTTGATGTTGATTCCATCAAAAGCACTCCAATCAATTCCATAAGGTAGTTTTGCATTTCTATCGTTAATCAGAATTGTATGTACTCCTGATTTTGGCCCACTCTTTATTATGTTCAATAATTTGTTTGCAGTTGTATCATTGAAACCATGAGGAAAGTTGTAAACCACTAAGAGGCGGTATGGTTCTGGAACTTCTTTTGTTTTGAGATTATAATCAGCAATGTCAGCGAATTTATCCTGCAAATATTTCTGAATAACATTTTCAATAGCTCTTGTCAGAATTGCAAGTTGGTTTTCAATATCGTTCTGTTGAGTAAAAACCATTCCTCCATAAATCTCGCGAAGCAAAGGGGTGAATGGTGCAGCATTCCCACCTAATTCAAGTGGATCTATGAAAGTGATTTTAGTTTTACTTGCAGGTAATGCTAAAAGAATTCTTGAAATAATATTGTGGGAAACTCGAATGGCTTCTTTAGTTTCAGCTATGTTTTTGCAATTAAACACAATGTTAGATTTGTTTAAAAATGGGATACAGATAGGTAAATTAAATTCTTTTGGTATTTCTACACTTATATCCTCATTATTTTCGCTTGTGTTTTCTGTTGAAGTTTGGGTTTTTATCAAACTTGATATTCTTTCAATTAGTTTCTCCCTATCGAAAACCGAACTAGAATTTGCAGCTTGCTCATAGATACTATTGATGCGAGAAATAATTTTTGATTTCACTCCCTTTCCTTTAATGATATTTGTATTCTCCTTATTAATTATAATCTTTTCTGCTTTTCCAAAATAATCGATATTGAAATCGTTTATTTCTGTTTCATTTTTTATGACAATGCCATCGGTGAATATTGCAAGGTCTTCAATGATCTCATTTCTTCTTATACCAAAACCGGGTGCATTAACAACTATCGTATTAAGTTTTCCACTTTCTCTATTTGCAATAATCGTTTTCAGAACCTCTTCGTTCATACCACAAGCGATTATTAATAAGGGTTTCCCAAGCTGAACTACTTTATCTAATGCTGGCAAAATATCTTTAATATCAGAAACACCATATTGACAGAAAAGAACATATGAATTCTCTAATATGATTTCAGCATATTCTTCAGAATCCTCAAATTGAGGAGGTATGAGATTTCCGGAAAGATAACCCCTGTCAAATTGTAACTGGTCCGAAATTTCAATTTTATTATCAAGTTCAGTGTTAAGTTCTATTTCATTAATTTCAAAATCACTTATACTTTGAAAGTTTAAAGTAATTGTTTCATAACCAATCCGTACGTTTGAAGCTACCAGTTCTTTATTTCTTAATATGTTTTTACTATTCCAATTAAATTCATTTGGATTGAATGTTTCTGGCAACTTATTTAGTAATTGGGTGTGCTTATCCAGTGTTGTATTTTTATTTTTTAATTCGTTATCTGTTTTTTCTTTCAGGTTAATTAAAATTCTTTGGCTTCGATTCTTAAGTTCTTCTAATTTCTTATTTCTTTCATCAAGTTCTTTAGCTTTGTTTTTGTTGTATTCTTCTGCAAGTGAACAACGCAATATTTCAATTTTATTTTTGTCTTCATATTCTTTCTGTTTGTATTCTTCTGCAAAAGTATCTCGTAATACTTTAATCTCATCAATTATTCTACTGCTTTCCTTATTAAGTGCTTCCCTGATGTTGGCAGATATTTCTTTTAATTTATTTCTATCATATTCATCATAAGATGTTCTACCACTTCGTGCATAATAGTTAATACTATCAAGTTTTCTTACAATATTCTGCACTATAGTATTTAAAATCAAAAATCCACCTACCCCAATTAGCAATCCTAAATATCATTTAATTGTAAACAAAATAAATACACCAAGACCTACAACAAACCACTTAGCGATATTGTTGTTGTCTTTAGAACTGTTCATATCGCTAACAATTCTAGAAATAGCATCTCCTACATAAGTTCCATTTTCCCAATCCTTTGTAGCATCTATTATCTGTTGCTTGTGTTGATTTTGCATAAAATTTAATGAATCAACCATAGCTGCCGTTGATTTTAAAACTTGTTGCGAATGATTATTTTGACTAGAAGTCAAAGAATTAGCAAAGCTTGTTTCAATGGCTGTTCTTTCACTCTCTAGATTCCTTACTATGGAATTGTAATGAGATTCAATAGTTAAAATCTCTTTGTTTAAATTAGCTAGAAAGTCGGGTGCTGAATCAGTCTCAAGTATTATTTCAATTTGTGATTTGTTCTCCATTATTGGTAATGTTTTTGATTTAATAATCATTTCATTGTCTGTCGAGTGGTCTTATAGGGTAATTCATACAGATCTATCAGTCGTTGTCCCTTATCAATACCTCACTTGAGCGTTTGGGTTACTAATTAATTGGGCTAAGGACTAACCACCGCTCATAGTCCTGTTAATTAGCAACCGTTTTTATTTATTCTTACCACCTTTTGGTTTTGGTGGTTCTTGCCCTTCTCTTATTACCCTGTCCTTTGGCGGTGGAGGAGGTTGCGGTGGTGGTGTCGGTTTTTTCTCGTGCTTGCACATTTTGATTTTTTTATAATTGATTAGACTGAATTATCTGCTCTAACATTACTTTAATCTCAACAACTACGATTTAATTTTCAGTAGTCTGATTTGAAATTTCTATTCTGTGAACCGTCTCTTTTTTGTTGAAGTAGTTATAACCAAAAGGCAACATTAATAATAGGATTACAATAAGTCCGGCAATAAGATATTTTTTTGACATATAAATATGTTAAAACTTTTTGTCATTGATGAACATATTGTGGTCTGAATGTTTTGCAAAATTACATGTAAGATAGTCTTTAAAATGATTATCAGCGTCTTGAATAGTCCCATTATTGTTTGTATAATGTTCTATAAGTTCGTTATGCCAATTATAGAGTTCGTTTGGATAGGGAATCCCTGAGTATTTATATCCTTTGGTAAAATTATTAAATGCTCTAATGAGGTAGGAAATTGCAAATAAAACACATATAATTGCTATTGTAAAAAGTCCACAGAAAATGAAATTCAAATAAGTATCAATATTGTAGTCAAATGTTGTTATTACAAAATATAAAGCAGTAGATAAAGCCGAAATAATTGCTATGGGAATGTTCATTGAGTTCAAGACTTCTGTTCGTCTTGCATTCTCTTTATGATATAGTTCTCGATAAAATTCAAACTTGTCCATACCTCAAAAATAGTTTTTCTATCTGATTGCTGTCTTAAAATGATTGTTAACTTATAGCCCAAATACTCCCGCACATCCCCCAAACCGATCCGCCGGATTGTCCATCCGCCTCCTACCTACATCTACTCCTTATGCACCTTTCCATCTTGTGCTCATGTCATTACCCGGTAATTTCATTTTGTATCTCACTGGCTTCTTCAAAATTGGGTGTATATTTGTAATGTATTGTAATATAGCTATCTATCAAATTCTGTTCAGATTTCAAACAGCCTTTGCCCATTTGATCAAAGGCTGTTTTCGGGTTTAAGTATATGGAATCCAAAGAGTTGCAACTGTTTTTTGGAGAAAAACTCCAAAAAAGACTTATCGGGGAGGGTGATGAGTCCGTAGATCTCGTTGTTGTTCAGGAGGTTAAGGCCTTCTTCGTGGGTTTGTATCAGTTTGGGTTCGGGTTGGGTCTTTTCGGGTTTGTCGGGGGTGGTGGCGTCGGGATCGGTGCCGGGTTCGGGGGGCGTGGCGGGCTGTTTCAGTTTGCCATAAGCGGCGGCAATGGAGAGGTCGCCGGTGCGCATCTTTTCCTGCAGGGATCTGGGGGCGCTTGACATCACTGCGCCATACCGCACCACGGTGGAACGCCCCACACCTGCCAGCCGTGCGATCTCGGCGTGGGTGTCTATCGCCTGCTCCACATCCTCGCTCCTGCCACCTTTGGAGAGGTTGGCACGGGCTAACTGCTCCAAGGTATCCTTGCTGTTCCACGCCAGATCGATCTTCTCCACCGCCGAGAGGTTGCGCCGCTGGAACTGGTGCCGCACCATCCACAGCTTCACCTCCTCAAGGTTCTCAAAAGGCTCCGTCACCTCCTTCGTGGGGATCTCCAAAAGCCCCAGCTCCATAGCCACCATCAGCCGGGTGTGACCCTCCAGCAGGAGGTTCACCTCCCCTACCCTGCCAAACAGGACGGGGTCGTGCATGCCGTTCTTCCGGATGTCGTCGCGCAACTGCGCCAGAAGCCTCTTGTCCATCACCGGCAGGTAGCTCTTCAGCTCCCAGATGGTGGTGAGGCCGTAGTGGTCGTCCATCACCAGGTAATCGTGTCCGAACAGATGCACCGTGGGGACTTTGCCGTCGGGCTGGAGCGGATTGTCGAGCCAGAGCCGTCCGTCTAACATGCGGCCACCACGGATGTAGTAACGGTGCAGCTTGTTCAGCGTGGGGTCGTCGGGATCGGGGTTGTTGGCAGCATCTCCCCACCCTTTGAAGAGGAACGGAACCTTCTGTTTGTCGCACTGCTTCCGGATACCATCCACCCAATCCTTCTCCATCGGCCGTGCATCAATACCCTGCTCGCCGGAAACATACGCAAAGGCCAGCCCTTTCATATCCACCTTAGTGATCTCCTCTAACAGCGGCTCGAAGGCAATAAATTTCTGTTTGGCACCACACCCTTGCAATTCTGCAATGCGGCCGGTGGCAGCCTGTGTGCCCACCGAGACACCCATAACGATATTGTCGTGCCAGGTGAGGTCGGGGAGGTCATTCAGCCGTTCGGGACGTTTGGTGAGTACATAATATATATGGTGTGGGGTATCGCCCATGGCCTTGAAAGCTTTGGCGATGAATTCCGCGGGGACATCGGGGTGGAAGAGGTCGGAGAGAGGGCTAACCCACACCTGTCGGGGATCTTTCCAGTTGGCGGGTTCTGCCAGGGCATCGTCGAAGCACACCACGTTATCGAAACCACCATGGTATTTCGGGGTTTTGGGGTTGGTAGCCAGTCGGTTCACCAGCTTTTCGGCTGTACAGTGCGCACACTCATCAGAGACATGTCCGCACCCCACGGTCAGGTTCCAGTTCTCAAACGCTGCATCAACAAAAGGTGAAAGCATCCGGGTGAGGTATTGATGGTTACAGTTTTTGAAGGGGTAAATATAGAGAAATATTTAAAACAAACAATTCTTTGATATTTTTTTCACATGACAGAAACCATGGCGGTTTGTTTCGTGCAATCAGGGAATCGGGGAATCGGGGAATCGGGGGAATTTTTAAAAATTCATAACTTTTGACTTTTAACTAATAACTTATAACTCATAACTTATAATTCATAACTTATAACTCATAACTTATAATTCATAACTCTGTCTAGTTAAACGAATCCTTCGTCGAGATGCCTTGCCTGTGGTATGCTCTGTTGAGCCATGGCGGCATAGGTTTGTTTCATGGGTTTCTGTGGTTTGACGGTTATTTTTATTCCCGTTTTACAATTTTGAGGTTTCCTTCTGAATGTTCCATAAAGGCATTACAATCATTTAAATATTGCTCCATCCCGGCCATATCATCACCGTAAACAAATGAACTGAATTCAAAGGCACGCTGCAACATACGAATATATGGGGTGGCATCCTGCTGTCGGGTCAGTTTCCTCAACACGCCTGAATAGTCATCGCGATAAACCATGGGGATGATGATTTTGGTATGCCCTGAAGAGCTCTTCAAACAGTTCCAAACGCATTGGATCATAAGGATAACCAAATGCTCTGGCAGCGGCAAGAGGAGAGGATAGTATACCGGCATCATGAGTTTTCAATATTGCACTGATCAATTTGTCGAGTTTATGAAACTCCTTGTTCAACCCAAGTTCATTCGAGACTTCTCTTGCTTCGTCCCTGATTTTATTCAATTCATCCTCACCATTTATCCTGACTATTTGTTCCAATTTTTCTTCAATTTGCGAAATGGTAAGAGTCTTTGAAGTTTGTCCTTGCCTTTTGGATGGTTGTAAATTCTCTAAAAATGCTCTTGCCTGACTGGATACACGCAAATTTCCGAAGAAATGGCTATCATTGTCTGATGGGCCATAGCCTTTCAACAACCGGATGGTTATGCCCGGGAGATTCACTTTCCTGGTGTATTTGTATGTCAGAAAAATATGGCCTGCCTGTGTAGGCTTAAATTCCAGGGCAGAGCGATGGCTGATTATAGCACCCGAGTAGAGATTTCCAAGAATGATAAACAGATTGCGCCTGACTATTTCTTCATCCCTGTCTGTCATGTTTGAAGTGTATAATCGTGGGGCAATTTTGCGAATTATGCCTCTCCTTTGAAGTCTTGAAATCTGTGCTGAGATTTTCTTGTCGGCAGTACCAAAAATGACCTCATTTAAATATATGTCGGGAATATTTTCCATAATAAGTCAATGTCAATGCAAATATCGCGATTATTTTCTATAATAACAATGTATTTTGAGATTAATTTTTAAAATAAGTCTTTATCACTGCAAAACTCACGATTATTTTCCATAATAATGATGTATTTCGCGATTTTTTTCCATAATGAAACTTCTTCCCTCTTAGGGGTTTTGGGTTCTGCGGCTTGAAGACAAGGATGTTTTTTCGATGGATTTTTAACCACCCGCTTGGATGGGAATTGAAAATTGAAAATGGAAAATGGAAAATGGAAAATGGAAAATGGAAAATGGAAAATGGAAAATTGAAATTTTTTTTGTGCAGAATCCAGGATCATAAGTGTTTATGGTAAAATAACATAGCTTACAAATCGAAAAACTGGTTATATGGTAAGTCACATGGTGCAATTCTATGTTGCACTATGATTTTTAAATAGAACACGGATAACACCGATGCGACGGATGTTCACGGATTAATTGATCCGTGCAGATCTGTTTAATCCGTGTTATCCGTGTGCCATTAAAGACCCGGAATCCTTAAGGTATAGGTATTTTATAACCCCCATCGACACCCTTCGGCTTCTGACATGAAAAGCGGCTCAGTGCATCACCACCTGAGTCGTGGTTTGTTTTAGGTAAAGCCAATTTTCAATTTTCCATTTTCCATTTTCAATTTATATCGAACCTGACGGGACTGAGAAAACCAATACGGGGGTGACATTATTATTGACCAGTTTACATTGACCCGGTCGGTATTAGCTCTGTTTTAAAAAATCGATCAGATTCATCCATTGAATTCCATTACGCTCCCGTCCAAAATGCTCGTCAAGCGACAATACAATTTTTGGATAGTTGTCAGGAATTGCTTCCAGGACATTAAATTCCCTGAAAACAACCTCTTCGGTTACCAGAAGATAAGCAACCTGAATGTACATTTTGTCGGACCCTTTTGTTGCAATGAAATCGATTTCGCGATCTGCCAGTTTTCCAACGTATACAGTGTAGCCTCTTGACACAAGTTCAAGAAATACAATGTTTTCCAGTTTGCCGGAGATATCCTGAATTTTATCTCCAAATAATACATTCATAAACCCGATATCGCCCAAAAAGTATTTGTCGTATAGCTCAAGTTGCCGTTTGCCTTTGATATCGAATCGTGATACCCGTTGAAACATAAAAGCGTTTACCAGCCAATGCAGATAGTTCTGAACTGTATCAGCAGAGCAGCTCAGATGCTGTGATTTGATATACGAACTTATACCTCTGGCTGTTGTAATGTTGCCGCAATTATCCGCGAGATAGCGTGAAATTCGCTCAAGAAGGGAAACATCCCGGATCTGATACCTGGAAACAACATCTCTCAGCAGAATGGTACTGTAAATGGCACCGGTATATTGGGTGATAACCTCTTCTTCAAACAGCATCTGGTGTATACCAGGAAATCCTCCATATTTCAGGTAGAGATTGAACTCATCTCTGTCGTTACCGGAGTGCTTGTCTCTGAAAGACAAAAATTCACTGAATGTGAGAGTGTTTAAACGAAATTCAACATATCTTCCTGTAAGGCTTTCTGCCAGATCAGAGGACAACAAATCTGCATTAGACCCTGTCAGGTAGATATCTGCCACTTCATCGGCAAAGAAACCGGCAACAGCCTTTTCCCATTCATCTATCTCCTGCACCTCGTCTATGATCAGATACTTTTTCCCTTCTGCCTTGCTTAAACAATCCGTAACATATATATGAAGATCGCGGTAGTTCTTCAGGAATTCAAATGAGAGAGAATCTTTATTGATATAAATAATGTTTGAAGCTGCCACACCTCCGGATTCAAACTCTCTGATCAACATCTTCAGAAATGTGCTTTTTCCAGATCTTCTGATGCCTGTGATAACCTTAATTACCGGTTTATCAACAAACGGAACGATACGACTATAGAAAAGCTCTCTTTTAATCATAACGGATTGTATTAGATTCTTTGCAAAAATAGTCAAAATTACAGATTATAGTCGATGTTTTTTTAGAAATCTGGCTGATCAGCCTTTCTACGCTGGCAGATTCATCCAATTCCATTTTTACACAATATGTAAAGCTGGAGTTCAACAGTTGCATTTTGTAATAAATTAATATACAGCATATTAGGATGC